>NZ_ADKM02000061.1 GCF_000178155.2 Hominimerdicola alba 8
CATCATCAAGCCCGAATACCTCTTTCAGCTTCAGAGCGATAAGCGCCAAAGAATAAGAATCATTGCACTGTCCGGCATCGAGAACTCTCGGAATACCGCCGATGTCGCCTAAATTGAGCTTGTTATACTTATACTTTGCACAGCCTGCGGTAAGGATCACCGTGTCTTTAGGCAGCTTCTCAGCAAATTCCCGATAGTAGCTTCTGGACTTCGCTCTGCCGTCACAGCCTGCCATGACTACGAATTTGCGGATAGCCCCCGATTTTACAGCTTCTACAACTGTATCGGCAAGTGCAAATACCTGTTCATGGGCAAAGCCGCCGATAATAGAGCCGGTTTCGATCTCGGTAGGCGGAGGACATTTCTTCGCTTGTTCGATGATCGGCGAGAAATCCTTTACTTCGCCGTAGGGTGCGTCAATATGCTTACAGCCCGGATATCCTGCGGCACCTGTTGTCCAAAGTCTGTCCTTGTAGCTGTCCTTCGGCGGAACGATGCAGTTTGTGGTCATCAGCACCGGACCGTTGAAGCTCTCAAATTCCTCTTTCTGCTTCCACCACGCATTGCCGTAGTTTCCTGCGAAATGCGGATACTTTTTGAAGAACGGATAATAATGCGCAGGTAGCATTTCCGAGTGCGTATAAACATCAACGCCCGTATCCTTTGTCTGCTCAAGGAGCATTTCAAGGTCTTTCAGATCGTGACCTGAGATCAGTATTCCCGGATTATTTCTCACGCCTATGTCAACGCTTGTGATCTCAGGATTGCCGTATGCTGTAGTATTTGCAGCATCAAGGTCAGCCATACCCTGAACGCCGTACTTGCCGACTTCCAGCGTGAGAGCCCCAAGGTCATCGACCGACAGACTGTCATCAAGTGTTTTAGCAAGAGCCGACTGTAAGAAAGCATCAAGCTCCTCATCATCATTCAGCAAAGCGTTTGCGTGTTTTGTATATGCCGCAAGTCCTTTCAGACCGTAGGTTATCAGCTCACGCAGAGAGCGTATATCCTCATTCTCTGTTGCAAGTACGCCGACAGTCTTTGCTTTCTCGGTATAGTCCGAACCATTCCAAAGAGCTGCTTCGGGGAGTGATTCTTTATTCTGCACCTGTCCGAGCAATTCTTCTTTGACTGCAAGTGTTTCAGTAACCTTAGCGGTAATGCTGTCGAGATCAAAATTTGCATTGGTGATCGTGATAAACAGGTTCACGCTGATAAGATGATTAACAGTCTTATCGACAGTCTTTCCCTCTGCACGGAGCTGAGTTGTCACCGCAGACAATCCCTTTGTAACGTACACAAGCAAGTCCTGCATTGCTGCGACTTCAGGCTGTTTACCGCAGACACCGCAAGCGGTACAACCCTTACAGCCTGCTGTTTCCTGACACTGATAGCAAAACATTTTCTGTTCCATGATATATTCCTCCATTATTTTCTTATCTCAACGATACTGCCGTCCGGCGAAATGACTGCAACTTCAAGCGGAATATCCTTACCGCTTGCTTCTATCGCACGTTTTATCGCATACTCCATACCTCCACAGCATGGTACGGTCATTCTTGTGAGAGTGATGCTCTTTATATCGTTATTACGGAATATCTCTGTCAGCCTTTCGGAGTAATCAACAGCATCGAGCTTCGGACAGCCGATGAGCGTAATCTTCCCACGGATAAAATCATGGTGGAAGTTCCCGTAGGCGTAAGCTGTGCAATCGGCAGCGATAAGCAGATCAGCACCGTTGAAATAAGGTGCATTTGTGGGCAGGAGCTTTATCTGTATCGGGAATTGTCTCAGACAGCTTGGAACACTAACATTGCTGTCATCTTCCTTTGGTGTAAAGCTCTGCAATGCAGAACCCGGACAGGTGAAACCGCTGCAAGCGGACTTTTTCTGCTTGTTTTCTTTCACCGCCTTTTCATCATAAGCCGCCGCTTCACGCTTGGTGAAGTGGATAGCGTCCATAGGACAGGCAGGGAGACAGTCACCGAAGCCATCGCAGAAATCATCACGCATGAGCTTAGCCTTGCCGTTCACAATAGCGATCGCTCCCTCATGGCAAGCCTTAGCACACAGACCGCAGCCGTTGCATTTTTCTTCGTCTATCTCAATTATTTTCCGTATCATAGCCATACCTCCTTGACTTTCTGTATCCATTATAGTATAATCAAAGGAGAAAGTATGTTGTAATTACAACATTTTGGGAGAAAATATGGATATTTCAGTTTTGCATAATTCGATACTGTTCAAGGGCTTTGATGATACCGAAATAGCTGAGCTTATGAAAGCCCTTAATGCAGCCGAAAAGAATTATAAGAAAGGTACGATGATTTTTTCTTCGGGAGAGATCACCGATAAGCTCTGCTTTGTCACGGCAGGCGGCGTTACGATTGAAAGCAATGATATGTGGGGAAACCGCACGATACTCAACCTTGTAGGTAAGGGACAGTTCTTTGCAGAAAGCTATGCACTCCTGCCCGATGTGCCGATGCTTGTTGATGTATGTGCTGCCGAGGATTGCAGTATCGTGTTTCTGAGCATGAAGTCGCTCGCTGACCTCAACGATACGATAAGGGCGAGACTTCTTGCAAATCTTCTCACTATCACCACAAGAAAAAATCTGCACCTGTCGAGCCGGAGCTTTCATACTGCCCCGAGACAGGTGCGCGGACGTATTATGGCGTATCTTAATACCGTATCGGTTCAGAAGCATTCCCGTGAGTTTGATATACCCTTTGACCGTCAGCAGCTTGCGGACTATCTCAATGTGGAACGCTCTGTGCTATCAAATGAATTGAGCAAGATGCAGAGGGACGGACTGATACGATGCAGGAAGAACCATTTTGAGATCATATAACAGAAGCGCAGATGACCAATTTTAGCCATCAAGTCATAAAAGAGAGCGAGGACTTCGATGATTTCCTGCGGAAGTGCGCCGATTTCGGTGTGCTTGTCGAGTATAATCCCGACCACAAGATCGACCTGAAATTTATGCTTGCGGAGCAGAAGGAACGCAATCCGAGAGCGAAGATGACCAGAGCGAAAACGCTTGGGTGGTTTTATGAGACTGAAACGATCAAGAACCGCATCGCACAGTATCAGGGCGGTTGGATCTATGTGCCGAGGACGAAGATAAAAGAACGGACGGTAAAAGT
>NZ_ADKM02000060.1 GCF_000178155.2 Hominimerdicola alba 8
GTAAAATACTTTTACCACTGGGGATTATAAGTTGCGGACATACACATATACAGCATACACCTGTTTGTGATTGCTGTTTTTGGGGATATGTCAAAATTGATAAGGCAAAAGTATTCTTAAATTGGGTACAAAAAACTAAGCCCCTACAAAAGGAGCTATCATAATCCTTTGTTCCCACTATTTGATTATAGTTTTATTTAAGAATACCTTGCCGCATATTTTTTACTCCTTTTCTGGATTAAATCATTGTATCACATCAGTTTTAGGAAAGCAAGTACCTAAAAGAAATTTTTCTTCCCCTTATATGTAACAATCATACCGGCTTCCTAGCGTTCAGAATGTTTTCTGCTGTCTGCTGTGGTGTTTGGTTGGAATTGTCCAACCAAAAGCCGATCCGTGGTGTTGTCTGCATTTTACTAAATACAAATTCAATGTATACAGAAAGATATAAGGAGTGGGAGGGATTCCGCCGTAGTTGGCATTGTAGGAAAATCCAAAAGTTTAGATTTTCCCACAATGCTTATCTTTTGGTCTTTGGTTCGGAATAGTGTAGTGCTGGCGGTCTATCTCTTGTTTTCGGTTGCTTGCTTCCTTACCGTACATGAGCATTATACCGCATGGTCATAACTTTGTCAACCCCTTTTTGAAGATTTAGATGTAAATTTTCTTTGAACAGAAAAATCATCTACATATAGTATATCACATTTCGACCGAAATTGCAAGGGGGTTGGAACGGATTTTTGAACTTTTTTCACTGGGAAAATGCCTATATATCTACAAATTGTATACTTTGGATTGCTATATACAAAATACTATATCGTAATAGTCGGGTAATATCGCCTGAACAGAATATGCCCACCGAGTGAACGGAGGGCATACCATGTTTTTCATTCAAAGGTGTTATTCCTGAACCTCTCGCATCATAGATACGCCGTCCTTGAAGCCTGCCTTGTACGCAGCTCTCATTTCAGCGGCGGCAGTCTCACTTTGCAAGTCGCATAGCTTATGGAACAGGATAATCTGCTCCTCAGTCAGCGACTCCTCGAACGGGATAGCGGTCTGCTCCCACTCATCAGAGAAGTGGTCTGTCTTGATAATACCGATACGGCTATTGTAGATCTCGTCAATCATAGGGATACTTCCTTTCAGTCGTTGCAGTTAGTGTGAATATCGGAAAAAACTGCTCAGGAATTATCCATAATGACTGTTCACAAAAGTCCGCAGCGGAGAGATCCGTGTGTTGCTCGGATCAACCGCCAAAATGGGTACGGGTACGAATGTCCAGAAGAAGCTGATCGCAGTCCACGACCTCGATATTCCGTGGAGACCGGCTGATCTGGAGCAGCGTGCCGGAAGAATTATCCGTCAAGGCAATGAAAACAAGCAGGTGCAGATCTTCCGCTATGTTACCAAAGGCACATTCGACGCTTATTCCTATCAGACTTTGGAGAACAAGCAGAAATTTATCTCTCAGATCATGACGAGCAAAACTCCTGCGAG
>NZ_ADKM02000059.1 GCF_000178155.2 Hominimerdicola alba 8
TGGATTCGATATGGTGTATGCATTTATTTGCATACATTCAATCAATTGTTATCTAAGGAAATACTTACATATGGTTCGTGCAAACAAACGCAACGAGGCTCTACGAATCGAGAGTGCGTTGCTTAACAAAATCGCAATGCTTGGAACTGAGAAGACAGCGGAAGCTGTGGGCGTTGATAAGTCGCAGATCAGCAGGTGGAAGAGGGACTGGATTCCAAAGTTCTCAATGCTGCTTGCTGTTCTTGAATGGGGGGTCGTTGACGACGACATGGCTCGATTGGCGCGACAAGTTGCTGCGATTCTCACCAATAAAAAACGCCCGGCGGCAACCGAGCGTTCTGAACAAATCCAGATGGAGTTCTGAGGTCATTACTGGATCTATCAACAGGAGTCATTATGACAAATACAGCAAAAATACTCAACTTCGGCAGAGGTAACTTTGCCGGACAGGAGCGTAATGTGGCAGATCTCGATGATGGTTACGCCAGACTATCAAATATGCTGCTTGAGGCTTATTCGGGCGCAGATCTGACCAAGCGACAGTTTAAAGTGCTGCTTGCCATTCTGCGTAAAACCTATGGGTGGAATAAACCAATGGACAGAATCACCGATTCTCAACTTAGCGAGATTACAAAGTTACCTGTCAAACGGTGCAATGAAGCCAAGTTAGAACTCGTCAGAATGAATATTATCAAGCAGCAAGGCGGCATGTTTGGACCAAATAAAAACATCTCAGAATGGTGCATCCCTCAAAACGAGGGAAAATCCCTAAAACGAGGGATAAAACATCCCTCAAATTGGGGGATTGCTATCCC
>NZ_ADKM02000058.1 GCF_000178155.2 Hominimerdicola alba 8
CTTATTTATCATATTGTTTCCATCCTAACAATTAAAGCTTAAATTGCTGTGAGTTGTTGATTTATGATATTCATACTTAACAGATATACTATTATTGTACCCATCTCCGAAACACAAAGATCCACTGAATATATTTTACCACAAAAAGCCCGAAAAGTCCAGCAAAACCGTACCTTTCGGGCATAGAAATATTGTCAACAATGATGTGCATTTTTTATGTTGGATCTTCAGCATATCGAGCCTTTTTTTGCTGGTTTTATCGCAGTTTTCTGTTCAATCGACAGCCCCTCAAGCAGCCAGCGGAATTCCTGCTTGGTTATCTGTTTTGCTTCGACACGATCACGAGGCCATTTGTACTTTCCGTTTTCGAGCCTTTTGTATAGCAGAACAAATCCATCTTCTTCCCAAAGCAGAGCCTTGATGCGATCACAGCGTTTTCCGCAGAAAAGAAACAGACTGCCTGAAAATACATCAAGTTTGAAATTCTGCTGAACAATTGCTGCAAGTCCATCTATTGCTTTACACATATCTGTATATCCGCACACGATGTAGATATTCTCAGCGCGGCTGACATCTCCGATCATCGCAAAACTCCCAGCAGACGTTTCAGCGTAGTTTCGTTAAAATCATCTTGCAGAAATATTTTTACATCACCTACGGATATTTCTATTTTCTCTGCTGTAATTTCTATATCTGCGGTCGGCTCAACAGGCACGATATCATGCTGTTCGATCTCATTACATACCGCCTGACGCACTCGTTTCAGCCTGTAATAATATGTCTTGAGATTGATTCCGTTATGCTTGCACCATTCAGTTACAGTAAGTCCACTTTCGTTCCGCTGCTGTATCATTTCAACCCATTGTTTCAGCTTAACTTCGTTTTTGATCGTCGTTATCTCATTCATTCTAATCAACTCCGGTTAGACTTTATTAGTTATTTCTATTTTAGTCTATTTGAAGTTCGTTGGGTAGGGTGGGGGATTTTGGGGAGGGTACCACATACCTGCACAATAATACACAAGTACGCGTTTTGGTGTTGAGTGCGGATGACAATGCTGTAAGAATATTTTCAGAACTTTATAGAAATGCCGCTTTTGTCGATATCTTTGTAGAATGCTTCCTGATCAATAAATCGTTCAAAAGCTCTCTCATCGATTTTCACAGTAACACATCTTCCTTTATATTTATCATTAAATACAAACAACACGCCTTTTTCAGCATCAAGCTCAAATTTCAGGTTGCCATGCATAAGAGAATTTCGTATTTTAGCTAGAATGAATCGTTTATTTTTATTGTCAGTGATATTATTTTCTTGAGCATATGCCTCCACATCTGCATTTTCAAACATAAATCCTGAAATGTCAACCTTAGCGTAGTCGATCGGAACATATTTAAGATCATGTGTCATGATTTTATGGAACTCAGCTATATCTTCCGGCAGACTCTTTTCCATTCTGAAAGACAAATTCATAGCTTTGAGCATCAAAAATCCCAGTCTGAACGCAACAACTGCATTCGTATCTTCATTTAGTTCATTTAGTTGGAGTGCCATCATCTTTATGAATTCCTCTTTTTCATCGTCTTCAAGATTCTTTTCATGAGAACGAAGTGTAATTATGACATCATTCAACATCATGATATGAATAAGAAAATTAGATAATTCTGTTTCAGGGTCAAGTATAGCTTTTAATCCATAGGTATATTCATCAAACGTTTTAAGATTAAATTCATTTTTAAGTATTCCAAACGGATCAAAGCTGAAAATATCTTCCAATGGAGTCTGTTCTATAGTAAAAAACTGCCTGTTATTGTCTACATATTCAATCAGCTTATCCTCACCTTCTGAAAATTTCTTTCCCAGTTCACGCATGGGGTGATCGTTTCCCCGACAGTAAGATACTCAAACTCAGCAAGCTGAAAGCGGAGCTTGAAAATACCCGTAAGGAATATGCTGAACTAAGTGCGGAGCGTAAAGCCCTGAAGAAAGAAGCGGACAGGCTTTCAAGGCTGGCACAGCAGAAACGCAGTGCTCAGAAAACCATTGACCGCTACTTGCAAAACGAACAGGCTGCCAAGAGAAAAAAGGGGCAGCTTGAATAAAAAAATACGGCAGGGAGTATCCCTACCGCAGTGATGTGTATAGTTGCTAAGATAGATCAGAATTCGACTGTCTACAGACCAATATGAAACAGTTGATCTTTTGTTCCATATATCGTATGAAAATCACCGATCTTTTTAAACCCATATTTTTCATATAAGCCTTGTTCTCCACTCATGATGTAAACAGTCCGAAATCCAATGGATTTTGCATAGGATAAGATATGCTGAATCATCTTTTCCGATATTCGCTTGCCACGATGCCGTTCGTCAACAAAAACAAAACCAATAAACGGTGAATAATCATATTCTTCCGACAATTCATCTTTTTCAGAAAGTGTACAATAGCCGATTATGGTTTCATCTTCAACGGCAACAACTATGCGCTCCCAATCATTAAAAGCATTCACCCTCATACGCTCTGCAAGATAAGATCCTGCTTTCCATGAGCAGGACTGAGCAAACAAAATCGTCTTATCCCATAGGATATGTCCTTTTTGCATCATCTGAATTTCCAATAATGAATCCTCCCACGAATTCCGATTTTCACGGGTAAGCCGAGTGCCTGCCCTTATCTGTAATTATACATCATCACCGCCAATAAGTCAACCATAAATCAACAAAAGAAAGGAAACAACAACTATGAGCAAAATAGGTTATATCCGTGTTTCCACAGAACATCAGGAGACAGCAAGACAGCAGGAGATCATGTGCGGTTATCAGGTTGACCGCATCTTCTCCGAGAAGATTTCGGTGAGCACGCAAAATGCTTCGCAATTTGCTAAAGACCGACCACAGCTTAAAGCTATGCTGGACTATGTGCGTGAGGGCGATACCCTCTATATTGAGAGTATCAGCCGTCTGGGACGCTCCACAAAGGACTTGCTGAACATCATTGACACTCTCACCGACAATGGCGTTACG
>NZ_ADKM02000057.1 GCF_000178155.2 Hominimerdicola alba 8
AGCTGCAAGCCCAAATCTTTATTCCAGTGGTATAAATGGTCATGATTTCTGGCAATCGAATATTACTTCGTGTGAAAACTATGGTGATATCAGTTCTATTACTCAAAAGACCGAAGATACCAATGAATACTTTATATGTTATTCATACAGTGGCGAAATCATAGGGACTGCATCTGAAAAGATAGTAGATAACTGCTTGAATTATGGCAATATTTATTCCAAATGTGAAAGTACAGTCAAAACCATTGTTGTTTCAACTGCATCGTCGGGTGGTTTAATCGGAGAAGGTAAATTTGATATTGCCGAAGAATCAATAAAAACCACAGACCTGTCATTCCGGCAGATCTGTATTTTTTTGCTCCATCATCTGTGTCACACGTGACACAACCGCCAAAACAAACTTTAAACTATATATGAAAATTTTTTTGACCATTTTCTTGACTTATTTATCTGCCTGTGATATACTTTAGTCATAGAAGAGGAGAGGCAGACAACACTTGCTCCCTGCAACAAAAAAGCGACCTCTTAGCGCCAAGAGGTTAACATGGCGTGAAAACTCCAGTTATCAATTAATCGTTTCGCTTTTGCATAGCAAGCAACTCACCAAACTGATCATCCTTGTTGATCTGTACGATTCTTTCTTATGTTTTTTTAGGTTTTTTTGCTCATATGAAAAGACCCCCATCAATTTGGTGGGGGTCTTTCATTTTATCCCGTCAAATTTTCTTGTAAAATAATTTTGTCGTACTTCATACTGTCAGCAACGGCAGTCGTTACGGCAACGTTGAAACGATAGTGAATCTGACCATTGTAACCGAGGATAATTACAGCTACTATAAATTCAGCATCTCAGTTGATCAACCAAAGCACATTGGCGTTGATTCCATCGAGACAGACTTGTTTACCTGTCTTGCATTTGATGACAACGCAAAGTCAGTGATTATCCTCTATTCAAAAGGTGGGACTATTACATTTGTTGGCTCGCTCAGGAAGGCCCCTGATAATACCGCAGTTATTATTGTGGAGAAACTGCACTTCCAGAACAGATTTTCGGTCAAGGTCGCTGTTGATTCGGGACAGCTTTTCTAACGATGTGGGCGGTATGCTCCCAGACGAACGAAAAAACTCATAGCAGCTTTCGGATATAGTTACCGTTATTCTTATATATGAAACAAGGTTCTCAGAGTGGTTCTGAGAGCCTTGTTCTATTTATTATAGCACTTTAGAGCAAAGAAAAATACAATATACAAGCAACCACGCTATGTCACTATTTATAGATTTATATGTCACCAAAAAGTGACTTTTACCTATTGACAAACCACATACGTAGTGATATAATATACAGTAAGATATTGTAAGTTAGGAGCAAGGACAATGGCTGAAAATAATCAGAAGATAAAGCTGCTCAGGATAATGGAGTTTTTACGGGCGGAATCGACCGAAGGAAAGCCAGTATCTACCAGTCAGATCATAAGCTACCTTAATAGTATCCATATTTCCTGCGAACGTAGAACACTTTATAAAGATATGGATATGCTGATTGAAAACGGTGCAAATATAGTTAAGACAGAACTTGGACGTGAGAATGCTTACTATATGAACGAAGTATCGTTCTCTCTTGCTGAGGTTAAAACCCTTATTGATGCTATTCAAGCTGCTAACTTTGTTCCCGCAGACAAGACTGCCGATCTGGTTGAAAAGCTGCTGTCATATGCAGGAGTACGTCGTTCTGAGATTGTCAGGGATAATATTATCTTCTACAATAACCACAAGCACTCCAACCAAGATATT
>NZ_ADKM02000056.1 GCF_000178155.2 Hominimerdicola alba 8
GTGAGGATGGAGAGTTCATGCTCCCCCTGACCGACGGACTTCTTAAGATGATGAACTTCAACAATGTTTTCCGCTGGCATTTGCCCTTCCTGTTCCTGGTCCTGTTAACCTTCCGTGCCGCCGCAGCGGACACGTTATTGATTCTGGGTGATAGCCTGAGCGCCGGGTATCGAATGTCTGCCAGCGCGGCCTGGCCTGCCTTGTTGAATGATAAGTGGCAGAGTAAAACGTCGGTAGTTAATGCCAGCATCAGCGGCGACACCTCGCAACAAGGACTGGCGCGCCTTCCGGCTCTGCTGAAACAGCATCAGCCGCGTTGGGTGCTGGTTGAACTGGGCGGCAATGACGGTTTGCGTGGTTTTCAGCCACAGCAAACCGAGCAAACGCTGCGCCAGATTTTGCAGGATGTCAAAGCCGCCAACGCTGAACCATTGTTAATGCAAATACGTCTGCCTGCAAACTATGGTCGCCGTTATAATGAAGCCTTTAGCGCCATTTACCCCAAACTCGCCAAAGAGTTTGATGTTCCGCTGCTGCCCTTTTTTATGGAAGAGGTCTACCTCAAGCCACAATGGATGCAGGATGACGGTATTCATCCCAACCGCGACGCCCAGCCGTTTATTGCCGACTGGATGGCGAAGCAGTTGCAGCCTTTAGTAAATCATGACTCATAAAGCAACGGAGATCCTGACAGGTAAAGTTATGCAAAAATCGGTCTTAATTACCGGATGTTCCAGTGGAATTGGCCTGGAAAGCGCGCTCGAATTAAAACGCCAGGGTTTTCATGTGCTGGCAGGTTGCCGGAAACCGGATGATGTTGAGCGCATGAACAGCATGGGATTTACCGGCGTGTTGATCGATCTGGATTCACCAGAAAGTGTTGATCGCGCAGCCGACGAGGTGATCGCCCTGACCGATAATTGTCT
>NZ_ADKM02000055.1 GCF_000178155.2 Hominimerdicola alba 8
ATTGCAGGTCATAGATCCTTGTACTTGTTTTTCATTTCCTCGTATTCTTCTTCAGTAAGTCCTGCGACACTCAAAGCAATAGAGATGTCAAGATTTTTTTTGAGCGCTCTTTCTACAGTTTTGTATTTTTCAACTCGTGACCCATGAATTATTCCACTTTCAAAACCTTCTTCACGACCTTCTTCACGACCTTTTAATATTGCTTTGTCCTGAATTTTTTTGATAGCTTCACACATGTCGATCTCCTCCTTGTCGATCTCTAAGTCAAGATTTGTACATGCTTTTATCACGATAGCTGCATCACGACTTAAGGTCTTGAAGCCATCGTCTGTTGTAAGTATTTTCTGTAATTCATCGTCATTCTTTGAATACTTGATAAATTCAAAGATTTGTTTCGTTTCACTGTGAAATTTAGAAAAATCATTTTCTGTGAGCTGCGCTATGTCGATCAAATTCATTTTGTAATCAGAAATAAACGGGAGCAGCTTTGGATCCGTATTCTTCAACAACTCTTTCAATGTTGTTTTACCGTCCCATTCATCCGGCGAAAAATGTATTACAAATGTTATTACAGGCAGCAGTCTATCATTTTTGGCAAAAAAAGAACGTCTGGTGTTATTAGCTGTATATTCTACTTGTTTTAGATAACTTAATGCATCATAAACAGCACATCTTACCGGCATAGCATAATGAACTTTAGTCTGATTTTCGATACCTATCATAGCATAAATGCGCTCACCGTCAGATTTACACATAGCTAATTTTTTATAAACATCTCTTATCCTTTGAGTATCATCATCCGAATCACGATTTTCCTTATCATTAGTGAAAATCATTGTAGGATCAACAGATACAAGTTCATCAGGATCTATTATTTGTTTGCCGTCATAGAGCATGAAATTGATAATATCAGCCGCATTATTGTTATCATTCATGAATTTTTTTGTAGGAGTATCGATCTTACTCATGCAACATTCTCCTTCATTATATCAGAAATATTTTTGTTAGTCAAGATGATATGTATAACCTGTCTGACCTCCGGGTTATCAATAAAACATCTGTTATGATTATAGAAGAAAACGCCGGATAATAAAAAAACGTCCCTCCGTAGAGAGACGTTTTGAAACAGATCAGCTTTTCGATTTTTTTAGTGTATATACATTTTTATACAAATATTCTGCTATTGCATTGAATTTTTCTTCTGTCGTATCATACGGCATGAAAACAATTATCTCGTGGCAGCCGTCAAAACCGCAGTATTTATCTGATATAACTGTTGTGTCAGCAAGCAAAGGACTTTCAGAAAGTTCCTTTGCTTTTTCAGCTGCTAACTCATACAGTTCTTCCATCGTACATTCGACAAGACCGGCTGTATATGTATCATACTCATTTATAAGTGCGATACCATACTGACCTTTGTATTCCATAAGATAACAGTTTGAACCAAAGGGTGATTCTGTCCACAGTTTCTCGTATGCCTGCTGAAGTTCCGGAGGAAGTTCGCTTTTATCTGCCAGATCGAACTCCCCTTTATGATGAAGCTCTCCCAGAGAATTGCTCCAGTATGCAATATCTTTGTACAGCGATTTTTCATCGGTGTATTCTACATAATTGCCGCCGGACTTCGGAAAGAGGTAGAAATCATTCATAAGTTCCTCAAGGTGCTTTTCGGTCCATACAGGTTCTTCATCACCCACTGATGCTATGTACCAGCTGTGAAGTGTAGCTTCATCATAGGCATCTTTCACATCAAAGCACTGACTTAGCTTATCTCTTAACTGCTTTATCGTTTCTCTGGCTGTGACCAGTTCCGAAAGATAGCGTTTTACCGCTTTATCTCCATCTCCTAACTCTTCTTCGAGAGACGAATACAGTTTCAGTAAATTTTCAAGTTCATAATTTTTCATAAGTATTTCCTCCCGATTGATCGTTATATTTCTCTGTCCTGAAAGTTCTTTATCATAAACCTTATGGCATCCCTCTCAGACTGGTGAAAGATCTCTATCCGCCACCATTTATAAGCAAACATGCTGTCTTTAAGACCTGTTGCTTTCAGATACTCCTTGTATGTCATCATATCAAGCGCCTTTCTTTATTGAATCATACAGCTTTTCGTAATTTATTCTGTTTTTCTTCTGTTCGGTCTTGTTCAGCGAACGAATGTATTCGTCCTTAGCTGTAACAAGATAATTGTTTTCCACCAGCCATTTTATCACACCTACTATGTATTTGTAGGTCATGCCGTGTTTGTTGATATTTTCAATGTCGTTTATACGGTTCTCTTTGAACCGTTCCTGCACATCCACAGCCACACTGAAAGAACTGTGATACAGGTTAGTGCGTTTGGTGCGGCAGTTCTCGGTAATAAACCTGATGATCTCAGCACGTTTGCTGTCCAGTATCTCCTTGTAATCGTCGTCTGAGATAAACGCATATTCTTCATACACATCTACCCAGCGGATCGACATCGTATCACTGTTGTCGATAGCTTCTGCAACAGCTTTTATCTTCGATTTTGCAACTATACCGCTGATGTTCTGCGGGTGAGCATACAGGTATTCATTGTTCTGTCTGAATCCCGAACTCTCTTTTATGCCGAATTTACTTATTATCTTAGTCGCTTCTTCATAAAATGCCTTTCGGTCATCTTCTTTATCGAAGCAGCCGTTTACACATTCAAAACCGATAGTATCGATACGGAAATATACATTACAGTAATTTCCGTTGCCGTTATCGACCCATTCTTCTCTCTGTGAGTAAGCTCTATTTCCAATTGCGTTATAGTATTTCATTGAATTTCCTCCCGAATAAATTTTCCTTTAGTACTTCTTTTCATTATTTTCTTCATTGATCTGTCTGACCTCCAGTTCATCAATAAAAAATCCTGTTATTATTATATTGAAAAATTCGGGCAAATAAAAAAACGTCCCTCCGTAGAGAGACGTTTTGAAAAGACGGGTTACACAGTTTATTCACTTTATTTCTTCGTTTATGAATTTCTCGGCATACGCCTGCGCTCTATGCAGACCTCTGAAGAAGCAGAAATTATCATCAGGGCACTTTTCGTATATCTCATAATACTCTTCTTTGAGTTCTTCAAGACGATTTACAGCCTCTTCTTCAACTCTAAAGATATGACGTACACAAGGAAGATATTCATTCTTGTTCGTTACAACGCAGAAAAGACGAGTATCACTGATGTCCAACATCTTCTTCAAGATTTCATTTTTCTTTTCCTTACAAGCTTTTTCGTCATCTCCGCTGCAAGCAGGGTCATAATATTCATCACATAGCTGTGAATACTGTCTGCGAAGCTCCTTTGCTTCGCTGTTCATATTACCGTAAGCGTTGCCATAATCAGAACATATAAGACTCAATTATTATAACACTCCTTTATATCAGCACTTCACGAATATAGCCGTCCCAGTCCTTATCGCTATTTACATCATTGATCCATGCTTCTTTTTCTTCTAACTTATATTCACCGGATGAGCTATTATCAAGCAGTCTGTAATAATCATCTGCCATTTCTTTTTTTGCTTCCTCGAATGTATCGAAAAGCTGAGTTCCTGTCAATTTCCTATCCAGGATCTTAATGTAAAGATACTTCTTTGTAAGGTATTTGATGTCACTTTCAAAGACATCAGCAGTTAAGCCATCTTCTATAAATGAGATCTTATACATTTTTCCGATGTCTGAGCCTTCATACTCAGTACTCTTCAACGGACGGAGAATAACGGCTTTCGTTTCTTTTCTTCCATCATATGCATCAGCGATGTATTTTACGGTATCTCCTGTTTCGAATGAATGATTTGCCATATTTTATTTTTCCTCCCATATTTTCGATGAGTCAAAGTGAATGCATCTTCCGTCTTCCGCTTCTCTTACCGCAGACCAGTGAAATGCACTTCTTGCAAGTCCACTCAGCCACTTTTTACGTCCGAGTAGTTCTATCGCCGTTGATTTAGCAATACGTTTGCCTTCGCACTCATACTTTGTCACGTTCGCTTTTGCCGCATACGCTATCTGTTTCAGATCCTTTTCAAGATAGCCTATACTCATCAGATATTCCTTATCTTCATTTGATATACTCATAGTAATTTCTCCTTTTTTAGCAGGAACTCTTGACGAGTTCAGTAAAAGTTCCGTCCTTGATGCTGTGCATAGCTGTTTCAAGGCTGTTCACATTAATTGGATGGGCTTTAGCAATAAGACGACAGCATCTGCCGTTCTTTATAAATTTCTCTGCATCGAAAGGCTCATCAGCATAAAGATCAATATAAACAAGTTCAGGCGTTTCACAGCTCTTTTCGATCTCTATGTGATAACCCTTTTCAGGAAAGTTATCGATCCTGAGGACTTCCCCGCCGTCAAGTTTTTCAGCCTTTTCCGCTGACACCCTTGCCAGCACCTTAATGGGAAGTTCGGGTTCTTTTATATACCCCTTATCATAAGCCTGACCGAACAGATATTCGGCAAAATCAAGCATTTCCTTCTTGAGTTCTTCCGGCGTTTTTTCAGAAGGTTCTCCCTCATAAGGTTCAGCTTCGAGATACTTCTCTTCATCATTTCCATTGTAAACGTGATAAATACAATCAAACCAATTGTTGTTATCGCACTCATAATCCACACCCTGCTTGCCGTTTCGTATGGCTTCACGCAGCTCATACGGATAATCTGCCGCATATTCGCAGGTCTCGCTTATTTTGTTTCCGTTTTTATTTATCAGATAGACTTCCTTTTCTCCGCTGACAGTAAGCCAGATGTCAATGCAGTTGTCGTCATAGTCATAAGCCTTTAGACCTGCTATATCTTCTTCGCTGTCAAACAGAAGGCTGTCCTTGTATTCTGACAGATCTTCTGTACAGTAAAATTCGTAGTTTTTTATATAGATCATAATTGATTCTCCTTTATAAAGCGTTTTTCGTTTTTATCTTCATAAATATTTCCCGTCTGACCTCCGGTTATCAATAGGTATCACTGAATAGATTATACATGAAAATTGCA
>NZ_ADKM02000054.1 GCF_000178155.2 Hominimerdicola alba 8
GGAGGTAGCATTATGGTAAAGAAGAATGTACTTACACCTGTACTGGCAGGTGTTCTGGGTCTGTCGATAGTAGGCTCAGGTGTTGGATATTACATGATAAATAAGGACGGCGGAAACGGCGCTGACAAGGGCAAGTCCAAGAGCAGCACCACAACTTCCCCTAAGATAACAGTTATGGCTGAGAACATCAGCAATACCCTGAGCAGAGCGCAGGACATCGCGACAGGCGAGGTTGACTTTGCTTATGAAGGCTCTCTCAATGTCAGCTTCGGAACTGCCATCACTAAGGAGGCAGGCACCGATATCAAGGATATCGGCATGAACGTTTCCACAAAGCAGAAGGGCGGCAACGAAGGCGGCGATATCACACTGACCTACGGCGGCAGCACCCTTATGACTATCAATGAGGTACTGAGCAGAGAGAACAGCGAAGAGATGTTCGTAAAGATACCTGAACTTTCCGATGCTTACTTAAAGGTTGGCAAGGAAGATGTCGAGAAGTACGTCAAGGAAGAAATGGGCATGGATATGTCCGAACTGACTCAGGCTGCTGAGGATATTGACATCGACTTTGATGCTGAGGCTTTTGAGGCTGACATCAATGAGTATGAGAAGATAGTCAAGGATAATTTCCCTGAGGTAAAGGAAGAGGGTACAAAGAGCGGCGACATCGACGGCATCAGCTATGAGTACACTTCCAAGAGCTATGAGGTAACAAATGCTGACGCACAGAAGATAGCTACTGCTGTTCTTGAAAAGGCTAAGACCGATGAAAATCTCAAGAGCCTGTATGAGCAGGGTGTTGACAAGGTAATGAACAGCGCAAGCGCTATGGGCAGCGAGGATACTGAAACTCCTCCTACTTATGAAGAGTCCATCGACAAGATGCTGGAAGAGGTAAAGACCGAGATAAGCGAAGAGGACAGCGAGAAGGTGTTCCTTGAAACTTATGAGAACGCTGACGGCGAGTTCATGGGCTTTAACCTGAAGCCTGACGGTGAAGAGGGCGAGTTCAAGTATGTTATTGTAAGCAATGACAATGCAGAAGGTATCGACCTGTCCTTTGACTCAGGCGAGAGCGAGGCAATGACCGTTTACGGTGCACTGAAGTCTGAGAACGATGCTGTTAACGGCGGTTATACCATCACTGCTAATGAAGACGGTGTTGAGATACTGAAACTCGTTTATGATATCAAGGATGTCAAGACAGTAGGTGACAACTTCTCCGGTACTATCAGGATAGATGCAAGCATCGATGATAACGGTGAGGCTAATTCGGGCTGGTTCGAGATAACTTCCAATTCTACTGAGGACAATGTTGATATTTCTTTCGACATTGGCATAAACGGCGAGAATGCTATGACCATTTCCATGACCAGCAAGAAGACAGAAGCATCTGATGTTGAGCTGCCCGCTGCTGACGCTAAGATATTTGACGCTCTGGACGAAGAGCAGATGAACAAGTACCTCGAAGAGTGCGACATGGAAGGTTTCCAGAACAAGATGAAGGAAACTCTGGGTGACGATATGTACAACAATCTGTTCGGCGGCAGTGCATCGAGCTCAGGTTCTCAGTACAGCTTCGATGATGAAGAAGATTATGACTTCGACGACGAAGACTTCGATTGGGAGCAGTTTGAATCCGAGATGAACGAAACTGAAACCGACGAGCCCGCATAATTCGGCTGTTCGATGATTATAAGATAATTGAATGATTTCAGCCATAGTTTCTCAACAATTGAGGGACTATGGCTGTTTTTTGCTTGACATCAGGGGCGAGGCGTTGTATAATATCTGTAACAGATGCAGATATTATTTGCGGAAAGGAATGATGGAAATGGCAAGAACAGCATTGGTGACAGGCGCAAGCTCGGGCATCGGCAGAGAGATAGCACGCGAACTGGATAGGCGCGGTTTCAGGGTGATACTGGCAGCGCGGCGCGAGGAAAGGCTCAAAGAACTGGCTGGCGAACTGAAAGACAGCAGGGTGATAGCCTGCGACCTCTCGAAGGAAGATGAGTGTATCAGACTGCACGACGAGGTGAAAGATGAGCGGGTGACTGTGCTGGTCAACAACGCGGGCTTCGGCAAGTTGGGGCGTTTTGATGAGATATCCCTT
>NZ_ADKM02000053.1 GCF_000178155.2 Hominimerdicola alba 8
AAGATCACGCAAGGTCACTACCGTATGCAACGGCAAGCGTGAAATCTGGACGGACTACGAACAGGCAAAGGCGTATTTCCTTGAAATGATGATGACCACGGAGGGCGAGGAACATGACCGAGCAGAATGCGTTTACATTCAGATTATGCACGGGCTTGACGAGTGCAGCGACGAGGACGAATAATCAGCAGGGTGAGTTGTTTCGGTATGCTCTCAAACGAATGGAAACGCCCCTCAGCCCCTTCCAAGCCTGCGGAGCGAAAAACTAACCGCCTGAAAAGAAAAGACCTGAGAAATGCTTGTGTGAGCAGATCTCAGGTCTTATCTGTTATTCAGTTCCAATAGAGTATGCTGTCATTGTGACGCGCGCCATAATGCTGAAATGGACTTGTGCGGAACGGATTTTGTGTGCGCCAATAGACTACGGTCAAGCAGCACACATCAATATTGTGCCTTAACGAAATCTTAACACCGTAACCGTAATCTTAACAGCACCTTAACCGCTCATGTGATATAATAAAGCTATCATTTGGACGAGAGGTGTACGATGTTACATAAAAATAGAGTAAAAAACAGAAATCATATGACTTCATTTCAGGTCATCATTATCAGTTTCTTTTGCCTGATTCTGGTTGGTACGCTGCTTCTGATGCTGCCGATCTCATCAAGGCAGCGGTGTGTGACTTCATTCCCTGATGCAATGTTCACAGCTGTTTCAGCTACCTGTGTGACCGGGCTTGTTGTAAAGGATACTGCTACATACTGGTCTCTGTTCGGACAGGCGGTCATTTTGACGCTGATACAGATCGGAGGTATGGGCGTTATCACCATAGGTTTAGCTATTATCAAAGCATCAGGCAGGAAGATAGGTCTGTGGCAGCGCAGTACAATGCAGGAATCCATCTCCGCACCGCAGGTTGGCGGTATCGTGAAGCTGACAGGCTTTATCCTTAAAACATCACTTATCATAGAGCTGATCGGTGCGGCTTTACTTGCACCTGTTTTCTGCAATGATCTTGGTATTGCAAAGGGGCTGTGGTATTCTTTATTTCACAGCATATCAGCATTTTGCAATGCAGGCTTTGATCTGTTCGGAGTCAGGGAACCTTTCTCCTCTCTGACATCTTACCATAGCAATATCTATCTTAATATTATCATTATGCTGCTGATCATCACAGGCGGCATCGGCTTTCTTGTGTGGGACGATATCGGAACACATAAGTACAGGATCAGGCGCTTCTCACTGCAAAGCAAGATCGTACTAATGACATCTGCTGTCCTGATCGTACTGCCTGCACTGTATTTCTTCTTTTATGAGTATGGCAGTGAACGGATACATGATCGGGTGATCCATTCCCTATTTCAGTCCGTTACTACCCGTACAGCCGGCTTTAACACAACCGATCTTGCCGCTATGGAGGAATCGGGCACGGCGGTAATGATAATACTTATGCTTGTCGGCGGATCGCCGGGCTCTACAGCAGGCGGCATGAAAACTTCCACTCTTGCGGTACTGTTCCTTTCTGCCATTACAGTTTTCAGCCGCAGGAACGATGTGCATTGTTTCAAAAGAAGAATATCCGAAGAAACAGTCCGCAGTGCGGGCGCTGTCCTGTTTATGTATCTTGTTTTGTTCTTCACAAGCGGTGTCATTATCAGCAGAATAGAAAATCTTCCGCTTCTGACCTGTCTGTTTGAAACAGGCTCGGCAATAGGCACAGTGGGGCTGACTCTCGGGATAACAAGCACGCTTTCGGGAATATCCCGTGCGATACTTATGGCACTTATGTTCTTTGGCAGAGTGGGCGGTCTGACGCTTATATATGCGGCTCTGCCGTCGGCAGAAAGTTCAAAGATAAAACTGCCGCTTGAAAAAATAACAGTAGGATAGGAGAAAATATTATGACAACAGTATTGATATTGGGACTTGGCGAGTTCGGGAGCAACATCGCAAAACGAATGTCTGAATTCAAATGCGAGGTAATGGCGGTAGATATAAAAGAAGAACGTGTTGACGATATACTCCCCTTTGTGGGTAGTGCAAGGATAGGCGACAGCACAAATGAGGAATTTCTTCGTTCGCTGGGTGTGAACAGCTATGACGTGTGTATCGTAGCTCTTGGCGGACTTTTCCAGTCATCACTTGAAACAACTAATCTTCTTAAAGAGCTGGGTGCGCCATTTGTTGTTTCGAGGGCGACAAACGATGTTCAGATGAAGTTCCTCAAAATGAGTGGAGCGGACGAGGTGGTCTATCCCGAGAAACAGACAGCCATACGCCTTGCCACAAAGTACGTCTCCGAAAGCATACTGGATTTTATACAGCTTGACAACAACTATTCTATATATGAGATGAAAGCGCCGAAAGAATGGTTCGGCAAAACTCTCGCGCAGATAGATATACGCAAAAAGTACAGGATAAATATGCTGACGGTAAAGCGTGGGAACGAGGTCTTTATACCTGCTCACGATACGGTCATTCAGGCTGATGACGTGGCATTCATCATAGGAGAGGTGCAGGATATACGCAAATGCTTCAAGGTTTGAGAACCTGTCTTCACAAGACTCTGTACGTGTCTTTTCAACGATATTCAGTCGCTTTCTGCGTTGAAAAACCTTGCAGTGCGACAGCACAACTGCGGTTTTTCGCCTTGAAATCGACTAAATCTCGCTGAAAATC
Organism: Hominimerdicola alba 8; assembly: GCF_000178155.2. Classification (GTDB taxonomy): domain Bacteria; phylum Bacillota; class Clostridia; order Oscillospirales; family Ruminococcaceae; genus Hominimerdicola; species Hominimerdicola alba_C. Next base: position 2,681 of record NZ_ADKM02000053.1, read on the forward strand.
CACGCACATTTCTTGTGAAGACAGGTTCTGATATTGACTATCGTAATATTTTGTGATAAGATTATTCAGGGGTGTTTGTTTGAATAATGCAAAGCTCTTTTTTAAAGACCTTTCTGTGTGTCTTGTGGTGCTGACCGCTGCAACCCTTGCCGGGTATGCTTTCAAAGCCTTTCAACTTGCCGATGCGGATATCATTATGCTGTATATCATCGCTGTACTTGTGATATCCATTTTCACGTCTAAGATACAGTTTTGTCTGATCTCATCGGTAGTGGGCGTTGTGCTTTTTAACTACTTCTTCACCTATCCTGAGTTTTCTCTTTCAGCTCACGATGCAGGCTATCCTGTCACATTTGTTACGATGTTTATTACAGCATTTATTGCAGGAACGCTTGCAAACAAGCTGAAACGCAATATCCTTATAGCCGAGCAGAATGCCCGTGAAAAGGAAGAAGCGGCACTGCTTGCACAGAATGAACAGTTAAGGGCAAATATGCTCCGCTCAATATCCCATGACCTCAGAACACCGCTGACTTCCATATCAGGCAATGCCAGTACGCTACTGTCAGGCGGCGATACGCTTTATGAATCAGCACGTCAGCAGATATACACGGATATTTATTCCGAATCTATGTGGCTTATCGGAATGGTGGAAAATCTCTTATATGCCACACGAATTGAGGACGGCAGAATGCAGCTCAATATCTCGGTAGAGATACTTGATGACATCGTGCAGGAGGCTGTCAGACACACCGAACGCACTCACTCAAAGCGAAATATCATAGTAGATATGCTTGACGAGATAATCCCTGTCATGGCAGATGCGAACCTTATCGTTCAGGTCATAGTCAATCTTATGGATAATGCAGTCAAGTACAGTGATGAAAATTCTGATGTTACCGTTACTGTGCGCCGTGAAAATGAGTATGCTGTTATATCCGTGTCCGATCACGGCACAGGTATCTCTGATGAAGAAAAGGAAAAGGTATTTGATATGTTCTATACGGGCGGAAGCCGTTCCTCAGACAGCAGAAGAAGTCTGGGGCTGGGACTTGCACTGTGCAGGTCAATTATTACTTCACACGGCGGTACTATATCTGTCAGCGACAACATACCAAACGGTACAGTTGTCAGCTTTACTCTGCCAATAGGAGAGGTCGATCTGAATGAATGAATATCTTGTTCTGGTGGTGGAGGATGACAAGCCTATCAGAAATCTTATAACAACCACTCTTAAAATGAATGATTATCGCTTTATCACCGCCGTCAGGGGCAGAGAAGCGGTCATGCTCAGCGCTTCGCATAAACCTGACATCATCATACTTGACCTTGGACTGCCCGACATTGATGGCGTTGAGGTCATAGAGCATATACGCACTTGGAGCGATGTTCCTATCATCATAGTCAGTGCAAGGAGCGAGGACAGGGATAAGATAACAGCCCTTGACAAAGGTGCAGATGATTACCTGACAAAGCCGTTCTCTGTTGATGAACTTCTCGCAAGGCTCAGGGTGATACAAAGGCGGCTCATGAGATCCGAAAACGTATCGGTCACGGAGTTTGTCAACGGCAGACTGAGGATAGACTATGTTTCGGGCTGTGTTCACCTTGATGATGAAGAACTTCACCTGACACCGATAGAATACAAGCTGCTGTGCCTGCTTGCCAAGAATGTCGGCAAGGTGCTGACACATAAGTACATTATCCAAAGTGTATGGGGAACTCCTGCGGATAACAGCGAAGCCTCCCTGCGTGTATTTATGGCTACCCTGCGAAAAAAGCTGAGTGACAGCAGTCAGGCGCTGATACAAACACATATCGGTATTGGGTATCGTATGATGAAATTATAGCTTTATGGAGCAGTACAAAGCAGACACTTTATTTGATGATCTGTATTGCCTTCAATGGCTGCAAAAACAATTGAACTTATTTTTCTAAAGGAAATAAGGGCAATGCCTTCCACTCACGGAGGACATTGCCCTTTTCCTTATGCTTTGATCATATCAGTCCTGAATCTACTGCATCATAGTCGCACCGTCCTTGAAGCCAATCTTGTAGGCAGCTCTCATTTAAATCATATTTTTTTAGTATTCCTGACTCGATTGATCGTCCGTTCAAATTCACCGCTGTCGAGCCATTCAGCAAGAAAGAACTGTTCAAGCATAGGGACTGTGCAGGAATAAAATCCGACAGTCTGTTCATATAGAGGCAGCAGTTTCTCAGGCAGAAGCATATAGGCAACACGAAGTGAGGGAGCGATAGTCTTTGAGAAGGTGTTGATGTATATGACATGATCGTTTTCCGACTGTGCAAACAATGTCTGCGGTGCTGTTCCGTTCAGAGTGTATTCAGAATCATAGTCATCCTCAATAATGACCGCATTCCTTTGATACGCCCATTCCAGATAGACCTGTCTGCGCTTAGCAGAAGCAGTTACGCCGCTTGGAAAGCTGTTGAAAGGCGTGACATGGAGGATCTCTGCACTTGTTCTGCTGAGTTCATCAGTGCGGATACCCTCTCCGTCCATTTCAAGCATATCACAAACAGCGCCGTTTGCCTTATAGACTGCTTCTATTTTTTCGTAAGAGGGCGATTCCAACGCAATGGTCTTTCCTCTGCCAAGCATCTGGATACAGATCCCGTACAGGTATTCAGCCCCCGAACCAATAATGACCTGTTCTCTGGATACATTGATATTTCTGCATCTTGAAAGATAGCGGCATATCGCATCACGAAGCTGTGAACAACCACCCTTTGGAGATTTCATCAGTATCCGTTCCCCGTAATCAAGGATCACTTTTCTCAGCATTGCTGCTACCGAGGAAAACGGAATATTGTCGTTATGCAGAATATGATCCCTGTCTATTTGAAAGATCGTCTCCTCTGTTGCAGAAACAGGAAAGAAGCTCTCGACAGCGTATTTCACATAGCAACCGCTTCGCAGACGCATTTCACAGAACCCTTCATCGCAAAGCAGCTGATAAGCGTGTTCTATCGTCGGGAGACTGACAAGACAATCTCTCGCAAGCTCCCGTTTTGAGGGGAGTTTTGCACCATGTACAAATGCTCCCGATATGATTCTATTGCGCAGTTCATTGTAGACCTGCATATAAGCCGGCACGCTGCTTTCACGGTCAATTCGGATATGCATTTTCCCCACCTCTTACTTTGATTATACTACTTTCTTAGGCGTTTGGCAATCGTTTGAAAGAAATATTCATAAACTGTAAAATCCTCGGTCAGTTCCGGATGGAAAGCGGTTGCAAGCTGATTATCTTGTCTGACTGCAACGATCCTGTTATCGTGTGAAGCAAGAACTGTGACATTATCACGCACATTCGTTGCATACGGTGCGCGGATAAATGGCATTTCGATTTCTTTCCCTGCAAATATATCGACACAGCGAAAGCTGCCGAGCTGTCTGCCGTAAGCATTCCGATGCACAGATATATCCAATGTTCCAAAGCAAGGAGTACCGCCGCCTGATATTTCTTTTGCAAGGAGGATCATACCGGCACAAGTCCCAAAAACAGGCAAACCATTCTGTATCATTTCCTTTAACGGTTCAAGCAGGTCAAGCTCTGTCAGAAGTTTCCGCATCGCTGTACTTTCACCGCCCGGTAGGATCAGACCGTCAAGCTCCGTCTGAATGTCATGTCTCTTGCGTATCTCCACTGCCTCAGCACCAAGCTGACATACCTTTGCGGAATGCTCTGCAAAAGCTCCCTGTACTGCAAGTACACCTATCCGCATTATTTACCTCTTTCTTCCATAATGAGCTTGATCTCGCTCTCATTGATACCGACCATAGCTTCACCAAGTCCAGATGAAAGTTCAGCGATCAATTTTGCATCATTATAATTCGTAACAGCCTGTACGATCGCACTCGCACGTTTTACGGGATCGCCGGATTTGAAGATGCCCGATCCAACAAACACACCTTCTGCACCGAGCTGCATCATCAGTGCGGCATCGGCAGGTGTCGCAACACCGCCGGCGGCGAAATTTACGACCGGAAGTCTGCCCGTATCGTGAACCTGTTTCAGCAGCTCATACGGCACTTGAAGTTTCTTTGCTTCTTCATAAAGTTCGTCCTCACTGAGCGATACAGCATGACGGATCTGTGTATTCATCATTCTCATATGACGAACTGCCTGCACGATGTCGCCGGTACCAGGCTCGCCCTTTGTTCTTATCATAGATGCTCCCTCGGCAATACGGCGAAGGGCTTCACCAAGATCTCTGGCACCGCAGACGAACGGCACTTTGAATTTTCGCTTATCCACATGGAAAACATCATCGGCAGGCGAAAGCACCTCGCTTTCATCAATATAGTCGATCTCGATTGCTTCCAGTATTTGTGCTTCAACAAAATGACCGATACGGCACTTCGCCATGACCGGAATAGTCACAGCTTCCTGTATTGAACGGATCATAGCAGGATCGCTCATTCTTGACACGCCGCCGGCAGCCCTGATATCCGCAGGGATACGTTCCAGAGCCATAACTGCACACGCACCTGCTTCCTGTGCGATAACCGCCTGTTCAGGAGTGGTAACATCCATGATCACGCCGCCTTTGAGCATCTGTGCAAGTTCCTTGTTGAGCTGATATCTTTCTTCCATTATGAGTACCTCATTTCTGTTTTTTCTTATTATAGCAAAACTGGTCATATTTGCATATAACCAGTTGCGTTTTATTTTATGGTATCAGATGAAACATAGGAACAATCGAAATCTATGCCACAAAGCGGAATGATATTATCGTTTCATGCCAACAGCTTTACAGCAACGATCATTAAAAAATGACCTCCGGCACAACTATATGCCCTGTTCCTCCGCAGTATTTTGTGGTCGTGTTTATTATTTTCTGTGCTGTTTCGGTCAATAGTTTATCGGGAGTTGCGGCGTTGCCCTGAACGATATCAATCATTTGTATTCCTCCTTTCGTTTATTATCGTAAAACCAACCGTCCAAACATAACCAAAATAATCGTTGTTAAGGTGTTGCTTACGGCACACCCATTGCAGCACTCCACCATATTTTGAAAACGGCGTAAAATCGCCGTTTCCTTATATACTGAATTTTACCTCAATGCCATTTTCATCACTCACATAGACCGCTTCGAGCATAACCGCCGCAAGTTCGTGCTTTTCTGGAATGGAGAGCTTGTCCCAATGCTCCATCGGCTTTTCCAAAGGTGCGGTATCTACCGTTCTACGTTTGCGAGCCTTAGCCTGTATCTTACGCTCCAGAGCCGCCTTCTGTTCGTGCAGTTCATTGACCGTGTTCTGAATATACTCAAACAGCACCGTATCGGCATCACCGAGTTTTTTCATCAGCTTGCGGATCTCTTCATCGATCTTGATAATCTCAGCCCTCAACGCTTCGGTGTCGGCATCGGGAGCATCTGCACTTCGCTTTGTGATCACAAGCTGATCAATACGGTCACGCATCGCCTGCTCGACAGCACTCTCGACTTCTTCGGGACGAGTTTTCAGGAACTTCTTCACACAGCCTTCCTTACGGTATGCTCCCGAATCTCTGAGGTATCTGTAACGCTTACCACTTTTGGCATTGTCATAGTAGTGGATTTCCAAATGATAGCCGCAGTGACCGCATTTCAGAAATCCCGTCAGCCACGAATGATTGGCATTCGCATTATTCGGGATACGCTTGTTATGGGCTTTCTTGTCCTGAACGGCAAGCCATACGCTCGCATCGACCAGCCCCTCATGATACCCGACCTTAACAAAAGTCACTCCCGAAGCCCTATGAATAAACACCCCGTGAATACCATCATATGCTTCAATATCATCGAGTATCTCATAGCCTTTGGAAACGAAAAAAGCATACACCTCTTTGTCGGCTCTCACATACAGCGGACTTTCAAGAATACGGCTGATGTGACTTCTGTCCATATTGTCCTTTATCTCGCCGTTATGCTTAGAAAGCGTGTAAATATCGTTCTCCTTGAAGTATTCGATCACATCTTTCAGCGAGGTTGACGGCTTCTGATACAAGTCATAGGCGATCTTTACCGACTCCGCCTGCTCCGAGGGAACAAGCACCGAGCCTGTTTTGCCGTTCACCGTTCTGCGCTCGGAGGTAAATCCATAGTAGGTCTTACCGCCTTGATAGAAACCTGTTTCTCTTGCTCTTGTGCTGTATGCATCGGCTACACGGGCAGCGATCGTCTCACGCTCAAACTCCGCAAAATTCAGCAAATTGTTTCGCATCATACGCCCTTCCTTTGTCTCCGTATTGAACGGCTCAGAGAGCGAATAGACAGTCACACCATAGCGGTCAAGCTCGTCCGTAATGTTAAGATACTCCCTCATATTTCTGCTGAAACGATCATACTTCTTCACAACAATTCTGCTGATAAGACCGTCACGAGCATCCTGCATCATCTGCATAAATGCCGGGCGGTGCTGAACATCTTTTCCCGATTTTCCATCGTCACAATATACCTGATATTCGCAGTCTCCAACGAACCTGATACATTCCTCCCTCTGTGCGGAAATGGACAGCGAATTGTTGCCCTTATCCTTGTCGCTCACGGAACGGCGGACATAGATCGCCGTAATTCCGTTATTGTTAGTTGTTGTCTTTTTCATATTATCGACCTCCGATTAGTATCAACTTGTTGATACGGCAATCGTACAGCCGATATTGCGGTATCTATATTGTAGCGCATATCGGCTGAGATCGCAAGTTCTTTTTCAAAATTTTACTCAGCGATATGCTTTGTGAGAATGTCATAGATACGGTTGATCTTCGCAACCCGAATCGCTTCGGGGACACTCTCGGGGCAGGTGACTTTTACTTTAAGCACCTTGCCCTTATCGGAGATCATAGTACCTGCCTTCTCTCTTTCTACGGCAGTAGTTGTCTCTTTCAAATTGCTCCTTTCCGCCTGCGATATTTTTCTCTCTACACGCAATGGCTTTTAGTTGCAGGGTCGTTACTCCTGCACAGGGCAGCTGTGCGGAACGGCAGAGCCGTCCCATATCACAGCTATCGTTTTGTTGTCGGTTTATATCTTAAACCGCATAGGGATTTTTCTTCTCAAAGAAAGAAGTCTGACCGAGCATTTCTTCCTCGTCGGCAACATCATCATAGCTGTTATCCGACACGGAATTTTCGTCAGCAACAGGCATAGCCGCCTTCTCGTGTTCTCTTGCGATCATATCGGCAAGAGCCTGCCCCTCACAGCTATACTGCTTACACAGCGACTGGTAGATCAGCAGAGCTTTCTGCTCACTCAGCTTTTCGCATTCTGCCGTATCGGTCTTGATACGCTCTTTCAGCTTGCCGATCTTCTCATCGAGCTTCGTGATCTTCTTTGCGATGTCAGCCATATCTTCACCACCGTTCATTTCAGATTTCGGGGGAGCATCACGCTCAATCCCGTTATGAATATTATAGCAAATTTCGATGCTGTTTGTCTATTGGCAGTGCGCATGAACTTTGGTGTGCCAGATGAGTTTTGCGTTCGACAAATTGTTATGGGGAATTTATTTTAACAGCGAAATCACACCGCAGAGATACGGCTTTCAAGCATCGGAAACAGGATCATTCAATACAAGTCGCATGGCTCCGAACGCTCTGAGGAGCGAAAGAGCGATTATAAAAAATCGCTCGAAAATAAAAATGCTCCGATGTTCAGAATATCT
>NZ_ADKM02000052.1 GCF_000178155.2 Hominimerdicola alba 8
TTTCTTTATGGGGAACTTTGAATTCAGTGGAATCAAAGTCTGTTGCAATTATCGGGGTTATTATATCCACCGCTGTATATGAACTCTATCCGTTCTTGCAACTCCTCGCTGAAATCACTGAGGTCTTCGAGCGTGACCGCACCCTCATGTAACAGGTCGAGGATATTGTCTATCATTTTGGAGCGTGAATTGGTAACGACCACGCCCGTAGCTCTCTTATCCTCTCTGATACGCTTTTCAAGCTCCCAAAATCTGTCCGAGGGCAGTTTATCGGAGCTTAACAGTGCGATATACTCCTTGCAGAGCTTGTCCATGTAGCCTTCCTGCCAGTCAGCGACCTTGCTCTTATAGAGCTTCCAGTCGCTTTCAGGGTATCCGAATTGATTCATTGCAGTTCCTCCATAAAATCCAATTTTGTCATATCCGCTACCGCTATCCGCACACCGTCCGTGAACACAAGTTCACCTACATAGCTGTCATATATCCGCACTACACCTTGCTTTTCCACATACTTGCCGCCCGACTTCTTTCCATCGGGGACGAAATATGTCACGCTGATCTGCGGTTGTTCATCCAAGCTGTCAAGCAGACGGTTCAGGTTTGCGTTTAGCTCAGACATTTCGTCCTCTGTCAGCTCTGCCTTGCTGTCGGTCAGCCTTGCAGTCTCGGCAACGGCATCATCGTAGCCCACAAGTGCCGCAAAGGGGCTGAACTGTGCCGCCCTGTCGTGCATTGACATGGAGTGCAGATCATCATACTGCGGACGGGTGAGGTGCTTTATATCATCGTAGTTATCAGGCATAGCGTGTTCACCTCTTTGCTAACTAATCAGAATTGTCCGTATATCATCCAAATACCTCTTTTAGTATTATTGAAAGAGAGCCTTCTGTATAAAATTCAAGTGGGCATTTGCCAAAATTAGGCGCAGCATAAAGCTGATCAGCTCCGGCTTCTTTCAGTGCTGTAAGTATTCTTCGCAAGTCTTCATGTAGTTCATCGGTGAATAAGCGATCATCACTTTCTACATGGTCAACATAATTAAAACTTGGTAATACCTGATTTGATTGCAGACAGAATCTCCATATTCCCGAATTGCCATGAGAATCGATACCATTAACATCAGCACCGTTTTTGATCATAAGTCTGAGTGTATTGAAAGCATCGTCAGCTCTTTCTTTGGTCGAGAAGAGCTTAAAACCCATATATTTATTATTTGTATTCCATCTGCTGCACATGACAGCCGCTGTGATAGCGTCATGAATAACAGGAGTTCTCCATTCATTACAGCATGACTCATCTTCCATGAAATTCAGATCAGCACCCATTTCAATAAGATATTTGGCAATCTCAAAATTTCCCGTTTTTAATGCAACCTGCAAGGGCGACTGTCCATCGTCTTTTTTGGGAGGTTGTTTTGCCACGCAATTTACCAATTCCGGCTTTTTTGTTATTATCTCTTTGACCTCATTAAAATCGCCGTTCCTGATCGCTTTGAATAGTTTTTTCATCTTATCCTCCTGTCTCTAGCCTTATGCCCGCCTATCTGCCGGTTACGTTCCTTCGCCGTAGCACCCTCCGTAAAGTTCGTACCTTTCAGAACGGCATTCTTTCCGAATTTGTGTTTGATCGTGAGCATCGCTTCCTGCAATGCTCTTTCTTTTTCAAGAGCCTTCTCATCGTCCGCACGGGCTTGTATATCTTCTTCTGTATCGAACAGAGAAAGCTGTTCATAGTTCTCGCTCTCAGGCACATCGCTTTCCTTGATGACATTGCAGGCAACAAGGTTGATCCGCCTTGCAAGCAGAGTTTTATCGAAGATTCGGTCAAAAAGCGTCATTGTCGCTTCAACCATTTTCCTTGTGAACGATGTGTGCTTATCGAGATTCTGTGTACCGTGGGCGTGTTTCGGAACTTGTCTGCCGTAGCGGTCGGAAACTACTTCGCCCTGGTAGTGACCGTCATCAAGGCTCTCACGGTCATAGCCGACCGTCAGCACGATCTGATTTGTCACAAGCCCCTTGTCTACCAAATCAAGTGACAGCATCTCCGCCTGAACCATGAGTCTTTCCATACGGGCTTCTGATCCGCTGTTTCGATACGGCAGTTGATAAGCGGTTTTGATGATCGTTCGACCGTGAAGCCCCATATCATCGGGAACACCGCCATATTACCTTGCCTGTTCGGAGCGAACACCGCTGCCATATCGGTAGGACGGATATTACCCGACATTTCTGCCGAACGTGACATAGTGTTCCTGATCGTATCCGCAAGCGGTAGCTGCTGTGCTTTTGTGATGATCGGTGACAGCGTGGATCTTTCTGCATAGAACCAAGTACACATGGGGTTCACTCCTTCCTTATTCCTGCGATAAATCCAAATTTACTAATAATACAGTTAAAACACATGAATTTGATTTATGTATATGCGTTTTAGTTCTCTGCCATTGAATTCTGCTATACATTCCATTGATAAATCGCTTTCCTCATTGTCAAACCAGAAATACGCCATACAGTCTGCTTTCCAACCGTCAAACGAATCTATTGTAACCGCATCGGTAAATTCATCATATGGGCATTCTGTCATAATTCCGGGATATTCTTCTATCTCGATTTTAGCTTCTTCTATTGTTTCATCTGTGATTCGAGCAACTCGTTTTAACTGTTCCCAATTCTGAGACATAATCAAGCCGTGAATCTCAACAAGTTTACTCCATAATAATTTTATTTGATATCCGTGCATTTGACACCTCCGCAAATTACGATTTGGTTTATACGAGCTATTTCTCGCATTACTTACATTACAAATTATACCACAATCAGCCCTGCATTTCAATCCACTATACAAAAAAACTGGAGCAACCCTGAGCGAGTCGCACCCATTACAATACCGTCAAATCAAAGCTCGATCTTATCGGAGAAATCACTGTTGATAACGTAGTAAACTGCCTTATCCTCCGGCTTGATGTAAAACTCGATAGTCTTGACCTTGCCCTTGAATTTGCTCTTATAATCGGCGGGTGGCTGCCTTTTTTATTTCAGCGAAATCATATTCATCGCCGCCATTTTGAAATTTTAGTCGAGCCGAATGCTCAGCCCCACACTAAAATTATAGCGCACTTTCGGGGTGAAAGTCTATTCGCAGTACGCATGAACTTGAGTGCGCCATAAAACTTTTCTTATCGTGAAAATGTTATGGGGAAAATAAAAAAGCTGCGGAGCGGAATGCTTCACAGCTTAATGTATATAATTTCGATTTGATATTAAGTAATCAGAACGTATCCCAATGTATTCGCTCTTTGATATTAATTTCTTTTTGCTTTACAGGAACTATGTCTTTATGTGGTTTTCCGATACCAATGAAGCACGGCATAAAATAATCTTCGGGAAACCCAAGTACCTTTCTTGCGTATTCTTCTTCATTGCCGAGAGGAACTCTTAAATTACAACCATATCCCTCAGCAGTAGCTGATAAAAATAAATTTTCGATACTACACCAAATGGAGGCAAAGCCGTTTAAGTGTGAGATGTTTTCCGGTTGAAGAATATCCGTTTTCTGTTTAAGCAAAGGAATAATGACCGCTGACGCATCAAACAGCATTCTATATTGTTTAGGGACAGCATTACGATAACACTCCTGTTGTAAAAGATCGCTTAGATTCCAATCCTTTATTAACTGTTCCATATCATCATCGGATATACCTTTTGGAATAATATCGAGCAGTTTCGCTACGACATTCTTATCCCTGACAATAATATAGTGCCAGTCCCTCATATGGTCATTGGTAGGGGCTTTGAAATATTTAGTATACTTTTTTCGTTCTCTTCCGAACTATGAAAATCCCTATTTTACGCGGTTTTATGACATTTGACTTTTTCTGTTCTAAAGCTATTTTCAGTGGTTTTTAGCATCAATAAGAGGTAAATAAGAGGTCGATTTTGACGTAGTTTTAGTCCAAAATGAACTTTACCTCTACCAATAAGAGGTATATTCCCGTTCATAATTTTTTGCATGAATTGGTATCTGCTAACACGTCGTTCCGTATAATATTGTCACGATATTTCTTCCATGCCGGTATACCTATTTCAAAGTTTACCATCATTCCTGCGACCAGATCATTACTTTACATAGATCTCATTTATGATTTTATTTGAGTTTACTGGGTTCAGATATACCGAATTGATTTCATGCTTGGCATACTGAAAAGGTGTATCAACAGTGATCCCGATCAGATATTTTTCAAAGAAATTTTCCCAGCTGAAATATTCAGCACTTTCTATGTAATCCGATGGATCATCAAGCATCTCCATATCCGTTGTATTTATGATACCTGATTTTAGGATAAGCCATTCAAATGATTCCGGTAAACATAAACGGATATTTGAAAAAGAACGGATTTTCATTATTCTGTCGATTTCTGAGCCGAAAGCAGCTCCGTCAGCGATAACAAATACTTTTCTATCTTCATGTTCTTTTAGCCATTTAAATATAGCAGAATTCGATCCTGATGTAAAGCATGCGATATCACTGTTTTCAAAATAATGCTGATAAAACTGATATCCTGATCTGGAATCTTCTGTCAGCAAAGTATCATATTTCAGCTTTGTTGGAGCTTTTTCTTTGTAGTAAAAGTGTTTTGAGTTATGCTTGAACATCTTTTTGAAACTGTGGTATTTACCGCTTGCTTTGATCTCATAAATCTCCTCAACACTGTAAGGCAGATCATGCAGGCTTTCTCGATTGAATATAACATAGTAGTTATCCGTGTTTTTTACAGCATCTGCAAAATCTTTAGTTTTAAGGAAATCTGCACCCTCATCAATAAAGATGATACTGTCATTTATGCCTTTTAATTGATTTCTCCAGTCTATATCTGTCAGCGCAACACAGGGCTTATCGCAAGTAACATTGACGCCGCTGGCTTCTTTGAGTCGGGTATAATCTGCGATCATTTCATAAAGTGTTGTTTTTCCTGTTCCGCTGTCACCTCTGACGATAGTTATATTTCTGTACAGATCAAATTTAAATACAGCATCTCTGTTTTTCACTTCAACATGATGGATTCCTGTCATATTTACCTCACACAAATTCTCCCGATTCGTCAACAAGGTCGCCCATATTTTTTACTATTTTACCTGTATTTAAGACCTTTATCTTAAATTCGCCCTTGCCAAAATCCATAAGATGCCTTAGATTGATGACAACTTTCTTATCTTGCGCAATTTTAAGTAACCATTCAGCACAGTTATCACCACAAGTTGATGCATTAAAGATTTTAGAGCTATCATAAGCTATCAACAAAAGCGTTTTCACTCCTCCGGACAGCTTTTTGGGACTCATATTACCGAAAACGGGGCTGATAATTGTTCGTTCATCGATCACTTCAGATTTATCGACCGCCTTGATGATCTCTTTTGACAAAGGCTTTGTGATCCAGCTGTCTTTATAGGTGTTGTTAAAATATACATTTGTGTTATATATTGCATCAGGCGTATCACCAAAAATAACATTCAACATGGGCTATCACCTCACTTTTAAGTATTAGCATATTTTTCTTAATTATTCCGGAATCAAGTAGACAAAGAACAACTCATTTCATGTTTTTTGTAGTCATAGGTTGACACCAAAAACATTCTGTACAAAATTCAGTACAACAGTTTGCAATTTATAGTCTAACCTTTTCTATAATGCAGCTATGACCCTTGCCGTTATCGTAGCTTATGCCAACAAGAATGATCTCATCGGTATATCCTGCAAGCGCTCCCGTGTAGTGCTTTTCTTTTATCTGTCTAATCGCAGTATCGGCTGATTTATAATGCTTTAATTCTATCACCATTGCAGGCTTATCTGACTTCTGATAAGGCAGAAGAACGATATCTGCAAAGCCCTTCCCTGCTGGCAGCTCTCGGATTATCTTGTAATACTTTCTTGCAGAATAAAATGCCAATGAGATAACACAGCTGAGCGAATTTTCATTATTATATTGCAGCATCGAGGTGTTATCCTCATGACATATCTCAACGCCTTTAGCGACTTTATCAGCTTCACCATCGATAATATCCTGTATCAATTCATCAGATGCACGGATAGCCTTCATGACAGGCTCCCAACCTTTGTCTTCGATGCAGTTGATGAATTCCTGCTGAACCTCAGCATTGGGTATCCATACCAGACCTCTGCCAAGAGCATTTTTTCCGAACGCTTCATACGTCAGATAGCCAAGATGTACCAGCAGTGTGAGTATATCATCCGCCGAGGCAAATGTGGTCATATCGTTTTGGAATTTCGCCGTGTTGACCTCTATCTTCTCCCCTGCTATCATGCGGGTGACCTTGTCGTGCAAACCATCAAAATCAGCCTGGATATAAACTTTCAGAGCCTCATAGGTCTCAGTGGAAGTCCAGTAATTGCTGAACTTGTTATTACGTAGGCACTCAATGACAGAAAGTGGATTATAAATCGATATACCTTTAACTGAATATCCTTTATACAAACGCTTTATGTCCTCGAAAGATGTGCTGTATTCCTTACATAATGCACGGACCTCATCATCTGTAATGCCTGTAAACTCGGCATATCTGCCCGCACTTATCATTGAAATCTCTGAGAACATATTCAAAGAGGAATTAAAACCATTCTTCTTGATAGGAAGTATTCCTGTCATGTAAGCAAGTGCAACATAGCTCTTGTCCTTCAGCAGATTTCTCAGAAAATTCAGATACTCGTTCCGGTCATCAGCCGAATACTTTTTTATCCTTAAAACACAGTCCCATTCATCAATAATAAAAATGAACTGCTTTCCTGTTTCAGCAAAAACATCACCAAGAAGAGTAACAAGATCATCCTGGTCAAAGCAGTCAGCTTCTTCATTTTCATTTTTGATTTCATATATAAGCGATCTTGAAAGATAATCAAGGTTCTCTGCTATACTATCACCATTATTTAGAAAATCTATCATGTTGATATGGATAACATTATACTTGTTCAGGTGCTTTTCAAAGCTGTCATCTGATGATATTATAAGTGGCGCAAACATATCCCTTGAATCGCATCCCCCTGCTGTAATAAGCAGTCAGCATATTCGCCGCCATTGTTTTTCCGAAACGTCTTGGACGGCTGACACAGACATATTTCTGTAGTGTTCTAACAACACTGTTTGTAAATGCTATAAGACTCGACTTATCAACATATATCTCTGAATTCAGAGCGTACTGAAAACCTATGTTATCTGGATTGAGATAATTGCCCATGTTACTGTCTCCTTATAAATACCATAACAAATATATTATAGCACAGATAGCCTGAATTGTAAAGGGGCTAATGAAAAGGCAACAAACCATTTTACACTACACGGTATCATAAAATAATGTCTTGAAGACTGCGGTATTAACCTATTAACTTTTTACAAAACCACGCTTTGCGTTTTCCTGCGATATCGAGTTCTTAGGACCATGGTATCTTTGACATATTCGGTCATATATGTTATAATTATAATATTATTATGTGGTATTATCCCTAGTTAAACCGCCGTTATCAGGTGTGTGCTAAAGGACTGTCCATATATAGATCATTCAAAAGGACGATGAACGGAAATGAAAAACATAATGCTGAAAAAATGGAAAAAACAAGTTGATTTTTATTATCAATTAGATACGTATGAGCCTGAAAACGATTATTTCAATGATGTTGATATTGAAAAACTATGCAACTTTATAAATACACAACTCCGTTCGCTTGATCTTGGAATTGGCATTTATTATAATAAAAACGATGAATGGCCTGAGCTGTTTAATTTATTTTCCAGAATAAAAAACAGATATCTCAAATCCCAATTATTAAACATCTCACATACTGATGCTGAAATATTATATGAACTGTCTTCTGCTTCTTCAATAGTTATAGAATTACTGAAATCTGATTTAAAAGAGACTGCTGAGCCGTATAAATACCATATTCAAGCAATACTTGATACCTGCAAATTTATAAATAATAAGGTAAAAGGCTTTCATCATGAAATATGTGAATGCTTAAAAAAACAGGTAATAAGAGGCGAGGAAGTATATGCTTTTATAGACAGCTATGATCCATCTGTTATGGAATCTCCCTATTTCTCACCGTTTATAAATGCTGTCGATAACGCAGAAGAGCTTGTTGATCATCTTTATTGTTCCATTGTCACCACAAAAATGATAGAATATGATAACCTTATGTTTGACATACTAAGGGAATCTGAAGACAGCGGCGAATTTTTTTACAGACCATATTACTCAGGATTTGTGATTCACGTAGACAAATACGGAAGAGCCGTCGGCAAATTGGGAGATGACGAGGCTTTTGAAGCTCTAAGATCAGAACTAATAGCTAACCAGAACAGACAAGTGTGGTTCAAGGCGTATTTTATCAATGATGGTTCCCGATATGAAGGTGAAGGAGAACCATATGTGAAAGGCGATCTTCTGTTTGCTGCCAGCGCTATGACAGAATCAAATGGTAAACTTGTATTAAAAAAACTATATCCTGATGACAATAAGGTCACAGATGATTATAAAAATCTGCTAAATTCATATATATACAATGATATAGCTATTCGTGATCTGATATACAATAACATCGGCAATGTCAAAAGATCACGGATCTATAACATCGGTCACGGTAACTTTATTACTTTTGAAGACAGCAAGGGCACAACCAAGATCATTTATGATATCGGACTTTCTTATCGTAAATCGTATGCCGCTGTGGAAAATGAATACAAACGTACTTATAAAAAGATAAAAAACATAAGTTCGAAACTGGTGATAATATCTCACTGGGATGAAGATCATTACGCAGGTGCTTATATCAACGAAAAAAACATTTTCAACATACCGTGGATAGTTACAGCATGTAAAGCTGAAAAAGGAAAAACAAATGCTAAAAGGATAATGCTTTATTTAGACAGCATCAAAAAGCTTTATATGATAAAGAGAGCGATAGACGATAGTTCTGTTTCGGGAAAACAGCTTGTTGCAGCCACGAATAATAATGGAAGATATTTCTGGTTATACAGAGGTGAAGGAACATCTTCCGGAATAACCGAGGACAATCGCTATGGATTAGCCTTAAATATCAAATATATATCTACTAATACACTGATGTGTGCAGATGTTCCATACAGATGTTTGCCTGATTCTATTATCGATAATAAATATTACGATTATGTTGTTATACCGCATCACGCATCGGATATGGTAAAATCTTCTTATAAAAAACTAGAAACAATGTCAGGTATCGAATATTCATTTATTTGCGTTAAAGATACTGAAACTCTGGGAAAGACAGGTGTCTTGGTCAAAGACGGAGACCACTTTAAAAGTATTGATAAAATGACAAATAAAGAAGTATACTTTACCGATGATGATAAACATAGTGTCTTTGCATATTCCTGCGATCTCAGCAAAAATGATCCACCGATAATAATTCCCAAATAATACTGATCTTGCAGGGCATCTTACTGCATTGGACAACGGTATATACACCTTTGGTGCCGTCCTGCGATAGTATCCATCAAACCTGCCTAGTATACAAAACTTAGGCACTGCGGAATATTTAGTGTACATTGAGTCTATCCAAAAATTTGTGTAAACCTCCAAAGTAGTGTATAATAGAAGAAACACTACTTAGGAGGTTTTAATTATGAGCAGAAGACGAAGAAATGAAACAGAAGAGCAGCGTGCAAGAAGAGAGCTGATAAGTGATTTTCTGTCGGCAGCGAATATCCGGAGCATGGACGATATCCATGAACTGTTCAAGGAAGCACTTGCCGGATTTATGGAAGGCAGCCTTGAATCAGAACTTGATTCTGAGCTTGGATACGAGCCGTATGACGTTAAGAACAAGGAAACTGATAGTAGCCGTAATGGTTACAGCAAGAAGACTCTTCGCACCAGTGTGGGCAAGCTGGATATTGAAGTACCTCGTGACAGAAACGGCGAATTTGAGCCTAAAATTCTGCCTAAACATCAGACAAGCATATCTCAGGACATGGAAAATAAGATCATCTCTATGTACGCCAAGGGTATGTCAACATCCGATATTGAGGATCATATCCGTGATATTTACGGTCTGGAGATCTCAGATACTACCGTCAGCCGTATCACCGATAAAGTGCTCCCTGTAGCGAAGGAATGGCAGCAGAGACCGCTTGAAAGCGTATACACAGTTGTATTTCTCGACGCTATCATGTCCGCAGCGAGGGACAGATCATCAAAAAGGCTGTATACATAGCGATAGGCGTTAATATGGACGGCAGGAAGGATGTCCTCGGTATGTGGGTTGGTGAAAATGAAAGCGCAAAGTTCTGGGCTGGCGTTCTGAACAGTCTGCGTAACAGAGGTGTTGAGGATATCCTTATTGCCTGCACAGATAATCTGACAGGCTTTTCTCAGGCGATAGAAGCTGTATTTCCTAAAACCGATATCCAGAACTGTATCATTCATCAACTCAGAAATTCCAGCAAATACGTGTCTTACAAAGATCTAAAGGCACTTATGGCTGACCTGAAAAAGGTCTATACCGCAGTAGACGAGGAAGCTGCTCTGGACGCTCTTGACGAATTTGCATCAGTCTGGGACAGTAAATATCCCAAGATCTCAAAGTCCTGGTACGAAAATTGGCCTAATCTCAGCACCTATTTCAAGTTTCCGCAGGAGCTTAGGAAGCTGATCTATACCACCAATGCAATCGAAGGATTCAACCGTCAGCTTAGGAAAGTTACCAAAACAAAATCTGTATTTCCTACAGATGACAGCCTTTTCAAGATGCTGTATCTGGCTATGAAGGACATCACGAAAAAATGGACCGGTCGCCGTCAGGATTGGAGCCGTATCTACGCACAGCTGGTTATCTATTACAGCGACAGGATACCCGAATAACATTTTCATCTTGACAATCAAATAATCATGTGATAATATTGCAGATAAGACCGGCTGCTTTCACAATCGGTCTCATCATACACTTTTCTATTGCACTATTTTTCGTTTACACAGAATTTGGGATTGACTCTAAGGTCTTAATGAGGAGAGACTATTTAACTTCAAAATTTCTTACTTCTTATGCTTTTTATCATAATAGTCCTCAAATTTAGTTCTTATAGTATCATTTTTTGCTGCGTTTAGAGCTATTCCATATCCTTTTTCTGTCCCAAATTTGGCTTTATAAGCCGTGCGACGTAATTTATCAACTATGTAACTATCAGAGTTTACCACAGTACTAATTGCGGAATCATATTTGTTGATGCCGTCTTTTTTGATCTCAGAAGCTTTGCATATATCGTCTTTGACTGAATCAATAAGTTTTAGATGCAGAAACAATTTCTGCTGCCCCCGCAGCCAAACCAATAGCTCCTGTTACAACACTTGCTAAAACATCAATAATGTCATCGCTTTTACTCATAAATATCACACATCCTTTATTATGATTATAACATTGATGGTTCACTAACTTTTGAGTGTTTTCCAATAGGACATATCTTTTAATTTTTCAGATTTAATATCCGTACTAAGACTTATCCTCTATTTTCTTTTGGAGATTAACTGACTCTTCCAGTTGGAGTGCTTTTGCCATAGGAGAAAGATACTTATCCACATTTTTCATGCTTTCTTTCATAAGCATATCCGTATTCTGATTAAGTCTTTTAAAATCCTCGGATAGTTCCTGAATAAATTGTTTTGCCAAATCTACCATTGAACTTCTTTCATCCATTATCTTACTAACAAGAGTCTTATATGTTTCAGGGTCATCATCAAAAAAAAGTTCTTTTGCTTCTTTTATCTCACTGATAGACTGCTGTTTAGCTTCGTCCTGAATCTTTTTATATTCCTTTATCTTTTCCAGCATCATGTTATTGGCTTTTTCTCTTAAATCCAAAGACATTTTGCCGATCTCTTCAACTATATTTTTGCTGGCGGTAGCGAGTTCAAGCTGATATTGTTTTAATGATTCTACAAGCTTATCACGTCTTTCGTCCATCTGCTGAGCAATTATCGTATCAATTTCTGCATTCCAACGTCTTTGATCTATTTCTAATTCTACGATCTGCCTTGCATCATACGCTTTTAATTCTGACTCCTGTTTAGCTTTATTAAGCTCTATCTCAGCCTCTTTATCCATTTTTTTGATCTCTCTTCTGGCTTCAAATGACTTCATTGGCTCTTTAACCCAACTGCAAATAGCATCAATAGGCGCATAAACAATGTCATCTAGCTTATCAAACATATCTAAAAATGCCATAATTATTCCTTCCTTCTTTAGCATTATACAGATTCTTTTTTCTGCTTAGCTTCAAACTCCTTAATCAATCTTTCATACTGTTCTTTACTCTTTTTCATCTGGACACGCATACGGTTGCTGTTTAACTGCCATTTGTCATTATAGCGTATCATCTCTCTAAGCTGTTCAAGCTGAACATTCAAACCATCCGGGATCATGAGCTTTGCACTTATACTACTATTGCTATATTCTGTTAAAAAACTAGCAAAATAGTCAGCATAAAACAGTGTCATACGTTTTTGTGCGTCCTTTGAATAATCACTCTGACTTTCAATGATCTTATTCATTATCTCCCAATGCATTGATAACCATTCGGTTATATATGATTGAAAATACAATTCTCTCAGGTTCTTAGATTCGGAAGAATGAAGCCCCAAATAAATTGTAGGAGAAAGATTCAAACAATCGTTGATCAATTTTTTACGCTGTTCTTGCATGATCAACAGACCTGTCTCAACACATGATTTGTAATCAGCGTCTCTAATCATCTGCTCAGATTCCCTCCCTAGCACCCTGCAAAGCATTTTTAAATTCTTCCAGATTTTTGGTGTAGTAATGATTCACTAATTGTTCACTTATCTCCAAGCTCTTTTCTGTGCAGTTTCTCAATTCCGACAACCATTCCATTTTTGCTTCATTAGACATAACATTATCATCAGACATCGTTTTTTCTATTGCAGGTAGTACCTTTTCATAAAAATCTGCTCGTTCCTGCCTTATAGACTTCATCATATCTGCAATAGCCTGTATCTCGGGTTGATATTTTTTTATTAGTTTCATGTAGTGTTCTTCGTATGCGGCGATAGAATCAAAGCTGTTCTGTTTATTTGCAGGACTAACAGAACGCATTGACTGGAAAACATCTGCCAATTACATCACATCCTTTCATTTTTTGACAAATACTAAAATGTATATTTCGCCATCTTTGAAAATAAAACGGATACTTTGTATCCAATTTTGAGGCAGCTTGCATTTAGATATATAATCATAAAAAAACTGTCCATATTCAGGTCTGGAACCTCCGCTGCCATTTTCAAAAAATATTTTGTAAACTTTATAATGTTCTTCTTCCTTATATTCTTTCAAGCTGCATAATATCTTTAGTGCTTCATCTTCTGTATATTTCCTTACAGAATCACAATGATCAGAAGAGCGATCATTACCGCTAACAAAGCTGCCAAAATAATTAGGAAACTCTTTGAATTTTGTAGATCCATTTTTTTTTTTACTGTCATCAAATTCTTCTATAGGTTTTGTTCTTTTGATCTCAGTATTTTCAAGAATACTATATCCATTTGATACCGATGGACTTCTCTGGCTTTTAGCTATGTTGAAATTAAGAACGCTGTCCATGCCCTTGCCAGGTTTTTCCGTCGAGAATTTGTTTAGTGAACTGTAAAGCTCATCTGAAACGGCAACATCTGTAAATACTAGACCGTTCCACAAATTCTTGTCTAAAACATCAGAAATAAAGGATGCATTTTCTCCTTGGTTAAGTATCCTATCAAAATAATGCTCCAACACATCATTTTCATTTGATTTAAAATTCTTTATTATTCTTTTTTCTTCTACAATATCTATTTCGGGAGCGAATTCTCTTCTGCTGTACGTTTTTTCGGAGATCTCTATAGGCTCATTTAATAACTCAGAGTGTGTTTCTTTCGCGCTCCATTGTTTTTTTAATTGTTCCAGATACTGAATCCAGTAATCACGGAGTGTGATATTGGGAATTTTGACGCTCCTTATATCAGATTTTTGTATTGCAAACCCTATAAAAAATGCTACGTTTCTTCGTACTCTATCATATAAAAATTCTTCAGCTGAATGATACTCTGTTTCCGAAATCATATCGTTTCTGTAGAGGAGTTCTATAATGTTTTTGCACAAACAAGATACCCCGCCACATATACAAAAATTTCCTACTGAAAAAACGCTATATCTAACACCAGAGACATAATCGATACCACTCATAGCATTCGCTGTGTACTTTAACGCAAGTTGGATCTCTTCATTAGTCATTTCTGCGGGTCTTGCGAGAAATTGCGGAACATAATCTACCTCTTTAGTTCTGCTGTAGATCAAAAGGTAAGCTTTCATAATAGTTCCTCCTATATAGCAGATATTTCATCAAAAGTAAAATCATTTTTTTCTCCATTAAGATACTTATTGAATCCGCCTCCGCTGCCACTATATTTTTGTAATTCGCCCGTTACAGCCATTAGCAATCTTCTATATTTATTAAGCATCTCTCTATTTGAGTTGATATTATCATTCGCCTCATTTATTTGCTTACGACATTCTTCTATCTTACTTTTATTTGTAAAGAACCATTTACTATTTTGATTATTTATCTCTCTCTCACTAGCAGATATTATATTTCTGCTTTTATTCTCCTCTTCATCGATCTCATTTTTCAATAATAAACAATAATTCAGAAATTGGTGATATATCCCGATCAAGAACGGAATATGGATATTTATAGGGTCGACATCACCACTATAATTATCATCAGAAATGTTGTTTCCTAATGTTACTGCGGTTATGTATACTAACTGTCCATTTCCAAATACACTACTAAAGCATTCCTTAATGATCGAATCAATTTCATCAGGTTTTAAATATGGAGCACAAAGATCTGCCTTTGTTACTACAAACACGATCGGTGGCAACATAGCTCTATGTCCTTCTAAGTACGAAGTGATATACGGATTGATTACTCTGGCGCATTTTCTGTTAACATTTTTTATCCTTGTCTGCTCATTTTCATCACAAAGTAATTCTCCATCAATAAAAATGTAAATTGCGGTGGATGCATCTATAGCCTCGTTAAAACGGTTATATGCACCAGCATTATTCTCTCTTGCCTTTAGTGTACCACCACCATAGTCCACCCAGTCAAAACTCATTATCCCTGTATTTTGATAATTCAACTTGAAACTATAATCTGTTACTTCAGTCAAAGTTGTTCCTGAAGGAAATCTGTCAGGTCCTGTTTCATCGTCAAGTCTATCCATCCAGTCTTCAAGTTTTGAAGCATCCTGATTTGTTGTAGTAAGTGTGAAGCCATTTGCTCCCACACACATTTTATAATACATACCAAGCACATAACAGGTCTTCCCACTGCCTGACATTCCCAGTGCCGTAAATCTTGTATCAGCCATATTTTCTTGCTTAATTAAAAGCAGTACACCTCCCTGTTAATCTTTAAATTACAAATCTCAAAACAACTATAACTGCCATAATAATCGGCAGTATAATATTTTCCTTAACTCTATACCAATATATGCTAAGGAGTATAGCTGCTACTGCAAAAATAATCGGTGATAAATAACAAATCAAACCTAGAATTGCAGCAATAATCAGATAGAAAACTAGCAACATATAGATACTATGTTTGGAAGCACTTTCTTGCCTTTCATTTATCTGATGCTCCTGCTTTTCCTTTAGCTTATCTTCCCACTTTGCATCTTTATACCCAAAAACCTGGAATCCATGTATTAGTGATGTCCTATTACCATTCATAATATCTATCATATACTCATACAAATCATTCCTTATATCCATCAGTTCATTATTTTTTTTCCTATCATTTAGTTTCTCTATTTCAATTGACAAAGATGTAACTTCATTCTTTGATTCTCTTAATTTTATATAATTTTTAAATATCAGCCGTTTTTCCTGTTCTGCAATATATTGATCTTTTTCATTTTTTCTGTTATTCAACTCTTCAAGCTGTTTCTCAAGCTCTTTTTTATAAATCTCATATCGATCATTATAATAAAAATATAAAGAAATAATATACGGCAGAAGCTTTGCATCAGTATGAAATCTATCAACTAAAATCGTAAACGAACAAATATCATCATTAAAAATATTTGAAAAAATATTTGATAAAGCAGGATATATATTATCCATTCTTTCTTCTATAAGATCGGCTTTGTCTATTACAAATATGGTCAAAGGATTATATCCATTCTTTTCAACATATTCAGACAAGTATTGATTGACGATTCTTGCGTACTCACGTTTAAGCTTTTTTTGAATCTCGTTATGATCATCAACGCAAAATACCTCTCCATCTATATAAACTATGATATTTTGAACATTATACAATTGAGTTGATTCAACCCTATTTTTGATAATCTCGTTTGATAGATCACATACGGAAAAAATTAGTATTTCATCGTAGAAATGCACTAATATAAACTCCGAAGAATCAATTTCTGATCCCATCTTTTTTTCATTAATACTATCAAATCTTTCACACTCAAAAACATCAGAGAAACTACCTGAGTAATTAAGGCACGATGCAAGATCCTCAACATATTCAGATTTATTTGAAGATTTTGGTCCTAAAACACCAATTCTGTAGCTCTCCAAGTTATTACCTCCTGCATATAATCATATTATTACTCTTATATTATACCACTATAAGAACCACTCCAAAATAATCCAGCTAACACGCAGCTTATCTGCGATCATATACCATGATCCTGACCAGAAATAAGATAATTATAGACTGCCATACAGCTTTTCAAGCTGCTGACGTTTCATATCCATATCCGAATGCACATAGCGTTCAAGAGTGATCTTTACGCTAGAATGCCCTAAAAGTTCACTGACTGTTTTCACATCTATGCCAATTCTGATACATTCGGTTGCGAAAGTATGACGCAGTACGTGGAAATTCTTGTAGGGTACCCCTATACGTTTCAGAAAACTCTTGTATCTTGATGAATATGATCTGTGTTCGGTATACTTTTGTGTTCCCGTGAGAAAATAGTCGTCGTTTTGCTGATGTTTTTTCACCTCAGTCAGCCTTTTCAGCATAAAAGTTGGTATGGGTATATCTCTAACCAATCTTTTGCTTTTAGGCGTATCAATTATCACAATAGTCTTAGGCTTGCTGCCGTCAGGATTTGGTATTCGTGTCAGAGTTTTGCGTACATGGAACACATTATCAATAAGGTCAATATCTCCCCACTGTAATGCGCATATCTCGCCTATCCTCAAACCTGTATAAAGGCAGAGAAGTATACCAAGATCACTAATATTACTATGTATTGCATACTGACGCATCTTCACGATCTCTTGCTCTTTGAAGACCTGAATTTCAGCTGATTCACACTTCGGCGGCGTGACATTTTTCATCGAATCGGGAAGTGAATATTCAACCTCGCCATACTTAAACAACGACTTCAGCATGACAGTAATATCCTTGACTGTCTTTGAAGAAAGCTGATGTCCGTTCTTTCCGCCACATTCAATAAGTTCAGAAAGAACACGTTCAAGTATGAACGCACTTAATCTGTCGATCCTGTATTCACCCAGCCTGCATCGTATATAGTGGTCAAACATATAACAGTAACTTGCATAGGTTGTCTGTTTGATGTTGTTTTTTCGGCTGAATATCCAAGCATCAAACAGTTCCGAAACAGTCATCGGGTCATCAACAGGCAGCATATCACACCTCGCCAGTCTTAACTTATTTGAGCATTCGGCATAACTGTGTGCATAGACAGATCTGTATTTTGCATGACCATTTTCAAGCCTGCCGCAGATATAGCGTCCCTCCCAACGCCCGTCTTTACGCTTAAAAATATTTTCTCCTCGTCTTGACATTACTTGTACCTCCTGAGTTTTGGTAAGTAAAGTATACCGCATTGACGATAATAATGACCAGTATGGGCAGAATAATAGCCGTTTTTACATCAAAAAATGCCGTGACATCAACCGAAATAATACGCTCTTTTGAACATAATGCACAGCAAATGTGCAAAATTAACAAAGCAAGTGGTGAATGTTTATCAATTAAACATCTTGAAATGATCCTCTTATAGTGGTATAATAAAAGATCGCTTTCTAACGGAACTATCATTATATATCCTACATTATATCATATTAAATCCGATATTTCAAGTGCTTTTACGGAATATTTCCAATGAATATGACTATTCTGTGTGATACAATATATCAAAAGGGGCTGATGATATGACCGAAGAGCATTTCAAACTAAGGATAGCAAAGCTGCGTACCGAAAAGGGTGTTTCCGCTCGTGATATGAGTCTGTCACTGGGGCAGAATGCAGGGTATATAAACAATATCGAGACAGGCAAGGCACTTCCGTCAATGGCAGTGTTCTTTGCGATCTGCGACTATTTGAATATAACACCGATGGAGTTTTTCGATGAAGCCTCGGAACAGCCAGAGGAAATTCGCAGGGTGCTGGTTAATATGAAAAAATTAAACAAACGCCAGCTGAATAATATTTCCGAAATAGTAGAAGATCTGACCAAAAAATAACAACAAGGCGAAACAGGATCATCCTCTGTTTCGCCTTGATTTTTATGGTTCCATCGATGCCATTATAATTCTTGCACCAAACTTGTATCCACGCTCAAAATTATCAAAAGCAATGATGTCATTGAGCGTAGCATTTGCGTTCTTGTACTTATCAAGTATATCACTGCAATCGGGATACTGCCTGACCATTTCTTCCTCGATGTTACGCAGCTTTTCGATCGTTTTAATGTACTCGGACGAACAGCTTTCTCCCAAGGGCTGCAATTTTCCATAATACAAGTCCAAAATTATTCCCATCAGTACTCCTCCGCCAGCAGCATAGTAATATGATCCACATCATCAATAATATAGACCTTAGTATCGATCGACGCATCCACAGGCATAAAGTAATCCATCGAAGCTTCCGGTATCTCCTGTTCGTGCCTTATGTTAAGCAGGTAGGTACCGTCTTTTTCTGTCGTAGTCAGCTTAAATACCTGCAGCCTGTCCAGTTCTCCTGCCTTGCGCTCCATTAACGCAAGGCTTTCAAACATCATCACCTGTAAGGCAGGCGGTATCTCCGCTTCTATTCCTTTTGTAATGTACTTGTTTCCGTCAAATCTGTAACCCATAGCTATCTCCTTTCTATTTCTAAACCTTAACACCATAGCTTTCTTCCATAAGCCAGTCTCCGTAGTATTCCTTAGCCTCCTCAAGACACATATTGAGATACTCCCTGTCATCAAGCATCATCTCTATATCCTCGTCGCAGTAACCCATTTCATACAGCAGAGATATATCATCCACCGTCAGCCCGAACAGATTGCAGAGCTCGTAAAGATAATCAGAGTGATGACCGTATGATGCATGATTCCAATGACGTTCAAGTGCAAAATAGTCCTCAAACTCAAATTTGCTCCTTGTCAGTACGCCGTTCTTGTCTATGCGGATAATATCTCCTTCCTCTGACGTTACAAAATCGAACTTGTATATTTTCAGGAAAGTGTTCTCTATAACTTCCTCCATTATCTTTTTAGTAGAGGTATACACATACAGCCCCAGCTGCTTGAAATGTACGATGCACAGAGGATTGTCACCCTTAGCCAGATAAAGCGTGTTGTCATCATTAAGAATAGTGAACACGAAATTACCTTTAACTGTCTCGCACATCTTAGCTATGGTCTCAAAGTTCAGACTTCCGTATTTCTCGATCAGCTGTACTGCCGCATAGGTGTCTGTCTTTATCTGTGTTTTAGGAAGTTTTTCATCCTTCTGAAGGATATCGTCATTGAATAAAACTCCGTTGTGACAGAGCGCAAAATCACCCTCCGCAGTATGTCCGGGAAAAGGGTGATTGTTGTAGTTGTATTTTGCATTGCCCTGTGTGGTCATTCTTGTGTGACCAGTCAGTATCGCAGTATCCTCGGGGAAATAGAACCTCATCTTGTGGGCAGGCTTCGGTCTTTTGTAGACCTTCAGTTCATCATTCTTTACATAGGCTATACCAGTTGCATCTGTTCCCCTGACTTCAGATTCAACTGCCAGCCTGTTTACAAGTTCTTTCATATGCCTTCCGCTTATTGCATGACGGTAGTTCACAAATCCAAATATAGCGCACATATCAATCTTCCTCCTCAGTTTCAACCGGCTCATTCACATAGAGCCTTTTCTCTTTCAGGTAGGTTATCAGCTCGGTATAGTCAGTGCTTATATCCATAACAAAATCTGCCCATGACTGTTTATGCAGTTCATCATCACTATGGCGTATAGCGTTTTCGCATATAGCATCCACAAGCTCCAGTGATGCCATAAAGGTATTCCATTTCAGGGTACCTCTGAACAGCCTTATCTCAACGGTGCTGATGTTGGTTATGTTCACGCAGGCATATCTGCCCTTGCTGCTCTTCTTGGCTTTTTCAAGTATCTCCTTCGGTCTGTCTTCGTAGCCGTGTCTTGCTGCCCAGTGTTCGGCAGATTCTTCGGAACGTCTGCTGAATCTGAAAAGTTCGTTCCAGTGGCTCTCAAAGAAGAACAGTATCCTGCTTATGACATCTTCCTGACGTTCGTATGTGTTACCCAGAGAACACCTGCCTATATGCACATGAAGACCGCAGGTGCTTGTGTTGTGTGACCTGTATCCCAGACGTACTGCCCTTTTCATTATCTCTTTCCAGGGGAAGTCATATTTATGGTAGTTCATCGAACAGGGGTGGCTTACAAGTTCCATGCCCTCATCAAGAGAACTATCTGATTTTATATACATCAGTTCATCTTCTCTGTTAGCGATACCGTCCAGTTCCTGAGCATTTTCATCGTCCTTTCCGCCGTTGTCGATCTCCAGTTCAACACCGTAACAGCGGACATTTTCACCTTCATTGCTGCATCTGTAAAAGATAGGCACAGGCTTATATCCGTAATCATGGATATGTCTGCACTGTTCTTCTTCATCGTAACAGTCACTGCAATAGGGATAATCACCGTCCCAGTACACATTGTCATCGTGGATGATACACCCGCAGCGTTCACAGCGGCGGTAGTAATTATCATAGCAGTTCTGGCAGATCGCTGTATTTTCATCGGATACAGAATTCCGGTAGAAATATCTTTCTCCGCAGTGACTGCAGGTAAATGTTTCATCGTTGAAGCAGTCTTCACATATTATCTCATCTTCAACTTCATAAAGCTCTTCCTCATTTTCAATGGTGCATCCGCAGTTTGCACACTCATAGATCTCATTCATAAAAGTTCCTCCAGATACAAAAAGCCCCTTGACGCCTGACGTCAAGGGGCAT
>NZ_ADKM02000051.1 GCF_000178155.2 Hominimerdicola alba 8
AATGATGATGCTGTTCACTTTATTGTACATCTTAGCATTTGCGGGCATAGCCATCGGTTCAGACATCGACGATGCGGCAGGCACACTGCTGATGGTCATCTCAGGCTTCTGGGCGATGTTCGGCTGGATACCGTTTCTCGGGCTGAAAGTCCTGCGCCCGCAGGAAGCGCTGGTGCTTACCCTCTTCGGCAAATACAAGGGCACATTAAAGGGCGACGGCTTCTACTGGGTGAACCCTTTCTGCACCGCAGTAAACCCTGCTGCAAACACCAAACTCCGCCAGAGCGGTGATGTGAACAGCGAAGTTGCAAAGAAAGTTGCCGCAGGTGCTGTTATCAACCCCGACACCGGTATGCCCATGCAAAAGATAGACAAAAAGATATCCCTCAAGATAATGACCCTCGACAACAACAAGCAGAAGATAAACGACTGTCTGGGAAATCCTGTCGAGATAGGCATAGCAGTCATCTGGCGCGTTGTAGATACCGCAAAGGCAGTGTTCGATGTGGACAATTACAAGGAATACCTCTCACTCCAGTGCGATACTGCGCTGAGAAATATCGTAAGGCTCTACCCCTACGATGTTGCACCCAACATCGATACCACCGGTGACGGTCTTGCTGATGAAGGCAGTCTGCGAGGTTCCAGCGAAATAGTCGCACAGCGCATACGCGATGAGATACAGGATAAAGTCACAAATGCAGGCATCGAGATCATCGAGGCGAGAATAACCTACCTTGCCTACGCCCCCGAGATCGCAGCCGCAATGCTGCAAAGACAGCAGGCAAGCGCAGTAGTTGACGCAAGAAAGCTGATAGTTGACGGTGCAGTGGGCATGGTCGAG
This sequence comes from Hominimerdicola alba 8, assembly GCF_000178155.2. Lineage (GTDB taxonomy): Bacteria > Bacillota > Clostridia > Oscillospirales > Ruminococcaceae > Hominimerdicola > Hominimerdicola alba_C. The sequence goes on from NZ_ADKM02000051.1 coordinate 845, forward strand.
ATGGCTCTTGAACAGCTCAGCGAAAAAAACGTGGTAGAGCTGGACGACGAGCGCAAGGCAGCTATGGTGTCCAACCTGCTGGTAGTTCTCTGCGGCAACCACGATGCCCAGCCTATTGTGAATTCGGGCAGCCTTTACTAAACTATGGCAGCAAAAAAGCAAGTTCCGCTGCGCCTTTCGGAAAAACTCTATAACGAGATCGCTGCATGGGCAGAAGATGACTTCCGCTCAGTAAACGGTCAGATAGAGTACCTGCTTACCGAATGTGTCAAGCAGCGCCGCAAAAACGGCGGCTATGTGGGCAAGGACATAGACGCTCCCCCGGACTTCGATGTGAAGAAGTTCGATTAAAAGCAACACCCGCGAGCATGACACTCGCGGGTGTTTTTCAGTACACAAATCGAAAAGAGGCCGAATATTTCCGACCTCCTTTCATGTGCATAGTATTTTCGCGTGCAAGCGTTCATGTAAAAATCCCTGCGGACACAAGCTGCTTATTGTGACCGCGCCGAACATCATATTGCAAACACCTCTTTTCTATGTTGATATCATTGCAGGTTGACCGTATCTATGCCGTAAATACGGTGTCTTGCCGACTTCACAGCCGACAATATCACGAAAGTTTCCGAGAAAGCTCTCAGCCCTCTCACGACAGGGTGCTTGATTTGCCGCGTCCGAGCCAGATGCTCTCTCTTGCTCTCTGACGAAAGTATACCACGCTTTTCCCCCTTTTTCAAGAGGTCTAACCGTATTTTAACCCTGCCGTAGCCAAACTGACAAGCATTGTTTTCATTTCGCAAAACTTCTATTAACTCTTTATCACAAACTATCACTTTCCCATTAGAATTTCCGAAAAAAGGTAAAAAAAGCCCCTTTAAACGCTCACACGCCAAAGGAGTAAATAAATACTATGTAATTTTCCCCGAACTATATCTTTCTTTTTCTGTCATATCATACGAGTGGTATCTTGCTGTATTTCAGAAGATCTTTAGACGAAAACGGCATCTTGATCTCTCTGTCAGCCAGAGCATCGTCCACCAGTGATGCGCTGAGTTTGGTACCCTGTGATACCTCGATAGCGACATAGTTCTTGATCTCACGGAACTCTTCATCATGTTCACTGCACCAATCATTGATCCGTTGGTACTCATCAAAATCAAAGATGTTTTTCTGCTTGTTCTTCTCAAAAAAATCCATGATGACCTGTTTGTTGACAAAACGCACAGATACCGCCTCCCCCTGAAAAATATCGACCAAAGCAAACTATTGCTATTAATTAAAAGTATATCACATATTTTTCGGGAAGTAAAGCGGTAGCCAAATATTTTACATTAAAAACACAATTGATTAATTTTTAAACCAAAAACAAAAACAGACCTATTCTTTATCATCGCCCGCCACAGTGCCGCGCACACTTCTGCCCTTGTCGAAATCATCGAGAAAATGGTGGTATTCGTCACCGATATGGTAGCTGATTATCGTCTGCAAATTGACATTCTCCACGCTGCGGAAGATGTTCATGTCAATGGCAGGGCTTCTCTCGCGGAGCATTTTCAGCAGTTCCTTGACCTCCTGCCGCTTTGAGTTGCTGCTGCCGTCATCGTAGACTTCCCTCTCCTCAGTAAACCGACAGGCACACTGTATAAACTCCAGCCCGTTGTATCTGCACCACTTGATTATATCTTCCTCGCGCACCATGTAGAGGGGTCTGATAAGCTGCATTCCCTCGAAATTCTCGCTGTGTATCTTCGGCATCATCGTCTGCACCTGCGAACCGTACAGCATGCCCATCAGGATCGTTTCTATCACATCATCAAAATGGTGACCCAGCGCTATCTTGTTACAGCCGAGTTCCTGCGCGTTTTTGTAGAGATATCCCCTCCTCATCCTCGCACAGAGGTAACAGGGGTTCTGCCGCACGTTCACCACCGAGTCGAATATCTTCGTGTCGAATATCCTTACGGGTATCTCCAGCTTTGCGGCGTTGTCGATTATCTTCTGCCTGTTTTCGGCGTTGTATCCCGGATCCATCACGATATACTCCACATCGAAAGGCACTTTCGAGTACCTCTGCAAACGCTTCATGCACATCGCCATCATCATCGAATCCTTGCCGCCAGAGATACAGACTGCTATCTTGTCGCCCTCCTGTATCAGCTGATAATCCTTCACGCCTTTAAGGAATTTCGACCATATCCCCAGCCTGAATTTCTTTACCAGTGACAGTTCAATATCGTTTGGTATTTCCATACTTCTCACTCCATCTGTCCCATTATCGGGACTTGTTATCCGTCTGCATCACGCACATGCCGCCATCGGCAGAAAAGCCGCACTTCTCGTAAAATCCCACAGTTTCGGGCGTTTTCTTGGTTATCAGGTAGACGTTACCGCCCTCAGCACGCTTCACCTCTTCTATCAGCCGCCTGCCGATGCCTCTCCCGCGATATGCGGGGTCTGTCCACAGCTCGATGATGCGGCAGACCACGCCGTCATAGTAAAACTCCCGCTCACTGATGACCGCCCCCGTCAGACTGCCCTCCTGCCACGCCGCATAGCCGAAACGTCCATATCCGCACAGCAAACTTTCCACCCTGTAGAACGCCGTTTCTTCTGTCCAGCAGTCATTCCAGGGCGGCGCATTGAATGTCTTCATGTAAGACAGCGCCAGCGCTTTCAAATCAGGGTAATATATCGGACAGATGCCGTTTTTCACCTCGCCGCATCGAGATTTTCGCGGCTCAGGTATAGGCTCATACCCCAGTTTGACGAGATACTCGTTCAGCAGACGAAAAAATTCATCTATCGAACGATCGCCGCGCCGCCCGAAAGCCGCCGCATAGCCGATAGCCGACAAACTCCTCACTTCGCCGTAATGTTCTGCCGCAAATTCGTTGAACCCGTCAGGCATAAGCACAGGCACTTCCCTGCCGCCGAAAGCAAAACTCCACCCTTGCAGAAAAACCTCCAACCGCGATAACTCGGCTTTTCCGAGATACGCTCCGGGTCTTTCCCAACAGCCCTCATAGAAAGCCCTTGCTTCGGGGCAGATATCGCGCAGTTTTGAGTCCATAATATCACCCTATTGTCACTGCTTGTTTTTCTTTTTGGTGTATTCTTCCAGCTTTTTCAGCTGTTCTATCGTGCCTATCGGCTCACGGTCAAGCCCTTTCAGAAAATCGTCCAGCAGATCGAACCACTTGTAGAAAGCCGCCTTTTCGTCACCCTCATTTTTAAGCACAAGAGCAAAGCTGTCGCGCTCGCTCTTGTCACCGTAGAACCACTCAACAAATTCAGTGAAACCATCGGGGATTATCACATGTCTGTTGCCGCTGAAAAGACTGTCTGACATGACCATTCCGTCCATAAAAGTTCTAAGAAAAGTTATGCTCTCACTGCCCAGAAAAGCAGTCGGGTGCAGTTTGAGTTTTCTGTAGAAATACCGTGTTACAGAAGAAATATCTTTATTTGTTCTTTCCATAATTTCCCCCACTTAACCAAGAATATTGAAGCCCAGCGCGGTCAGTGTCGTGATTATCACAGCCGCCAGTGCCACGCCCAGCACCACCGCCAGAACGCTCTTCTTGAAATCAAGATCAAGCATGCTCGCCGCCAGTGTGCCCGTCCACGCACCCGTACCCGGCAGAGGTATGCCCACAAACAGCAGAAGCGCCCAGAACATGCCCTTGCTGCCGGCTTTTTCTTTCAATTTCTGACCGCCCTTGTGCCCCTTTTCAAGACACCAGCTGAAAAATTTCCCGATAACGGGCTTGTCAGCGCCCCATTCAAGCACCCTTCTCGCAAAAAAGAAAATTATAGGCATGGGCACCATGTTTCCTATCATCGAGATAATGACTGCATCGCGCAATGAAACGCCCATCCCACGCCCCAGAGGTATCGCACCGCGCAGTTCCAGCAGCGGTACCATTGACAAAAGGAATGTAAATATGTACTTTTTCATCGTTGTTCTCCTTAAAAGTTCATTTTTATGGACTGCTTCCCCTGCTTGCGGAATGCGTCCTCAACGCCCAGCATAAGTGTTTTCAGCCGCTTTGCCTGCGCCCTCGTTTCCACCAGGTCAGCCGCAGCATAGCACATGTCTTTTGCTGACTCGTTGTCACGGCTAAGCAGATATAACTGCCCAAGCCCCAGAAAACACTCGCATTTCAAACCGTCATCGCGGTACTGCATTGCCGAGTTGAACAGCTTGAAAGCATTGTCCTGCCGACCGTTCAGCAAACACAGCATGCCCAGCGTGTGCATGACGAAACCGCCTCTTCGCGCCAGTATCGCCCTGTCAAAATAACGCCTCGCCTTTCGGTAGATGTCGTTTGCAAGCCCGACATTGCCCTCTAAGACCGCCGAATACAGGCAGATATTGAAATACTCCTCCTGTTCAGCGGTGCTGAGGTGAGCAAAATCTATCTCCCTCAGCTGACGGCGGCAATCCTCATACCGCTCGCCCTCCAGATACATCGAAGCATAAGTCAGCCGCCTGCTGTCAGTCAGTTCGCCGCCCAGAAAAACAGACAGCATATTAAAATATTCATCATCATAGCCGTGAGTCAACCTGTGCCGCGCCAGCCTTTCAAGGTCGAGATGCTTGCGTATATCGATAGCGGCAGAAATAGTTCCCAGTATGCAGAACAGCACCGTCAGGCTTATCAGCCAGATGCTCCAGCACTGTATCATACTGAGCCTCATACCCGATATGAACCATGCCGCCGCCATGATTATATACCCCAAAACAGAGGCATACGCAGTGCTGTGCAGCAAATTTACAGGCAGACTGTTTGCGCGTCTTATCTTCATCAAATTCATCTGACAGCGTCCCTTTCTATACAGAAATTATCCCAGCTTAGCAATTATATCGAAGTACCCGCCAAGCGCTGTCGCAAGGCGCTGATCCTCCGTGATATCAAAGTAGACAGCTTCTCCGCAGTCTTTTATATGATTATCTGAAAGCCAGTCTTCTATCTCAAGTTCGTCATCGCCCGCGATCGCATCATAGTAGATCTGGGTGAAAACATGGCGGCGGCGCGAAGCATCATACACCTGTGTCGAATGATCGCAAACCACCGAAACTACATGTTCCGCGATATATTCATCTACCCGTGATCTGCCCGCATCGTCGAGGTCATCATAGGTGGTGCGGTCATCAAAAAAGCCGTTCTTGTCCAGATCTTTGGTCAGCTGCCAAGCCTCTTCAAACTTCTTCTCACGAATTAACTGCGCAAATTTTTCCCGAAGTTCAGGGCTTTGGTCAAATGTCGCATTAACATCTTCTATAGTCCCGCGGCTTTCAGCCAGCTTGTCGGAGTAAGTCTGCACTTTCTTCTCGTCAGCCACCTCATCCAGCGAAAGTATCTGCGTATAATCAAAAATGTAGTCATCGTCAATGTTGAAAAGCACTTTGCCCTCAGCATCGGGAACTGTACATTTGAACGCCCAGTTGTTGCGGACAAGCGGCATCCTGTCCAGCGTGCTCTGTATCCACTTAAAATATCCGTCCTCATTTTCGGACTTGTAAAGCTGGTTCACCGACTGTCCTTTTGAGAAATTCAGCAGGAAATATTCATCATAAAATAACATCTCCTTGACCCCTGCGAGCACGTAACTGCGCGTATATTGACCATTTTCAGCATAAGTGCTCTCCAGCCAGTTCTTATTATTGTTGTCCGTCTGCGACCAGTGTGTCCACACCATATCACCAAAATCGGTCTGTAAAATTTTGGACAGTTGCGCCGACTGTCTGTTGCGGTCAAAAAACTTGTAGTAAGTGCTTGAAGGTTCCAGCATATCGCAAAGCGCGTTGATATCCCCCGCTTTCAGCGCAGTCAGAAAAGCGTCCGTCTGCTCACTTATAACAGCAAGTTCAGCAGAGCGGTCTACCGTAGTCAATGGCGCATCAATAGCTTCATCGATAGCTTCGAGATCAGACTCCTGAAAAACAGTACTGTCCACTTTATTGCCCTTTTCCTCAGTCACCTCAGTGCTGACTTTGGTTTTGTCATCGCCAATATCGTCCCCCGCACAGCCCGTCAGCATAAGCCCGACCAAAGCCGCCGCTATCAGGACGATCAATCGTTTGTGATCCATCAGATATCCTCCGTAAAGAAGTTATACATATACTATTTAATTATATCACACCCCAACAGAATTTACAATAGCCGCAGTGTATTTTTGTGAATTTACCTAAAATTCCCGTAAAAAAAGTTTATAATTCGGAGTTGAATTTTTTCAAGATATATGATATAATATAATTGTTATTAATTTAACAAGCGAAAGGAGTAAAGTGA
>NZ_ADKM02000050.1 GCF_000178155.2 Hominimerdicola alba 8
CGGGCGATACCTTATGTTTAAGGTATCGCCCTGATTTTTTATGTTTATCTGGCTTTTATCAGTTCTTTTTCCATTATCTCCAGATCGGCTTCATCGAGTCTGTTGTCTTCGCAGAGGTCGCCTGCCTTGATGTTGGGTATGAACGCATCATATGACGAGTTGAGCCACTGCCGCAGCAGCACTGCATCGGCTATGTTGAATTTTCCGTCAGCGTTGACATCACCTCTTACAGGCTGATCTTCCTGCGGGATCACTATGGGCGATGTTCCTGCCACCGCCTCCTGCCACTGCTTTGCATCAAGGTCGTATTTCCAGATGCTTCCGTCAGTGCGGAGGAAGTAAACAAAACCGTGTCCCATTGCTTCATCATATGTACAGCATACTTCGGACTCAACATTTGTCAGACCGCACCAGTCACCAAGAAATGCAAGCGACATGGTCTTATCATCATTCTGTATGAAGTAATTGAACACTGCATCGTCTTCTCTTATGCCGCGATACTGATACTGGTGGATATAGAATACCCCGTTATAGATGCCGAGCGCTCTTTCAGGGTGAGTGTTGTAGACATTTTTACCTGCTATCTTCTCAACTGTACCGTCTGCTTTAGTGTACTCAGCATACAAGCCGTCATCTGACGCACGTACAGATACGACATCTTCAGCTATAACATTTTTTGTCAGGGTATCTGAATATCTTATCTCATAGAGCGTTCTGCCGTTTATCACATAGCAGTTTGAACCAACACAGCAAGCATCGGAAGGTTCACCGATATAGGTGCTGCCGGTATACACGTTGACTCTGCCATCACCGATAATTTTTGTGCTGTAATACTTTATATGCCCATTATCCGAAACATAGAAAGGCTCACAGCCGTCTATCCAGCCCTTTGAATCTGTTGCGACTGTCGTGGTGATAAAACCGTCACCCTTAGGTACTAAAGTATAGATATTGCCGTTTTCACCGAGATAATAACCATTGCGCATCGACTTTACCTTGATATCGGTGACAGGCTCACCGTTGACGAGCAGTGTGCCGTCTTTTTTCAGCACCATATCAGCCCTGTTGTAGTCATTGTTATACGTGCGCTTGCTGAAATACTCATAATCCGCCACATCGGTTTCAAGGACTTTGACTTCACTGCCGCGAATGCTGTACAGTATTCCGTTGAGCAGTGCTACGTTACCCAGTCTGCCGTCTTCAGCATCGTAGTTGTAGAAATGACTGTATTCAACTTCAAAATTATCTATGCCTGTATCATGCAGAGCGGGGTCATACGCCTGCGGTGCTTTTTTGACGGTGATATCGCCTGTGTATAAGTCCTTTCCGCCGTAAGATATCGTGTAAGTCGTTTTGCCTGCGGAAACACCGTAGATATAATCATAGACATAAGAAGCGCTCGTTGTGCCGTTCAGAAATGCCGCAGTATCCTTATCTGCTATCGAGATATCATAATCCAAAAGATTTCTGGGCTGACATTCTATCCTTGCGGCTGTCCCTTCCCATATCTCAGGGGCAGTAAAATGAAGCACTTCCGCCCTTTGTTCAGGGGTGATCTGATCCATTTCATAAAGGCAACAGGACTCCAGATGCAGATCTTTCATAAAGGAAATATCTGTTATAGGCACATTTCTCATGTCCATATATTTCAGTGTGGGTAGTTCTTTAAGTATGGAAAAATCAGTGATATTGCCGTTGCTGAAAGAGATATCATTGCATGATGTCAGTTTTTTCAGCCATGACAGATCTGAAATACCGTCAAGATCTATACTAAGGTATTCAGTCTGTGCAAGTTCGGCATCGGTGATAACCCCGTCAGAATCGAGATCGTATAAAAATTTGTGTTTCATAAGCTGTGCATATACAGCTTCGTCAACATTTGCAGGTGTTTGTGTGTTCTCTGCAAACGCTGTGATGTTGCAGCACGCAAGCAGTGAAGCAACGGCAGTAATGAACGATATAGTTTTTTTCATTGTCTGAGCCTCCGATCAAAATTTTGTTTTTTCGTTTCGTTGTCCTGTTCGGACAGCTTTTTGCCATTCATCGATGTGGGCATGAACTTATTATAACATAACTGTAAAGAAAATACAATAGCTTTTTCATGTCTTTGATGTTTCAGTCCAAATTTCCGAACACAGATCAGATCTTTCGCAAAAACGCTCTGCTTTGTTAAAAAGCAGAGCGGTCAGATGTTTTAATATGCACTACGTTTTTTGAAGAAGATCAGCATGAATGCTATCATCAGAGCAGTCGCCCCGACAGGTATAAGGTGCATCATATCCGACATTTCTTCGGTTTGTTGTAAATGAACGAAAGCGCCTTCAAAAATATATATCTTTGCCATAAAATGGTTGATGACATTTGAGATATCATACTTAAAGTTAAATGGCAAGAATGACTTTATCAAAACAATTATAAGGCAAAAGTAGCTTTTTCTGAATACGATCCCCAGAAATACGCCGATAACAGAATAGAATATAACAGCGGCTATAAGCACAAGTATCTGTACCGCGTAGTTTGACTTGTTGAGGTCGGTCACGGTAAGATCTATACCTGTTATATCTGTGCTTAATTTGCTGTAAATAACATGCCCCGCGATATAAGCAAGTATCAGCGTTATGAAAACGACCAGCAGATTTTTCATGATAGTCGAAACTATCTTTGAAAGTATATATTTTGTCTTTCCATACCGCAGTACATGATTTCTGATCGTTTTGTTTTTGATATCATCAGTCACGCATATCGATGCAAGAAACGTTACAAAAATAACTGCTATGGATATCACCGGTTCGATCACCAGTGACAGCAGATTTACAGGTGCAAAAACATTCACATCTTTTTGTGTAGCTTCAATATAATATGGCAGAGGGTTTTCGAGGAATAAATCGGATTTAAAAAATGATTTATCCTGTAATAATATAGTATACCCGCGTTCTATCTCAGCTTTGATCTCTTCCTCAGTCATACCTTCTGATAAGTAACTTTCATAATCGTGTTTATAACAATCGTAGTCGTTCACTGCATGATTATAATTTGAATAGAGATTCAGCGCCGATATAGCTGTAAACAACAGCAGGAAAACGACAAATGCTTTTGACTTGACAAAACGACGCATCTCATTCTTCAACATATTCATCGTATATTTCTCCTAAGTCAAATTTTTCTCCGTTTTTCTTTTCGTATCTCTGCATTTTTTTATCACCTATAACGTAAACAGTATCGACTATCTCGGAATAAAATTCAAGGTGATGACCCGTGAGAATGATCGTTGAATCATTTTTCCAGATCTGCAGATCGCGTTTAAGTCCTTTCAGCATCGCATAGTCAAGCCCGTTCGTTACCTCGTCCATTATTATGGTCTTGGGTCTTAGTATGCTGATAAGTGCAAGTGAGAGTTTCTTCTTCTGCCCGTATGAATAATGCGACACCTTTTTTCTTATAAGTTCGGGGCTGAAATACTTAAGCGCCGCCTCTTTTATCTCCGCCTTGCTTTTGCCTTCCGCGAAGCAGATCAGATTGTCAAGACCGCTGAGTTCCTTGTAAAACGTACATTCGTCCCAGACTACAAAAATATCCTTACGTACTTCACCATTTATCGGTCTGCCGTCAAATTCGATCTTTCCCGAATAGCCTTCAAGGTCAGAGATACACTTTATAAGGGTAGTTTTTCCACAGCCGTTTTTGCCCATCAAAAAAGATATTTTCCCTGTTTCAAACTCAGCATCTGCATTATCATATATGATATCTTTTCCGTATTTTTTTGAGAAGTCTGTTATTTTTATCATACTTGTAATTATCTCCGATATTTTCCGATACATTCTGCATTCAGCTTAACGGTCACACAATCACTGTCAATTTTCAATAATTAAGCTACGTAGAATACCGTAATAAATTTTCTAATTAAGCCTTATAATCAATCCATTTAACAATAAACATTATATCATTTATTTGCTCTGATATCAATATCATAAACTCATTGTTTATCGTTTGTTCACAAAGAATTGTTCGTTTGTTATTATTTTAACATAAGCCTAAACTTGCCGTTCTTCTTTAGCTATCCAACTTTTTGTCTGAAATTTAAGGCGGAGCCTATCGAGTGATGCCCGAAATTAAAGATCCGCAAATTAAAATACCCCTGAGTGTTTTGTGACACTCAGGGGCATAACTTCTATATCGTTCGCCGTTCCATTCTTGACTATCTCGCCATTATCACCGCGTTTTCGGTCGGGTCATCGTAAAAATCCTTCCGCAGACCCACCTGCGCAAATCCAAGACTTTCATACAGTGCTTTAGCTGCGCTGTTAGACTCCCGCACCTCCAGCACCCAGCGCTCTGCATCGGGCAGAACTTCTTCCAGCTTTTCAAACATAGCCCGCGCCAGACCGCGCCTGCGGTATTCGGGCAATACGCAGATGTTGTTTATCTCAGCTTCGCCCGCCACACACCAACAGCTTACAAAGCCCGCCGCTTTGCCGTCAACGCAGGCTAAAAATGTGTGGTCGTTGGGATTTTTCAGCTGTGCGCAAAGGGTCTGTTCACTCCACGCTTCGCGCAGACATTTTGCCGAAATTTCCGCCGCCGCTGAAACATTTTCCTCATTGAGCGCAACTATCTCCGTCATGGCTTTTCACCCACCAGCAGATAGCCGCCATCTTCCCGCAGGACTTTCACGCTGACATTCACAAGACCCGCTTTACGCGCCTGCGCCCTGAATGCCCGCGGGGGAGTGCCTGCACCTGTTTCACCGTCAAACTCAAAGGCGCACACCAGCTGACCTCCCGACCTCAGCACCCGCAGTATCTCCGCAAAAGCGGCGGCTTTGTCCTGCCACAGCGGGGGAGTGTCCACCGAAGTCACACAATCAAAAAAGCCGTCATTGTAGGGAAGTTCTTCAATGCTCGCCATACCCATCAGCGCTATCTCGTCTATACTGCGCTCACGGTCAGCAGAAGATATATCCACCCCGTAAAGGTCAAGCCCCTTGCCGCCCAGCATCCTGAGCATTTCATCACTGCCCATGCCGATGTCCAGCAGTCTGCCGCGCCCGCGCCCTTTTACAAACTGCCGCACCGCCGCATACCGCTCCTTTTCCGCCCTGCGTACACTCAGCGTATTTTTCAGCCTTTTTGCGTATTCCAAAAGCATCGACTCACCTGCTTTCGATAAGTTCCCTCACTGCCGATATCAGCTTGTCCATCTCTTCATCTGTGCCAATGGTTATCCTCAGCCACCTGTCTATGACGGGCTTCTTGAAATACCTTATAAATATGCCCTTTTCACGGGTGTAGCTGAATATCTCCTCTGCGGGGATAGTCGGGTGCTTCACAAACAGGAAATTTGTTTCGCTGTCGGTAACAGTGAATCCCATCTCGCGGAAAGCCGCCGCCGACCTGTCCCTTGTCGCCTTGACCTTGCCAACAGTTTCGCGGAAATACTCCTCGTCCTTAAGACTTGCGATAGCAGTTTCAATGGCAAGCTGGTCAAGTGGGTAGCTGTTGTAGCTGTCCTTGACTGCCTGCATGTAGTTTATAAGTTCAGGCTGTGCAAACGCCATACCGATGCGCATGCCCGCCAGCGACCTTGACTTCGAGAAAGTCTGTGTGACTATCAGATTGTCGTACTTCTCTATCAGTTCAACACAGCTGTAACGCCCGAAATCCACATAAGCCTCATCTATTATCACGATGCAGTCGCGGTTGTGTTCAAGCAGGTCAACAATAAAGTCTTTGCCTACACCGATGGCGGTAGGCGCATTCGGGTTAGGTATGACAACGCCGCCGTTTTCGGGGTAGTAGTCCTTTACATTTATCAGAAAATCGCCGTCAACAGGCTTTGTTTCGTAGGGAATTTTCAGCAGTTCGCACCAAACAGGGTAAAAACTGTAAGTTATATCGGGGTAGAATATCGGCTTATCCGAGTTGAAAAACGCCCTGAACGCCGTAGCCAGCACATCGTCCGATCCGTTGCCGCAGAACACATTCTCCGCCTTAAGACCATACCTTTCAGCCAGTGCCGCCTTAAGGGGCACTGCATCAGCCGAAGGATACTTTTTCAGGTCGAAAATATCCTTTTTCGCCAGCACCTCAGCCACCGCAGGCGCAGGCGGATAGGGGTTCTCGTTGGCATTCAGCTTGATGATATTCTCATTTTTCGGCTGTTCGCCCGCCACATACGGCTCAATATTTATCAAATTTTTTCTCCAGAGTTTTTCAGACATTTCGTTACTCTCCTCACATTCAAAATTGCAGATATCGCATGGTGAATATCCTGCCCCGCATCAGACGGCACAGCAGACACTCACGCCCGTCCGAACATTCAACTTTCTGAAATATTATAACACAGCGCGTGCGCTCTGTCAAATTTCAGTATAGTAAAGTATTACCATGCTATCAACATAAATTATTATATCACACCCTCCCCCGCTTGTCAATAGCCGCAGGATATTTTTATAATAAACGACATAATAATTTTCCCGCAAACCGACAGCAAAAAAGGCGGAAAGCCCACGCTTTCCGCCTAAGATGTCATATTATTACTCAGCAGCAGACTCTACAGCTTCCTCAGTTGCCTCAGCTGTGTCGCCCTCAGCCGCACCGTCTTCCTTATCAAGACCTGTGATGGTGAAAGTAACTTCAAGGCTCTGTGAGAACATCAGCTTGCTCTTGTCGATAGCAGGATCTTCCTTGCCCTTGCCGTACTCGTTGTATATCTCAAGTCTGTAGCAGTTGTTGTCACTCTCGATATTGCCCTTTACGATCTTGGCATCATCAAACTCAACGTCCTTGCCGTCAGCCTTGATGGAGTCAACAGTAACACTTATCTCCTGACCTGTGTACTTGCCTCTTGCCTTCTTGTTAACACCGTAGTTCTCTTCATCGGTGAACTTCTTCTGGTCGCCCTTTTTGGTTTCCTCGCCTGTGTCGGTCATTGTACCGTCGCAGATACCTGTGATATCTACGCAGAATACTGTTGCGCCGTTAGCAGGGAATACAACGCCCTCGTTCTCGTCCAGCAATACCTGAGGATTGTAAGCGCCTGTAACAGCGTCCTGAGCCGCGATCGAGTCCTTAGTGATCGAAACAGTGTATGTGCCGTCACCCGTAACATCAGCGTCAACGCCATAAGCACCGTCAGCTCTCAGATCCTCAGGATAACCCTGACCCGAGAAGTTAGACCAGAACCACTCGCTGTCAGCGAACATCAGGAAAGCATCGTAGCCCTTGAATTCCGTAACAGCCTTGTAGTCAGGATCAGGCTTAAAGCACTCCAGACCTGTAACTTCGTCGATGTAAGGCAGGTCGCTGGCAGCAGAATCGCCGCCCTCTTCAGCCTTGCTTTCCTCAGCGGAAGTTTCTTCCTCAGCCTTGCTCTCTGCGGCAGCTGCTTCCTCGCTTGATGCCTCTTCTGCTGCGCTCTCGGCAGCCTTTGTTGTAGTTGTGGCAGCTTCGCTGCTGCCGCCCTCAGAAGTATCACCGCAAGATGCGAAAACAGCAGTTGTCAGACACAATGCGCAAGCCATAGCCATTATTTTCTTTAACATAATAAATACCCTCCGTCCTTAATATCCGTTCAATACTATGCACAAGCCCTATTTTCGGGCTTTCCTCATTTTGATTGTACATTATTTTCCCCATTTTTTCAAGGTGTTATTTGTACAAATTACCCTTAGCGATGAACAGAAATAATCGTGGACTTTGCACAAAATGCTCTAATTTGGTATTAACTTTTTATCATATATAGTCATTTTGAATAATTTTGGCAATTTTAATTCCATTTTAAGGCATTAACGCCCCCTCCGCCGAGAAAAGTTCACCCCCGTTAACAAAAGATTTACAAAGCCGCGTTCAGCCACAAAAACAGCTTTCCTCCGCTGTGCGAAGGAAAGCTGTTCATCAGTCGATATCGATAAATTCGGCGCTGCCGCCTTTATTGTCTTCCTTTTTGCGTCGGAAAACGCTGCGTGAAATGGATATTCTTCCTGTCAGGTTCATTATGCCCGCCACCAGCAGACATATCCCCAGTATGGTCATAGCGCCGTTGACTATCAGCAGAGGATTCACCAGCAGTGATATGCCCAGCAGAGCCGTCAGCAATGCAGGCAGAAAAGCCCTCAGCCAGTTGGGTTCGCCCCTGCCCTTCACATAAAGCGCCTCCTGAACGTTCACCACACCGCTGACCAGCATGTAACAGCCGAATACCAGCGAGATGACTTTAGGGATAAAATCAGGTCTTACCATGACGAATATGCCAGCCGCCATGAAAATAACGCCCGATACCAGACCGCTCGCCCTTTCGGGGTCAGCCTTGTGCCCAACAAAGTACTTTACCAGTGATGCCGCGCCGTACAGCGCCATCAGCCCGCCGACAACGATGCCCACCATTCGGGTAAAAAATCCCGGTCTGTATATCAGTGCTCCGCCCATAACTATACAGAACGCCGACAGCACCCAATAGTTGCGGACTGCCTTTTTCAGACTTTCCATGCTCAGCCCTCCCCTTCGCTCTCAGCCTCTTTTTTCAGCTTTACAGCCTTGATGACCTTCATGCGCGAGAATTCCTCTCTGTCCTTCTCTTCCAGCGAATCGGATATGAACTTGACAGTATTTGTGTAGCGCGGGATTATTATGTTCTGCAAAGCGTTCGCCCTGCGCTGAGTTTTCTTTATCGCCACCGAAAGCCTGTATATGCTGTTCTCGACCTCAGCCAGCGTTACAGTAAGCCTCTTTACCTTCTCAAAAGCAAGGAACGCTCTGTCCAGCTGCGAGTCCGTCCTTGAAAAGCCGTAGCAGACATCTGTTGGCGTTTCATGGAAAATGACTTCGGGCAGTTCAACGCCCATTACGCTCTTTGAACTCAGTTCGATGCCTTTCTCGATGGGCATGCACTCGGCATAAGGCATTATGACACCCATCGACATGTTTGCCAGTTTCAGCATCTCATAAGCCTCTTTGTAGGTTTCCTCGATGGAACTTCTCAGTTCTTTCGCCTTTTCCACCAGCGTCATTATCTCGCGTATCAGAATGTTGCGTTTTCTGTCCAGCAGCTCGTAACCCAGCGCTGCAAGCTGTAGATTTTTCTTGGTAGCCATAAGGTTTCCTTTGGTAGGAAACACCTGCTGTTCAGCCATTTTCTCACCTCGTATCTTCGGTTATCCCGTACAGCCGTTGACCAGACGTAAAATTTCTTGCGCGACAGATATCTTCCGCCCCATGCGAACCCCGCCGCGCAATTATGGATTATGAATCAAAAAGTCGCTTCTTCGGGCTTGTAGAACTTTTCCAGATGTTCGTCATCGACACGGTCAAGTTCGCTCTTCGGCAGAGTCGAAAGCAGTGCCCAGCCGAGATCAAGCGTTTCCTCGATGGAACGGTTCGTTTCAAAGCCCTGATTTATAAAATGCTCTTCAAACAAGTTACCGAATTTCAGGTAAGCCTTGTCTGTGTCGGTAAGTTCTTCCTCACCTATTACCGATGCCAGCGATCTTGCGTCCTGCACTTTTGCGTATGCCGCAAAAAGCTGGTTAGCACACATCTGGTGGTCTTCTCTGGTGTAGCCCTCACCGATGCCGTCCTTCATCAGTCGCGAAAGGCTCGGCAGTATGGCAACGCCCGGATAAATGCCCGTAGCATCGAGGTTTCTGTCAAGCACTATCTGACCTTCTGTGATGTAGCCCGTCAGGTCGGGTACAGGGTGGGTGATATCATCGTTGGGCATTGTAAGTATCGGTATCTGTGTGACAGAACCGCTCGAACCCTTGACGATGCCCGCTCTCTCATAGATAGCCGCAAGGTCGGAATACAGATAGCCGGGATAACCCTTTCTGCCGGGTATCTCGCCCTTTGATGACGAAAACTCACGCAACGCCTCAGCATAAGAGGTCATATCTGTCAGTATTACCAGTATGTGCATGTTCTTCTCAAACGCCAGATACTCAGCGCAGGTAAGGGCACACTTAGGTGTCAGTATACGCTCGATTATCGGGTCGTTGGAAAGGTTCAGGAACATGGCAACTCTCTGCAAAACGCCTGTTTCCTCAAAACTTCTGCGGAAGTAGTCCGCAACATCGTTGGTAACACCCATCGCGCCGAATACCACCGCAAAATCCTGACCCGCTTCGTCCGCTATCTTTGCCTGACGAACTATCTGCACCGCCAACTTGTTGTGCGAAAGACCCGAACCTGAGAAAATAGGCAATTTCTGACCTCTGATAAGTGTCATCAGCGCATCTATCGAAGAAATACCTGTGTTTATGTAATTTCTTGGGTATACACGCGAAACGGGGTTCAGCGGACTGCCGTTTATATCGCGGCTCTCTTCTGCCACTATCTCGCCCAGACCGTCTATCGGCTTGCCCGCACCGTTGAATATGCGTCCCAGCATCTCGCCCGAAAGC
Organism: Hominimerdicola alba 8; assembly: GCF_000178155.2. GTDB lineage: Bacteria > Bacillota > Clostridia > Oscillospirales > Ruminococcaceae > Hominimerdicola > Hominimerdicola alba_C. Next base: position 10,394 of record NZ_ADKM02000050.1, read on the forward strand.
GGCAGTTCCATCGGTCTGCCTTCAAAGCTGGTGGTGGTGTTTTTCAGCGAAAGCCCCTTTGTGCCCTCGAACACCTGCAAAACAGCCTTGTCCTCATACACCTCAACGACTCTCGCCAGACGGTGTGTGCCGTTGTCAAGTTCGATATCGGCTATCTCATCATAGCTGACATTCTTGCACTTGTCCAACACTACCAGCGGTCCGTTGATCTCGCTCAAACCTATATATTTGATATTCAATCAGACCACCTCCGCTTTCTTGTACCAATCGGTCATTTCGCGCTCATATTCATCGAACATGCCGAGCTTGTCATTTGGGATATCATACTTTATCTTTATGAGCTTGTCAGCCCAGCCGTTTTTCATTATCTCATCGATCGATACGCCCTTGCCCAGTGCTTCCTTTGATAACTCAAAGAACTGTAGTATCGCTTTCATCATGCGGTACTGCTTATCCAGCGGCACATAAGTATCGTCCTTATGGTAAGCGTTCTGCTGTAAGAAACCTACACGCACTACTCTTGCCACTTCTATCAGCAGTTTCTGGTCATCGGGAAGTACATCTGTACCCATCAGCTTGACTATCTCCATCAGGCTGTTCTCCTCCACCAGAATATTTGATATCTGCTGTCTTACCTCCATGAAATCGGGGGCAACATTGTTCTTGTAATAAGCGCTCAGGTCATCTGTGTACTCTGAGTAGCTGGTATTCCAGTTTATCGCAGGATAGTGTCTTGCATAAGCCAGCGCCTTGTCCAGCGCCCAGAAGCATCTTACGAAACGCTTTGTGTTCTGGGTGACAGGCTCGGAGAAGTCCGAACCCTGCGGTGATACCGCACCGATTATAGTTACCGAACCCTCAGCGCCGCCCAGTGTCTTCACATATCCCGCTCTCTCGTAGAACTCGGATATTCTCGAAGGCAGGTAAGCAGGGAAGCCTTCTTCTGCGGGCATCTCTTCCAGTCGTCCCGATATCTCACGCAAAGCCTCAGCCCAGCGTGAGGTCGAATCTGCCATTATCGCGATATGGTAGCCCATATCGCGGTAGTATTCAGCCAGTGTTATGCCCGTGTATATCGAAGCCTCACGCGCCGCAACAGGCATGTTCGATGTATTAGCTATCATCGTGGTCCTGTCAGTCAGCGGACGCTGTGTCTTGGGGTCTATCAGTTCGCTGAACTCTTCAAGTACCTGCGTCATCTCGTTGCCGCGCTCGCCACAGCCTACATATACGATTATATCCGCATCGCACCACTTTGCTATCTGGTGCTGGTTCATGGTCTTGCCTGTACCGAAACCGCCCGGTATAGCCGCAGTACCGCCCTTAGCCACAGGCACGACCGTGTCGATTATACGCTGACCTGTTATCAGCGGTCTTGACATCGGCATTCTCTCCGCACATGGGCGGGGAGTTCTGATAGGCCACTTCTGGCAGAGAGTAAGTTCTTCTTCCCTGCCGTATTCATCTCTTATCCTGCATACCACATCGTTGACGGTGTACTTGCCCGTCACCGCAGTCCAGATGACCTCACCGCCCTTTGAAAGCGGCGAGAGCATGCACTTGTGTGTTATCAGCGCAGTTTCGGGACAGGTAGCATATATCTGTCCGGGACGAAGCATGTCGCCGCGCTTGACCGCCAGCGTCACCTCAAATTTCCTCTCGGTGTCCAGAGACGGCACGTTCGCACCCTCAGAGATAAACGCACCGCTTATCTCCTCCAGCCTTTTCAGAGGTCTTTCTATGCCGTCATACATGTTGTCCAGTATTCCGGGACCCAGTGTTGCCGCCATCGGCGCACCTGTGCCGTAAACAGGTTCACCCGGTTTAAGACCTGTGGTAGTTTCATAGACCTGCAAAGTAGTTTCTTTCGCACTTACACGAATTACCTCGCCTATCAGCTTTTTGTTGCCCACAAACACCATTTCCTGCATGGAAAAACTCTTTGTGTTCCTGACAGTGACGACAGGTCCGTTGACCGAATATATCTTATCCATTGTTTCCGTACTCATTCTATTCACGCCCTTTATGTGAACTCTACCAAACCCCGACGGGCGTTCGGTATACCGCAGGTCAAACCCCGCAGATGTTTGTGTTTTATTATTGCAAAGCCCCGCCGCGCATACGCCCGATGACCTGCTAATTCAGCGAAAGTCCCGCCTTGCCTGCGAAGCCGCTCTTCTGCCTGTTGTATTCGTTGTCGAAAGTGCAGTCAACAGCCAGATTGTCCTCAGGGTAGACCACCATAAGCCCGCCCAGCAGGATATTCCCGCTCTCGCAGACGGTAAATCTGCCGCCGCATGTCAGCTTATCTGCATACTTCATGTCAGCAGATGCCAGCCTTACCTCGCCCTTTTTGTCGGGATAAGCATCAGCGCATTCCTTCGCACGCTTCACCAGCAGTGCCTCATAGTCAGCCGTCTGACGGAAAGCCGCCAGCTTTTCCCTGACATTTGCAAACACCTTGCCGATGACCTCTTCTCTTGCGGTCAGCACGACTCTTCTTGAATCCAGTCTGCCCGCCGACTGCGCCCTCTGGGTCGCTTCACGCACTTCCTTATCGACCTTAGCTTTGCTTGTCTTTACGAGTTTCTCAGCCTCAGCCTTAGCCTGCAAAATGGTCTGTGCGCATTTTTCCTCAGCTTCTTTTATTATCTCTTCAGCCTTTTCGGCAGCCTCATCAAAGACCGCCTGCTTGAATTTTTCCAGCTTTTGTGTCTGATCAGTCATACTTGTCCTCCGATCATTTTACAGCTTGATGCCCACAGCCTCCGCCAGATACTTTGATATGGTATCGGATATGTTCGCTGTGGCATGTCTGTCGGGTATCTCAACTATCAGCGGCACCGCGCGGTTCAGCTTGTAATCCATGACCTTGTCGGTACACTGTTTCAGTGCCAGTTCAGTCATCAGCACTATGCCCACATCCTCAAGTTCCATCGCCTCGTCCAGCGCCTTTGAAACTTCTTCGGGGGTGTGTACCACCTTGCCCTCGATACCCGCCAGCCTCATACCCATCAGGGTATCTATGTTGTCGCTAAGCAGATAGAATTTCATACTTAGCCGCCGATGTTCGATATGATAAGGATCGAGATCAGCAGACCGTACAGTGCGATACCTTCACCCAGTACGACGAAGATCAGTGCCTTAACGAAGTTCTTGGGATCTTCGGAAGTAGCGCCGATAGCCGCAGGCGCACCCGAACCAACTGCGATGCCCGAACCGATACAGGAAAGACCTACCGAAAGACCTGCTGCCAGATAGCCCAGACCTGCGCCTGTGGAGATCGCCTTTGCAACAGTTGTGCCCTCTTCAGCGGCGAATGCCACCAGATTGCTGAAAGGCAGTATCATGCCCACCAGCATCAGACCCGCAAATGTACACAGGTTGCCGATGAAAGCGCCCTTTGCAGACTTCTCACCTGTCTTTATCTTCTTTGCCATTACAAGAAAAGGTACTGTCAGCAGAACGACAGCTGCCAGCGGCATCAACATTATTTTAAGCATATCAAAAACCTCCAAATAAGTTTATCAAACATTTACCTCAGTATCGAAGCTGACGCTCATAGGCTCAAAAGCCTTGCCGTCGCTCTCATAGAAACGCGAGAATATCTCATAGAATTCCAGACGGATTATCTGTATCGCAACTATCATGCCCTCCATCGCCATAACGAAGAGGTTGCCGATGATAAGTGTCACAGGCTTGCCCGCAGATGCGGTCATATCCATCAGGGTCATTACCACCATCATCATACCCGCGTGTGACAGTACGAAGCCGCCAACTCTCAGGAATGACATTGTATTTGAAACATAACTCAGCAGAAACTCGAACATCTCAAAGAAATTCTCAACGATGAACCCGCCGATGGTCATATCTTCCTCGTCCTCAGACAGCCTCCACTTCTTGTACTTCATCGCTATCGAGAAAGGAACGCGGCAGAATATACATATCAGCGGTATAACTATCAGGAATATCTTGAACGGCAGTGACATGACTTCTATCTTAAGCATCATGGTGCATACAACGCCCACGCATACCGATGCGTAGAACACCAGACCCGCTATGCCGTTGCAGCCGAATATAGCTTTTTCGTAGTTCTTCTCCTTGAAACCGATGCCGATATTTATGAGCATCGAAACAAGTATCAGGAAAATGCCTATACCCACCGCAGTCAGCAGTATGAAAGTTGACTGCTTGAATATCTTCAGCGGCAAAAAGTCAACGCCGAAATTCTCAAACACAGGGTCGAGCAGTTCCTCAAAGCCGAATACCGAGCCGTAAAGCGTACCGAATACCATGCTGGAAAGTCCGCATCTGGTCACCATGCCGCCCGCAGGCTTGTTTATCTTCTTGCTTATCAGGAAGCCCAGCAGGAACAGCAGAAAGCCCTGTCCCAGGTCACCGAACATTATACCGAACAGTATCGTGTAGGTTATTGCCACGAATGCCGTCGGGTTGAAGCCGTTATACTTAGGCAGACCGTACATCTCGACCAGCATCCCGAAAGGTCTTGTGAACCAGCCGTTTTTCAGCACTGTAGGCGGCGTTATGTTCGCGTCCGCATCAGCGGGCAGCAGAACCACTTCCACCTCGTCCATATCCTTGAACCCTTCACTGAACTTGTCAGCATTTTTCTTCGGTACAAAGCCCTTTATGTAGAACTTTTCCTTGACCGCCCCGACTTTTCGGCGCAGTTCAAATATATCATACCGCTTTTTCAGTGCAGTGTAGGCTTCCAGCACAGTCTGGTCGTGCTTTTTCGCCAGCTGACTTATCTCCTTGTCGAGCGCCTCTATCTGCGCTTTCTTTTCCTTTATCTGACTTTCCAGCTTTTTCAGCGCCTCGTCAGTGTTGCCCGTTACATAATCAGGTATCCTTATCCTCTCAAAGAACATCGAGCGGAAGATGCTGTCTATCAGTTCCTTGTCGCCTTCTGCACAGAAGTACATGCCCCAGCAGAAGTCCTTCGTAGTTTCAAAAGGCACAAAGAAGAATGTCTGGTCGTAGTACTGCAACTTCGCCAGATTGTCCGCAGGCATGCGTCCAACGCGGCAGGCAGTATGCTTGCAGGCGAATATCTTGCTGAAATCGTTGTTCATGCCCCGCAGGTGGTCTACCTGTAAAACAGCCCCCTCCAGTTCGGATACTTCCTTTGCAAGCCTTTGCTTTTCCTTGCTCTTTTCCTCTATCTCACCGTCAATATTATCCGACAGTTCGCAAAACTGTTCAGCCGTCCAGCCCTTGAAGCGTGTGCCGGGCGCTTCGGTCAGCTTGATATCCATCTCACTCGCCAGTGACGCGAATTCTTTCAGCGGCACGCCGAAAGGGTTCTTCTCATTGAGCAGCCTTACAGTCGAGTTTGCCTCGTTCTTGAAAGCAGGCTCTATATGAAAACACCCGCTGTCACAGCATCGCATCAGCGTTTCGTCCAGATCCTCAAATCTGCCGATTATATTGACAAGCGCCATTTTCTCGATCGCCATATTCCGATGATCGCGCTCCTTTCCGTAATAAATTCAAGAGGTCGCCCTCTAAAGCGTTATCAGCTGCGCTTCTATAGCCGCAGCCTCCACACCGTATCTGATGCCCTCGATTATAGTCACCAGATTTGAAACATCTATATCGCAAAGCTGTATGAAAGCATAAAGCGATACGGGAGCATAGGTGCTGCCCGTCAGATAATGCCTCAGCCTGCGTATCTTCACGCTGTTTATCTCCACCTCGATATTGTCGGTATCAGGCGAATTTTTGCCGTATATGGTATGGTTGACCATATCCATCATGACCTCAGCGTCTGCGGCTTCATACAGCCTTTCCATATTCTTTTTGCCTATACCGTAGAATTTCAGCGACCTGCGCTTTATCTCCTCAGGCTCAAACCCGAAGTATGCTTTCATACGGTAAGCGTTTATGATATTGCGGCAGTCTATCTCGCGCAGTATCATCGTTTTCAGCTCGTCCGATACCGCCCCGCCGAACTCCTTATCCGCCTGCTCCAGCAATTCAGCATAATAATCCGTCCTCAGACGAAGTTCGCATTCGGTATAGTCGGCATTGCCGTCCTCCCTGACGGGTATGCGCCCCAGCACCTTGCCGTAGCGCGTGCCTTTCAGCCCCGCCACCAGTTCTTCATAGGTCTGCGAGTTGCTCAGTTCCATCACAGGTATGCTCAGGTACTTTATAAGGTATCCGGGCAGGTCTGACAGATAAGTGCGGTCAAGCGACGAATTTATGCGGTTGATTATCGAGAGTATGCACTCTATCTCGCTGCGCCTTATCAGGAAGCCAAAGAACGGTTCTTTGTCAAGCCCCTGAAATTTGCACAAACGTATGTAAGTTTCAAAATTCTCCCTGTACAGAAGTTCTTCCAGATAACCGCGATGTATGGTATTCGGGTCAACTTCAGTGAAAGCCTCTTTGAAACGTGCCGACCTCGCGATGAACTCAGCCGCTTCGGGAACCGTCCTCAGTGCCGCCATCTCCCTGTATTCTTCGGGCGTGAACAGCTGTGCGTACTTTGCCCTTATCTTGGCAGTCGTCGCATTTGAACTGTAATTATCCAGCATGTCGGGCACCCCCTTTCAAGCCGCACTACCCTTGACCCGTTATCGCGGCGACTATGTCGTTTTCCCACTTTTCGTGGTTCTTCTCAAAAGCCTCGCTCAGCGCTTTCAGCTGCGCCTGCTCGCTCTCTTTCAGCGCGCCTGCATTGTTTGCCGCGCCGCATTCTTCCAGCTTTTTTCTGCGGTATTCTTCCGCTTCTGCTTCGGCTCGCATGCGTATCTCACCGACTTCAAAATCGCAGGAAAGTTCCATCTCGCCGCGCTTTTCCATAGCTGCTTCCAGCTTTTCTTCGGCAAGTCTGTCAGTTTCCAGTATCTCGCTGATTATATCCAAACCGATCGCTCTCCTTTCGGCTATCATTTCTGTTTATCATGCAGAACGCTTTACTGCACTGATGCAAAAAAGCACTCTGTCCGAAACACAAATTCATTTTACAACTTTTTTGAATAAAATTCAAGCAAAGCCTGACCTTTTCCACGCTTTTAACAATTGCTAACTTAAGTGCCGATTAATTTCGTTGATATTTACCAGAATCGTCTTTATATACGCCTCAAAACAGCCGCAATTATTGTTTAAAAGCACTGTTATCTGACCCTGACGTTAACTTTAAATTAACATACGGCGCTTGACAAACGAAAAAAAAAGTGGTATAGTTGTATGTGTTGTGAATACACTTGTTTGCCGGAGGTGAACTTTTCGTGGCAGAAAACGACTCGGGTCTGGTGATAGTCAGTGCAGATGTACTGCCTGACATAGTGCTAAAAGTGCTTGCCGCAAAGCGCATGCGTGCAAGGGGCGAGGTATCTACCTCTACCGAAGCGTGCAGGGCAGTGGGCATATCGAGGAGCGCGTATTATAAATATAAAGACTCGGTTTTCAATTACGAGGAAAGGCTGACCAACAACATCGTGTCAGTCTACTGCACCCTGCGTGATGAAAAGGGTGTGCTTTCATCAATAATCTCAAAGCTGTATGAACTTGGCACGAATATACTGACGATAAACCAGAATATCCCTGTTGACTCAGTGGCAACGGTGACATTTTCGGTCAGGTTCGACAGAGATGCGCTCAACACTCAGCGGCTCACTGAGGAGCTTTCAAAGGTCGCAGGCGTGGTGGAAGCGAAGATAATCTCAGGCGAGTGAGAAAATTTCCTGCGCATACGGCGCGGGGCAAATAAATACAAACCGTTCTGACCGACCGGGTTCGGTCAAAAATACAATGGGAAGAGGATAATTTATGAGCAAGAATGTAGCAGTCATCGGTTATGGTGTGGTAGGCTCGGGTACTGTCGAGCTGTTTATGAAGAACAGAGATGCCATCAACAAAAAGATAGGCAGAGAATGCGATATCAAGTACATTCTCGACCTGAGGGATTTCCCTGAGTCGCCTTTTGCCGACCGCATCATACACGACTTCGATACCATTCTGAACGATGATGAGATAGAAGTTGTAGCAGAGGTAGTAGGCGGCACAACTTTCGCATATGAATACACCAAGAAGCTGCTTGCAAAGGGCAAGAGCGTGGTAACTTCCAACAAGGCACTTGTTGCGGCTTACGGCGCCGAGCTGTTACAGCTGGCACAGGATAACGGCTGCAGCTACCTGTTTGAAGCAAGCGTAGGCGGCGGTATACCGATAATCAGACCGCTTTACAAGTGTCTGGCAGGCAACGAGATACAGCAGATATCGGGTATCCTCAACGGTACTACCAACTTCATTCTCTCCAAGATGATAAAGGATCAGATGTCTTTTGAGGACGCGCTGAAACTGGCTCAGCAGCTGGGCTATGCCGAAGCCGACCCCACTGCCGATGTTGAGGGCGAGGACGCATGCCGCAAGATCTGCATACTGGGTTCACTGGTATACGGCAAACACATCTACCCCGAAATGGTACATAAGTCGGGCATCACCCGCATCACCCTCGATGATGTTGAGTACGCCGCAAACGCAGGCTATGTCATCAAGCTGATCGCTTCTGTAAAAAGACTTGAAGATAACAGTCTCAGCGCTATCGTTTGCCCAAGACTCGTTCCCAAGAGCAATATGCTGGCAAGCGTTGACGATGTTTACAATGCAGTCAGCGTAACAGGTGACGGCGTGGGCGATGTACTGTTCTACGGTCAGGGCGCAGGCAAACTGCCTACCGCTTCGGCTGTTGTCGGTGACATCATCGACTGCCTCAGACATCAGGGCAGATCGCTGGGCATCCACTGGGAAGAGTCCAAGAAGGACGAGAAGTTCGTTGTAAGATACAAGGACACCAACTGCTCCATGTATGTTCGTCTTAAGGGCGAAAACGTTCAGGAACTCAAGCCTTCCATCTCCGAGATGTTCGGCAAGCTGATGTATATCGAGCGCACCAACCGTCCCGATGATGAACTCGCTTTCATCACTCCAAATATGGTCGAGAGCGATATAGATGCTAATCTGGAAACTCTTTCCAAGTCTGCCGAGATAGCAAGCAAGATCAGAATGTTCTGATATATCCGATATAATGATACAAGCCGCAGAACACAGCGTTCTGCGGCTTTTTTACTTACCGTTCGTTTTCTTTATAATCCCAGTTTTGATGTGTATTGCTGATGATACAAAATGGCTGTTCTTTCGTATTGTTCCCCCGCCTTCGGCGGGGGAACAATACACAACCAAATTGGTTTTCTTTATATGGACTGCTTGTCTTTCTCACCTGCATTGTCTTTCTTATCTTCGGGCTTTTTCCTGTCCCGCAAAATATAGACCAGCCACCCCTTAAACACCAGCATCAGCACCCCCAGTGCCGTCAGCACACTGCCAATAATTATCTTGTCTTTGGGTCCCCCCTCAACATAGTAACTGTAACCGTCGGGGTCGTAGTATACCTTTACGTTCCCGCCTTCTTTAAAGCCGTCCTTTTCGATATATATTTCATGTACAGGACACTTGCTGTCATTTACCTCTATATAAGTGTGATATGTCCTGACTGTTGTCGGTCTGCCTCTTCTTGACCTGCTCGTTCTCGTGGTCACTTTTACATCAGTCACATAGCCCACAGCTTCGGCTGTACATTTTTTCTTTAGTTCGTATTCCGTTTTCAGATAGTTTATACCCGCTCCCGCAAGCACAAGGTCAACTATCACCAAAAACGCCAAAATAATGCGTATTGCCAGCTTCGCTCTCTTCTTTTTCTTAGCTTCCAGCTCCTGCCTCTGAGCTTCCAGCTTCTGCCTTTCTTTTTTCTTTCTTCTGCTCGCCATGTTCACACCTCACATTTTATGCGTACAGTATACCACTGCGCTGAAGATTTGTCAAGATTTGTATTGACAAAGACGGAATAACGTGTTATCATTATAGTGACCTCCCGCTGATGCGGTGCGGGGTCATATAATATAATTGTAAGGAGTTAATTGTTTGAAACTTACTAGAACGGAGATAGCAGACTGATCGGGAGATCAGCTGTCAACACCCCGATCTCCCGATCCAAAAACGCATTGTTTAACGTTTGAACGGGAGGAAATAACTATGGATAATTTTATAATACGCCTTGAGACCGAAAACGACCGCAGAGAGAACGAGTTTCTTGTACGCGAAGCATTCTGGAACGTCTATAAGCCGGGGTGCAGTGAGCATTATGTACTGCATGTCCTGCGTGATGACCCCGCTTTCGTGAAAGAACTCAACTTCGTGATGGTGCAAAACGGCAGACTTATCGGGCAGAACATCTTTGTCAGAACAGTGATAAACGCCGATGACGGCAGAGTTGTCGATGTGCTTACGATGGGTCCCATCTGCATAACCCCCGATTTACAGCACACGGGTCTTGGCAGGAAACTGCTGGACTTCACCGTTGAAAAAGCCCGCAGTATGGGCTTCGGCGCAGTGCTGTTCGAGGGCAATATAAACTTCTACGGCAAAAGCGGTTTTGACTATGCCGAGAAATTCGGCATACGCTACCATGACCTGCCCGATGGCGCAGATCAGTCATTCTTCCTCTGCAAAGAATTGAAAGAGGGCTATCTTGACGGCGTTACAGGCGTGTATCAGACACCGCAGGGGTACTATGTCCCCGATGACGAGGTGGAAGAGTTCGACAAGATCTTTCCGCCAAAGCAAAAGCTGAAACTCGCAGGACAGATATTCGGATAACAAACAGACCCGATGGTGCATGCCGCCATCGGGTCTTTATAGTAAACGACAATTAAAATTTCACATAGACCGCTCGAAGATACTTCTCTCATTGTATCTGTGGTCGTTTACTATAATTGACAAGTGCGGGAAATCGTGGTATAATCAATTCCGACAACACTCTTTTTCTGCGGAACATACCAAAGCATGATGAAAGGACGATATGATGGAATATACCGACTTCACCTTTGAATCGCTGGGCGACGGCATAGAGATATGTATATCTGAGGAACACCGCTTCGGCACTGACGCTTTTCTGCTGGCGGATTTCTCGCAGGCAAGACGCAAAGACCTGTGTGCCGACTTCTGCACAGGCAGCGGCATCATAGCCATGCTGTTATATAAAAATTTCAAGCCGAAACTCACCTACGCGCTGGAGATACAGGAAAAAGCCCACGACCAGCTGAAAGTTTCGCTGGAACGCTCGAAGATAGACAGCATTATCCCCGTACTGGGCGACTTGAAAGACTGGCGCGCCGAAAAAGAACTCGACCTGATAACCTGCAACCCGCCCTATAAAATAAACAACACAGGCGAAAAAAATGACAGCGAAGCGGTGTCCATCGCCCGACATGAAATGATGTGTACGGTGGACGATGTTTGCGCCGCCGCAAAGCGCAGTCTGAAATTCGGCGGCAGACTTTGCCTTTGCAACCGCCCCGAACGCCTCTGCGATATAATGACCGCCATGCGTGCAAACGGCATAGAACCCAAACGCCTGCGCACAGTCCACAAAAACCCGAACTGCCCGCCCTGGCTGATACTTGTCGAGGGGCGCAAGGGCGGCAGGAATTTTTTGCAGATAGAAAAGCCGCTTTACGTGCGTTCGGCTGACGGCGGGCTTTCACCTGAGATGAACCGCATCTATCACCTTGATGAAACGTGAGGATAAACGAGAATGAAAAACTTTAAACTCTATACCCCCGAAAAATATAACACCGCCGATTACGAAAAGGCAGGGCAGGGCATTTACAAAAATGCAGGCGGCGACTATGTAACTTCGCTGACCTTTGAGATGGATAACACCCGCTTCGGTGAGGAAGAGGACTGTCCGCAGGACATCTCGCAGACCCCGTTTGAAGACCTGCTGGATTCCTATATGGTCTGGGTGTCGGATTTCTACGATGACCTCAACGCAGAAAGTGAAGTCACCTGCTATCAGGAATTTGCATCAGGCAATATCGCAGATATAGAAAAACTGCTCACCATCATCGGCAAACAGTTCTATGCAGTCGATGACGGCGACGGCTATTACCACACAGTAACAGAATGAAGTACACCATAAGACACCTCGCCCCCGCAGAATACCCGCTTTTAGAGGACTTCCTCTACAACGCCATCTTTATCCCCGATGGGGTATCACCGCCGCCGCGCGAGATAGTAAAACAGCCTGAGTTACAACTCTATATAAAAGATTTCGGGAAAAAGCCCGCCGACATCGCCCTCTGTGCCGAAGCTGACGGCAAAGTGGTCGGCGCTGTGTGGGTGCGCATCATGGAGGACTACGGACATATTGATGATAACACCCCGTCTTTCGCCATATCGCTCTATAAAGAGTACCGCAGTCGGGGGATAGGCACAGCGCTTATGTCAAAAATGCTTGAAGAACTTAAAAATGCGGGATTTGCACAGGCTTCCCTCGCAGTACAGAAAGCCAACTACGCCGTCAAGATGTACCGCAAAGTCGGCTTTGAAACAGTCGGTGAAAACGATGAAGAGTTCATCATGCTGTGCAGACTGTGAACTTCACCTCAATACACCGCTCAATTATCCTTTTGTTCACCGCATTTTTAGTTGGTGTGCTAAAGGGATAGTCATAATTATCGGTAATTGAATATAGTTGGCGCTTTTCTTTCCCCAGCCGCAGGCGAGGGAAAGAAAACATCTCGGTAATGTTCCTTGTTATAGGTGTATCAAAGAGATGACCAATTATCGCAAACCATGATCTTACTTAGGAGATGATCGCATGAAAATATTGGGAATTGAAAGCAGTTGTGACGAAACAGCCATATCCGTCACTGAAAACGGCAGAACGGTGCTGTCAAACATAGTGGCTTCACAGATAGACGAACACAGGCTTTACGGCGGTGTCGTGCCTGAGATAGCTTCCCGCCGCCACGCCGAGAATATCTCATGGGTGGCAAAAGCGGCACTGGAAGAAGCACACTGCACTATGGACGACATCGATGCGGTGGCTGTCACATACGCACCGGGACTGATAGGCGCACTGCTGGTGGGTGTCAGCTTCGCAAAAGGCCTTGCGATGAGCGCAAAAAAGCCCCTTGTGCCCGTTCACCATATCGCAGGGCATATAGCCTCGAACTACATATCCCACCCCGACCTTGAACCGCCTTACCTCTGCCTTGTGGCATCGGGCGGGCATTCTCACATAGTTGAGGTCAAAGACTACACCCACTACCACGTTGTCGGCAGAACGCGCGATGATGCCGCAGGCGAATGCTTCGATAAAGTCGCCCGCACACTGGGCTATGAATATCCGGGCGGAAAATTCATTGATGCCGCCGCAAAACTGGGCGACCCCAAAGCATATACCCTCCCCAAGCCCCGCGTAACGGGCAGTGAGTATGATTTCAGCTTTTCGGGACTTAAGACCGCAGTTATCAACCTCGTCCACAACGCACAGCAGAAAGGCGAAGAGATAGACCGCGAGGGCATGGCGGCTTCATTCCAGTCCACCGTAGCAAAAACGCTGGTGGAAAAGACTCTGCTTGCCGCCAAAGACTTAGGATACACCACCATCGGTCTTGCAGGCGGAGTTTCTGCCAATTCGGGCGTGCGCACCCTTTTACAGAGCGAGTGTGAAAAGCGCGGCTATAAAGTCTACATGCCCGACCTCAAATACTGCGGCGACAACGGCGCGATGATATCCTGTCAGGGCTATTACGATTTCCTTGCAGGCAAACGCGCAGACGAAAGTCTTAACGGCATAGCCACACTTTCGCTTGACGCAATTTCCGAATAAAATACTTGCCAATGAAGAAAGGACTGACAGCTGTTGTCAGTCCTTTCCTGCGTTATCCGACTGCGAATAACATCGCTCCATTTACCCTTGCGGAACTTCTTTGTGTCATTTGTTCATTTCGTACTTGTGTTTTGTCAGCCTGTCCTCAAACTCGTTCAGCGGCAGAGGTTTGTCAAACAAAAAGCCCTGTGCGAATGAACACCTGTTATCCCTCAGCACATCTACCTGATGCTCTGTTTCAACGCCCTCCGCTATCGTTTCAAGACCCAGCGCCTTAGCCATAGCCACCACATACTTGAACATTATCGTCCTTGTACTCTCGGCGCTGTCATCATCAACAGGCAGGAAACTCTTGTCAACTTTCAGCACGTTCCAGGGTATCTCACGTATCAGCTTCAGCGATGAATAACCCATTCCGAAATCGTCCACCGAAGTATATATGCCCGCCATCTGCAAACCGTTCACGACTCGCTTGAGGTCTTTGAACTCAACATCTGTGGTAGTTTCCGTCAGTTCTATCTCTATGTACTTGTGAGGTACTTCGTTCTCATCGATTATCCGCAATATGTGTTCCAGCAGGTCAACATCCATCATGTGCTTGCGCGAAAGGTTAACCGATACCCTTACCACATTTCTGCCCTCAGCCAGCCACCGCTTGATATCCTTGCAGACCATATCCAGCATGTGGAAATCCAGCTTGCAGATGTCTGTGTTCTGCTCCAGTATAGGTATGAACTCCATCGGCGGGACTATCCTGCCGTCCCTTATCCAGCGGCAGAGCGCTTCAGCACCCGCCAGCTCACCTGTTTCAATGTCGATCTTAGGCTGATAGAATACCTTGAACTCGCCGTTTTCCAACGCTTTCGGGAAAAGCTGCTGTACCCGCATGACCTTTTCCTTGCCCTCTACCATTCTGCTGTTAAAGTACACTATGCTCTCCTGACCGCCTTCTCTCGCCGCCCGCGAACATGTCAGCACCTTGTCCATCACATCACCGAGATTGCGGTACACAAAGTCATCGGGTATCACAAAAACCCCTGCGCTCGAAGATACCATCACCCGCTTCTCGCCCCCGACATCGTAGGCGACAGGCGCACTTTTCATGACCTCCAGTATAGGCGCTATCCTTTCAGAAGCGAACATGCACACGAAGTTGTCACCGCCCACGCGGCAGACTATGCCGTCATCGCCCACCAGCTTCCCTATCTCATTGAAATAGTTCTTCATGGCGATATCACCGCTCGTCCTGCCTATCTCCTGATTTATCAGTGTAAAATGCCGCAGGTTGAAATGCACCGCAGTGTAGCCGTAAAGCCTGTTGTTCTCAGCGTGCTTTTCGAGATATCTGGTAAAACTGCGCAGATTCGGGTAACCCGATTCGTCATAGAATGTCATCTGCTCAACGATATCCTGCAAATTGTTGTGGATTATAACGCGGAGTACTATGCGCATGATAAGGTCTACCTTTTTGCGCTCGTCCTCTTCAAGCGGGCATGCACCCTCAGCCTGATATACCGTACACTTAGCCACCGCCATATTTTTGGTGACCACACGCTTCTCCATGAGGACAGTTCCTTCCTCACCACTGTCAAAACAGATAAAGCGGTCACCCTTGCCGACCTGTTCATATGATATGGACTTGTAATATTCCGTAACGCCCTTAGATATATTAAAAAGCCCGCAAAGCCCCGCCAGCGCACTTGTGATACTCTCAATATCAAAGCCCGCCTCTGATGTGACAGCTTCATTCAATTCTTCCAGCAAAACGTAATACCGCGACAGTTTATCCTCTTTCATAGTTATTCCCCAATTCTATATCTTTTCCTGTAAACGCATGAAGCGACTTGTTTCTAATGTATATTATATCACTTTTTCACTTAAATTTCAAGCATTATTCTGATAAAATAGCAAAATAATTATAATTTAGATACATTATCTTACAAATTCAATCAATTATTCATCTTGAAAACGTTTATTATACCATTTGCACAATCACAGGCTAAAGCCATTGACAAAATCGCCAAATATATGGTATCATATTCTGCGGGGAAGATATACCTGCAAAAAATACCCCGCGCATTCAGCGCGGGGCATCAGTATCATACTATCAAACGGAAGAATGATTCTTTACGTAATCAACAACATCGTCAACGGTGGTGAATGCCATGCTTACGCAGGTATCAGCACAGCCGTAGTAGATAGCTATCCTGCCTGTGTCAGCATCGACCAGAGTAGCGCAGGGGAATGTAACGTTCTGTACATCGCCAACGCACTCGTATATCTTCTGAGGGCTCAGCAGGTACTCAGCACATCTGTACTTTACCTTCCAAGGCTCGTCCTTGTCGAGTATGCAAGCCGAGAAGCTGTAAACGAAGCCGTTGCAGCTCTCCAGAACACCATGATAGAAGCACAGCCAGCCTTCGCTTGTTTCTATCGGGATAGGACCTGCGCCTATCTTCTTGGATTCCCACGCCTTAAGGGGTCCCATAACGTGTCTGTGTTCGCCCCAGTACTTCATATCAGGTGACTGCGAGATATACATATCACCGAAAGGAGTATGACCGCTGTCAGAAGGTCTTGAGAACATAACGAACTTGTCGTTTATCTTTCTTGGGAACAGTACGCCGTTTCTGTTGAAAGGCAGGAAAGCGTTCTCACACTGATAGAACTTCTTGAAATCGAAGGTGTAGGCAACACCGATGGTGGGCTTCCAGCCGTAAGCGTTGCACCAGGTCACCCAGAACCTGTCCTCGATGAAGCAAACTCTGGGGTCATAACCGTAACCCCACTGGTTAACTTCCTCAGTAGACTTTTCAGCCTGCTCAAAAACTATCCTGTCAGGCTCGATGTTCCAGTGTATGCCGTCCTCAGAGAAGCCTGCGTGCAGTTCCATGTTCCTGACCTTGTCATCAACACGGAAAACGCCTGCGAAGTGACCCTTGTCGCTTTCAAAGGGAACTACAGCACTGTTGAAGATAGAATTCGATGTAGGCAGAAGATCTCTGGGTATAATGGGGTTAGCATCATATCTCCAGATAACGTCCTTGCAGTCTGCGGGCTTGTCCTGCCAGGGGATATTCGGCAGAGAAACGCCATTGATTACCTGTGTTTTCATAATAATGATCCACCTTTCGTTTATATTTCATATCATATAGTTGCCACACGAAAGATACGTGCGGTCATCATGGATTTATTATACACAATTATTGCGCATTTTGCAAGCCCCCGACCATGTCAAGAAAACGATTAACCCTGAATGAAAACGTATACTTCCGAAAAGTTAATATTTTTTTTACAATTTGCGCCTTATGAAGAATGGTTTATTATTGTACTATGCAAATATATTAACCAAAACGGAACTTTCGCGCTGACACATTTGTATACAGCGCCGCTTTTCTTTTGCACTTATCGTCTGATGTGCATTTTTACTTTGTGCGCATCAAATTTTGACCATAATTACGGATTTCCGTTTCTGCACCGCAGAATGATATATATAAAGGAGAATACCGATGAATAAAAAATTCACCCTCGTTACCCTCGCCGCCGCTCTGATGTTTTCTTCCTGCGGCAATACCATCGCTGACAACAGCGATATCCGCAGTACCGTCAGCAGTGATGCCACATCGGGTACTCAGACCGCTCCACCGCCAACCGAATCCCCCGCCGATGTCGTGACAACCACTTCCGAAACGGTCGCCGTCACAACAACTACTCCCACCACAACAACGCTGCCTGTCACCACCACCGAGCCGCCCGCTGAGAGCTCATACGAATTTATGAACGGCTGTATCCTCGCATATTCCGGCACACCGCAGGTGCGGGCGATGGAAGAATTCTACTACAGTCCCGAAAACGGCAGATACCTTGCCGACTGCATCGATGTCTTCGCTGAAAGCGTCGGCGCAAATGTCAACACCTCGCTGATGCTGATACCCACCTCACAGGAATTTTACACCCCCGCCGAACTGAAAGACAGCTACCCCGACCAGAAAGAATGCGCCGATGAAGTCTATGGCATGATGACTTCGGGCATCGGCGTGCCTATAAATTCCGTACTTGAAGAGCACAAGGCTGAATACATCTACTCCCGCACCGACTACCACTGGCAGCCCCTTGCCGCCTACTACGCGGCTAAAGTTTATGCCGAACAGTCGGGTGTGGATTTTGCCGACTTTGAAAGCTATGAAGAGGTCGAGCGCGAGGGCTATCTCGGTGCGTTCTACTCGTTGAACGATATCTACCCGCTTGAAGAATATCCCGACACTTTCACCTACTACAAGCCCGCAAACCTCGATAAGCTGGGCGTTGTCTTCCACGATACCTATTTCAGCGATGGCTACGAGGGTCAGCTGTTCTTTGAGGATAACGACCTTTCTTCAAGCTACACAGTATTCGTCGGAACAGATGACACCATTCTGGAAATAGACACCGATGCCCCCAACGACCGTGTGCTTGTCATATTCAAAGACAGCTACGGCAACGCACTGGTGCCTTTCCTGACGTCATCGTTCAAGAAAATATACCTCTGTGACAACAGATTTTTCGATATAAACTCAGTCAGCTTCGCCCACGATGTCGGCGCAACAGATGTCCTTTTCGCACTCGGCGCAGCATCTTCAAGCAGCTATGACAAAATAGAACTTATCGAAAACAACATGTACAAGTGACCCATAAGTGCGCAGTCAGCCCGACTGCGCACTTTTTTCACGCACACTCATTAGTTATCCTAGTATACCAATAGGAATTGTTAGTTAAAACTGCTGTATATGACCAAAGCGCGGAGGTGTTTGTTGTGCAAAGGGTAAAAATCACTATTTAACCTATTGACATAGTAGGAATAATGTGATATACTCTAATCACAGTAAACGAAGCGGTATAAAAAACCGCACACGATACAATATTTAATATCGAAAGGAAGTTATTCATCATGGCAAAGATCTATAAGAACATTGGCGAACTTATCGGCAACACACCTATTGTAGAGGCTGAAAGATTTTCTAAGGCAGTGGGCGCAGGCAGCAATATACTTGCAAAGCTGGAGTACTTCAACCCCGCAGGCAGTGTAAAGGACAGAGTTGCCCTCAGCCTTATCGAAGATGCGGAGAAGAGCGGCGTGCTGAAAAAGGGTGCTACGATCATCGAGCCGACATCGGGCAACACAGGTATCGGTCTGGCGGCTGTAGGCGTATCTAAGGGCTATAAGGTAATACTCACCATGCCAGAAACCATGAGCGTTGAGAGAAGAAACCTGCTCAAGGCATACGGCGCTGAGATAGTGCTGACCGAAGGTTCAAAGGGCATGACAGGTTCTATCAAGAAGGCTGAAGAACTCAAGCAGGAGATAGAGAATTCTGTAATACTCGGTCAGTTCGTGAACCCTGCAAACCCTGCTGTTCATCTTGCTACAACAGGTCCTGAGATATGGGACGACACTGACGGCAAGGTAGATATCTTCGTAGCAGGTATCGGCACAGGCGGCACCATCACAGGTGTTGGTCAGTATCTTAAGTCCAAGAACCCCGATGTAAAGGTAGTTGCAGTTGAACCTGCATCTTCGCCCGTCCTTTCACAGGGCAAGTCGGGTGCGCACAAGATACAGGGTATCGGTGCAGGCTTTGTGCCTGATGTGCTTGACACTAAGGTATATGACGAAGTTTTCGCAGTAGAGAACGCAGATGCTTTTGCGGCAGGCAACAAGTTTGCCAAGACCGAAGGCATACTGGTTGGCATCTCTTCGGGCGCGGCACTGCATGCGGCTGCTGAACTTTCCAAGCGTCCCGAAAATGCAGGCAAGGTGATAGTTGCACTTCTCCCCGACACAGGCGAGAGATATCTGTCTACTGCACTGTTTGACTGATATATAGTAAACGACATTAATTTCAGGACATTCAGCGCTCACAGCCACAAAGATCAAAGTGTCTGCAAGCGCTGAATGCAGAAATAAATGCTATAAAATATAGCGATCTGCCTTTCAATCATATGAAAGACCGTCCGACAAACATATGCCGGGCGGTCTTGTTTTGCCTAAATATAGCTATTCTTCGGTAAGAGAAGCAAACTTCTCTTCATCATCGGGTCGTATGACAAGTTCGGGGCGTATGATGTAGCATGGCTGACCCTCGTGCAGGAAGGTCCCGCTGATGAAGCGGGCATTTACCTGTTCATTGACATCGGGCGGCGGCTGTATTTCTTCGGGGCGCACCTCGACAAAGCCTGTGATGCTGTCGCACAAAAGCCCCAGACTTTTCTCGCAGTCACACAGCATTATACATTCGCGCCCCGTTTCGGGCTTAGGCACACAGCCGAAACGCACACGCAGGTCTATGACCGTTACGGTCCTGCCCTCGTTAACTATGGTGCCTTTGACATAATCGGGGAAATCAGGTATCTTCCTCGCGTACTCATTGGCTATTATCAGTTTTACGTCAGAAAAACTTATGGCATAGACCTTATCATCTACGGGAAATATCAGATATTTGTTATCGCTGTCCTGCATACGTTCCGCCCCCTGCTTGTTTTTTGTTTATTATAGCACATTTTTCTGACAAGTGCAAGTGCCGTCAGGCAATAAAAAAACTGCGCAGTCTTTGCCGACTGTGCAGTTTTATCTTATTATCCTATCCTGCTTTTTCCTGCTGAGTTTCTTCACCTTTCAGCCGCCTGAAATAATCTTTCGTTTCACTCGCAACAGTCCCCGAAAGACATACCAGTGCAACAATGTTCGGCAAAGCCATCAGACCATTGAAAATGTCAGCCAGATTCCACACCGCCTCGACAGTCAGATACGGTCCTATAAAAACAAATCCGATGTACACCCACTTGTATACCGAAGTTATCTTCTTGTGTGACCCTGTCAGATATGACAGACATCTCTCGGAATAATAGTTCCAGCCCAGTATGGTAGTGAATGCGAACACCGCCAGACAGCACATCAGCATAAATGCCGAAACTTTTTCGGGGAACGGAAGACCCACCTTGAAAGCGTCAGTCGTTACTGCAACGCCCTCCAGTCCCTTTTCGTGACTGCCCGCCATGACTATCGAAAGACCTGTCATGGTGCATACCAGCATCGTGTCGATGAATGTACCTGTCATGGTGACAAGACCCTGTCTGACAGGTTCTTTCGTCCTTGCCGCTGCCGCCGCGATGGGTGCCGAACCAAGTCCCGCTTCGTTGGAGAAAATGCCCCTTGCAACACCGCTTCTCATCGCCATCTTCATTACAGCAAATCCTGCCGCGCCGCCTGCCATCGGTCTTAACCCGAACGCTCCCTTTACTATCTGCACAACAGCCGCAGGTATCTCGGTGATGTTCGTGAAAATTATTATCAGACAGCTTCCCACATAAATGAGTATCATCGCAGGCACGACTATCTCGGAAACGGTGGCTATCCTCTTGATGCCGCCTATGATTATCAGAGCCGCAAGAACTGTTATTATCAGTCCCGCTATTATGGTAGTGTAAGTGTAATCCGCACCGAAAATGCTGACTGTATGGGCATTTTGGGGGTCAAAGAAATTGTTTGCCGCTGAGGTTATGCCGTTTATCTGGGTGATGGTGCCTATACCCATCAGACCCGCCAGCAGTCCGAACAGTGCGAACAGCTTGCCCAGCCACTTCCACTTTTCTCCAAGACCGCTCTCTATGTAATAGAACGGACCGCCTAGCATACTGCCGTGTTTGTCCTTTCGGCGGAATTTTATCGCCAGCAGACCCTCAGCATACTTAGTCGCCATGCCCAAAAATGCCGCAACTTCCATCCAGAAAAGCGCACCTGCGCCGCCTGCGCAAAGCGCCGTAGCCACACCGACTATGTTGCCTGTGCCCACCGTCGCGGAAAGCGCGGTGCATAACGCCTGAAAGCTGGAAACTTCGCCGCTTTCGCCCTCTTCGTCCTTGAACATGTATTTGATCGCCAGACCCAGCTTCCTCACCTGCAAAAGCCCGACCCTCACAGTCAGTATCAGCCCGCAGGCGATTATCAGCAGTATCAGCGGCAGACCCCATACATATCCGTCAATATCGCGTATCAGTTCGTTGAATTTTTCCATAAATTACCCCATCGTATCATGTCTGTAGTATAAAGCATCAAATGGCTGTCCCTTTTGCACGCCTCATATCTTTCCCCCGCCGCATGCGGGGGAAAGATATACAACGACCACCTTAAGTTCTGTAAAACCGCTGTTTTTGTGGTGTGTCAGCGTGATAACCACTATAGCAATCCAACTATTTAAATTCACAAAATCCAGTCGCAAAAGCTCGGATCTATGGATTTTGTGACTGGATTTTGTCTGAATTTTAAGGCGGATTGCT
Organism: Hominimerdicola alba 8; assembly: GCF_000178155.2. Classification (GTDB taxonomy): domain Bacteria; phylum Bacillota; class Clostridia; order Oscillospirales; family Ruminococcaceae; genus Hominimerdicola; species Hominimerdicola alba_C. The sequence goes on from NZ_ADKM02000050.1 coordinate 32,415, forward strand.
ATAAATATCAGATCGTTCATTCTGTATTCAGTAACTTTTACAAAACATCTTCTTCCCCCGACATTGTCGGGGGAAGCCCCGCCATCAGCAGTGTAAGAAAAATGTTCCAAAGCAAAACGCCCCCGACAAAGTGTCTTTAAGATATCAGCCCTTTACAGACTCCAGCGCCTTGCTGAGTGTAGCTTCGTTTTCGATGTTTACAGCGTTCTTGCCCTTGAGGGTCTTCTTCACCAGACCTGTCAGAACCTTGTTTGGTCCCAGTTCGATGAAGTTCTCATAGCCTGCCTTTTCCATCTCAGCCAGTTCAGATGTGAACTTTACAGGCGAAACAATGTGCTTAGCCAGCATTTCGGGCATGTTGGTGAAATCGGTCAGCTTCTCGCCCAGTACGTTTGAATAAAATTCCTTTTCCGCCGCCTTGAAGTTTATCTCCTTAGCCGCACCAATGAACTCATCTGCCGCAGGCTGCATCAGCTTTGAATGGAAAGCACTGGCAACATTCAGCTTGACCGCTCTCTTCTTCATCTCACCGAACTTAGCAGCAGCAGCCTCGCAAGCCGCAGTATCGCCTGCAATAACAGTCTGTGCAGAAGAGTTGTAGTTTACAGGCACAACATAGCCCTCGACCTCTTCGCACACCTTTTCTACCTCAGCCGCATCAAGACCGATTATCGCATACATCGAACCCTCAGCGCTCTCGGCAGCTTTCTGCATAGCGGCAGCCCTTGCCTTTATCAGCCTGAAACCGTCCTCTATGGTGACTACACCTGCTGCCACCATAGCAGCATACTCGCCCAGCGAATGACCTGCAACGCCGTCAAACTCGATACCCTCAGCCTTTGCAGCCTCAAAAGCTGCCAGCGAGCAAGCCATTATAGCAGGCTGCGAGTTGATGGTCTTGTTCAGTTCCTCCTCAGGACCGTCAAAAGCTATCGCAGATATGTCGTAGCCCAGAACCTCTGATGCCTTGTCAAATACTGCCTTTGCGGCTGGGTACTTATCGCAGAGTTCCTTAGCCATGCCCACATACTGCGAGCCCTGTCCCGAAAATAAAAACATGTTCTTAGCCATTTGTTTTCCTCCTGAATCTACTTTTTAATTATTGAAATTACACACTTCGCCCTTTTGCGTGAACCTTATTTGTTGAAAATCGCCACTTAAGTAACATGATTTAACTTTTGCAAATAATTTTCAAAATCAGTCACAAATTATTAACCAACACCCGAAATTCTATGAAAAATTCTCCGAATTTTCAGAAAACGCACGCGTTGTTCATAATTTGTTAATTGAATTGCCCGCGAAAAGGGTTTATAATTAGTATTGTGGTTCGCCAATGTCGGGCAAGCTATGCCCTATCGGCAGTACCGAAATAATATTATAACATAGTTTTTCCCATATTGCAAGGGCTTTTCGGACTTTTTACGAGGTGAACGGCTGTGATATATGAACTCTGTATGACCGACAGGGAACTTTCCTGCGAGGGTCACAAAGAAAGTTTCTGTATAGGCTTTTTCACCGAACGCCTTAAGGCTGAAAAGACCGCACAGCGATATCTTAAAGACACCGCAGGCTTCAAAGACTATGATATCGGCTTTGAGATCACCGAAAAGGAAGTCATCGGCGCGGCAGACAGCGACATCATATATATGGTGTACGGCTGGAATGTCAATGAAAGCGGCGACGAAACAGATATCACCGAAAGCATATGCTTCACCTCGCGCTGTGATGCACAGCGGGCGATGGAAGACCTGAAAAAGCGCTTCCGCCGCCGGGAATGGTGCATAAGCAGATACACCCTGAATGAATGCCTTTGGCAGGAAGGTTTTGTGAGAGCGTGACAGCGCACATTGTTATACCGTCATTCTGAGCGGCGTTTGAAGGGATAACCATAAATATAATTTTTGCATTAGCACACAAGGAGGATATTCAATTGTCTGAAACAAAAAAGGTAACAGGAATAAAGGTAAAGGGTATAGGCAAGTATGTGCCCGAGATGATAGCATCGAACGAGGATTTCGCTAAGATAGTCGATACCAGTGATGAGTGGATAACCCAGCGTACAGGCATCAAGACAAGGCACATCACCAACGGCGAACCTACCTACTGGATAGGCGCTGAGGCGGCTAAGAAAGCCATCGCTGATGCGGGCATAGATGTCAGCGAGATAGACCTTATCATCTGCGCCACAGTTACACCTGATTTCTACACACCCTCTACCGCCTGTCTTATACAGCGCGAGATAGGCGCTATAGGTTCAATGGCGATAGACATAAACTGTGCCTGCACAGGCTTCGATTACGGTCTTGATATGGCAAGGCGCTACCTGCTTTCCGAGGACGATGTGAACACTGTTCTGCTGGTATCGGCAGAGGAACTTTCAAAGTTCACCGACTATACTGACCGTTCAAGCTGTATCCTCTTTGGTGACGGCGCGGCGGCATTCGTGCTGGAAAGAAAGTACGATGCACTTTACTCGGCTTATCTGGGCGCAGACGGCAGCGGCGCTAAATTCCTTGTTTCACGCGCCATGAGGAGCGAGAACGTATTCCGCACCAACAAGGAAGATTTCGATATGGGCATGCCCGAAACAAAACTCCACTACTTCACACAGGACGGCAAAGAGGTATACAAGTTCGCGACTAAGGCACTGCCGCTGGCGGTAACAAAGGCTTGTGAAAAGGCGGGCATCTCCCCCGAAGACCTTGACGCTATCGTTCCCCATCAGGCTAATGTGCGCATAATCGAAACTGCCGCAAAAAATCTTGGCGTTTCGATGGACAAGATGGTGGTATACATAGACCGCTACGGCAACACATCTTCGGCATCTATACCGATAGCTTTCTGTGATGCGGTGGCTGAGGGCAGGATAAAGCGCGGCGACAAGATATGCTTTGTAGGCTTCGGCGGCGGTCTGACCTACGCGGGCATAATATTTGAATACTGATGGGTTCCAGGCTGATGCACTTCGCGCTTGGCAAGACACTTGCCGAGCGGCTGGACATCAATGATAAAGAGGGTCTTATCATCGGCAGTATACTGCCCGATGCACTTCCCGCCAAAGAGAAGCAGGAGCGCAATTCGCACTTCATATCTGTATTTGATGACGGGCGTTACAAGTGGTTCGACAGTCTGACTTTCTTTGAAAAGTACAGGCAAGAGGTCATGGAAGACCCGATATATCTGGGGTATTATTTCCATCTTATCTCAGACAATATCTTCCGTCAGACCTTTTACATCGACATGGGGCTTCTTTCACGGCGCGGCGAGAAGAGCCTGTTTGAAGAATTCTACCGCGACTACAATCTGCTCAACCCCATGATAACAGAAAATTTCGGTCTGACAAGGACGCTGACAGTCCCCGAAAGGCTGAGAGATACGCGGCTGTATCGTGATTTCGGCTTTGAACCTGAAAACCTCATAGCTGATATTTACGCGGACATGCAGATGCACATCGAGGGCGAACTGATGCACTTTGATATGGATATAGTGCGCGGCTTTGTTGAAAAGAGCGCTGATGTCTGCATGAAAGAATATGCTGCTATAAAAGAGGGCAGACACGTTTACACCAAGTACGAAATGGCGATAGAGAACCATTATTCCAAAAGCGGCAAATAAAACGAATTTAAAGAAAATATATAAAGAGAGGTAAAAACAATGACTACCACAAAAACAAGGATAACCGACCTGCTGGGCATAAAGTACCCTATACTTCAGGGCGGCATGGCATGGGTCGCTGAACACACACTGGCAAGCGCTGTCACAAATGCAGGCGGCGCAGGCATAATCGCAGGCGGCTCGGCACCCATCGACTACCTGCGCGAGCAGATAAGGCTGACCAAAGCCGCTGTGGGCGACAAGCCTTTCGGTGTGAACATCATGCTGATGAGCCCGAATGCTGACGACCTGGCAAAGCTGGTCATCGAAGAGGGCGTGCCTTTTGTAACAACAGGCGCGGGCAATCCGGGCAAGTACATGGCAGACTGGAAAGCCGCAAATATCAAAGTGATACCTGTTGTTCCCTCTGTTGCGCTGGCAAAGAGAATGGAGAGAAGCGGCGCTGACGCAGTCATCGCTGAGGGCACCGAGTCGGGCGGTCACATCGGTGAGAACACTACGATGTGCCTTGTTCCGCAGGTAGTTGACGCAGTTGAGATACCCGTTATCGCAGCAGGCGGCATCGCTGACGGCAGAGGTATCTGCGCAAGTTTCATGCTGGGCGCTGAGGGCGTTCAGGTGGGCACACGCTTCCTCGCCGCTGAGGAATGTCAGATACACCCCACCTACAAGGAACTGGTAGTCAAGGCTAAGGACACTGACAGCGTGGTAACCGGCAGAACTACAGGTCACCCATGCAGAAATGTCAAGACAAAGTTCTTAAAACAGCTGGCTAAGCGCGAGATGGAGGGCGGTATCGACCCTGACGAGTTTGAGAAGATAACACTCGGCGCACTGAGAAAGGCTGTTCAGGACGGCAACCTCGATGAGGGTTCGTTCCTCTGCGGCGCTATCGCGGGCATGGTAAACGAAGTAAAGCCTGCGAAGGAGATAGTCGAGGAAATGTTCGCACAGGCAGAAGCGATATTTAATTCATAATTTTTTGTGGTCAAAGGTCGGCGCTTTTATCGCCTGACTATCCTGACAATGATATTTGACGGAGGAAAATAAAATGGCAACAGCATTTATAACAGGTTCGGCAAGAGGTATCGGTGCGGCTATCGCGCTCAGACTTGCTGAGGACGGTTTTGACATAGCACTCAACGACATCAGCGAGGCTATGTTCGAGGATAACGATATAATGGAAAAGATAGCCGCAAAGGGCGTAAAGGTACAGAAGTTCATCTGCGATGTATCGAACTACGCACAGGCTGAGGAAACTGTAAAAGCTATCAAGGCTGAGTTCGGTTCTATCGATGTTCTTGTAAACAACGCGGGCATCACAAGGGACGGTCTGATGGCGAGAATGAGCGAAGAACAGTATGACATGGTAGTTGCTGTCAACCAGAAGAGCGTTTTCAACATGTCTAAGTTCGTGGGCAACGTTATGATGCGCCAGAAGTCGGGCAGGATAATCAACCTTGCTTCGGTGGCAGGCGTTTACGGCAATCCCGGACAGATAAACTATTCGGCAACAAAAGCCGCTATCATCGGCATGACAAAGACTGTCGCCAAGGAACTGGGTTCGCGCGGCATCACCTGCAACGCGGTAGCGCCGGGCTTCATCAAGACCCCCATGACCGACAAGCTGACCGATGACCAGAAGAACGCTATGCTGGGTCAGATAGCTATGAAGCGTTTTGGCGAGGTCGAGGACATCGCGGGCGTGGTATCTTTCCTCGCTTCAAAGGACGCGGCTTACGTGACAGGACAGGTCATCGAGATAAGCGGCGGCATAATGATGTAAAACCGATAAATATGGATATATCTCTAAATTACAAGGAGTGTTTTAATTGAGCAGAAGAGTAGTGATAACGGGTATGGGTACCATAAACCCGCTGGGCAAAAATGTTGAAGAGTTCTGGGAGAACATCAAGGCGAACAAGAACGGTCTTAGTTACATCGACCAGTTCGATGCCTCTGATTTCCCCGTTAAGATAGTCGGTGCAGTCAAGGATTTTGACCCCACCGAGTATATAGAGAAGAAAGAAGCAAAGCGCATGGACAGGTTCACACAGTTCGCGCTGGCGGCTTCAAAGCAGGCGCTTGAGAACGCGGGCAGCGACCTCAAAGACCTTGATCCTTTCCGTGTGGGCGTTATAATCGGTGTAGGCATCGGCGGTCTGAACATGACCGAAGCTGAGGTGACAAAATTCAACGAGAAGCCCGATAAGGTATCGGTATTCTTCATACCCATGATGATAGGCAATATGGCGGCAGGCACAGTTGCAATGAAAACAGGCTTCAAGGGCGATAACTACTGCACCACCACTGCATGTTCATCTGCTACCCACGCCATCGGTGAGGCTTTCCGCAAGATAAAGGACGGCTATCTCGATGCCTGCCTCTGCGGCGGTTCTGAGGCTTGCATATCCAGATTTGCACTCAGCGGCTTCAACAACATGAAAGCCCTCTCGCAGGCTACCGACCTTGACAAGGCTTCCACACCTTTCGATGCGAACCGTCAGGGCTTCGTACTGGGCGAAGGTTCGGGCATGCTGGTGCTGGAAGAGTATGAACACGCAAAGGCAAGGGGCGCAAACATCATCGCAGAAGTTGCAGGCTACGGCGCAACAGGCGATGCTTACCACATGACCAGCCCTTCACCTACAGGCGAAGCTGCTGCACATGCTATGGAAATGGCATACAAGGAGGCAGGTCTTGCGCCTGAGCAGGTAAACTACATCAACGCACACGGCACTTCAACAGGGCTGAACGACAAGTACGAAACAAACGCTATCAAGATAGCGCTCGGTGAAGATGCTGCGCGTAAGACAGTCATCAATTCCACTAAGTCTATGGTAGGTCATCTGCTGGGCGCGGCAGGCGGCGTTGAAGCCATCGTTACTGCACTGTCTGTAAAGAACGACTTCGTACACAAGACCATAAACTTCACCACCCCCGACCCTGAGTGCGACCTTGACTACGCAGTTGATGCCAACCGCGAGATGCCCGTATATGCGGCACTTTCAAACTCGCTGGGCTTCGGTGGTCACAATGCTACGATCTGCATAAAGAAGTGCGACTAATAGAAAAGGAGAATATCACCGATGAGTGAGAAGATACACGGTCAGTTCGACCTTGAAACAATTGAGAAGCTCGCTGATATAATCAACGCTAAGGAACTCTCCGAGTTGACTATAACCGACGGCGGCACTACCATCACCATTAAGGGCAAAAGACCTGCTCCTGCGCCCGCTCCTATCCCTATGATGCCCCCGATTGGCGCACCCGCAGGCATGCCTCAGATGCCCGCACCCGCACAGGGCTTTGATGCCCCCGCAGCTGCACCCGTTTCGGGCAAGCAGGTGAAAGCGCCTATCGTAGGCACTTTCTATTCTGCACCGTCACCCGATTCAAAGCCTTTCGTAAAGGTAGGCGACAGGGTGAAGAAGGGCGATGTCATCTTCATCATCGAATCGATGAAGGTGATGAGCGAGGTGCCCAGCGAATTTGACGGCGTTGTAAAGGAGATATGTGTTCAGAACGGCGATGCGGTCGAATATGACCAGACTATAATGGTGCTTGAATAACTCCCCTTTCGTTTAAACGCGGCGTTTGCCCGCAGAAAGGCTGACAACTATGAAAAAGATCTATCTTAAATTCACCATTGCGGCAGTTGTTATGCAGCTGCTTTTGTGGGCAGTATTCTGCCTGTACGACTACGAGATAGACGAGGGCAGGATACGCATTCATTACATTTTGCGATACATCGTTGATTTTCTGTTGCTTTTCGCACTGCCTGCCGTTCCTGCGGTGCTGTACCTGCTAAAAGAGAAGCTGTTCAGCACAGGCGAGCGCATAAAGGATACTGCGATACACTGTATCATATGGACGGCTGTATCGGCACTGATATCACTGCCGCTCTGGGATGCCGTTAATTACGACCACTGGTTCATTCATCAGAGGCGTATAATGTTCAACGGTATGGAGTATCTGATATTCGCCATCACATCAGCCGCAGGCTTTGTACTGCTAACACCGATAGCTATGGGCATTCGCCATTTTGTCAGAAAAAAGCGGGGTGCATGATATTATGGAACAGTATGATATCCATCCGCGCAGGAATTTCCTGATATTCTGCGTTGCAGTGCATCTTGCGGGCTTTTTCGCGGCAATAGTCACCGACTATCTTGATAATTTTCTTGACGATGATACGAACAAATATGTGTACTTTGCGTGTCTGCCGCTGGCCGCGATGCCGATAGCTTATCTGATAAACTACAAAAAGCTGACAGGTGAAAGTGACTCCGCAGTGGGCAAGCACTTCAAGGAAATAGGCATATGGCTGTTGACCGTATTCCCGATGGGTGCGATCTTGTTCACGGTACTCTTAGCTTTACGTGTCACTGAGCACATTTATAGTGCAGCTGAGTATTATCTGGGCTATCTTGGGGTATGTACGCTGAGCATATTTTTTGTTACACCGCTGTACAAGATGGGCAGAATGATAATATCAGCAGGCAGAAAATCTGACGATGACTATTACCGCTATTACGGCGGTATGTGAGATGCTTCACAACAAATGAAAACACCGACCCTGACGGTCAAAAATAAATCTGAAAGGAGCTGCTGAGATGGCAGTTTTAATGAATAAAGAACAGATAATGGAAGTCATACCCCACCGCGACCCTTTCCTGCTCATTGATGAGATAAACGAACTGGAAGTCGGCAAGAGGGTGAAAGCCACAAAGTACATAAAGGAAGATGATTTCTGGTTCAAGGGTCACTTTCCGCAGTACCCTGTTACTCCGGGTGTGCTGATGGTGGAGATGTGCGCACAGGCGGGCGCTGTTGCTCTGCTGGCACTGCCTGAGAACAAGGGCAAGATAGGTTTCTTCGGCGGCATCAACGACTGCAAGTTCCGCCAGCAGGTGGTACCGGGCGACACGCTGGAGATAGAAGTCGAGATCATCAAGGTAAAGGGACCTATCGGCGTGGGCAAGGCGCTGGCTACCGTAGGCGGCAAGAAGGCTGTTTCCTGCGAGATAACATTTGCAATAAAGTAACATATGGTAAACGACATAAAAACAGGGCATCTTCCGAAAAGGAGAGTCTGACATGAAGCCTGACCTGAAAAAAATGCAGTGGACAAGACCTCCGCATTCTTTCACTATCGGAGAGGATAAGGTGGAGATAGTCACCGAACCGCACACCGACTTGTGGCAGAGGACTTATTATCATTTCCGCAACGACAATGCCCCTGTTTTACAGGCTGAGAGCGATGAAAAATTCTTCTCGTTCACCGTCAGGACAGAGTTTGCATCAACGACCCGATTTGACCAGTGCGGCGTTGCAGTCTACCTTGATTGCGACAACTGGGTAAAGGCATCTGTTGAGTACGAAAATGACAGGATACAGCGTCTTGGCAGTGTGGTCACAAACAACGGCTATTCAGACTGGGCATCGGTCGATATCGACGCTTCGGTGAAAGTCATGTGGTTCAGGCTGAGCCGCCGCGAGGAAGATATCTGCATAGAAAACTCCCTTGACGGCGTGGATTTCAGCCAGATGCGCATCTGCCACCTTTTCAGCCTGAAAGATACCATAAAATTCGGCATCTACGCATGCAGTCCCGAAGAGTCGTCATTCAGAGCGACTTTCACCGATATGGAGGTCACTGAATGCAAGTGGCTCGCCCATGACGGTCAGCAGCCCGACTGATGAAAAACTTATATGACTATCCCTTTAGCACACCACCAAAAAATACCTTTATAACAAGGAAATACTGAGTTGATGTTATCTTTCCCCCGCCGCAGGCGGGGGAAAGATAAACGCCAACTATATTCAGTTCCCGATATAACATCGTTTATTTTGGTGTGTCAGCGGGATAACCACAAAAACTTATCGCGACAGTTGTACTGCCGCATCTTTTCTCCCGCCGACGGCGAGGGGAAAGATACCGCAGCTGCATCAACAGCTGATAAATAATTTTCCTTATCAAGGAGTAAGATATGTTAAAAAAAGTTCTGATAGCCAATCGCGGCGAGATCGCGGTGCGTGTTATACGTGCCTGCCGTGAACTTGGCATAAAAACTGTGGCGGTATATTCCACCGCCGACAAAAATGCACTGCACGCCATGCTCGCAGATGAAGCAGTCTGCATCGGCGGTCCGCAGAGCAAGGACAGCTACCTGAATGTACGCGCGATAATCTCAGCCTGCGAGATAACGGGCGCGGAAGCTATCCACCCCGGATTCGGTTTTCTGTCCGAGAATCCCGCTTTTGCCCGCATGTGCGAAAAGTGCGGCATAGTTTTCATAGGTCCGCGTGCGACTTCGATCGAGATGCTGGGCGACAAGGCGCAGGCTAAAGAAACTATGAAAGAAAACGGCGTGCCTGTAATAATGGGCAGTGACGGCGCGATATCCAATATACACGCCGCAAAGACCCTCGCACGCGACTTGGGCTACCCTGTGCTGGTCAAAGCATCGGCAGGCGGCGGCGGACGCGGCATACGCATCGTGGAGAGCGAGGAAGAGCTTGAACCGATGATGAAGGCTGCCCGTCAGGAAGCGCTGGCATGCTTCGGCAATGACGAGGTGTACATAGAGAAGTTCATCAAAGACCCTAAGCACATCGAGATACAGATACTCGCTGACGACTACGGCGATGTCATATATCTTGGTGAGCGCGACTGCTCGATGCAGCGCAGAAGACAGAAAGTCCTCGAAGAAGCACCCTCACCTGCCAGCTTCATGACAGAAGAACTGCGTGCGAAAATGGGCAGGGCTGCTGTCACAGCTGCAAGGGTATGCGGCTACAGGAATGCAGGCACGATAGAATTTCTGGTGGACAGCAACGGCGATTTCTATTTTATGGAGATGAACACCCGCATACAGGTCGAACACCCCATCACTGAGGCTGTAACGGGCATCGACCTTGTAAAGCAGCAGCTTCTTATAGCGGGCGGCGAAAGGCTCACGATAAAGCAGGAAGATGTCAAGCTGACAGGTCACGCGATAGAGTGCCGTATAAATGCCGAAGACCCCGCTAATGACTTCCGTCCGTCACCGGGCAGGATAAACTCAATGTTCATACCAGGCGGATTTGGCGTGCGTGTGGACACTGCGGCTTATTCGGGCTATGAGATACCGCCTTACTATGATTCGATGATAGGCAAGCTGATAGTACACGGCAAGAACCGCGAAGAAGCCATAGCTAAAATGAACTGGGCGCTGGCTGAGTTCATCGTTGACGGCGTTGCCACCAACGTTGATTTCCAGCTGAAACTGATACGCCGCCCCGAGTTCATCGACGGCAACTACGACAACGGCTTCCTCAACCGCACAGATATACTTGCTGATGAAAGAGGTGAAGACTGATGCAGTTCGATGAATTTTTCTCAGTTGTAAGGGAAAGACTTGGCAGTGACAAGGGTGATGACAATTCAAAGAAAAAAACCGATATCCCCGCAGGACTGCTTTTCAAATGCCCCCGCTGCCGCAGCGTGACTTTCATCGAAGAGTTCAACCAGAACGGCAAGGTTTGCCCCAACTGCAACTACCATTCACGTCTGACTGCCCGCGAAAGGCTGAAAATAACCGCTGATGACGGCAGTTTCCGTGAGTTTGACAGAAAGATGATATCAAAAAACCCCATCGATTTTCCAGGCTATGATGCTAAGCAGAAAGAACTGCGCGAGAAGACAGGTCTTAATGATGCGGTGCTGACAGGCAGGGCTAAGATACATCACGAAGATGTGGTGCTGATAGTCATGGACTCAAACTACATGATGGCATCTATGGGAAGCGTGGTGGGCGAACGCATCACCCGCGCCATCGAGTACGCCACCGAGAAAAAACTCCCTGTTGTGGCTTTCACTGCATCGGGCGGCGCACGTATGCAGGAGGGCATAGTGTCACTGATGCAGATGGCTAAGACATCGGGCGCTGTGGCAAGACATAACGAAGCGGGCGGACTGTACATATCTGTTATGACAGACCCCACCACAGGCGGCGTAACAGCCAGCTTTGCCTCGCTGGGCGACATAATAATCGCTGAGCCGAAAGTGCTTATAGGATTTGCAGGCAGGCGCGTCATAGAGGGCACTATAAAGCAGAAACTCCCCGATGATTTCCAGTCGGCAGAATTTATGCTTGAAAACGGCTTTGTGGATATGATAGTTGAACGCAACAAGATGCGCCGTGTGCTGGCACACCTTATCAGACTCCACAGAACGCCTGAGATAAAGGAGGTCGAGAGCGATGAATGAACAGCTTTCTGCCAGCCGCAGGCTGGATATAATCAGACACAAGGGCAGACCCACCGCCCTCGACTACATACCGATGATATTTGACGAGTTCTTTGAACTTCACGGCGACAGGCTTTGCGGCGATGACAGGGCTATAATCGGCGGCGTGGCATCTTTTCACGGCACGCCCGTAACGGTCATCGCAGAGGTCAAGGGACGCGACCTTGAGGAAAATCAGCAGTGCAACTTCGGCATGCCCCACCCTGAGGGCTACCGCAAGGCACTGAGGCTCGCCAAGCAGGCTGAGAAGTTCCACAGACCAATCATCTGCCTTGTGGATACTCCCGGTGCATATCCGGGCGTCGAGGCTGAAAAGCGTGGTCAGGGCGAAGCTATCGCCCGCAATATAATGGAATTCATGATGCTGAAAACACCTGTTATCTCCATTATATTAGGCGAAGGCGGTTCGGGCGGTGCGCTGGCACTGGCAGTCTGCGATGAACTTGCTATGCTGGAAAACTCGCTTTACTCGGTAATATCGCCAAAGGGCTTTGCCAGCATTCTCTGGAAAGATGCTTCACGCGAGCGCGAAGCCTGCGATATAATGAAGATAACCGCCGAAGATCTGGTACGCTTAAAGGTCTGCGACCACGTTATACCAGAAGCAGACGGCGGTGCGCACAACGACCCTCAGCTGACTGCTGAGAACATTTCTGCATATATTTCAGAAAGTCTGCAAAATTTACAAAGAAAATTTCAAAAAGGGCTTGACGAAATGCTAAATAGTCGTTATAATAAGTTTAGAGTTGTCGGAGACTTTGATGAGTTTCCGCATTCTGATACACAGCCGTCAGATAATGCGGCTGAATGAACCAGTTTGAGTATAGAATGGAGGGAAATGAACATGGTATTTGACAAGATTCGTGAGATCATTGTTGAGCAGCTCGACGTTGACGAGGACAAGGTAACTACAGACGCTTCTATCACCGAAGATCTGGGTGCTGACTCTCTGGACGTTGTTGATCTGGTCATGAGTATCGAAGAGAGCTTTGATCTTGAAATTCCCGATGAAGAGGTTGAGAATATCAAGACTGTTGGCGACATCGTTAAGTTCATCGAGGCTAAGACCGAAGACTGATCAAAGTCGATTTACAAAAGTCCGCTTATGCGGGCTTTTTTCTTTTGGTCAAAAAAAGTGCGCAGACATTATTTTTCGTCTGCGCACTTTATGTTTATTCAGCCTTGCTTTCGTCTTTTTTTTCTGCCGCCGCCTTTTCCTCAGCTTTTTTGACCTCTTCCGCCATAGTCATGAAGTCGGGCAGTTTATCCATAGTCACTGTAAGGTCGTTGTTGTACATGGTGATGATATCCTGCGCATCGTTGTATGCCTGCGAAAGTTCGCCGTCCTCACCCACGATGTAGCTTCCGCCCCACTGACCGATGTACGACCACATAGCGTGCTCGTCAGCCATGTTCTGTATCAGCGGCATGCTGTCACACTCGCTCATGGCGATGGGCTTGCCGCCCGCAATGCTCTGCATAAACAGCAGTGTGCTCACCTGACCGCCCTTGCCGCCGCCGTACACATCAGCCGACAACACATCACAGTACTCGCCGCCCACGAACCAGTTGGAATTCTGTGCCGACCACACCCATATCAGGTTGTGCAGACCGTGATACTCGGTCATGCGCTTGTACATGGTCTTCCAGAGCCATATGTAGGCATCAGCATCTTTGCCCCACCAGTACAGCCCGTTGGAAGCCTCCTGCAAGGGTCGCCAAAGCACAGGCACTCCCTCGTCCCTGAGTTTCTCCAACTCGGCAGATACCTTATCTATGTCGCTCATAAGCTGTAAGCATTCGACTGTTATGCCGCCGCTCTCAGCCATGTTCTCCAGCGTGTCGATGTCCAGCATCGCCACATCTTCTTTGGTGACAGCCTTTGTTATATCGAAATCAGAGTTCTCGGCATAAACGCTCTCACTGTCATCAGGCTTGTTGGGCGAAGTCCAGTTCCACATATAACCTATCACAGCACCGCTCTCAGACCTGCTCAGCGCTTCGTTTACCTCAGCCTGTGCCTGTTCGGTATGCTCTCCGCCAGTAACATACATCATGTCGCCCAGCCTTATGGCGGGGTACTTGCCTGTGTTCTTGTAGATAAGTTCGCTTTCGTAGCTTGTGCCTATAGTGTCGTTCTGCGCAAGAAGTATCTTACTGCCGAAGCTGTCACAGAGGTACTTGTACAGCGCCTTTGCATTGTACTCCGCTTTCCTGTCGGAGAGCGTGCCGCCCGCCGCCGTCAGTTTCAGCTTGCTTATCTCGTCGCTTGCCGCCACCTGTATGCGGTCGATATCCACATTGCCGCTGACAGGTATGAAAGACAGCTTGTTCTCGCCCTTCTTCAGCTTTATGTTGCGGAAAGTCCGCCCCTCGAACTTCTCGGTCTTTCCCACCTCGAATTCGCTTATCTTACTGCCGTTCAGACTGAGTCCGCCCTCTGCTGTGTCATCAGCCGCGACTGTCAGTATGATATTGTAGTACTGTTCGGCAGGCACCTCAAAACTCACCGACCAGTCTTCTTCACTGCCGATGCCGCTGACATAGCCATCGCCCTGATATCCCTTGCGTTCCTTTGATATCGCCGCACTGCCGCCGACAGTCCCGCTCTCAGCCTGATATATCTCGTCAAACTTCTCATATTTCAGATCGGCAGGCTTTATCTTGACTTCGCTGAAAGTCTTGACCTCTTCTTCTGTTTCCTCTGCCACAGGCACAGGTGTTTCCGCCTCTTCCTCATCGGTGAGTGCGTCTTCCTCATTCGTCACGATATCTTCGTCAGCCGTAAGCACACCCAGATCCGCCGAAACTTCGGCGTTATCCTGTATCTCACTGCCGCACCCCGCGAGCATAGCCGCAAGCACAGCCGCAACAACAGCAGATATAAACCTAATTTTCATTTTACCTTTTACTATCCTCTCTTCACCATCTTACACAAATACCCGCTCAGTCTTTCCGAGCCTTTCTCAGCTTAAACAGCCTGACTGTCGTGTATGCCGCCGCAGGCACACCCACAGCAAAGACCGCCGCACACACCGCTTTAACGATGACAGGCAGTTCCACCGATGCCAGATCGCACACATTTATTGTCAGCGCCGCAATACTTATGACCAGCAGACTGATGCTCCATATCTTTCTTGGTTTTTCTTCCATAATGTCATCTCCTCTGTATTTATGCGAAAACTATCTCCGCGCTTTCGCCTGCGTTCATATTAAGTTCGATGCAGTCACCTGATGTTACATACTCTGCCGATGCGTTCTTTATCTCACAGCCGTCAGGGATCACCAGCCTGCACTTTTCGCCTTTAAGGGACTTTATAACACACTTCACAGGCTTGCCGTCAGCCCAGTCACAGTCTACCGCAAAGCCGCCGCGCGCTCTCAGCCCTCTGAAATGACCGTTCTTCCAGTCGGGGCTTGCCGCAGGCAGAAGTTCTATCTCACCGCACTCACTCTGCAAAAGGCTTTCCGCTATACCTGCCGCCGCGCCGAAATTTCCGTCTATCTGGAACGGCGGGTGCATATCGAACAGATTGTCAGATGTTGAATTTTCCAGCAATGCCGCGATGTTCTCCTTTACCTTGACACCGTCATGCAGACGCGCCCAGTGGTTTATTATCCACGCCCTCGACCAGCCTGTGTGACCGCCGCCGTGTGCCAGCCTGCGCTCTATGGTCGCCCGCGCCGCCGCCGCCAGTTCGGGGGTCTTCCTGTATGATATTATATCGGCAGGGTATAGTGCGAACAGCTGGCTTATATGCCTGTGACCCGGTTCAGCTTCGTCATAGTCTTCAGCCCACTCCATTATCTGCCCGTACTTGCCTATCTGCGGTTTCGGGAGTTTTTCACGCATACCTTTCAGCTTCTCTCTGTAATCGGCATCTATGCCCAGCACCTCGCCCGCTTCTATCACCGCTGTGAACAGTTCGTATATTATCTGGCTGTCCATAGAGGGTCCCATGCAGACCGAACCTTTCGCGCCGCTCGCCGTGATATAGGTGTTCTCAGGCGATACAGACGGGCAGGTCACCAGCTGACCCTTGCCGTTGTCGATTAGGAAATCCACAAAGAACAGCGATGCTTCTTTCAGCGTATCGTACTTCTCTGCAAGGAACTCTCTGTCGCGGCTGTACAGCCAGTGTTCCCATATGTGTGTGCAAAGCCATGCCGCGCCTGTCACCCACTGTGTACCGGGCATCCACAAGTCCTGCGGCGCAGTATCGCCCCAGATGTCTGTATTGTGGTGGCAGACAAATCCGCCGCACCCATACATCTCCCTTGCTGTTGCCCGTCCGTTGGGGCGCATTCTCTCTATATGGTCGAACAGCGGCATATGCAGGTCGCCCATATCAGCAACTTCCGCAAGCCAGTAGTTCATCTCGGTATTTATATTAACGGTGAATCGGCAGCCCCATGCAGGCCACATATCCTTGTTCCAGATGCCCTGCAAATTCAGCGGGAGCGTACCCTCGCGGCTTCCCGATATCATCAGGTATCTGCCAAAGTCGAAATACAGGCTGACCAGCCCGTTGTCAACGCCGCCCTCTTTCACCAGCTTCAATCTCTCATCAGTGGGCAGGCTGTCATTCCCGCCCTCATCAAAAACTATCTCCGTCCTGTCAAAATAACTTCGGTAGTCCTCGATATGCTCTTTCAGCAGTTCTTCAAAATCTTTCTCTGCCGCTGTGATAACATCCAGTTCGGCAGATTTTTTATAGTCGCTGACACGGTAGCTTGTCTGTACACCGATGAGTATGGTCACGCTGTCGCAGTCCTCAGTGACGATGCTGCTGCCCCATCGGTGTACGCTGCCGCCCACACCGATGACCCGCAGATACGCCGCGAAATTTATGCCGTCCTCGCCGCCGCAGCCGCCGTAGTAGAGTATGTCTGTATCGTTCATGGGGCTGTTGTCATCAAAATAATCGTCCCGTCCGTCAAGGGTCAGCTTAAGCGAGATGCTTGCCGACTTGTCTGCTGTGATGTTTATCGCCATCACCTGTGCAGGCTCGGAACATATCACCCGCCTTACGTAATTCACGCCTTTTATGGAATATTCCGCAGTGCAGACAGCATTTTCAAGGTCAAGGCTCCTGCACTTGTATTCGCATTCGCTCTCAAGGTGGTGCTGTATCACAAGGTCACCCAGAGGCATGTAGTGCCGCTGATTTACAGGCGTGCCGCAGAAAGCCTCCAGCACTATCTTTTCGGCTTCGGCTATCTTCTCTTCTTTAAGCAGCTGCCTTACCTTTTCAAGGTTCTCCCTCGCTGACGGATTGTTTCTCTTACGCTGTCCGCCCGAAAATATCGAATCCTCATTCAGCTGTATCTTCTCATAAAGCGGCTGACCGAAGCACATGCCGCCTATCCTGCCGTTACCCACAGGCAGAGCAACGTTCCAGTCCTCCGCAGGGGCTTTGAACCATATTTTTCTGTTTCTCATCATAAGCACCGCCATTCTCACACAAACTCCCAATTTTGATATGTATTGCTGATGATACAAAATTGGGGAACAATACACAACCAAATTGGGATTACACAAAAAGACATATATATCTTATTATAGCATACTCGTTCTCAAAAATCAACCAAAAATAGACAAACTACTCGAAAATCAATTTTTGCATGCCGCAAAAGTAAACACATGCAAAAAAACACCCGTCGGAGTTTCCCCCGACGGGCGTGCCGCTTATGACCGAGCTTCTGCGGCAGCAGCTTTTCTGCCTGACCTGCGCTAAATTACTTATAAGAAAGTATCCGTTTACATACACAGACCTTGTACCTTTACATATAACGACAAAAAATAACTGTCAGCATCCTAGATCCTCATATCATTGAACCCGAACCTATTCAAAACTGAACCTGTTAAAAATCTCAAAATGCAGGAGGCAGCGGAAAATCTTTTCAGCAGCGCCCGACAGGTTCCCGACCGCCTGAGCACTGCTTATTCACTTTTACAACTCGACTTCCAGAGTCACAGTGCTGTTGACAAGATCGAGGGCTGTCTGCAACCTCGCAAGTTCTTCACCTGTTTTTGCATAGTCAGCCTTAGCCTGCTCAACATCATAGTTGGCGTAAGTGTAGTCGATTATATTGCTGTAACTGCCTGAAGTACAGCGGCGCTTTGGCAGGACGTTCATCATGCCGTACAGCTTATTGCGCTTTGCACCCAGCTGAGGTATGTACACCAGCGCCTGGTCGATGGTCATACCGAAACCGGGTATCTCAGTGACAGTATTGAACACGTTTATGGCATGTTTCAGCTTGCGTATCTTCGCATCTATCTCGTCCAGCGCGTCACGAGTTTCTTCGTAGCTGTAATCGGGGCGCAGTTCTTCTATATCCTCGCCCACTGCGGCATTGAATTCTTTGGAGTTTCTCTCCTTGTTGGCTATGGTGTTGAACTCTTCGTTGAACTGTCTTAACAGCTTTGCAGCCTCTGCCGATGTGATCTTCATTTAACATCTCTCCTTTCAAACTTTCGTCCCTTGCGATGTTTAAAGTATATCACAACCGACCGCATTTTTCAACTAATTTTTTCTGCGAACCACAGAAAGCATCTTTAAGGAAATGCAGAGGTCAGCACAGTCATTACGTTGGCAGATCATGGCGTTAAATGATTCTTCACCGCCTGCGGCGGGGAAGAATACACAAAAATACCGCTTCTGCAAATCTCATTTTCTGCAAAAAAATTCGGGCAGCAGTCACCTGCCGCCCGACTGATATTACCTTATCAGAAATTTGCACCGTTCCAGCCCCAGTCAGCTGTTTCGGCATAGCTGACATATATCCTCGATGGGCTGATACCCAGTTCGTCGCCCAGTATCTCGGATATCTTGCCTGTCAGCTTGTTCTTTGCAGACCTGTCAGCGCTTCCGTAGATGCTCACCTGCACCATAGCGGCAGGATCGGCAGTACCCTTGAAATACAGCTTGAATTCAGGCTCGATGCCCACCATCAGCCAGCTTTCGGACTTACCCGGTATGGCAGTTATTGCCTGTCCCATAGCGGTCTTGATGACCTCTTCCTCAGCGGAAGTAACTGCAACATTTGTCTTGATGTCAATGAATGGCATGATCTATTCCTCCTTTATAATGACCCTCAGCGGGGTATTTTCGTCTGTTATCTTATGTAGTAAACGTAATTTTCCTTGCGGGGCTTGTCGGCGGGGTAGTCGCCCTTGATGTGACCTATAACGCAGTGACCGATGCCCTCATAGTCGCCCTCTATGCCCAGTTCTTTGAGGATAGCTTTGCACTCATCGGTTTCAAACTCCTCTTTTGCGCGGTGTATCCAACAGCTTCCCAATCCCTGGTCGTGGGCGGCAAGCATCAGGTTGCCCATGACAAGGCTTCCGTCATAAATGTACGTGGGAGCGCTCTTGTCTGCCAGAACTATCAGCACTGCGGGTGCGCCGTAAAACGGGTCAAAACTTTCGTCCTTGCCCATGAACTTTGCATTCATAACAGCCAGCTTATCCCTAAGCGCCTTGTTGGTAACGGCGATGATTATGGGCGACTGCCTGTTCATGCCTGTGGCGGCGTATGTACCCGCCTTGACTATCTCGGCTATCTGCTCATCAGTGGGCATCTCATCGGTGAAAGCCCTCACGCTTCGTCTTGTTACCATGTTTTCGATAACTTTGCTCATTATAAGTCCTCCTTTTTATCCCCGAAATATCGGGGGCTTTTTTATTCCGCGAACAGCTGTACCCTGCCGTTCCCGACTATGACTGCCTCATTGTGCGGGTGGTTGAGATCGAGGTTCGTGTTTATGACATATATCTTTGCGCCGCTCTCATTTCCGTCCCAGATCGCAGACATCTTCCCAACTTCAACGTGTGAGCCTGATGTATCTGTCTTGACCGCGAGTTCAGTTTCATAACCTGCGGGGTCAAAACTTTCGTCTGTCTGATATTCCTCCAGCGGTATGATATATTTCGCCCGCTCTTTACCGAATTCTTCCCACTTTGCGCACTCTTCATCACTGCACTCAAAGCCTGCTGTGAAGAAGCCTGTACCCTGCATTATCGAGGGCGTATAATCCATGCGGCAGTTTTTGGCGCTGTCGGGCAGTTCTTTCGGGAACCATTCGGGCAGAGTCGAAGTGTGGCGCATCTCCACGTAGCTTCTTTCAAACGGGTAGCGCCAGCCGCCTGTTTTCGCCATAGACAGGAAAGGGAAGAGGTTCATCAGCCCCGCCGCCAGCACGAAAATTATTATCCGCTTGGTATTCTCCTGCCAGTCTGTGATGCCTTTTTTGCGCTTTGATCTCATCATCAGCAGCCAGACGATCCCCAGCACCGCTATCGCATAGCCTGTGCTTGCACCGAACAATATTATGAGAAGCACCGCAAGCAACATCACCACCGCGATGAACAACGTTTCAACGATATAACTTTTTGTCCCTTTTATGCTTTTGTTCTCTTCATTCATATCTTTTTCCCCGCTGTTTACTTTTTCTGCGACTTGAATATAACGCCGACCACCTTAGGTCCTGCGTTAACTGCCACCTCAGAACCTATACGGTAGGTATCAGCGGGAGGGTAGCCGACTTTCTTTGTCATAGCCTGCACCATTTCATCGCGCACAGCTTCATCACTGCCGTAAACTACACAGTAGGGTGTCTTCGGTATCTGTTCACCGACTGTCAGTTCGAGTATCTTCGGCACAAGGGCTTTGTCGCCGCGCACCTTTGACTCGGTGGTGATGCTGTTATGCTGTATGCGCGATACAGGTCTGAGACCCATTATCTCGCCCACAAAAGCCGCCGCCGCAGGTATCCTGCCCGACTTTTTCGCATACTGTAACGAATACATGCCAAAGAATATCACGCAGTTATCCACCCAGTCGCGGATAAAACTCTCTATCTCGCTGACAGATGCGCCTTTCTGCGCCTTTTTAGCGGCTTCCACCACCGCATAGCCGTAACCGCCCGTGTAGCCCTTGCCGTCTATGTTGATTATATTGAACTTGCCCTTAGCTTCGGGAATCTCTTCAAAAAGCTGTTCTGCCGCCATTACAGCGTTATTGTAGGTGGAAGAACCCTTTGAATTTATGCTGACATATATGACATCGGTGTACCCCTGCTGATACAGCGCCTTGAAATGCTCGGTAAATTCAAAGACAGTTATCTGCGAGGTAATGGGTATGCCGTCATACTCGTCCATCATCTTATAGAACTTTTCGTTGTCGAAATCGACACGGCTGGTGTAGCTGTTATCACCCAGCGCCACCTTGAACGATACCACATGTATATCGTACTTCTTTTCGTTCTCAGCAGATATATCACTTGCTGAGTCGGTCATTATCTTGATCTTTGACATCTTAGTTTTCCTCCTGAATATTCATTTTACTTTCTATATAACGCTTTAACTGCGAAAATTTGCTGTTATCAAACTGTTTTCCGAGTTCATCGGGGTCAGCGGACAGCTTGTCATAGTCTATATCCATTATTGAACTGAATGTTAGTTCTCTGTCATCAAGTTTAAAGCAGATAGTTTCCAGCCAGTGTGTGCCGCTCCTTGTATCATAATGCTCTCGCTTTATTTCCATGCTCCTGATCTCGCTGTATTTTATAACATCGGTCTTTATAAACGCTTTTATAAATTTGACTTCCTTTTCCTGCGCATCAAAGCTACACGGCACAAAGGATAATATCAATAAGATAAGGAAACACAACAATAACAGTATCCCGAAGACAGCAAATCCATCATACCAATCTTTATCTGCCGCTATAACAAATACAAAGGTCACTACGAAAGTCGGGAAAAGAAACACATAAGTCATATTCGACGGATAAGTAAATTCTTCTCTCATGCCATTTTGCCCTCAATAAACGCTTTCAGTCTTGTGAATTTGCTGTTCTCCGTCTGCTTTTGCAGATAATTCGGGTCTTTTAGTATCGCTTCAAAGTCTATATCCAGATTGCCGCCAAAAACATATTCCTTTTCATCATCACAGTGAAAAGATATGACTTCCGCATAATACCTGTTCACCCCGCCGCGACCGCGCATCTCCCGCAACTCAGCATTTACCTCTATGCTTTTTATGTTTTCATAAGGTATAACTGTCTTTTTCAGCAGATAGCGGAATGTCACGGCATGGTCATCGGCAGAAAAACTCGCCTTGCATGTATACAGTATGACAAGCATTATGGCAAAGACCAGAATAAAGAACAGCATGCCGATCATGGTGTCATCGATCAGCACAGCGATAATCAATGGAACGCCAAAGATGACCATTGTCCCCAAACAGCCCATTACCTGACCATCTTCCTTGCTTGCAAAATCGTGATTGTAGTTTTCTTTCATGTCAGAGATACCTCTTGCTTTCGATGAAGTATTTCAGTCTTGAAAAGGCGCTGTTCGCCTTGTCCTCTGCGCTGACACCCGTTGAACCTTGTACATATGTCAGGCTTTTGCGGGAGGGTTCTATCATTCCCGCAAAGGAATGATCGCCGTCTTCGCAGTGGAAAGTTATTATTTCTGCAACATATGAATAATCGTGTCTGTTGCGGCGGTATGTTCTTTTTTCGGTTTGTATGTCGATGCTTCTTATTGAAGAATATGGTATTTTCTTTCTGAATACTCTGCCGAATGTGACTGCGTTATCATCTGCGGTAAATACCGATGTCCAGACTGGGAACAGTGCGCAGTAAAACATTGCACCCAGACTTAAGATCATGTACAGGTCAAGGTTTTTGCCAGTCCTGTCAGAGTAGATTTTTAAAACACATGCTATCGCCAGAAAAACGATGCACGCAACAAGCAGAGGAGTTTTATTTCTGCTTATGGTATCTTTTTTGTATTTTTCTTTCATTTTGTTTCTCCTTTTGGTAAGTTTTTCTTTAGCCTGTCCTATAATTTCATTTGTTCTTCGATGTATCTTTTAAGCTGCCAAAAAGGGCTGACAGACCAGTCGCCTTTAAACATAGACATTTCTGAACCCGGCGAGCTGCATTCTCGTTCCGGGACCAGTACGCCCGCAAATCTATGATCGCCGTCCTCACAGTGGAAGGTGATCCACTCGACCAGTTTTGCATATTTTTTGTGGTTTTTCCGGCGTGTTTTCGTTGATCTGCAAATATCGATGCTTTTTATCGAAGAATACTCTATCCTCTTTTTGGAGAACTTGCCGAATGTTACAGCTTTGTCGTCAGCGGTAAAGGATCCTTGAAGATTTAAATATATGATCCAGCAGATAAATAACACGAGCGATATGGCAAGCAGCGTGAAGAATACCTTTGTTTCAATAGCATCACGTTTGATAAATGCTATGATAAACAATGCTAACGAACCTAAAATCAGTGCATCCGCCGGCTCAAGGTCTTTGTCCGATTCGTAACAGTATTTTTTTTTCATTTTTTTGTTCTTTTCTTTTACTTTCAGTCCCAGGTATATTTTGTCAGCTTTCCCTCTCTGCCGAGATCGGGGTAATCCCACTGACGCAGTACCTCATAGGTCGCTATCGCCACCGAGTTTGAAAGGTTAAGGCTTCTCAGCGTGTTTCGCATGGGTATGCGCACGCATTCTTCGGGGTGTGCATACAGCAGTTCTTCGGGCAGACCCGCATCTTCTCTGCCGAAAACTATGTAAACGGGCTTGTCTTCGGGGTACGCCGCATCTGAGTGTACTTTTCTGCCCTTTGTGGTGAAGAAATAGAACTCGCCCTCGTTCTTCGCAAAGAAGTCCTCCAAGTTATCATAATAGTATATATCCAGTTTATCCCAGTAGTCAAGACCTGCGCGTTTCAGCTTTTTATCGTCTATCTCAAAGCCGAACGGTCTTACCATGTGCAGTGCCGCGCCCGTTACGGCGCAGGTGCGGGATATGTTGCCTGTGTTCTGCGGTATGCGGGGTTCAACCAGCACAATGTTCAGCCTGTGTGCCCTTTTTGGGGAATTTTCGGGCGGCTGATGTTCTGGCGAAAGGGCATTTACGTTATCCTGCTTCATCATAGTATCGAATAATCGTCCAACTGCTGGTAGCTTGTAAGCCACGGCAGCTGACCCTCCAGCATAAGACCCTCAGTCCACGGCTGCTGATAGCTGTATGTTATCTTGACATTCAGTTCACTGAAAGCAGTCGCGCGGTTCATGGCTATGGGCAGGCTGTCACCCTTTAACAGCGAACCTATCAGCACACTGGTGAAAATATCGCCCGTACCCGAATAGTGTGCGCCCCTTACATAGTCGTTGCGTATCTTCCAGAAGCTGTTCGTAGCCTTGTCATAGCCGATGGTGTGCATGCCGCCGCCCGCCAGATTTACGCTGGTTATGACAACGGTCTTAGCGCCCTGTTCGGAAAGCCTTACCAGCCACGACCTTGCATCGCTGCTGCCCAGCGGGTTAGCGGGGTAGTCCTCACCCAGAAGTATCGCCGCTTCAGTGATATTCGGTGTGATTATATCTGCCACCGCCACCAGTTCACCCATGCGCTTGCAGAGTTCGCCCGTATATGTGGCATAGCTTTTGCCGTCATCACCCATCACAGGGTCAACGACTTTCAGCGCATCGGGAAAAGCAGAGAAAAATTCCAGACAATGGTCTATCTGCTCAGCCGAAGCCAGAAAACCGCTGTAAATGCAGTCAAAATGTGTGCCCATGCGCTTGTAGTGTTCAAGGGCGGGGTGTATGAAATCGGTGAGGTCGCGAATAACGAACTCACTGTAACCCGTGTGGGCGCTCAGCACCGCCGTCGGTACAGGACAGACCTGCACCCCCATAGCGGAGAGTGTGGGGATTATAACTGTCAGCGAGCATCTGCCCAGCCCTGACAGGTCTTGTATAGCGGCAACTCTTTTGCAGCCATTCATTTTACTTACCTTCTTTTATTTATATTTGTGATCATCCCGCTGATACACCAAAATAAACGATGTTATATCGGGAAAGATAACATCAACTCAGTTTTTCCTCATTGATAAAGGTATTTTGCAGTGGTGTGCTAAAGGGATAGTCATATTTATATTTTGTCATACCGCTCACTGTTTTTACAGCGGCAGGTGACCTTTATTCATCTGTATCGTCCTTATCTTCAAACGTACTGTCAGTTTTTTCCTGTACTTTGAAGTATTCTTCCGCGCTCTGCCTCAGCAGTTTTTCGGCGGGGGCTTGCATTCTGACAAATTCCTGCTCGGCAGTTATCTCGTTGAAGCCTATCTTAAGGCGTATCGCCTGTTTGAGGTTGACGATCTCCACCTCGTCATGCACGCCGCCCGACTCACCGTCCAGCGACCATGCCAACGGCTGTTTGCTCTTTATAGTCAGTTTTGAAGTCTTGAAAGTCACAAAATGCGGACCTGTCAGCTTGTTTATGGCGGCATCTGCCAGTATACTGCTGAGTACTATGGGGTTGCCTGGTGTCCTTATAAGGCAGACCTCAAAAAGACCGTCATCATAGCAGACACCATGCTGTATGAAATTCTTCATGCCCGCGATGGACTGCGAGTTTGATATAAGCCCCAGCGCAAAACTGCCCTCGATAGTTTCGCCGTCATGTTCGATAACAAGGTCATAGCCGCGTATCTCATTAAGGCGGCGAAGCGCTTCAACAATGTAAGCCGCGTGACCGAACTTGTTTTTATACTCCTGCGGAGTTTCATATGACACCGCCGTAAAAGCGCCGAAAGCCGCCACATAGACAAAATTCGTGTCGCCGTTGAACAGACCGATGTCATAGTCAAAGAAAACGCCGTGTGCGACAGCGTTGGCGCACTCAACGGGATTGCGGGGCAGTCCCAGTGACATTGCGACATCGTTGGTCGAACCTGCGGGTATATATCCCAGCGGGACTTTCTTATCAAGCCCTATCATAGCAGATACCGCTTCACTGAGAGTGCCGTCACCGCCGCTGGCTACCACGAGATCGTAATTGCCTGCTTCCTCATGCAGTTTTCGCCCGCCGTCACCTGCATATTGTGTGGGGTAAACGGTAACGTCATAGCCCTCTTGGGTGAATATATCTATTATATTGAAAAGTTCGTTCTTTATCTGCCCTTTTCCCGCAAAAGGATTGAACACAAAAAGCAGTTTTTTCATTATATCCCTCCATCTTATAGAAAATCAAATGTTGAATGTGATGAAAAAGTCAGCACTTTTATTGTGCGGATATACCTATTTAGATTTTAACACTAACAGCCTCCATTGTCAAGAGAATATCTGTTAATAACACGGGGTAATTTCGCGGCAGGTTTTTCACCGAATGCCTATATTTTTCACAGAAGTTTCACCGCCTGCTTTAGGTTGGTTTAAGTCATGTGCGGTATACTTTAGTCAACATAAAGAAAGCGAGGTAAGACCTTATGAAAAAGACTAATATTTACGCAGCTATGATAGCAATAACAATGGTACTCTCTCTGGCATCATGCGCAGAGTCGGCAGTAAGCAGTGACAACACAGCAGAAACAACAACAAAGACAACAACCGACCTTTCCACCGAAACAGTTTCGGGCGAAAAAGTCGCGGCAGGCGATACTGAGAACGCTGATACCGAGATAAAGTCAGCATTCACCGATGACGGTGACAGCTTAGACATCGTATCAGCTTCATTTGAGGGCAGCACATCGGGTATGCTCGACACCGCTGACATGTTCAGCGAAAGAGATCTCGAACAGACAGCCGATGTTTCTGAGGCTGAGTATATCACCGTCAGCAGCAATGACACCATAAGCATAACAGACGGCGGCGTTTATGTGATAAGCGGTTCGGCTGAAAACTGCACCATCAGGGTAGAAGCTGACAGTCAGGAGAAAGTTCAGCTGGTGCTGGACGGTGTTTCCATCACCAACGAAGATTTCCCCGCGATTTACGTTGTAAGTGCCGACAAGTGCTTCATCACCACTGCTGAGGGCAGTGAGAACACCCTCTCGGTAACAGGCAGTTTTACCGCTGATGCTGACACCAACACCGATGCAGTCATATTCTCAAAGGACGACATCGTGTTCAACGGTATGGGCGTGCTGAACATCTCTTCGGCATACGGCAACGGCATATCAGGCAAGGACGATGTCAAGTTCACAGGCGGCAGTTACAATATCACCTCAGCCCTTGATGCTGTAGAAGCCAACGACTCCATAAGGATATGCGGCGGCACATTCGATATTATTTCAGGCAAAGACGGTCTGCACAGCGAGAATGACGAGGACGATTCGCAGGGCTATATCTACATAGCGGACGGCACATTCTCGATAGATGCAAAGAGCGATGCTGTACAGGCAACGACCATCGCGCAGATAGACGGCGGCAGTTTCGACATGACCGCAAGCGAGGGCATAGAAGCTACCTACGTGCAGATAAATGACGGCACTATAAACATAACCGCATCTGATGACGGCATAAACGCCACAAACAAGAGTACCGCATACGATGTTGCGATAGAGTTCAACGGCGGCTATACCACGATAGTCATGGGTCAGGGCGACACCGACGGCGTTGATGCCAACGGTTCGGTAATAGTAAACGGCGGCACTATTGATGTTACCGCACAGATGTCCTCTTTCGACTATGACGGCACTGCCGAATTCAACGGCGGTACTATAATCGTCAACGGTGAAGAGGTAAGCGAGATACCCGTTTCAATGATGGGCGGCGGAATGGGCGGTCACGGCGGCATGATGGGCGGCGAGATGCAGGAAGGTATGCAAGGCGGCATGCGCGGCGGCAGACGCGGCGAAATGTTCTCGATGACATAATTATGCAGATGATTTTCTCCCATATATAGATAAAACGCAGTCGGGACATATCTTCCCGACTGCGCTTTATCTTTAATCGCATAAAAAACCGCCCCAACTATTGTCGGAACGGTCTTCAAGCAATAAAATCAAATTATATAATTATCAGCTTACAATGCCATGCTTTACTCTGTCTTCAACTTCCTGACGCTTGGCATCATTGAAGCGGTCAAGTGTGCCGACCAGATAACCTGTTATTCTCCTTATCCTCTGAAAAGGAACTGCCGAGAAGTGATACTCGACATCAGCATAGTCACCGTCAAGTGAGATATCGATGGAGTCTATAGCCTTACCGGGATAAAGGTCATGCGCCCTTGATACATATGCCTGCTTCTCTTCCTCACTGAGGACACCGTTTTTAACGTTTACGCTTATCATAGTATTTTCCTCTCACTTTCATCATGTTGTATTGCGTATATTATAATAACACAAGATATAGTATTTGTCAAGCGATTTGGTAATTAATGTTGCACAATAACACGCTGTTTTTTTTGGAACACCTCACAAAGGGCGGTTCATATTTTACGGTGTTTTGTTTAGCTGAACCATCTGCATGACCGCACTGTCGGGCTAAGACAAACATTGTTAAAAATCGGACGATAATAATATTCATGCGTTTTTTTGCGGCAGGTCGGACGGAATGTAAAATAAGGTGTCCTTCACTCCATATACAGCGTCAAAACGCCATGTCTGCGGGGCTTCATGCTTCTCCGCCCACCTGAACACGCGCTTATATCCGAGTATCCGACCACTATATATAGTGCATTAAGTGTACATACAGCAAAGCACCCCCGAAAAACGGAGGTGCTTTTTTGTGTGACCACTGCAAAACTCCGAAGAGTTCAGCATGTTAGTTTGCAAGACCCGATTTCTCGATACCTTCAACGAAGTATCTCTGGAGAAATACATACATTACCAGTATAGGTGTTATCGACAGCAGACAGCCTGCTTCCAGCCAAACGATTATCTGACGAACAGATACCGACTGACCATCGAACAACTGCTGTATCAGGTTGGTATTCAGGTTCTTCAGCATCAGCGCAACTGTGTCGTTGTTAGTGAAGAATGAACTGGATACATAGTAGTCATTCCAGTACCATACGATGGAGAACAGGAAAACTGTCAGGAAAGACTGCCTTGCGTTTGGTATCATTATCTTCACGTAGGTGTAAAGAGGTGAACAGCCGTCAAGGTAAGCCGCATCTTCCAGTTCCTTCGGCAGTCCTCTGAAGAACTGACGGAAGATGAAGATGAACAGACCTGCTCTGATACCGTTTGCGAACAGTGCGGGCAGATACATTGTCCACGGGCTGTTTATCAGCGAAGCGGATCTGCCCAGCGTGAACAGCTTTGCTAAGAATTCAGGCTTGAAGTGCGCAAACTGCATGTACAGAGGTATGGTGGTTATCTGAGGCGGAACGACGATCATCATTATAACGATGCCGAACAGTATGTTCTTGCCCTTGAACTTGAATCTTGCAAAGCCGTAGCCTGTTATCGAACAGGTCACGACCTGCAATATAGAAGCCACCAGATTGAGGATTATGGTGTTTATAAGGGTCTTATCGAACTTCATAACGCCCCATGTCTGCTTAACATTATCCATTGTGAAACTCTTTGGGATCCAGATGATAGAGGGGTCGTTCATCTGCTCACTGGGTCTGAATGCTGTTGACAGCATAAAGATCAGAGGATAGAGAATGATGAAACACAGACCAAACAATATCAGAAATCTGAAAACAGGCCAAACAGCACTGATAGCCCTCTGTCTTCTGTTGTACTTGATCTGCTCAGGGGTCAGGAACTTTTCGATACCGATCTCTTTCATGCGTCTTTGACGCGCTTTAGCAGCCGCTTTACGTTCCTTTTCAAACTGCTTTTCTTCTTTTTTAGTCGCCACTTCTATCCCCCCTTTTACTCAACTTCGTAGTAGATGACCTTGTTCAGTATGGCAACGATGATCGCAAGGCAAACACCGATTATCGCGAAGTAAGCCCACGCCATTGCCGCCGAATAGCCGTGATCCCAGTTGGTAGACTTGTTAAGAACTATGGTCATTACCTTGTTGCCGGGGTCAACGAACGAGTCAACTACAGTGTAAACAACGCTTGCGAGTATCATCGGGCTGATCGTAGGAAGTGTGATCTTCCAGAAAAATTCCCATGATGTTGCGCCCTCCATCTGCGCCGCTTCCTTAGAGGCGGGCGAGATGCCCTGGAGAGCTGCCAATATCAGAAGTATCTGTATACCCGAGTTCCACACCAGATTGAAGATGTCGGTGGTCAGCGAATTGATGATGCTCGACAGCTTGTCACTGATGTTATATATGCCTAAGAAATTCAGCAGCTGGTCAACGAGGTTAGCCTCGAACATTGTGCTGAACTGCTCGGAACCGCCCGAGTAGCCGCCTGTGCTCATGTTACCGTTGATGATATCCATTACAGGACCCGTAGCGATGATAACAGGCAGGAAGAATACCGCTCTCGCGAAAGTTCTTCCCTTGAACTTCTGGTTAAGTACAAGTGCTATAAATATGGAGAATATGATTATCAGAGGAGTCCTCAGCGCGGTGTTTTTAAGCATATCCACCAGCGCCAGCGAATAGTCCTGATCCTTACGGAAGGCATTCACATAGTTCTTCCAGCCGATATATTTCATCTCCATGCCGCCGGGCTGTACGTGAGTTTCATTGAACGAGTAGATGATCGAAACGATCAGCGGGTATATGAAAAAGTATATAGTACCCAGTGCCCACAGTGCAATAAATCCGTAGCCGTACAGACCTTTTCTCTTTTCATAGGAGAGTCTGTGCTTTTTCTCCGCCTTTGCAGGCGCTGCAGCGGTAGTGGTCTTTTCAGTATCGCTCATTATCTCAGACCTCCTTCAATACAGTTTTCTATGCTGACGCTTCTGCCATCGACCGATGCTGTAGCATCTTCCTTGTTGATGACTACCACAACGTCCTTCTGACCATCTTTAGAATATGTTGTGGTGAACTCATTGCCGTCAGCGCTTACCTCGTACTTGCTGATGGTGTAGTCGCCCAGACCGCTCAGCAGTTCGTTTTCAGCCTTGAACTGGTTAGCCGCAGCATCAGTCCAGCCCTTGTAGTTGGTATAATACAGCTTGTTGTAGTCTGTATCCTGCAAAACATCGCTGTCTGCATAAGTGAAATCGTAGTGTATCTGCGAACCCGAAGCCAGCGCCAGCATGAATGTTTCATCAGTGTTGGAACTCTTGTTGATAGCGCTTGAAGAGTAAGGCAGATAGCCGTGAAGCACCATCTGATAGAACGGAATGTCGAAATCTGTCAGGTCAAATCCGCTTGACGATACGGGCACGCCTGTTACCGTAGAAACATAAGGCAGAACGTAAGCGTTAGCCTCATCAGCTATCAGTGAACCGATGGAAGACTGTGCTTTCTGATAGTTCTCGACCACAGTGTTCATGGTCTTGTTTCTGGAGTATGTGTCCTTTCTGGTGTAGTCGCCCACCAGTCTTGACGAGAACATACCGAAGCCTGCGTTCTTAACGCCCTTGTCACTGAAACTCTCGGTTATCTCTTCAAAGGTGTCCTGATACTTGCTGGGTGACAGCAGTGCAGGCGCAACGCCCTTCTGTGCAACGCCGAAGGACAGGCTGTAGGAAGACTGTCTTGAATAAGCATTGGATATCCTTATGGCTGTACTGGTCAGTGTCCAGTAGCCTGCGCTCGACTTGTTCATGGTGAAGTTGTTGAGCGATGGGTAAACAGTAACGCCGTCAGTACCCATGAAGTCCAGCATATCGCCCTTGCCGCCCAGTGTGCCCGAAGGCTTGAAGCCTGTGGAGATATTGCCCTTGATAGCGGCATTTGTCCAGTCGTTGTAGTTTACTGTGAAACCGCTGACGCCCTTGCCTTTAAGTTCGTCAACTATCTCACCTGCCTGGTCGAAGCCTGTTATCTCAGTCTTCAGGTTGAAAGGCAGACCCAGTATCGAAGTTCTCTTCAGCACGCCGCCGTACATATCGAGGTACAGCTGGTTATTTGGTGAAGCCTGCTGTTTCAGACCCTTTTCGTTTATCAGGTAATTTCTGTAGACCTCAGCGCAGTCAGCGTAATTCACCATACCGCCGTCCTTTGAAGCAACGGGGTAGTAGTGTATGCCGAAGCGGTCGGTCTTGATACCGTCTTTCTCGAAAACGTTCAGCTTGTTGGCACTGTCGCCGCTCATGAAGAACGCATCTGACGAACGAGTTTCAAACTCAAAGTAGCAGTTGTTGTATACCTGCTTGTTCTGACCGCTGACCTGTGCCCTTGCGTAGACATTCGAGTCACCGTCAGTAGCTATGGCAACGATGCCGCTGTCGCCGTATACAGTGCTGAGTACGGGCAGATAAGCCTGCTCGGTAACTCTCGGCGCGGTCAGGGGTACCATTGTGTAATCTCTGCCGTATACCTGCTGTACGTAGTCGGGGTAGTTGCCCTTGCCGTTGTTGTAGTTGATGACAGCGCCGCTGCCATCGGGGATTATCATGTAACCCTCAGTGGGATTGCCCTCGTAATCGACCGAAGGTGTTGCCGCAAAATAGGGGCAAAGCTGTAGCTTTGTCAGTATCTTGCCGTCAACAGTCGAGATATTGTCCTCTTTTATCTCTGCGGTATCGACATACACATAAAGGCTGTCTTCACAGAGTTCATAGTGGACATCGAACTCAACGCCCTCTGAGTTGTAGTCATAGTGTATGACTGCGCCCTTGTCGTTGGTCTTCCACTTTACCTTCGCCTTATTGGAGTAAACAGGTGCAGCGGACTCAGTCCTCTTCTCCTGTCTGAGGTCACCGACCTTGATAGCACAGCTGGAAGCTATCTGCTTTCTCAGCGCTGTCTTCATCATGTCGCCCTTTTCGGGATCGACCACGATATCATCGGCATATACATTGATGGGCGAAGTCCACCAATAACTGTTTGTTTCCTTTACATAAAGACCGAGTCTTTCGTTCTCTTCGTCGCCGTAGAGAATGAATTTGTCGTTCTCGCTGAGTTTCTGCGCCATAGCAGCAGCCTGCTCATTGCTGATCTTATCGGGGAGTTTATCCTCGTCATCAGAGGTCACAGCGTCATCAGAAACCACTTCTTCAACAGTTTCCTCGACCGCCGCAGTATCCTCTTCGGCATCTGCCGAAGTTACTGCCATAGAACCCAGAGGCGTCAGCATTGCAAGACACAAACCAAAGACAACAGCTTTTTTATAACTTTTGTTTGCCATTTTTACACCACCGTTTCTAATTAGCCTCGGATCCTATACGCGATCTCAGTGTAGATCTGATATATGAATACATAAACCTGCTGGAACAGCGAGAGCAGCAGTATCGCCAAAAACAGTATCAGCAGCATAGCTACCAGTGTCAGCACCATCGAAATGAGGGTCTTGCCGAACGAATACTGGTGGCAGGCTCTCATCGCCTGTATCATCAGCACGATAGACCAGCCAAAGCCCAGATAAGTCAGTGCAGTGATCCATATGGACTCTTCCTGTACGAGGAAATTCGAGAAGATCACCTTTACCAGTGTGCATACTATAAAAGGTACCAGTGAATAAGCTGAATATATGCTTATCTTCCTGAAAGTGCCTTCGCCTTCCAGCAGTGTGCATATCGACCAGTTGCCGACGCACCATGTAAAGTAGTATACCACCGACTGGACTATCAGCGGAACAACGTTGAAGATCTTGACATAATTGTTGTTGAACTGGAAGCCCGTCAGCTGTCTGTCAGCCACCATTGCAACGAACAGGAAGAAAACTATTATCAGGGCGATCTTCATTGAACCCTGTTTCTTCCATCTGAGGTCTTCAAAACCCTCGACCGGGTGGAAGATACAATGTTTCAACCAGCCTACAGGTGTAAATTCATACATAGTTTATCTTCCCCCCCTATTTCTTGACTTTTTGCCGTACAGTCTGCCTTTCAGCAGGTACTTGCCTTTCTTGTGCATCTTTGACAGCACGAACAGGAACACGATGATGACTGCCAGCACGATGATGATGAGAGTGAAGTTCTCTCTCAAAAACTCTTCTCTTGCGTACTTGAACGCCCTGTCGTAGTCGTCCTGATCGTAGGCAGTTTCAAAGTAATCCAGCGCCTTGCTGTACTCGCCCTCATTCAGGGCTGCCTTGCCAAGACCGATATACGCCATCGGGTAACCGCCATCTCTTGCGATAACGTTCTGCCAGATAGGTTTCGCTTCGGAATATCTGCCCTGATCGTAAAGTTCAACAGCCTCGTGCATCAGTGCACCGAATGTGGTTTCGGAATAGATGGTAACATCGTTCTTTGAACCGTCTATTACGTAGATATTGTTGTTGTAAGCCTCGACCGCGTTGGGGTTCGAGAAACTGCCTCTCTGGTCGTTGGTAGAGTTCTTTGTACCAAAGATGCAGAGGAGTCTTGCATTTCTGTCATACTGGAAAACTCGTCCCGTTGAGAAGTCCAGCACGTTTATCAGACCGTTGTCAGACACACAGATATCAGTCAGTCTGGTAGAATAGGTCTGGTTCTGTGTCGGGTCATACTCAGATGCGATATCACCGAACTTGTATTCGTTGCCCGCTGAGTTGTCCCAGATGTTGTAGCCTGCGGGATTCAGCTTCTTTACAGCGTCCGTAGTGGTGTTAGCCGCTTCGGTGACGGTGTAGATGAAGCCGCCGTCGTCGATATCGAAGTTTGCATACTCAACAGGTACATTTCTTGTCATACCTGAGATCTGCTCGTTCGATGCGAACTTTCTCCAGAGTTTCTGTGCGATAACGGCAGCTGTTACCTCAACTCGGTTAGCGCCGTAGTAACCCTGGAACTTGCCCGAACGGTTGAACTGCACCGCACCCTGATTGACAGAGGTACAAACTGCATACACGTTCTCGGCAAAGTCTGCAACGACCTTAGATGGGTTGAAAGTTTCTACTGTGTAAAGGTCGGTATCAGGTCTTGTATACTCCTTGACGATCTCCAGTTCGGTATCAGACTTTACCTTAGCCTTTACGACTCTTGAATTTTCATAGTCTGCGATGTAGATGTAAAGGGGCTTGTCATCATACAGACTTCTCTTTACATACACACCCGACGGGGAAGCGAATCGGCTTCCGTCGGACAGTTCTGCGTAAGCACCTATGATATTGAGCTGGTCATCAAGTCTGAGGATACGGTTATTGTCGGTATCCGCTATCCAGAACTCTTTCTCATCGGGGTCGAAGTACATGTCCTTTGGGTTTGACAGCCTTGCCGATGCAGTTTCACTTAGAAACAGCGGGTCGGCAGGGTCGGACAGCCTGCTCAGTCCCATGTCATAGCCTGTAACTGTCTTGTCGATACGGTAAGCGTTCTGCGAGGGTATCGAGTCGTTCCAGGTATCGTAGATGTAGGACTTGTAAGGCTCAGCTGCGAAGGCGTCCAGCGTCATCGACATAGCGGCGACTGCTGCCAGCCCTGCGCAGAGAATTTTCTTAAAAGAATTTTTTATTCTCAACACTACTTATCACCTTTTTCCTTTTCATATCTTTTGTCGGATACTTATCAATCCTTCATACCTGAGTTCGCCATAGTTTCCATAACGTTGCCCTGAGCGACAAGGAATACCAGCAGCGGAGGAATGAGCAGTACAACGCTCGATGCGAAGGTAACACCCTGACGGGCAAGACCTGCCGCAGATATCTGCTGTACTACAGTAGGTAGTGTTTTGAGTTCTTCTGAGTATGTCAGTGCGCCGCCCTGCATGTTCCATGCGCCCTGGAATGCAAAAATGATAAGCGTCATAAGAGCGGGCTTTGAGTTGGGAACGACTATCTGCCAGCATATCCTGAAAAGGCTCGCACCATCGACCTTTGCAGCCTCTACCATAGCGTCGTGTATGGTAGACATCGACTGACGCATCAGGTACAGACCGATCGAAGTGGAGATGCTGGGGAGTATCAGTGCCCAGTAGGTATCTATCATGTGCAGCTTAGCCATTACCATGAACTGCATGATCCATGTAGCGTTTGAAGCAAACAGCAGCGCAAGCACGATGATCTGGTTGATGATCTTATCACCGGGGAACCTGCACTTAGCCAGTACGAATGCCGCACAGCAGCACACGAAGAGGTTCGCAGCACAGATAACGATGGTGATGAAGAAGCTGTTGAAGATATATCTCGACAGCGGCACCTGCCATGAGTTCGCCGCAACTCTGAACATATCCGAGAAGTTTCTTCCCGTTGGGTTTATAACGTACAGCTTCGGCGGGAACACGAAAAGTTCTTCAACAGGCTTAAGTGACTGTATCACCGAATAGTACAGCGGGAATACCATGAATGCACCCAGAAGCACTAAGAATATGAAAATGCACACATCTCCTGCACGAGAGCCGTTGATAGGCTTCTTGTTCG
This sequence comes from Hominimerdicola alba 8, assembly GCF_000178155.2. Lineage (GTDB taxonomy): Bacteria > Bacillota > Clostridia > Oscillospirales > Ruminococcaceae > Hominimerdicola > Hominimerdicola alba_C. The sequence continues at coordinate 68,453 of NZ_ADKM02000050.1, forward strand.
CAGAAACTTTGAGCTTTTCGATAGACTGCTTTTTTCTTCTTCTAGCCATTTGAAATATTCCCCCCTTTTAATCAAGATACTTGCCAAGTATCCAGTTGACACCTTTATTGGCAAGAAGCATCGCAGCGAACAGCACGAAGCATATCGCAGACGAGTAGCCCATCTCATAACGTACCCAGCCGTAGTCGGTCGCGTGGTTCATTATGGTATGTGCTGCGTAGTCGGTAGAAGGCAGACCAACGAGGTTCTGACCTACCATACCAACTGTGAACGAAGTGGATATCTGCATAACAGCAGCGAACAGCAGCTGGGGTCCCATCGAGGGGATAGTGATCTTGAAAAGTTCCTGCCATCTGTTCTTGATGCCTTCGATAGCGCCCGCCTCGTACATCGACTTGTCGATATTCTGGAAGCCTGCACGTATCGCAAGGAAGCCTGCGCCCATCGACATCCACAGCTGCACGATGATAACGACTGTCAGTATGTACTTGGTATCAGTTATCCACTGTGCAGGAGATTTGAGTATACCCAGATCCATCAGCACAGCATTCAGGTAACCGTAGGAGTCGCCCGAAAGTATCAGCTGCCATGTGACATATACCGATGTGGTCATCGAAGGTGCATAGAATACGAATGTGAAGAATGTTTTCAGGAATGCGTTCATCTCGTTTATCAGCCACGCTATCAGGAAGCTGAGGACGTAAGAGAACGGACCTGTGAAGATCGCGAATATCAGGGTATTTCTGACAGCGATCAGGAATACATCGTCGTTTACGAACAGTGTGTAAAAGTTCGACAGACCCACCCATTTGGGCATCTGTATCATGTTGAAGTTTGTAAAGCCCATAGGCAGGGACATTACAACGGGTACTACCGTGAAGATGATAAAGAAGATCATGAAAGGAATGAGCATGAAGTAGCAGCCCTTATTCGCCTTCATCATGTGCCAGGTATAAGCCCCTCTGCCCTGTTTGTTCATAGGGCCTTGTGTTTTTTTAGCCATAACACACTCTCCTTTCCTTAGTCTAAACCGAGGTCTTCACGCTTACGTGTGATCTCGTCGTTGATATCCTTGTTGTACCAGAACAGGGTATCTCTTGCATTCTCGTTGTCGTTTACGACACTTCTGAATGCGTTCATTACGTTTCTTGTTACGCCGTAAGAAGCGGGGATTATCGGTATCTCTACCTGTGCATTCATCTGATCCAGCAGCAGGTCAGCTTCCTTTGTTGTCCATGACAGACCTCTCAGAGCCTCCTGGTTAGCAGTGGAGTAACGACCCATAGGACCGAGTACAGATTCGATGTTGTTGCCGTACTTCATCTGTGTATCAGCACTTGTGAACCACTTGATGAAGTCCCATGCAGCCTGATGGTCGGGCGCCTTTTTGAAGATAACGCAGCACTGACCCTCAGAGTTTGCAGCGTGGTTGAGGTTGCCGTTCTCGTCAAAAGTACCGGGAACTGCCCTGAACGACCAGCAGCCCTTTATTTCAGGTGCCGCAGCAGTCAGCTGGTTGTAGAACGAGTAGTCGTTGACCAGTACAGGCATGTCGCCCTGTCTGAAACGTGTGAATGCGTCATAAGTCTGTTCAAAGCTGTATGTGGTATAGAACTTTGTCCAGGTATCGAAAGCGTTGATAGCTTCCTGAGTATCAAAAGTAGTTTTCTTCTGGTCGGCAGTGTAGTAGTTAAGACCCTGCTGAAGCACCATCATAGCGAAAGTGTTGCCGTTCTCGGTAACAGCCGATACCATTGTAACGCCCGCACTTGCAGTCGCAGGAAGTCTAAGACCGACTTCGAGGTAGTTTCTCTGGAGAGTAGGCAGGCAGTTGATTATCCTGTCCCACGATACCAGATCATATTCGGGGTCGATGCCGTACTCTGCAAGTATATCCGATCTGTAGAACAGCATCGGGAAGTTCTGTGTGCATGGCAGACCGTAAACGCCGCCGTCGTAGGTATACAGAGTCATTATATTGGGTGCGAATCTCTGTATGGTTTCCTCATAATCGGGGAACTGTGTGATATCGACCAGCGTATCTCTTACCGCCAGCTGAATGGGGTAGTCGCCGCCCAGGAAGAGCGCCATATCAGGACCCTTGCCCGAGAATGTAGCCTCAGTGATACCGCCCTGTACCAGTTTGAGGTTGATCTTGGAATTTGAAGTCGCATTGTAGTCGCTGTCTATCAGTTCCTTGATAACTACCGCGTTATCACGTCCGAGAGTTATCCAGCACTCCTGTGCAGCTGCATCTTCATCGTTTGAAAGCGAGTTGTAGTCCTCAAAGAACGAGCCAATGAAAGACTGGAAGCCGTGACCTACAGTGCCGAAGAAAGAGGTGTCGCATTCAGAGAACGAAGTGTCATCCGAGCAAAGTTCGATCTTGTCAACCTCAAGAGGCTGCATCCTGTAAGTATTTATAAAGGTCGAAACCGCAGTAACGTTATCCTTGATCTGTCCCATCATTTCAGGGATTATATCAGGCTTCTTCACACATTTGTCAAGTACGATCGCCATTTTTTCCAGCGTTTCAGCCTCTGTTCCGCCTGAGCCTGAAAGACGCTCGATCTCTTTTTTCTCCTGTCTGAGCAGCTTTGCGTTGTACTCAAAGTCACCGAGAATATCGGGGATAGCAACATCTATCATGTAGTTGTTGTACTCATCGGGAGAAGGACCTGTGATCTGTCTGATCTGGCGGTAGTAGCTGTTGATGTCGAAAACAACATCGTCCAGTTCGCCCATGATCTCACCGATCTCACCGGGTACGGCTTCGAGAGTAAGCGTATTGGTGCCTGCCTCAAAGAAGTACAGCATGGGGTTGCCCGCCTTGTTTGAAGGTGATACAACGCTCCAGTCGGTGTCATAGTAGAACTTGATCTGCTCCGACTCCTTGTTGGGCACCTCGCCGTTTATGTACAGTCTTCTGTTCGAGTACATGCCTCGCATCTGATCCTGTCTGCCGAAGATGCCTATTTTATAGTAGCCCGCCTGAGGAACGTTGAACTCCCATGTGACAGACTGTGTTGACTGATTCCAGTTGTTGCCGCCGCCGATGGTATTATACCTTGTTTTGGTGGGGCTGTAACCCTTTGAACTTGAAGTCATGTAAGAAGTCTTGTCCGATGTGGGGTAAAGTGTTCGCGATGACTTGTAGTTCGCAGTTTCACCCTCAAGAGTTATCATCTGCCCTTTCAGCTGCGAAACATCGTTAGCCGAAGGTGACTCATACTCCTTAGGCTCTTTATAATTGTATACCTTGATATCGCCCAGCACGAACTGTGCCTTGTCCGAATCGATAGTCAGCACATGTTTGCCCTCAGTCATAAAGAACTGCAAAGGTTCATTGTACAGACCGTCAACATCAGCTACGGGCTTATCCATCTGCCACGACGGGAACTCCACCTGACCGGGACGCATATCGTTGCCCTTTGCGTCCTCGCCTATTTCGCCGTCATTGACCCACACCTTATCAAGTGTGATACGCTGAGCTGTGCCGTAGGGGCTTTCACCGTCTATCAGCAGCGAGAACTCAATGTCATTGGTAGTGCCCGGCAGTGCATAGTAGGACATTTTCAGGTTGTATCTGCCGTCCTGTGGGATATCCACCTCGTAGGAAACAGAGCCCTGCTGGTTTGCCCAGTAAAGCACATCATCGACACCCTCAAAGCTGGTATCAGTACCCAGCACAAGGTCAGCACTGACCGAGTCGGGTATATAATCCGAGCCTTTTATGACTATCTCATCGATATTCGGTCTTGCGGTATCCTCATACTTCTCCAGATACTTGCTGTAAGAAGTCTGACGTATACTGTCAGTACCTGTCATCGATTCCGAGCTTTCGTCCTGGGTGTCCAGAGAGTTGTTTTGGTCTGCAAAAGCCGTCGGAACAAAGCAGCTGACACTCAGACTGAGCGCTACAGCAGAGCAAACAACACGCCTAAACATTGTGTTTTTCACTATTGAATCCACCCTTTCTCAAAATGTAGTGTGTGTAAAAAGCCTGAGATCCTCACTGTTTTCCGACCGCTCGTGTGTCATAAAAGTATACAGATCCCATTTATCTTAAGCCCGCAGGCTCAATGATCCTAATGATCTGAGGGAAACAGCATTATGCCGCCCCTCTCCTCGTCAAGTTCGACCTTTACCTTGCCGCCGCCCTTTATGCCCAGCGACTGCATGTACTCCTTAGGCAGCTGTAATCTGCCCGATCTGTCCAGCACCGCCAGTTCTTCGTGAACAGCGTCCCCCTCCGAGATGACTTCACCCATCTCGTTGAGTTCTTCGGCATATGACCGTTTTCTGATTATCTCCGAACTCGTGCGCCCGTCCCTTATGGCGACCACTCTGTCGATATGTTCAGCCAGTTTCAGGTCGTGTGTGACGATGACCACCGTCACGCCCTCGCTCTTGTTCAGTTCTTTGAAGATATCCAGTATCATTGCCGAAGTCTTGGTATCCACCGAACCCGTAGGCTCGTCCGCCAGCAGCAGCTTGGGGTCATTCGCCATAGCTATCGCTATCGCCACCCTCTGTTGTTCACCGCCCGACATCTGGTCGAGCCTGCTGTTCCTGCGCTTTTCCAGCCCCACTTTTTTCAGCAGTTCCAGTGCCCTTGCCCGTCTGCCTTTTTTGCCTTTCAGAAGCATCGGCAGTTCGACATTCTGCACCGCTGTCAGGTAAGGCACAAGGTTGCGCGCATTGTTCTGCCAGACAAACCCGACAGTATCGCGCTTATACGCCATATAGTCCTTATCAGTGAATTTCAGCATATCTTTGCCGTCTATCACCAGACTGCCCGCCGAAGGTCGGTCAAGACCGCCCAGCATGTTCAGCAGCGTCGATTTGCCGCTTCCCGAATTGCCGACTATAGCCATCAGTTCGCCCCGTTTTACATCAAGGTCGAGTCCCTGAAGCGCTACAGCCTCCACATCAGAAGTTTTATAGATTTTCACCAGGTTCTCACACCTGATCATATATTCACCATCATCGGGCTTTACAATAGTATCAGCATCAGTTTCAGCCAACTATCTCACCGTCCTCCAATGTGTAGACCTTGTCCGCAACGTCCATCATGCTGGGGTCATGTGTGGTCATTATAATAGTCATGTTCTGCTTGGCTACAAGCTCTTTGAACAGCTTGACGATGTGCAGAGCAGTATTCGTATCAAGTTCGGCAGTAGGTTCATCAGCAAATATGAGTCTTGGCTCGTGGGCTATCGCCCTTGCGATAGCTACACGCTGCTGTTCACCGCCCGACATCTCGCTGGGTCGGTGGGTCATGCGCTTGTCAAGTCCCACAGCCGCCAGACATTCCCTTGTGCGTTCATCGCGCTTGTCGTAGGGGTACTTTGCCAGCCTCAGTCCGAAGCTGACATTCTCAAAGGCATTCATGCCCGACATCAGCGCCACCGACTGGAACACGAATGCCATATCGTGCCTGCGCAAATTATCCCGCGCACCCTCGGACAGCTTCGTGATATCCTTACCATCGAACATCACCTTGCCCTTTGTCGGGCGGTCAAGTGCGCCGAGTATATTTATAAGAGTGGTCTTGCCGCTGCCGGAGCGTCCGCGCAGGACAGTCAGCTTGCCTTTTTCTATCTCGATATTGACATTTTTCAAAGCGGAAACCACGCTGCCGTCACCTATTTTGAAGTCACGGTACAGTTCTTCCGTCCTTAGTATCACATCCATTGGAGATCAGCCTCCCTCCCGAATGCGTCTGCTTCAGGCTAACGTTTTGTGCAATTTTCACATCTTGTGATATATTAATTATCCCGAACACAACATGCAGTGTTTGTGTACAATATGTTCAAAAAAGCAATTTGTTTAAAGTCGATTTTGCTTGAAATTTTATCAAAAATGGACAAAACCGCACACTATGCTATCATTCATTATAACAATTTACCGTCAGTTTGTCAAGCGGTAAAAACACCTTGAAATAGCATAATTTTGGCATTTTTCACAACTTTGTCTGTACCGCACAATTCGGATATTCGATTTTTGTGCATCTAGCCGAAATTTTAGTGTGTTTTTCGTCAGGTTTAACGATTACATTTTTTTAATTCACAATAATTTTTCAGACACTATTGTGTAAAATCACAACAATTTTTCACATGTCATTATATACAGCTAATACCCCCTTTTAATTATGTATAATCCATAAAATAGCAAAATTCCTTTTTCCTCCCAAAAAAAGGCAGCATCGCGCTTTTGCGGTGCTGCCTTTCATATTGAAAATGTAATATATCCCCTACATCGTGACCAGTGCCGCGCCGCCCACAATGACGATAACGCCCAGCACTATCAGTATCGCGCCGCTGTTGCGTGACTTCCTCTCGTCCGTGTTGTCAGCTTCTTCGGCGGCTTCTTCATCAGCCTCTTCCGCCAGATAGTATTCATCGGGCTTTTTGGGGTCGTACTTTATTTTTATAGTATCGCCTTTGCTGTAGCCATCATCGGGTATAGTCTGAGTATACTCCTCACCGCCGACAGTATAGCTTATCGTCCATTCGGTGAACTCCCGTTCGCCTGTGCCGTTAAAATCTGGCAGAGTGGTCTTCTGCTGACTGACAAGTGTCGCAGTACCCTCAACGTAGGTGTCTTCTTCAATGACAGTTTCAACGCCCAGTGTCGGCATAAAGCTGTAACCTCTCATAACTTTTATGCCGATATAGATTATCAGCAAGCCCGTCACGATAAGCACTATGCCCACAATTCCGCCCGCGCCGCTGAACAGCCCGTCAAAAGCGTTTTTCTCTTCATCTGCCGCAAGTGACAGCAGTTTTGTAATTTCCATTTTATTGCTCCTTTAAAAGAGGATTTTCATATCCATGCTTCACATAATTGTCGTTCAGTATGGTTATCAGTTTCGGACTTTTTATGCCGAAATGCAGTTTTATCGGCACTTCCGAACCATTGCGGTATATAAGCAGATTTTCTTTGACAAGGTCGCCCTGCGCATATTCATAACTTATTTTTTCCGCAGGTTCCATAAATGCTTTTAAACCGACTCTCGGCATTCCCTGCGATGTGATATAAGTCGGTATCATCGGCAGCAGAACAACGGTGCATAACGCCGCTATGCTTGCCAAGATCATATTACTGTGCAAAAAACAGATCGTCACACCAAAGATAAGGCAAAACAACTCCCCAAAGCAGTCTGATTTGAATGCCATAGTCTTTTTGCCCGCCTTTTTAAGCACAAGTATCAGCCGCACATCAGCAATTATGTAATACACAGCCATGACCGCCAGCACAACAGTAAAAACAATTTCATATGTTTTCATTTTATTGCTCCTTTAAAAGAGGATTTTCATATCCATGCTTCACATAATTGTCGTTCAGTATGGTTATCAGTTTCGGATTTTTTATGCCGAAATGCAGTTTTATCGGCACTTCTGAACCATTGCGGTATATCAGCAGAGTTTCTTTGAACCGACCACCCTGCGCATATTCATAGCTTACGCTGTCAGCAGGTTCAAAAGAGGCATCTTTAAGCCCTACATTCGGCATTCCCTGCGGTGTGATGTAAATAGGTATCAGCGGAAGCATCGTGAAGGCAAAAACACAGAAAGCCGCATACAGCGTCACAGAGATATTACCGCCAATAAAACTGCATGTTACACCAACGAGCAGAAAAAAATCCGGTAAAATGCTGAACAGGCTGAAAACCACAGCCTTTTTCTCCGTTTTTTTCATCAGCAGTATCATCCGCACATCAACAACTATCATGGGCACAGCCATGACCCACAGCACAACGGCAAAGACGATTTCGAGCGTTTTCATTGAAGTTCCCTCACATAAGCCAGTTCGAGGTCGCCGTCAACAAAGCCGAAGCCCACTGCGCGGAAGTTTTTCAGCACCTCAGCAAACTTGCCCTTTTCAAGGTAAGTCTTGACCATCTCGCGCACATCTTCGTGTATCTCTTCCCAGCCGCATTCTTTCTCCCAGTAATACAGGTCTTCACCTGTCGAATAGACCTCAAAGCAAGCCCATTCATCGTCCTGCGGGTCAAAGCGGTCGGAAGCTATCAGCTGTACAGTCCAGCCGTTGTCCTCCTCTTCGTAGATATTGAAGTTTACAGCCTGCGCATCGGCAGGCAGGGCATTTTCAAGTTTTTCATCGAGCCATGCGGCAAATTCTTCGTACATTTGAGTTCTCCTTTTATAAATTGTGATTATCCCGCTGATACACCAAAATAAACGATGTTATATCGGGAATTGAATACAGTTGGCGGTTATCTTTCCCCCGCCTGCGGCGGGGGAAAGATAACATCGACTCAGTTTTTCCTCATTGATAAAGGTATTTTGCAGTGGTGTGCTAAAGGGATAGTCATATTTTCTTTTAGGTTTATTATACCATATAAAGGCAGATTTTGCAAGGGGGCAAAAGCCGATAAAGACCGCCGCAAAAATTGACCGCACCCGCTGTTTTTTCATGCGCGAAATATCCGTGAATTCTTTTGTTTAAGGATTGACATTGAGGGGATATTGTTGTATAATTAACAATGTAGGTCAATATCTAACGGCGCGGCATGCTGACGTTCGGCGTTTGTGTGAAAAGTGTCCGTATCATTACTTAAAAGGAGTTTTTAACATGAAGAAGTCTGTAAGAAAAGCTATCATCGCAGGTAACTGGAAGATGAACAAGACCCGTCCCGAAGCTAAGGAACTGCTGGAAGCTATCAAGCCTCTCGTAGCTAATGCTGAGGGCAAAGTTGAAGTCATCGCCTGCGTACCTTTCACCAACCTTGAAACTGCTGTAAACACCACCGCAGGTTCTAACATTAAAGTAGGCGCTGAGAACGTTCACTTCGAGAAGAGCGGCGCTTTCACAGGTGAGATCTCTGCTGACATGCTGGTAGAGCTGGGCGTTGAGTACGTTGTTATCGGTCACAGCGAGAGAAGACAGTATTTCGGTGAGACTGACGAAACAGTAAACAAGAGAACTAAGGCTGCACTTGCCGCAGGTCTTAAGCCTATCGTTTGCGTTGGCGAACTGCTGTGGGAGCGTGAGTGCAACATCACTGAGGAAGTTATCGCTCGTCAGATAAAGCTGGATCTGTATGACGTTTCCGCTGAGGACGTTAAGAAGACTGTTATCGCTTATGAGCCTGTATGGGCTATCGGCACAGGCAAGACCGCTACCGCAGATCAGGCTGAGGAAGTTTGTGCATTCATCAGAGCAACTCTGGCTAAGATATATGATGAAGCTACCGCACAGGCTGTTACCATTCAGTATGGCGGTTCCATGAACGCAGGCAACGCTGCTGAACTGCTATCTAAGGAGAACGTTGACGGCGGTCTGATAGGCGGCGCTTCCCTTAAGGCAGCTGACTTCAACACCATCGTACAGGCAGCTGTAAACGGCTAATATAATATAGAATAAAACCATATGCCGCTTTCGGGGGGACGTATAAAGTCCCCCGAAAGTCACGGCATGTGAGAGAAAGGCAAATATCTTTTGGGGAAATCTTATCCTAAGGATAGTGATGCTGAATGAAGAGAAGTACACTGCTCAGACGACTGATGATATTATCCATCGTGTTTGAGGAGATATATTTCCTGCTGATAACGATAATCTACATTTTCAGACCCGCCTTTTATTCAAAGGCGCTGATCTCGGTATTCGACCTTAATAGCGAGATACCGCCCAACAGCCCCGACACCGCGCTGGTGATAACACTCTACGGCGGCGTGGTGCTGTATTTCATACTCTGGTTCATTATGAAATTACTTATGGACACCGACTCAGACCCGCTGTTTATGGGCGTGGTGACATTACTGGTGTTGCCTGTCAGTCAGGTGGTCTACATCTATATGTATCGCAGAACTCAAAGGATACTGATCCGTGAGGGTCAGGAAACATTTGCATTCCATATGATGAATTTCACAGTGATGAATTACTGCGGCTGGGCAAATATCGCGGCTTTCATCTTTTTGATGATGGCTTACGCGGTCGCAAGACAAAAACACGCCGACCTCGCATGAGTGAGGCTATAAGAGATAGATAAATTGAAAGAGAAAACAAAATGAAAAAAACTATACTTTTTATTACAGCGGCTTGTCTGATGGCGCTGACCGCCTGCGGAAATGTCGATAGCAAGACCCCCGCACAGGCTGAAAGCAAGACTGACCTTGACGGTGTTACCCTCTGGTATCGCAGTGACAGTTCACCCTACGGTTACGGACAGGAGTTATCAAACCCCGATGCTGTCGCGCGGGCTGACGAGTTCATCAGAACAATGGCTGAGAGCGGTTCGGGCAAAGATAAAGCCATCGAAGCGCAGAACGACAAGGTGGGCGACTGGTTCGACATAAAGCTGTCTGACGGCAGGGAAGTCCATGAAAACCAAGGTGTCTTCACCATCGAAGGCGTGTACTACACATGGGACGATGTCGATAAATACGACCCCGATTTCAGGGCAGACTTTAAAAAAGCCCTTGCCCCCGATACAAAACGACTTATGAAAGAAAAGTGGGATCAGGCTGACGATGCTTACCGCGCTGTCAACCCCGACCCCGATACGCTGGACATCACTGCATTTGAGTGAGTTCGGCATAGCTTAAATCTTATTTGGTTTCGGTAATAGATGCCAACGGCATTTGTTATAAATAAGTATGCCGCTGCCCTTCATGCGCGGGTATGGGGCATAAACGAAAGGACAATTTAATATGAGCATGAAACTGGTACTTATCCGTCACGGCGAAAGCGAGTGGAACAAGGAGAACAAGTTCACAGGCTGGACAGATGTTGAGTTGAGCGAGGCAGGTGTGGAGGAAGCTAAGAAAGCAGGCAAGGTGCTGAAAGATGCAGGCTTTGATTTCGATATATGCTATACCTCTTACCTCAAAAGGGCTATCCATACGCTCAATAATGTGCTGGCAGAGATGGACAGGGAATGGCTGCCTGTGGTGAAGAGCTGGAAACTCAATGAAAGACACTACGGTGCGCTCCAGGGTCTTAACAAGAGCGAAACTGCCGCTAAATACGGCGAAGAGCAGGTAAAGATCTGGAGAAGATCCTTCGATATCCCTCCGATGGCTCTGACTGAGGACGACGAGAGAAATCCGAAGAAAGACCCCAAGTACCGCGAGGCAGACCCCGCAGAACTTCCTTTGCAGGAGAGCCTTAAGGATACTATCGCAAGAGCAGTGCCCTACTTTGAAGAGGTGATAAAACCTCAGATCAAGGCAGGCAAGCGCGTGGTGATAGCCGCTCACGGCAACAGCCTGAGAGCGCTTGTAAAGTACTTCGACGGTCTGAGCGATGAGGAAATAGTTAGTGTAAACATACCTACAGCTATCCCGCTGGTGTATGAATTCGATGACGACCTCAACGTGATAGGCAAAGAGTATCTGTGCGACCCCGATGAACTGACTGCTAAAATGAACAGCGTGGCAAATCAGGGTAAAGCAAAGTAACGGTTTCGGCTGAAAATTCAAGCCGAATGGCTGTCGGGTGTCCCCCCGCTGACGCGGGGGCGCTTGGCAGATAGATCGGCAATATATACATGAAAGGACGTTTTTAACATGTCTAACAAAAAGGTCATACTCGTAGTAATGGACGGCGTTGGCATCTCCGTTACAGGTCTGGGTGACGCTGTCACTGAGGCTAACACCCCCACACTGGACAGACTTAGAAAAGTCTGTCCCTATACCACCCTTAAGGCTCACGGCAGTGCAGTAGGTCTGCCTACCGATGACGATATGGGTAACTCAGAGGTAGGTCACAACGCACTGGGCTGCGGTCAGATCTACTCGCAGGGCGCTAAGCTGGTAAATGAGTCCATCGAAAGCGGCAAGATGTTCGACTCCGCTACATGGAAGGAACTGCTGGAGAACGCTAAGGCTAATGGCGGCACTCTGCACTTCATCGGTCTGCTGTCTGACGGCAACGTTCACTCAAACATCTCTCACCTCAAGACAATGATAGCTAAGGCTAAAGAGCAGGGTGCGGCTAAGGTAAGAGTACATGTTCTGCTGGACGGCAGAGATGTGCCCGCAACAAGCGCTCCCCTCTATATCGAGGATCTGGAAAAGTGCATGGCTTCACTGAATGACGGCACTTTCGATGCTAAGATCGCTTCGGGCGGCGGCAGAATGAAAGTCACTATGGACAGATACCAGGCTGACTGGGATATGGTCAAGCTGGGTTGGGAAACTCACGTAAAGGGCGAAGGCAGACAGTTCGCAAACGCACTGGAAGCTGTTGAAACACTGAGAAACGAAACCGGCGCTATCGATCAGGATCTTCCTGCATTCGTTATCGCTGAGAACGGCGAGCCAGTGGGCAAGATCGTTGACGGCGACAGCGTTATCCTCTTCAATTTCAGAGGTGACAGAGCTATCGAGCTTTCAATGGCATTCGATGCAGGCGATGACTTCACCTACTTCGACAGAGGCGTTAAGCCTGATGTCAAGTACGCAGGCATGCTGGAATATGACGGCGACCTCCACATTCCAAGCAAGTATCTGGTTAATCCTCCCGAGATCAAGGAAACCATGTCCGAGATACTCGACAAGGCAGGTCTGAAGTCCTACGCAGTTTCCGAAACTCAGAAGTATGGTCACGTAACCTATTTCTGGAACGGCAACAGATCCGAGAAGTTCGCTTCCGAAGAGTGGAAGGAGATACCTTCTGACAGAGTTTCCTTCGATCAGCGCCCCTGGATGAAGTCCGCTGAGATAACCGATGACCTCATCGAAGCTATCAAGTCCGAGAAGTTCGACTTCATCAGATGCAACTACCCTAACGGCGATATGGTCGGTCATACAGGTTCGATGGACGCTACTATCATCGGCGTTGAGTCTGTTGATCTCGGTCTGACAAGACTGCTGAAAGTCGCTGAGGAATACGGCTACACCGTCCTCATCACCGCAGATCACGGTAACGCTGACGAGATGCTGGAGAAGAACAAGAAGGGCGAGATCACTGTAAGAACAGCACACTCGCTGAACCGTGTACCTTTCTACATCGTAAGCAAGGATAAGTACGAGATCAAAGATGCTGACAGCACCAAGTATGGTCTTGCAAACGTTGCACCTACCGTACTTAAGATACTGGGTATCGAAGCACCTGCAAGCTGGGAAGAGTCGATGATATAATTCTGAATTCATAATTCATAATTCATAATTCATAATTATTGACATGAACGATAGAAGAGCGCTCACTTAAAAAGTGGGCGCTTTTTTGCACTTATTAGTGGGAAACGCCAAAGTGTCAGAGCGCGCGGTCAAGCAACGCGACAAACGAAACGGTTTGGGCGAACAAAGTGACAGACGAAAAAACACAGAAGAATTACGACACAGCAAAACGGCGGGGAACAAGCCCCCGCCCTCCAATAATAGCGGCAAATAAAAAGACCGCACCCAAAGGTACGGTCTTAAAAATCAGTAGTATATTAAACCAGCTGGATAATAGCCATCTCAGCAGCATCGCCGCGACGGGGACCGATCTTAACGATCTTGGTGTAGCCGCCCTTGCGCTCAGCATAGCTAGGAGCTATCTCGTCGAACAGCTTCTTAGCAACAGCTTCCTTAGTTACATAAGAAAGTACCTGTCTTTTAGAATGCAGGTCGCCTGCCTTACCGAGAGTTATCATCTTCTCGGCCATAGCAGCAACTTCCTTAGCTCTAGTTACAGTGGTTTCAATCTTACCGTTTTCCAGAAGGAAAGTAACCATAGCTCTCAGCATAGCCTTTCTCTGGTCACTGGTCCTTCCCAGCTTTCTTGTGCCTGGCATAGATTTTCACTCCTTACATTAATTATCTTCCTCAGAATTGAGCTCATAGCCCAGTGAATGAAGCTTCTCTTTTACCTCGTCGAAGGACTTCTTACCGAGGTTACGAACCTTCATCATCTCTTCTGCTGACTTTTCGATCAAATCGTTGACTGTGTTGATGCCTGCGCGCTTCAGACAGTTGAAAGAACGCACGGATAAGTCAAGTTCCTCAATGGTCATCTCCAGAACCTTAGCCTGGCTCTGATCGTCCTTCTCAACCATTATCTCCACAACGTTAGCCTCCTCAGAGAGGTCAACGAAAGGATTAAGATGCTCGTTGAGGAGTTTGGCTGCCATTGAAACAGCTTCCTTAGCGGAGATCGTACCATCAGTCCAGACCTCCAGTGTGAGCTTATCAAAATCGGTAATGTGACCTACACGGGTGTTGTCAACAGTGTAGTTTACCTTGAGTACCGGCGAATAGATACTGTCTACAGCAATAATGCCGATAGGTGCATTCTGCATAAGTGACTTATTCTTCTCAGCAGAAACATAGCCTCTGCCTCTGTCGATAGTGATCTCCATATACAGCTTGGCACCAGCGCCCAGTGTTGCAATATGCATATCGGGAACAAGTATATCTACCTCAGAATCAGCCTTGATGTCGCCTGCGGTAACAACGCATTCGCCCTCAGCTTCAATGTAGATAGTCTTTGGACCCTCACCGTAAAGCTTTGCAGTCAGACCCTTCAGGTTAAGGATTATCTCAGTAACGTCCTCCTTAACACCGGGGATCGTTGAGAGTTCGTGGTGTACGCCGTCTATCTTTACAGATGTAACAGCCACACCGGGTAAAGAGGAGAGCAGTACACGTCTCAGACTGTTGCCGAGAGTTATACCATAGCCGCGCTCCAGAGGCTCGAGAATAAACTTGCCGTATGTTCCGTTGCTTTTGAGCTCAGGCGTTTCGATCTTTGGCTTTTCTATCTTTTCAAGCATTAATAACCCTCCTGTTTTCAAACATGATTTGTAATGTGTCCGAATCTAACTAAATAATTCCAAGTATCCCGATAGGCTGTACCCTTGCAGGTACAGCACACCGAGAACCTTAAACGGATTACTTAGAATACAGCTCTACGATCAGGTGTTCCTCGATCTCATAATCGAGGTCTTCCTTAACAGGCATACGAACTACCTTTGCAGTCTGGTTCTCCTTGTCCATATCGAGCCAAGTAGGAACAACTCTGCCGGCAGTAGCTTCGATGATCTGCTTGAACTTGGGGCTCTTCTTGCTGTTCTCCTTCAGGGAGATAACGTCGCCGGCCTTCACTCTGTAGGAAGGGATGTCAACTCTCTTGCCGTTAACAAGGAAGTGACCGTGAACGACCAGCTGTCTAGCCTCACGTCTGGTCATGGAAAGACCCATTCTGAAAACAACGCTGTCCAGTCTGGACTCCAGTATAGTCAGCAGGTTGGTACCAGCCTGACCTTCCATCTTCTGAGCGATCTCAAAATAGTGATGGAACTGCTTCTCCAGAACGCCGTAGATAAATCTCAGCTTCTGCTTTTCCTTCAGCTGAAGACCGTACTCGGATACCTTCTTACGCTTGTTAGCGTTAGGGTCACGCTTGGTTTCCTTAGCTACGCCCATAACCATTGGGCTGATGCCGAGATACTTGCATCTCTTGAGTATTGGTTCTCTGTTTACTGCCATTTTTAATGACCTCCGTTTTCAATGTTATATCGGGTCTTAAGTCTTACGCGCTAAGCAGCTTTACCCGACTTTGAGTCAAACTGTAACTCAATTCGTATGTTATTACACTCTTCTTCTCTTTGGGGGACGGCAACCGTTGTGAGGGATAGGAGTAACGTCCTTGATAAGTCTTACTTCCAGTTCCTCAGACTGCAGCGCTCTTATAGCAGCTTCTCTGCCTGCGCCGGGTCCCTTAACGAATACCTCAACTACCTTCAGACCATGTTCCTTAGCGGCTCTTGCAGCAGTTTCTGCGGCAGTCTGAGCAGCAAAAGGAGTGGACTTCTTGGAACCTCTGAAACCGAGTCCGCCTGCGGATGCCCAAGAAATCGCGTTGCCCTGCATGTCAGTGATGGTAACGATTGTGTTGTTGAATGTGGACTGGATATGAACCTGTCCCTGTTCAATGTTCTTTCTTTCACGACGGCGACGTACAGTCGTCTTCTTCTTAGCCTGAGCCATGCTTCATACCCTCCCTTACTTCTTCTTGTTAGCGATGGTCTTAACAGGACCCTTACGAGTTCTGGCGTTCGTCTTAGTTCTCTGACCTCTAACGGGCAGACCCTTTCTGTGACGAAGACCTCTGTAGCAACCGATCTCTGTCAGTCTTTTGATGTTCAGAGCAACTGTTCTTCTCAGGTCGCCCTCAACAGTCAGGTTGTGATCTATATACTCACGAAGCTTAGAAACATCATCCTCAGACATGTCCTTGACTCTTACGTCAGGATCAACGCCTGTTTCCTTGATGATCTTTGTAGCAGTCTTCTGACCAATGCCGTAAACGTAGGTAAGAGCGACTTCGATCCTCTTATCTCTGGGCAGGTCTATACCAGCAATACGAGCCATTATTTAGCTGCACCTCCATTATTGGTTTGTTAGCCCTGACGCTGCTTGTGCTTAGGATTCTGGCAGATAACCATGATCTTGCCCTTCCTCTTGATGATCTTGCACTTTTCGCAGATAGGCTTAACTGAAGGTCTTACTTTCATTGAAATACCTCCTTCGATTATCCGGGCTTTTCAGCCCTCAACGTATAAGGGAAAGCCTTGTTGCAACCGCTTGCTTTACTTAGCTCTCCAGGTTATTCTTCCCTTTGTCAAGTCATAAGGCGACATCTCGACTGTGACCTTATCACCGGGCACGATACGAATGTAGTTCATACGCAGCTTACCCGAAATATGAGCAAGAATTTTATGACCGTTTGTAAGTTCAACAGTGAATGTTGCGTTAGGCAGTGCCTCCACAACTGTACCCTCAACTTCAAGTACATCTTCTTTCGACATTAAAAAACCTCCCCACTCAAAGGTCTTGTCTGCTGTTCATCAGTATGGGTCATGTACTGATTTATCAGCCGTCTTAACTTCTTGTTTGTCAGTTCGCCGGTATAAACAGGCGCGTTCGCAGGTGAAATGTGCTTCATGCTCTTTTTCTTAGGACTTTCAGCCTTTCTGTGCCGTCCGTCCGCCAGATACACAAAGCCGCCGCCGACTCTCACTGCAACATAGAGCGAGTCTTTCTCACGGCCTGCCAGCGCCCATACCAATGAACCGACCTGTATACCACCGTCTGTCATCACAGTTTGCTGAGTATCACACAGCCGTCCTGTGTTACAGCGATCGCATGCTCAAAATGTGCGGACCACTTGCCGTCCTGTGTTTTTACAGTCCAGCCATCGGGCAGTACCTTGATGGCAGCAGTACCCATATTTATCATGGGTTCGATGCAGATGACCATACCTGCCTGGAGCCTTACTCCATGACCTGCCCTGCCGTAGTTGGGAACTTCGGGGTCTTCATGGAGATCCCTGCCCAGTCCGTGACCGCAGTATTCTCTGACGACCGAGAAACCTCTGTCCTCGTTATACTTCTGTATAGCCGCACCGATGTCGCCCAACCTTACGCCTGGCTTTACCATTTTAATAGCCTCGTAAAGGCTTTCTTCGGTGGAATCAAGAAGTGCCTGAACGTCGTCTGAGATCTTGCCGCAGGCAAATGTCTTGCAGGAGTCACCGTGATAGCCGTCAACAAAAGCACCCGTATCAACGGAAACTATGTCGCCCTCCAGGATCTTCCTGTTACCGGGTATGCCGTGAATGACCTCGTCATTTACGGATATGCAGGCAGCAGCGGGGAACCCGCCGTAGCCTTTAAATCCCGGCTTAGCGCCGTGTGAAAGAATGTATCTCTCGACAACTTTATCAAGCTCATGGGTAGTCATGCCCGGCCTGAGCGCCTCACCTGCTGCTTGCAGCGCGCCGGCGGTTATCTGACCCGCCTTGCGCAGCTTTTCTATTTCCTTATTGGATTTGATACATATCATTTAAAAATTACGCTTTCTATATAAATATCAAGCCTTGAGAGCAGCCATAACTGCTGCGGAAGTTTCCTCAACAGTTTCGCGACCCTTTACGGAGGTCAGCTTGCCCTGCTTCTCATAGTAGCCCTTAAGGGGCTCGGTGGTCTTATGATATGTTTCCAGTCTGCTCTTTACAGTGGCAGGCTCGTCGTCCTTGCGGATAACGATCGGCTTGCCGCAGACATCGCAAACGCCTTCTACCTTAGATGGCTTGAAATCCACATGGTAGGTAGCGCCGCAGTCGAGGCAAACTCTTCTGCCCGAAAGTCTCTTCTGGATAGTGTCATCAGCAACATCTATCTCAATGACCTTGTCTATCTGAACGCCCATAGCGTCCAGTGCTTCAGCCTGAGGAACAGATCTGGGGAAACCGTCGAGAATGAAGCCATTCTGTGCATCAGGCTCAGCGATCCTGTCCTTAAGTATACCGATAACGATATCGTCGGAAACAAGTGCGCCTGCGTCCATAGCTGCCTTAGCCTTCAGACCGTACTCGGTGCCTGCCTTAACAGCGGCTCTGAGCATATTGCCTGTGGAAATGGTAGGAATGTTCAGCTCCTTGCAGATGACCTCTGCCTGTGTGCCCTTGCCGGCACCGGGAGCGCCCAAAAGAATGATATTGTTCATAAGTCTTACCCCTTTCCCGATCGGAATTTATTATTTCAGGAAGCCCGAGTGATGACGCATCATCATCTGAGATTCCATAGTTCTTGCAGTTTCAAGTGCAACGCTTACTACGATGAGTATAGATGTACCGCCCATTGCGATATTCAGCTTTGTGATAACAGTGAATATGATAGGGAAGATAGCGATTATACCCAGGAACACTGCACCGACCAGAGTGATCTTACCAAGGATCTTCTGGAAGTAGTCGCTGGTGGGCTTACCGGGTCTGATGCCTGGTACGCCGCCGTTGTTCTGCCTGAGGTTGTTAGCGATCTCGATCGGGTTGTAGGACATACTTACATAGAAGTAGTTGAACGCGATGATGAGAACGAAATACAGACAAGCATAGAACGGATGAGTGTACTCAAACCAGTGAAGGAGTCCTGCATAGAAGGTACCCGCCTTCGGCTCGCCCGTGAAGAGCTTGAGCGTCTGGGGGATCGACATAAAGCTCATCGCAAAGATGATGGGGAGAACGCCGCTCATCGCGATCTTGATCGGGATGTAAGTGTTCTGACCGCCGTACTGCTTTCTGCCGACAACGCGCTTTGCATACTGTATCGGTATCCTTCTCTCGGCATTGTTCATGAAGATGATGAAGCCGATCATCAGAATGAATACCACGATGATGATAGGAACAAGGATCATGTTTCTTGCCTCGCCTGTCTTCATCAGCTCGAACAGTCCGAGAACAGCCTCAGGACCTCTTGCGATGATACCTGCGAACAGAAGCATCGAAACACCGTTGCCTATACCGTTTTCATTGATCCTGTCGCCCAGCCATATAGTCAGCGAAGCGCCTGCCACGAAGCAGAGGATAATGATAACTTCAGTAAAATATCTCTCAAAGGTGTGACCAGTGTACTGAACTACCTGAAGACCGTCAACGTTCATCAGTGTTCTGTAATAAGCCCAGCCCTGGAACAGTGCGATACCGAGTGCAGTGTACTTGGTGATCTTGTTCAGAGTCTTTCTGCCTTCCATACCCTCCTTAGAGAGTCTTTCCAGCGGAGGCAGTGCATAGGTCAACAGCTGTATAATGATCTGCGCGTTGATGTAAGGACCAACTGACAGCGCCATCAGTGTAGCCTTTGAGAAGTTACCGCCCGAAAGGACGTTCAGGTAACTGAAAAAGTCACCTGAATTTTTGCTGCCCTCAAACCATGTTTCCAGTGCAGCAGAGTCAAGATAGGGCACAGGAACTGCGCCGCCTATCCTGTATATAACGATGATGAAAAATGTAAATAGAAGCTTTCTTCTTAATTCCGGGACCTTCCAGGCATTACGAAATGTCTCTATCACAATTACATCACCTCAGCCTTCCCGCCTGCCTTTTCGATTTTCTCCTTAGCTGCTGCTGAGAACTTAGCAGCCTTGACGGTAAGGTTTTTAGTGAGTTCTCCGTTGCCGAGAACCTTTACTCCATCCAGTTCCTTCTTGATGATGCCAGCTGCCTTCAGAACTTCAGTATCAACTACTGTGCCCTCAACAAACTGTTCAAGATCGGATACATTGATAACCGCATATTTAGTTGCGAATATATTGTTGAATCCACGCTTAGGAATTCTTCTTGCAAGAGCGGTCTGACCACCCTCGAAGCCGGGTCTGATGCTGCCGCCGGATCTGGCCTTCTGACCCTTGTGACCCTTACCTGCAGTCTTACCGTTTCCTGAACCGTGACCTCTGCCGACGCGCTTAACATCTCTTACTGCGCCGGGATTAGGTGATAATTCGTGAAGCTTCATGTTGTCGCACCTCCCTGCTTACGCTTCGGTTACTTTAATAAGGTGGGATACCAGCTTGATCTTGCCCTGTGTGCATGCGTTGTCGGGCTGCTCGGTCGTATCCCCGATTTTTCTCAGACCAAGAGAATTTGCAGTGGCGATCTGCTTCTCGCTTCTGCCGCTCAGGCTCTTGATCAGCTGAATTTTCAGGTTTGCCATACTGTTTATCCTCCTTATTCAAATATTTCCTTAACAGTCTTGCCTCTCAGTTCAGCGATAGCCTCAGCGCTTCTTACGCTGGTCAGACCGTTGATGGTAGCTCTTACTGCGTTGTAAGGATTGTTAGAGCGAAGCGACTTTGCTCTTATATCTCTTATGCCGGCTGCTTCAACCACTGCTCTCACAGTGCCGCCTGCGATGATACCTGTACCGGGTGCGGCGGGCTTGAGGAGAACCTCACCTGCGCCGAACTTGCCTACGATCTCATGAGGGATAGTTGTACCCTTGAGAGATACTCTGACCAGGTTCTTCTTAGCGTCCTGAATAGCCTTTCTTATAGCGTCGGGAACTTCGCCCGACTTGCCGATGCCGAAGCCAACGATGCCGTTGCCGTCGCCTACTACTACAAGTGCGGAGAACTTCATGATACGGCCGCCCTTAACAGTCTTGGATACTCTGTTTATAGCTACGACCTTTTCCTGCAGCTCTTCGATCTTTGAAGCATCAATTAAAGCCATTGTTTTTCCTCCTCCTCTTAGAACTTAAGTCCGCCTTCACGGGCACCGTCTGCAAGCTCCTGCACACGGCCGTGATAGAGGAAACCGCCTCTGTCGAATACGACATTCTCGATTCCCTTTGCCTTTGCAGCTTCTGCGATCATCTCGCCTACCTTGCGAGCGCCTTCCTTGTTGCCGCCGTTGCCCTCAAAGCCCTTAGACATAGAGGAAGCGGAAGCAAGTGTTACGCCGTTAACATCGTCGATGATCTGTGCATATATATGCTTAGAGGAGCGGAATACGTTGAGGCGGGGGCATTCGGGAGTACCGCTGATCTTGTTGCGGATCCTCTGATGTCTCTTGATTCTTGCCTTAGCTCTGTCAAGCTTTTTAACCATAGTGATTCTCTCCTTTTATTACTTCTTGGCGCCCTTGCCTGCCTTACCTTCCTTGCGGATAACGTACTCGCCTTCATAGCGGATACCTTTACCCTTATAAGGCTCGGGGGGACGCTTCTCGCGGATCTCACAAGCAAACTGACCTACTTCCTGCTTGTCGCAGCCCGATACAACAATGTGGTTAGGATCGGGAACTTCGATCTTGATAGTGTCAGTTTCCTCAAAGATCACCTGATGAGAATAACCCAGGTTCATAACAAGGTTCTTGCCCTGCTTCTGTGCTCTGTAACCAACACCAACGATCTCGAGCTTCTTTGAGAAACCATTGGAAACACCCTCAACCATGTTGTTAACGAGTGTTCTAGTCAGACCGTGAAGCGACTTGTGCAGCTTATCCTCGGAAGGACGAGCAACAGTGATAACGCCGCCCTCGTTCTTGATTATCATATCCTTGTGGAATGTTTTTGTAAGTGTGCCCTTAGGACCTTTAACTGTAACAACGTTGCCGTCAGCAATTGTTACTTCAACACCAGCAGGAACACTAATAGGCTTTAAACCGATTCTTGACATATCTTAGTCCTCCTTACCAGATGAATGCAAGGACCTCGCCGCCGACATTCAGCTCTCTCGCCTTCTTGTCGGTGATAACGCCCTTGGAAGTGGATACGATAGCGATACCCATACCCTTGATAACCTTAGGCATATCCTCGCAGCTTGCGTAGATCCTCAGACCGGGCTTGGAAACTCTTCTCAGCCCTGTTATCACGGAGTTTCTGTTCTCATCGTACTTCAGTGTGATCCTGATGATACCCTGCTTACCGTCCTCAATAACGGTGAAGTTCTTTACATAGCCCTCATCAACGAGGATCTGTGTGATGGACTTCTTCATGTTAGATGCAGGTACATCGACAGTCGCATGCTTAGCTGTGCTAGCATTGCGTATTCTTGTTAACAGATCTGCAATAGTATCTGTAATCTGCATTTGTGCCTACCTCCTTACTTACCAACTTGCCTTCTTAACGCCGGGGATCTGACCGTCATGTGCCAGCTCTCTGAAGCAGATACGGCAAACGCCGAACTTTCTCAGATATGCGTGGGGTCTGCCGCAGATCTTGCATCTGTTATAAGCACGAGTGGAATACTTAGGAGCAGCCTGCTGCTTATTAATCATAGCCTTCTTTGCCATTTAACGTATCCTCCTCATTACTTCTCAGCAAAGGGTGCGCCCATCAGTCTGAGCAGCTCCTTGCCTTCTTCATCAGTCTTTGCGGTAGTGATAAAGTTGATATCCATACCTCTTACCTTGTCGATCTTATCGTACTCGATCTCAGGGAAGATCAGCTGCTCCTTCAGACCGGTAGAGTAGTTGCCTCTGCCATCGAAGGAATTGGGGTTGATACCTCTGAAATCTCTTACGCGGGGGAATGCTACGTTGAAAAGTCTGTCAACGAATTCATACATCTTATCCGCTCTCAGTGTTACCTTGACACCGATTATCTGTCCATCTCTCAGCTTGAAGTTCGCAACGCTCTTCTTAGCCTTGCAAACGATAGGCTTCTGACCGGTTATTGCAGCCAGATCGGTCATGATAGCGTCGATGACCTTCTTGTTATCCTTATCAGCGCCGCAGCCGACGTTGATAACTACCTTATCGAGCTTAGGGATCTGCATTACGTTAGCGTAGCCGAATTTCTTCATCAGTTCAGGAGCTACTGTGCTAACATACTGTTCTTTAAGTCTTGCACCCATAGTTTAACTCCTCCTCTTAGAATTCTTCGCCGCAGCCATCGTTCTTGCAAACTCTGACCTTTGTTCCATCTTCCAGGAACTTATGAGCTACTCTGGTAGGCTTGCCGCACTTAGGGCAAACAGCCATTACCTTTGATGCGTACATTGCAGCCTCAGCATCAACGATGCCGCCCTGCTGCTGTGCGCTTCTGGGCTTAACGTGCTTTCTTGCAACGTTCAGACCCTCAACGATCACCTTACCCTCCTTAGGGGATACTGCCAGGACCTTGCCCTGCTTACCCTTGTCCTTACCGGACAGGATAACGACGGTGTCGCCGGTCTTTACATGTACTTTATTCATTTCAACGACACCTCCATTACAGAACTTCGGGAGCCAGCGACAGGATCTTCATGTAATCCTTATCTCTCAGTTCCTTAGCTACAGGTCCAAAGATACGAGTACCTCTGGGGTTCTTATCTTCCTTGATTATTACGGCTGCGTTCTCATCGAAACGGATATAAGTACCATCCGCTCTTCTCAGACCCTTAGCCGAACGAACGATGACAGCCTTTACTACATCGCCCTTCTTAACAACTCCGCCTGGTGTTGCTTTCTTAACAGAACAAACTACAACGTCACCGATGTTAGCATACTTTCTTCTCGTACCGCCGAGAACACGGATGCACATAAGCTCCTTAGCACCGGAGTTATCTGCAACCTTCAGGTAAGTCTGCATCTGTACCATTGAAGCGCTCCTCCTTTCAAAACTAGGACTCAGTTACCGCGGCAGGAGCGTTTTTGCGCTCTGCCGAGGAACCTCGCACTCATTATATAAATTACTTAGCCTTTTCGATGATGTTAACAAGTCTCCATCTCTTGTCCTTGGAAAGAGGTCTTGTTTCCATTACCTTAACTGTATCGCCGATGTTGCACTCGTTGTTTTCATCGTGTGCCTTGAGCTTAACAGTCTTCTTGATGATCTTCTTGTACAGAGGGTGCTGAACGTTATCCTTGATAGCTACGACGATAGTCTTGTCCATCTTGTTGGAAACAACAGTGCCAACTCTGGTCTTTCTCAGATTTCTTTCGCTCACAGTGATCCTCCTCCTTTATTACTGAGCTTCGGACTCATGCTTACGAATGAATGTCTTAACACGAGCGATATCCTTCTTCACAGCCTGAAGTCTTTTGGGATTTTCAAGCTGGTTCACAGCATGCTGGAAGCGAAGGTTGAACAGCTCTTCCTTAAGCTCAGCGAGCTTGGTGTTCAGCTCGTCTGCGGTCATTTCCTTGATCTCATTTGCCTTCATTACTGCTCACCACCCGTTTCTTTAACTATAAACTTGCACTTGATAGGGAGCTTGTGCATAGCAAGACGCATAGCCTCTCTAGCAGTCTCCTCAGGTACGCCTGCGATCTCGAACATTACTCTGCCCGGCTTAACTACAGCTACCCAGTACTCAGGTGCGCCCTTACCTTTACCCATTCGGGTACCCAGGGGCTTTCTGGTAGCGGGCTTATCGGGGAACAGCTTTATCCAAACCTGACCGCCTCTCTTGATGTATCTTGTCATCGCGATACGGGCAGCCTCTATCTGGTTGGAAGTGATCCATGCGGGCTCAAGAGCCTGCAGACCGAAGTCACCGTAGCTTACCTTATTACCTCTCAGCGCCTTACCGGTCATACGACCTCTGTGCTGTTTTCTGAACTTAACTCTCTTTGGAAGCAGCATTATACGTTACCTCCTTCTCTTTTCATCGCGCGGGACTTGTTGAAATCTCTGCGATTGTCCTTAGACCTGTCATCTCTGCGGGGTCTGCGCTTCTTGTCGTTCTTGTCGTTTCTGTCGGAAACGTCACGTCTGTCGCTTGCAGCGATCTCGCCCTTCAGAACTTCGCCTCTGTAGATCCATACCTTGATGCCCAGACGACCGTAAGTGGTGTGAGCCTCAGCTGTACCATAGTCGATATCAGCTCTGATGGTCTGCAGCGGGATAGTACCCTCGTGGTAGCTCTCGCTTCTTGCGATCTCAGCGCCCGCAAGTCTGCCGGATACCTTAACCTTGATACCCTTAGCGCCCAGCTTCATAGCTCTGCCGATAGACTGCTTCATAGCTCTTCTGAAAGAGATTCTGTCTTCCAGATCATGAGCGATCTTCTCAGCGACCAGCTGTGCATTGATGTCGGGGTTCTTGACCTCAACGATATTGATAGCTACGCTCTTGCCGATCTTCTTCTCGATAGCTGCACGCAGCTTCTCGATCTCAGCACCGCCCTTGCCGATAACCAGACCGGGCTTAGCGCAGTAGATGTGTATTCTAACCTTCTGAGCGCCGTCCTTGCCGGTAAAACGCTCGATCTCAACCTTGGGAACGCCTGCGTAAACGCACTTGTCAGCGGGGTTCTTGGATCTTCTGTTGAGGTCCTTCATGATATCCTTACGGATGTTGTAGTCCTCAACCAGAGTGTCGCCGAAAGTGCTCTTATCTGCAAACCAGCGGGAATCCCAATTCTTTATCACACCGACTCTGAGTCCGTGTGGATTTACTTTCTGGCCCATAGTTTACCTCCTCTTTCGACTTAATCCTTTTCCTTGAGAACAACGGTGATGTGCGATGTTCTCTTCAGAATTCTATAGGCTCTGCCCTGTGCTCTGGGCATGATCCTCTTCATGATAGGTCCGGGGCAAACGTAGCACTCAGCAACATAGAGGTTGTTCTTGTCCATGTTGTGGTTGTTCTCAGCGTTTGCTGCTGCGGACTTGAGGAGCTTCTCCAGATACTCGCTGGCAGCCTTGGGTGTATTCTTTACAGTTGCCATTGCAACCTCGTAATCCTTACCTCTGATAAGATCAAGGACGATCTGTACCTTACGAGGAGCAATTCTAGCTGTTCTCAGTATAGCTTTTGCTTCCATGTCTGATCCTCCTTATTTACTTCTTACCGTTGTTCGAGGTCTTGGAACCTGCGTGGCCCTTGTAGGTTCTTGTGGGAGCGAACTCACCCAGCTTGTGACCTACCATATCCTCTGTAACGTACACAGGCACATGCTTTCTGCCGTCATGTACTGCGAATGTATGACCTACGAAGTCAGGGAAGATCGTTGAAGCTCTGCTCCAGGTCTTGAGGACCTTCTTCTCGCCTGCTTCGTTCATAGCAACTACTCTCTTATAAAGAGCCTCCTGAACGTAAGGACCCTTCTTAACACTTCTGCCCATTAGTCATCGTCCTCCTTTCAGGTTACTTGCCGTTTCTGCGCTTTACGATAAACTTATCGGAACGAGCGTGCTTAGCTCTGGTCTTGTAACCCAGAGTAGGCTTACCCCAAGGAGTAACAGGGGAAGGTCTGCCGACAGGCGACTTACCTTCACCACCACCATGAGGGTGATCGCAGGGGTTCATTACGGAACCTCTTACGGTAGGTCTCCAGCCCATGTGACGCTTTCTGCCTGCCTTACCGATGTTTACGTTTGCGTGGTCGATGTTGCCTACCTGACCGATAGTAGCCATGCAGTTAACAGATATCTTTCTCATTTCGCCCGAAGGAAGTCTTACCAGAGCGTAAGCGCCTTCTCTGCCCATCAGCTGAGCCATGTTGCCTGCGGAACGAACCAGCTGTGCGCCCTTGCCGGGATACAGCTCAATGTTGTGGATGAAAGTACCAACAGGGATATCTGCCAGTGCCAGAGCGTTGCCGGGCTTGATATCAGCGTCAGCGCCTGCTCTGATAACATCGCCAACAGCAAGGCCGTTAGGTGCGATGATGTATCTCTTCTCGCCGTCCTCGTACTCAACCAGTGCGATGAACGCGGATCTGTTAGGATCGTACTCGATAGTCTGAACAGTTGCGTTCATATCGAGCTTGTTTCTCTTGAAATCTATTACACGGTATTTTCTTCTTACTCCGCCGCCTCTGTGACGAACGGTGATCCTACCGTAGCTGTTTCTTCCCGAATTCTTCTTCAGAGGTTCGAGAAGGGACTTGCAAGGCTCAACCTTAGACAGACCCGAATAGTCGATGACAGTCATGCCTCTTCTACCGGGAGTCGTGGGCTTGTAAGTCTTTATTGCCATTTTAATTCAACTCCTTAAAATATGGTTTTGCGAAAAGGTCAAAGCATATAGCCAAGCACCCTTCCATACCTACGCCCTGCGGTGATATAAACAAGCGGTCCTCGCCGCCTCGCAGAGCCTTTCCGCGCCATTCTCGGTAATGTCGAAACAACGCGGAGAATGCGGAACCTGTCCACACCTCTTTTGCGAGGGCTATCTCATAGTTTTCCCAACGGGTTCTCACCCGAAGTTCAAGCCTTTGAAATTAGTACATACCATCGAAGAATTCGATAGTCTTCTCGCCCTCAAGAGTAACGATAGCCTTTTTCCAGTCAGGGCGGAAACCGGTGTATCTGCCCATTCTCTTCTCCTTGCCCTTAACGCTGATGGTGTTTACCTTAGCGACCTTGACATCGAAGATCTCTTCGACAGCCTTAGCGATCTCTACTTTGTTAGCGTCCTTAGCAACCTTGAAGGTGTACTTGTTATCAGCGAGTCTGTCCATAGAGTCCTCGGTGATGATAGGCTTTATGATAATATCGTGAGCGTTTTTCATCAAGCGTATACCTCCTCGATCTTCTTTACAGCGTCCGAAGATACAACGAACTTGTCGTAGTTCAGGATATCGTAAACATTCAGAGTGTTTACGGTCGCTGTCTTGACACCGGGAATGTTTGCAGCGCTCTTAACTACCTTTGCATCAACATCAGCAGTTACGATGAGAGCCTTGCCCTCTGCGCCGATAGCCTTGAGCATATCGACCATAACTTTGGTCTTATACTCTTTGGTCTCGATCTCGTTTACAACGATCAGGTTGGAGTCGATGACCTTAGTGGAAAGTGCAGACTTCATAGCAAGTCTTCTTTCCTTTTTATTCAGCGAATAGCTGTAATCTCTGGGCTTAGGACCAAGAGCGATACCGCCGTGTACCCACTGAGGAGCTCTGATGGAGCCCTGTCTTGCGTGACCGGTACCCTTCTGTCTCCAAGGCTTTCTGCCGCCGCCTCTTACCTCTGTTCTGGTGAGAGTGGACTGTGTGCCCTGTCTCTGGTTAGCCAGATAATTAACTACCATAGCGTGCATAAGTGCCTTGTTAGGCTCGATGCCGAATATTGCATCGTTCAGCTCAGTGTCAGCTACCTTGTTGCCTGTCATATCAACTACTGCGATCTGTGACATATTAACTCCTCCTTCCACTAAGCCTTCTTCTTAACGCTGTCGCAAATGGTCACTGTTCCGTTCTTAGGACCGGGGATAGCGCCCTTGATAGCGATAAGATTATTTTCTGCGTCTACCTTAACGACTGTCAGATTCTGTACAGTTACCTTAACGTTACCGTACTGACCAGGCATCTTCTTGCCCTTGTAGATCCTTGAAGGATCCGAGCAAGCGCCGTAGGAACCTGCATGTCTGTGTACAGGACCTGTACCATGAGTTTCCTTAAGTCTGTGGCCGTTGTGACGCTTGATAGTACCGCTGAAGCCGTGACCCTTGCTGGTGCCGCTGACATCAACAACGTCGCCCTCAGTGAAAACTTCTGCCTTTACAATGTCGCCAACGTTCATGTTTGCTGCATCAGCCAGCTTGAACTCCTTAAGAGTTCTCTTCATTGCAACGTCAGCCTTTTTGAAGTGACCCTGGAGAGGCTTGTTGACTCTCTTGGCTCTGATCTCGCCATAACCCAGCTGTACAGCCTCATAACCGTCATTCTCGACAGTCTTCTTCTGAACAACTACGCAGGGACCTGCTTCAACAACTGTTACAGGAACAACTTTTCCTGTTTCATCGAAGATCTGTGTCATACCGATCTTCTTACCGATGATTCCCTTCTGCATGATTTTTCCTCCTTGTGGTTATTGGTCGGAACTTTCCGACATGACCTAACGTTAACCTCGTTTTTTGAGACCCGCAAATTCGGTCTCATTTGGAGATTACTTGACCTCCATAACGATGTTTACGCCGGCGGGAAGTTCAAGATTCTCAAGAGCGGTAACAGTTTCCTTAGTAGGTCTTATTACATCTATGAGTCTCTTGTGAGTTCTCAGTTCAAACTGCTCACGGCTGTACTTGTACTTGTGAACAGCTCTCAGTATCGTTACTACCTCTTTGTTGGTAGGCAGCGGGATAGGTCCTGAAACCTGTGCGCCTGAACGCTTTACCGCCTCAACGATCTTTGTAGCTGCGCTGTCAACAACAGCATGCTCATAGCCCTTGATCTTGATCCTCATCTTCTCATTGACTGCCACTTGAATCGCCTCCTTACAGCAATATAAAATTGTTTTAGGGGCAAGGTACCGATACTACATTGGGTAAGTATCAGTATAAGTCCGGAAGCCTCAGTCAATTGCACAAACGATCGACTGTTTTCCCTCAACCGCTTGTGCAATTGACAGGCTTGCAGGACTATCTGTTCTACCAATCGAAATTTCGTGATTTCAATCTACACTCTACCGTGTGTTCCTCGCTTCTCAATAAAAAATCCCGAACACCGCATCGCGGTCTCCGAGCCAAGAAACAAAGCACAAGGTCACGCATTATGCTAAAAGAGCGCAGGATATCCCACAGCCTTCTCGCAAGAAGCATAACACAAACAGTGCTCGGTATTACAGCCGCCCGGTTTAAAATCGGACATACTCCGCGGAAATTACCTGACATACCGCCAGCAACCTTCCGTTTCATCGCATATCTATTGCAGTCGTGCAAGTACTATTATACACTATCCTCCACGATTTTGCAAGGGCTTTCGGAAATTTATCCGTCTATCCAATGTAGAATTTTCGACTTTCGCTTCACCTTTTTCTGTTTAGTATGTACAATTCTCTCTATTTACTGCATATATCAAGATGCCCTGCCAGATATCTTACATTTTCTCGCCAAAAGTCCCGCCGACCTCCGCCGACGGGACTATACTATATATAATAGAACCTCACACCAGTTCCATCACCAGCCTGACTATGCAGATGATTCCGCTGATCGCACTGATGCCTGCCGCCGTCAGCAGACCATTCCTGATGGAACGGCGGTTTTTCCGCTCCTTCTCTTTCTCGATGTCATCGAGCGTTTCGCCTTTCACGAAAGCCAGTATCTCCCGCTGAGTCTGAATATCGTTGTCAGCCTTTATCGTTTCCATTCGGTGGAAGGAAAGGAAAGTCAGCACCGCCAGACCGCCTGCCAGCACCGCACCAATGACCCTGCCGACCTCACCGCAGTTCTCGAATATCGCTGTCGTCAGCATCATGGCGACAAGCCCCAGCACCCCGCACCACTGTGAAGTTTTCAGCGTTTTTGCGTCTTTTTCATTTACCGTCTTTTTCATAGTTTCGACATCTCCTTTGATAAGTTCATCGAGGCTCACTCCGAACAGGTCGCTGAGTATCAGCAGGCTGTGAA
Source organism: Hominimerdicola alba 8 (assembly GCF_000178155.2). Classification (GTDB taxonomy): domain Bacteria; phylum Bacillota; class Clostridia; order Oscillospirales; family Ruminococcaceae; genus Hominimerdicola; species Hominimerdicola alba_C. Next base: position 98,964 of record NZ_ADKM02000050.1, read on the forward strand.
CATCGGGATAGCATTTTTCGTTCTCCCAATTTGAAACTGTCTGTCGGCTTACATAAGCCTTCTCAGCCAGCATCTCCTGTGACCACCCCTTTTCAGTCCTCAGTTTTCTGATAGTCTTGCAAAGTTCCATAAGGTCGCCTCCTTTCTTTTGTGTGAACTCATCATAGCACATTCCGCCGAAAATCTCCACCAAAACCATTTTACAACCGCGAAAAATCGTTGTCAAATCTCTTTGACACGCCCTGTCTGCGCGGTTTTACAGACTTCCTGCCCTGATACTATCATACCTCACATCGCAGTTTTTGTCAACAAAAAAATCCGCCGCACCCGCAGGTACGGCGGAAATTTATCTCACTTTAAGGATTACTTCTCCTCAGTGTTGTACAGCTTAGCATATCTCAGCAGATAGTCATATCTATCCTTTGCATTCTGCTCAGCCTTAGAGAACAGCTTCTCAGCTCTCTCAGGATTCTGTCTAGCCAGAGCGTTGTAACGAACTTCGCCCATGATGAACTCTCTGTAATCAGCAGAAGGAGCCTTAGAATCCAGAATGAATGGGTTCTTGCCCTCAGCCTTCAGACGAGGATCATATCTGTACAGATGCCAGTAACCTGCCTGAACAGCCTTCTTCTCCTCAGTCTGAGCCAGCTTCATGCCGCCCTTGATACCGTGGTTGATGCAAGGTGCATAACCGATGATGATGGAAGGACCGTGATAGCTCTCAGCCTCGCTGATAGCCTTCAGGCACTGGTTCATGTCTGCGCCCATTGCAACGTGTGCAACGTAAACGTAGCCATAGCTCATAGCTATACCAGCCAGATCCTTCTTCTTAACTTCCTTACCTGCTGCCGCGAACTGTGCGATAGCACCTGTAGGAGTAGACTTGGAGGACTGTCCGCCTGTGTTGGAGTAAACCTCGGTATCGAATACGAAGATGTTAACGTCCTCGCCCGATGCCAGTACGTGGTCAACGCCGGAGAAGCCTATATCATAAGCCCAGCCGTCGCCGCCGAATATCCACATGGACTTCTTAGCCAGATAATCTGCGTCCTTCAGGATCTCGTCAGCAGCTGCGCTCTTGGACTTCTTCAGAGCAGCGATCAGTTCAGCGGTAGCAGCCTTGTTAGCAGCACCGTCATCAACTGTGCTCAGGTAAGCCTCAGCAGCTTCCTTAACGCCTGCAGCCTTAGTAGTCTTGCTCAGTTCCAGAACCTTAGCGATAGTTCTGTTTCTGATGGTAGACTGTGCCAGGAACATACCGTAACCGTACTCAGCGTTATCCTCGAACAGGGAGTTAGCCCAAGCAGGACCCTTGCCTTCCTTGTTTACAGTGTAAGGAGTTGAAGGTGCGGAACCGCCCCAGATGGACGAGCAGCCTGTTGCGTTAGCAATGTACATTCTGTCACCGAACAGCTGAGTTATCAGCTTAGCATAAGGAGTTTCGCCGCAGCCTGCGCATGCGCCGGAGAATTCCAGCAGAGGCTGCTTGAACTGCGAGCCCTTAACTGTAGTTTCCTTGAACTTCTCGTGAACCTCAGGCTTGTCAGCCAGAGTCAGAGCGTAGTTGAATACCTCCTGCTCAGCCAGCTGGCTCTCCAGAGGCATCATGTTCAGAGCCTTGTTGCCCTTCTTGCCGGGGCATACGTTTACGCATGAACCGCAGCCTGTGCAGTCCAGTGCAGACATAGTCATAACGAAGTTATAACCTGCCATGCCTGTTACAGGAACAGCCTTCTCCTTAGCAAGTGCAGGAGCCTTAGCCAGTTCATCATCAGTCATGATAACAGGTCTGATGACAGCGTGAGGACATACATAAGAGCAGAAGTTACACTGTATGCAGTTCTCACCGTTCCAAGCAGGAACATCTACTGCGATACCTCTCTTCTCGAATGCAGCAGAACCCTGAGGGAATACACCGTCAGCCATATCCTTGAATGTGGATACAGGCAGTGAGTTACCTTCCTGAGCGTTGCAAGGTATCTGGATATTGTTAACGAAGTCGCGCAGAGTCTTGTTCTTCTCCTGCTTCTCGGTAACCTTAGGCATACCCATCTCGGTATCCTTAGCCTTCTTCCAGCTCTCAGGTACCTTTACCTCAACTACCTGCTGGTAGCCTGCGTCGATAGCATCGTGGTTCATCTTAACGATAGCTTCACCCTTCTTGGAGTAAGAAGCAGTAGCAGCGTCCTTCATGTACTTGATAGCGTCTTCCATAGGAATGATGCCGGACAGCTTGAAGAATGCAGACTGGAGCACAGTATTGATCCTGTTGCCCAGACCGATCTCCTTACCGATCTTTACGCCGTTGATGGTGTAGAACTTGATGTTGTTCTCAGCGATATATCTCTTTACCTGACCCGGCAGATGCTTTTCGAGGTCAGCCTCGTCCCACTGGCAGTTCAGCAGGAATGTTCCGCCCGGCTTGATGTCGTTTACGATGTTGTACTTGTTGATGTACGACTCGTTGTGACATGCTACGAAGTCAGCCTGATTGATGAGGTAGGTGGACTTGATAGGAGTCTTACCAAATCTCAGGTGGGAAACGGTAACACCGCCCGACTTCTTGGAGTCATATGCGAAGTATGCCTGTGCGAACAGGTCGGTGTGGTCGCCTATTATCTTGATGGAGTTCTTGTTAGCACCAACAGTACCGTCAGCGCCCAGACCCCAGAACTTACATGCAGTTGTGCCTGCGGGTGCAGAGTCCAGCTTGCCCTCGGTCTCCAGTGACAGGTTGGTAACATCATCAACGATGCCCAGAGTGAAGCGAGGCTTGTAGTTCTCCTTCCAGCTTGCATTCCAGTAAACAGCCTTGATCTGGTCGGGAGTGGTATCCTTTGAACCCAGACCGTATCTGCCGCTTGCAACGGGGATATCGTGGAACTGAGTGCCCTTCAGTGCAGCAACAACGTCAAGATACAGAGGCTCGCCCAGAGAACCGGGTTCCTTTGTTCTGTCCAGAACAGTGATCTGCTCAGCAGTTGCAGGTATAGCAGCTACCAATCTGTCAGCTGCGAAAGGTCTGTACAGTCTTACCTTTACCAGACCCAGCTTTGTGCCCTCATTAGCGTTCAGGTAGTCGATGGTTTCTTCGATAGTATCGCAAACAGAACCCATAGCTACGATAACGTGAGTAGCATCTTCAGCGCCGTAGTAGTTGAACAGCTTGTAATCAGTGCCTATCTTGGCATTTACCTTGTTCATGTAGTCCTCAACGATGCCGGGAACTGCATCATAGTAAGGATTGCATGCTTCTCTTGCCTGGAAGAAGATATCAGGGTTCTGAGCAGTACCCTTAAGTACAGGGTGCTCAGGATTCAGTGCGTTCTTTCTGAATTCCTCGATCTTCTCGAAGTTGGTCATCTCTCTTACATCTTCGATATCCCATGTTTCGATCTTCTGGATCTCGTGGGAAGTACGGAAACCGTCGAAGAAGTGCAGGAAAGGAACTCTGCTCTCGATTGTGGACAGGTGAGCAACAGTGCCCAGATCCATAACTTCCTGTACATTGGAAGAGCACAGCATAGCGAAGCCTGTCTGACGACATGCGTAAATATCAGAGTGGTCGCCGAAGATGTTCAGTGCGTGCGAAGCTACGCATCTTGCAGAAACGTGGATAACGCAGGGCAGCAGCTCGCCGGCGATCTTGTACATATTAGGGATCATCAGCAGCAGACCCTGAGAAGCGGTGTAGGTGGTGGTCAGCGCACCTGCACTCAGCGAACCGTGAACTGTACCGGAAGCACCTGCCTCCGACTGCATCTCAGCAACCTTTACAGGTGTGCCGAACAGGTTCTTCTGACCCTTAGCAGACCACTGGTCTGTGACCTCTGCCATAACAGAGGAAGGGGTGATTGGGTAGATAGCAGCGACTTCTGTGAAGGGATATGAAGCCCAAGCAGCAGCGTTGTTACCGTCCATGGTTTTCATTTTTCTTGCCATTTAAACGATCATCCTTTCTACGGGCGGTCAAGCCCGACATGATTTGAGAAACGAACTCTCAAAATTCGGCGGGAAAGTTAACAAAAAGAAACTTATGAACCACAAATTTCTTAGCCATATTTTAGCCATTTTTACCAAACAGTGCCCGCTTTAACTCTTATAGTATACCACTTTTTTTTTAGTTTGTAAAGAGTTTTTTCCGTTTTTTTTACCGTAAAGGGCACTTTTTTAGCATAAATTTTTGTGTAAAATAGTTAGTGTATACTAACCCAACATATCTATATATACTTCACAGCGCAATAAATGGTAAGAAAATATCCCCGCTCAACGAACGGGGAACTATCTTCTTGGTTCAGGCACATCAGTCAGCCCGACAATATAATCAATGCTCACGCCATAGTACTTCGCCAGCGTTATGACACGATGGAGCGGTATCTCTCTTATACCTTTTTCATATTCGCTGTAAACCTGCTGGGTAGTCTGCAACATCTCAGCGACCTCACGCTGTTTCAGGTCATGGTCTTCTCTAAGGTCACGCAGTCTGCGGTAGTACATGGCGGCTGTCCTCTCTGTGCTTTTTGAAAATATTATAACACTTTTTCACAAAAACACTTGACTTTACATGATATTTCGTGTATAATATAGATACATTAAATATCATGTGTTTCCCACCATTACTGGAGTGATCATTATATGGATATACTTTTAATTGGATTATTGCCATTCTTTTTAATTGCAATTTACGTTATAATCTCAATCTCTATAGATATTGAAAAGAAAAAAGAGAATATCAAAACAACTCAAATTGCATTGAAGGAACAAGCGCAAATAGACTATTTTCAAACAACTAAATCAATAAGCAATCTATTTTGCATTGACGAAAAAAGAAAAAAATGGGCTATTCCCAAACAACTTCCTGATAGCAACGTGACATTTGCTATAACCAAAAGTACAAAAATTTATGATTACTCTGATATAATTGATTATCAATTGATTGAGGAATGTGGCACTACCACTTGTAATAACCCTTTATCTCCCGATGCAATAACCTTTAGCCCTACATGTCGTAAAATTCAAATTATTATTACTGTAAATGATGTAAGCAATCCGACCGTCTATATTGATGTTCTTTCATTATCATTTGAATGCAAGAAAGATAGTATTTTCTACTTAATCGCTCATAAAAATGCCTTAGATATTATCTCAATACTAAAAATAATAACAAACACTAAAAATGATAAATTCTAAAAATATCCCCCCGCCGCCGCGAGGGGATATTCTTATACCAAAAAATTATGAATTCCGCATTATGAATTATGAATCATCTTACATCTCCGCGGATTATGCCGCGTCCGTTGGTGCTTATGTACACCCTGCCGAAGTGCTTCGGGTCGCCTGAGATCACGCTGTTTACGTTGCCCCACTTGTGCGCATCGTCATTTATGCGCTTCCATGTTGCGCCCTTGTCCTGCGACATGTATACGCCGAAGCCTTTCTCGTCTGCCTGCCCCAGCATGTAGATGGTCATGTAGTCACCGTCTTTTTCAGCCTTGCCGAAACCTATCGCCTTGCAGTCCTGCAAGCCCTGCGACATGTTGCCAAGTTCGCCCGTTTCGGTGTCCAGCAGGAACAGTCCGCTTCCAATATTTATCCACAGGTCGCCCTCCACATCGGGACACGCCTGCATGTAGAAACTCGATACCAGCAGGGTAGTCAGCTTCTCCCACGACCTGCCCTTGTCACGGCTGATGAACACATCGCCGTCAAATGCCGCGTAGAATTTGTCGGGGTTGACCTTGTCGGTCTCTATCTGCGCCGCTGACGGCACGCCCTCGCACATCGTCCAGCTTGCGCCGAAGTCATCGCTGATGAACACGCCTGCGCCCGCAACGCCTGCCGCATAGAGAATGGTCTTGCCGTCCGCCGACAGCTTGACGCTCCCGCCGCCCGCTTTCTTCACACCCTCAGGCAGAGTTTCCACCTCTTCCCAAGTGTCAGCCGCATCGGTGGAATAGTATATAGTACCGCTTCCCTCATCTGTCGCACGTACAACTATATTATAGTCAAGCGCCGCACAGTCTATGTCGGTAGACTTGAAATCACCGAAATGTTCTTTCGGCGCAATATTCGCGTCCTGATGCTTGAAACCGTATATATCGCCCATTATCGAATAGAGGTCGGGCGCGTTCTCATCATTCGGCATCGGTGAAACAAAGTCAAATATCGCCGTTTCCTCAATGCCCATAGCCCGCACTTCAATGTTGACAGGTTCGCTGTCCACCTTCGTCAGATTTGTCGTGCCGTAAATAGTCGCGCCTGTGCCGTACATTATCTCGTCCGCATTGAAAGGGTTAATCGCCACGCCCGTCATCCACCAGCCCGGTTTCAGCTGATCCTGCCAGTCAAGCCATTCCGCCGATGAAATGTCCATCACGTAGTTGTCCACCCTGTTTTTATCCTCGTCACGGTACCATATGCTTCCCCAGCTTTCACCGCCGTCAAAGCTGACGAACACATTGTCCACTATCGCCCACAGGTCAAGGGTGGTGCATACTATCATGTTCGGGTCGTTCGGGTTGACCGATATGCCGTTGTACCCGCAGGTCAGCCCCGTTTCGGGAGTTATCTCCTTCCACTCGCCCGTTGCGATGTTGTACTTCTGTATCGCACCGTCCATCGCACCGTTCGGTCCTATCTTCATCGACCACGAAGTATACAGATACCCGTCAGCCGACACCTCGCCCTGACAGGGTTTCAGCTTTTGTTTGTCACCCTCAGCAGTTATCGCATCAGGATTTTCGATGTCAGTCCATGTCTGCCCGCCATCGTCTGAACGATAGATGTAGTTTCCGTTTGTCGCCGCCGCGCCCACAAATATAGTCTGCGTAGCCTTGCCCGCTTCTCCGCTCGATTTGTCAAACGCCACAAAAGTAAGCCCCTGACTGTATCCGTCCTCAGAATAGCCGCCTTTGGTCGGGAAACTTTCCACCTGCGCCCATGTCCTGCCATAGTCCTCAGACTTCCATAACCCGTCAGCGCGCGAGCCGAAATATAATATCGAATTGTCGTTGGGGTCTACCTGTAACCTTTCGCCCGCACCTCTGCCGACTTCGTTGCCGCCGCACCCGAAAGGAAGTTCAAAAATGCCCCAGTTCTCGCCGTAGTCCTCTGAATAGAATATAGCACCGGGCGAATTTGAATAAGTGCCTGCCGCCAGATAAACGCGGTTAGGCTCGACAGGGTCGGTGGCTATGCTTTCGATGCCCATGTAGTTCCAGTCATCACCGCCGATAAAATCAGTGATGCACTCCCACCTGTTGTTCTCCTTGTTCAGTTTGTATGCGCCGCCGATGTCGGTGCGGCAGTATACAAGACCCTCTTCTGTGGGATTGTAGATAATATTCGGCACAAAGCCGCCCCCCACTATCTCCACATTCGACCATTCCCAGCCTGTATCGACAGGCTGAGCGTTGTAGAACTCTGTTTTATCAGCCATAACATTCTCCCCCGCCTTGCTGTCAGCGGAATTTTCCTTGCTTTTATCGGCACAGCCCGCCATAATTCCCATACAGAAGACAGCCGCGCAGACAAACGCCGTGACCTTTTTACCTCTCATTGAATTACCTCACTTTCACCGAAATACAGTAAACATCACACACATTATACAATATTTTCCGTATCAAGTCAATAATTCATAATTCACAATTCATAATTCATAATTCATAATTATTGGCATGACCGAAAGCAAGCCGTTTTAGCAAACCATGCCGCCCAGCAAAGCCACGATAGAACCACAAAGCAGTGAGCGAGAAAAAGCGCGCGGTATCAGCGCGACAGCTTTGCCGGCGTTAAACAGCGATAGCGTCTTCGGCGGTCTTCCATCACTCCAAAGGATAAGCCTGTAAATAGTGTAGGGCGGGGGCTTGCTCCCGCCGTTCGTCCCGCACGCAAAAAGATAAAACCACCAAACCCTCGCCCGCAAGCCAACCAAAAAAGCCAAGCATACCGATGACTGATAAGTTTGGGGCAAGCCCCACCCTACTGCCATTCGTTCTTCGCTCCAAAGGATAAGCCTGTCAATAGTGTAGGGCGGGGGCTTGCTCCCGCCGTTCGTCCCGCACGCAAAAAGATGAAACCACTAAACCCTCGCCCGCAAGCCAACCAGAAACACCAAGCATACCGATGACTGATAAGGTGGGGGCAAGCCCCACCCTCCCGCAGTTCGTTCTTCGCTCCAAAGGATAAAACCACCATCAGCAGTCGCCCCCACAAAAAAAAGAAAGCCCCGCACCGAACAGCTAAACGCCGCTCCATGCAGTTGCTTTCTTGATACATATCACATCTTGTGACCGCAGTTGGAACAGAACAACTCGTCTGCCCCTACCAGTTCGCCGCACTGTGGGCAAAGGTTCACAGTCGCTTTCTTTGCAGACTTGTCCTGCGAAACACCGCCAACAGACTCACCCGCCATCTCGGAAACGACCGCCTCCTCAGCAGTGCCGCTGTAGGTCGCAGGCTTCGTTTCGCCTGTAAGACCCTGTACTTCCTGCGTGCCGCCGCCGAAACCTCTTGCGTCACCCTCTTCACCTTTTGCAGACTTTTCTGATTTTTTGTCCGCTCTCGGCACCTCAGCCATAAAGTCCTCGCCGCTTACCTTTATCACCACTGCCAGACCCGCCAGCAGTATGAACAGCCCCGCCAGCACAGGCAGACCGCCCTTAGCTAACTCTACACCGCCGCGAAATTTGTCGCTGTCATAATCAGTCTTGAAATAGTCGCTGATAAGCGAACCTTCCAGCTTTTCCCATACAGCCAGTGCAGGCTCTATGCTCAGGCAAAGCCCCATCAATATGCCTGTCCACCCGAACTCGCGCCCCATCTTTTTGCCCTTAGCGGCAGACAGCGCCCAGATGAACATTATCAGCGCAAATACAGCCATCACAAATGCGGCTCTGTAATTTTCGATGTACTTCATCACATCAAAAGACATGTCGTATACCTGCTTTTTGTAAAACTGCGTGTACACCGCCCCCGCGATGTAGTCCCCCGCAGATGCGCACAGCGCAAATACCGCCGCAAGACCCGTCAGCACACAGACCCCGCCGCCGCTGTTGGTCAGTTTTTTTCTGTATATCTTCTTAGCCATTCTCAGTTCCCCTTTGTGGTTTATTTCCAGTTATCTCCATCATATATCTATATGATACCCGGTTCACTCTTTTTTGTCAACCGTTTTATCCGCCTTTTCGGACAAAGTTTTTTCATCGTCTATCTCTATCATCACAGGTTCGGGCACCTGCGCACCGCTGTATTTCGGTTCGGGCAGAACATCACCATTTTCGCCCGTATCTTCTTCCGACTGCATCGCGCGTATCATCTTCTTTCCGCCGCCCAGTTCCCATACAGATATGACAGCCAGCAGTATAACACCGAAAATGCTTACCACCAGCGAAAGCCGCCAGTAGTTCGGTGAGAACTTCATCTTTATTACGTTCTCACCCTTTTCAAGGGGTATGGCGATAAGCGTGTCATCGACCGCCTTAATCGGAGTGACAGTCTTTCCGTTGACGGTTATGTTCCAGCCATTCTCATATGGTATGGTCGTGAACAAAAGCTGACCGTCCTCTTCACCGTTGACTCTGCCCGTCAGCTGTGTGTCCTCAAACTCCGTCACCTCTAAGGAGTTTTCCTGCATCTTCGCGCAGGCTTGCGCAAAACCGTCATAGTCAAAGCTGTAGAACAGCTTGTCGCGCCAATAAGCCTCATTGTCATCATTGGCGATGGTCACGCGCACACGTATCTCCTGCCCCTCGATAAATCTGCCTATCTTCATTATCGAGTAGTTGTCCCCCGTGAAGAACTGTCCCACATATTCCATCTTGTACTCGCCGTCAACATAGTCGTCTTCGGGCTGATACCATATGTTGCAGCTTCTCTCATATTTGGTCGGCAGGAACATGTACAGGTCGCTGTACCTGTCCATGCGCACCACATAATCTATGTGGCATTCCTTCGTGCTGTTATCCATCGGATAGTATTTCACATGACCGTCAGTGGTATTCACCGTCATCAGATTTTCACTGGCGCTGTTCACCACATCAACAGGCTTGAAGAAGTCATACTCCTCGCCCGCCAGCGCATTGAACAGCCTGTTCTGGTTCTCAAAAGGGTCATCATCGTCCAGCTTCACGCCTGCTATGTCACCCTTTGCCGCCACACCAAGACCAAGTGCGTTGGGGTTCTTATAGAACTTGAAAGTGGTCGGCACAACAGTGGACTTGCCGTCAACTACCTTTTCATGGTCGAAACTTATCTCGGTAGTCAGCTTGTACTCAGGGTAAACTTTATACCTGCTGCTGACATACATGTCATTGCCCGTTTTGTCCATCAAGTATTTTATATCGAAGATGGCATCAGTCATCGGGGTAGCGCCGTCATATTTGGTGTAGTGACCGCCGTATGCAAATCCCAGCCTGTGCAGCATCGTCAGCGCAGGTGCATTCATGGTCGAACTTGAATGCGAAAGACTCTTGTAGCCTGTGCCTATAGCATCATTTACCGTCCTGTGGAAAGTCGCTTCCATTCGGTAGAAAGGTTCCGTGTCGTAATCCTCTATCATATCGACCGCCTTTTTCAGGTCTGACATGTAAGGTTCATAAGAACTGTACTTCGAGTATGCCACATCTACATCTATCTTTTTGATGGTGTCTATATCCACCGCGAACAGTTCCACCGTCAGCACCATCGTCAGCGAAAGCGCCGCGACCTTTGACTTCGGATACTTTCTCACCAGATACAGCAGTACGAAATATACCGCCAGCGCCAGCATGCTGACCCAGATGCCCTGTATCACGTTGTAAGGTTCTCCCTCAGCATTTTTGCGGGTGATGAACAGCTTGAAATGTGTGTAGTTCTCCCTCTCGCACCAGAACAGGAAGACCATCAGTCCGAAGAACACCCCGCCGATATTTTTCGCGGTTATGCCGTCAAGGTTCTCAAAACTCTTGAACGCCATCACCACCAGCAGGAAAGAGAACGTGAACGAGTACCTGAAAGGCAGCCAGTTAGGCACCTGAAAGCCGTGCATAGCCATATCCCACGGCTTGATGTACATAAGCACCACCATTATGGCAGCCAGTATGCCGTCAGCCGCTTTCTCCTTGACGGTTATCTTCTCATTCATGAAATACAGCGGCACCAGCAGAAGCACCAAAGTACCGCAGTATATCATCGGCATGCCCTCAGGGTATACCGTATCGTAAGTCATGGGGAACAGCTTTGTGATGAATGTCAGGAAATCGAACTGTGTCGCCAGCGAAAAATCGGGTTCGGTAAACTCGAACTTGCCCAGTTTCAGCGAATTGTACACAGGTATCAGCACCCACGCCGCACACAGCAGTGCCACCACAGTTCCCGCCCCAAAAGCCAGACACCGCAGTATGAACTTCTTCGGCAGTGCCCTTTTCGGGTCACTGAGACAGGTATAGCAGAAGTAGAAAAACGTGAAGATGCCCACCATATAGCCGATGTAAAAATGCGCTATGAACATCAGTGCCAGCGGTACTATATAGGGCAGCAGCTTCCCCTCTTTCACCAGCCGCTGAACGCCCCAACATATAAGAGGCAGATATATCAGCCCGTCAAGCCACATGGGGTCCATCAGCTGTACCACCATGTACGCCATCAGCGCATACATCAGCGGGAAGATCACCAGCGACACCGTTTTCGGCTCTTTCTTTGCCGACCGTTTCAGAAAGAAACAGCATGTCACCGCAGATGACCCGATTTTCGCCAGCTGTATTATCAGTATGGCAGTAAGCATCATGTGTCGCGGCATCAGCGCTATTATTATCATAAACGGGCTTGCAAGATAATAGGCGAATATGCCGAACATCTCACCGCTCAGATTGCGCGACCAGCTGTATATCCAGCTTTCGTTGCCCCAGAAGGCTTCGCGGTAATGTTCATAGTAGTAAACGTACTGACCGTTGAGGTCAAGCACCAGCACCGAACCGTCACCGATAGGGTGTATCTTAAAGAAAGCATACGACCCGTACATTATCGCCGCTGACAGGAAGAACACCGCAAAGTATATCCGCCTGTCTATGCAGAAACCTCCTATGTTTTCAAGAAAACGCCTGACAGCACTGCCCCTCTTCGCAGGCGGGGTCAGCGGTGCAGACATTGCCGATGAATTACCCATTTTTATCCTTATCCTCTCTTTGGCGGACTATATCGCGTATGATGTAGCGGGGGCGCTGTTTTATCTCTTCGTATATCTTCGAGATGTAATAGCCTATCACCCCAAGACTGAACATTATTATGCTTGAAGTCAGCAATTGCAGTATTATAACAGTGGGGAAACCCGCCTCGGAATTGCCGAAAAATTTATTGTAAAGAGTGTTCACACCCAGTATTATCGATATAAGAAAAGTTATCACGCCGAATGCCGTCACTATCTGCAAAGGCGCAGATGTGAAAGAAGTTATATTGTTCACCGCAAAATGCACCAGCTGTGACGGCTTCCATTTCGATGTGCCTATCTCACGTTCAGCCACCTCGAACCACACTTTTTCGGTACTGAACCCCACCCAGCCCGACATTGCGCGGAAAAAGGTCAGTCTTTCGGGCATGCGGTTCAGCGCATCTATAACGCACCTGTCCATCAGCTTGAAGTCGGAAGCGTCCTGCATATCCAGCCCGCTCCCCTTGCCTATCAGTTTGTAGAAAAGCAGTGAAAAGCCCTTGTACACGGGATTTTCCTTACCTCTCGACTTCTTGCGTCCCTCGACTATATCCACACCGCCCTTTTCCCAGATGCGGTACATCTCGACCACAGTTTCCACAGGGAACTGCAAGTCGCAGTCAAACAGCACCGCGCAGTTGCCCCGCGCCAGTTCAAGTCCCGCAAAAATGGCGCTCTCCTTGCCGAAATTTCTGGAAAAATTCACGGCAGTGATGCGTTTGTCGCTGTTCACCATCGCCTGCATCTTCTGCCATGTTCTGTCAGCAGAACCGTCATTTATAAAGACTATCTCATAGTCAATGTCATTTTCACTCAATATCCTGCCCACAGCCGAAGCAGTGCGTTCGACATTGCCCTCCTCGTTATAGGCAGGGATTATTACAGATATCAAATTTTTCATCTCCGCTTATTTTTACACTTTTATATTACCGCCGCCAATATTTTTTTCTTCAAGCGGCAGTCAGGGTCTATATACTATCCCTCTCTTTTTTAGCTTCGGGGTGTTTTCTGTAGAAGCCTTCTCTCACCGCATTTGCGCGCACTGCCGCCGCTATCGCGAACACGTAGAGCGTCAGCTTGCTCATCGCCGCCATGAAGCCTGCAAATGTCTGCACGCTTTCTATCGGTATGATTCGGTTCAGCAGGTCGCAGGCGAGGTTCACCAGCATACAGATAGCGGTCTTGCCCAGTATATCTTTCAGCCGAAGCAGGTCGGTGCGGTTGTCGGTGAAATGCAGTTCACTGCGTTTTTCGGGCGATGGCGAATCGTTCTCACACAAAAACCCGACAGCGGCAAGTATCACCCTCAGCGAGGTGAAAGTGTTCACCGCACCGAGAAAAGCCGCCGCATAAGCACCCGCAGGACTTTTCACCAAAAACTCAAAGACAGCCGCCGCGCCAGCACTTACAAGTGCCGCGCCGGCCGAAATGACAGCGTTCCTGTGCAGCATGCCGAGCGCTGCCAGCCTTGACTTACAAAAGTGAGCGCTTTCGGGAGCAGCTTGCAGCATGTCCCGCACAACTCTCCAAACAGCGATACCCCCAAGCCCGCTTGCGCGGTCAGGGGGGTCATTCTTATCATTTTTATTTTGCTGTCCGCAGAAGTCTGTCAGCGCGGCAAAGCCCGCAGCGCAGAGGGCAAAGCCCATCGCCTTGAGGATATACCCCGCAGTCCAGCCCAGCGGCAGCTGTATCAGTAAAAGTATTATTCCCGCAATAAGGAGTTCCATTCGGTCAGCTCTTTTTCTTCATGGTAGATTTTATCATAAGTGCGGCACCCGATGCTATCATCGCGAAAATGATGACATACACATAAAGTGTGGTGCCGTATTTCGGGCGGAATTCAAGAGAATTCAGCAGTGATATCACTATAACGAAAAGCCCCAGCGCGGCGGTCATGTAACCGATAAAACGCTTTTTGCCGTCAAGGAAGAATATCAGCCCGATGCCCAGCATAAGGGGTATAAGCATAACGCCGCCCGATACGTGCATACCGAACATTCTCATGCCGAAACCGAAACCGCCTGCAACGGTAAAGGAGTTGAACAGCCAGTAAAGCCCGCCGCCCAACAGCAGGAAACCTATGAAAAACTGCAGCATAGGGTTGCCCGATGAACTGTTCTGTGAAAGGTCGGTATAGCTGTAGTTAGTTGTGTTCTTATTCTTTTTGCCGAACATATCGTTCACTTCCTTTGCTTCACGGGCGTTTTTTGCGGCGAACCGCCTTGCGCTTTTTTCGGCGCGGCGCAGTTCCTTATCAAGATCCGTTTTATTTCCGAACACCTGCCGCCCTCCGTCCATGATATCTTATAACGAAGTTCATGTCATGCGGTCATCCGCCGACACATCAAATGTTATATTACAGCAAACGGCAAAGATCCATGCCGCCTGCAAAGCCTGTTTTCTTTCTGTAGTGCGATCATCATCTATGTCCCCCCGCATATGCGGAGAAACATATAATGATAATCTTTTTGTTGTTCTCTCTTTCTATGCTTTAATTATAAGCTATTTTGCCCCGAATGTCAATACTTCCGCGATTGCACTTGTGTTAATGTCGGTTGCACTTTTTTATAAATCTATGTATATTTCAACAAAATATACGCAAGCAAATCAGAACACTGCCAAAATTTCCTCTTTTGCAAAGTATGCCGTCCCTTTCCGCAGTATTGACTTTTAATGGGTCATACATTATAATACATATAAGTGATAAATGAAAATATGACTATCCCTTTAACACTCCTGCTGAAAATGCGGCAAGCCAAAGCATGATCGGGCGTTGTGTCAGCGGAATGACCACAAATGCAAATACACATATATTGCTCACACAGCATTTACCCGATTGGTCATATTTCATTTATATCAAGGTAATACTGACGGCAATTATAATCACAAAGCACAAAAACCGACTGATGTCACAGGTCAAAGGGCAATTTTTGACTTGAAAAATGCGTCAAAAAATGTTAAACCTAAAATAAAGAACATGCTCAACTGTCGGGTACACTATTATAATGATGGCATGGGTGCGTTTAACGTTCACCGAAATGCCGATCGTTACGGCAGAGCGTGGTCTTTATAGCAATCCAACTTTTTAAATTCACAAAATCCGGTCGCAAAAGCTGGGATTTATGGGTTTTGTGACCGGATCTTGTCTGAATTTTAAGGCGGATCGCTATAATTACGGGAAAGCGAGGTCGGTGCCCGAATGGGAAACAGACTTTTTGTACGCCGCGCGGCGCTGGCTGCCGCACTGGTCTGCGCAGTCGGAATGACAGCAGGCTGCGGCGGTACGGCTGACGATGACAGCAGATCGGTTTCTGCGGCTGAAACAACTACACGGTCGGAGGGGCAGACGGAAACTATGACAGATAAGGAAGAACAGGTGTTCACCGAAAATATCACAGGTTCGGCTGACGGATACGACTACGAACTCTGGAAAGATAACGGTGACACCGAGATGACCGTCATGGACGGCGGAAAATTCAAGTGCAGCTGGGACAACATCAACAATGCGCTGTTCCGCAGGGGGCAGAAGTTCGACTGCACAAAGACTTATAAGGATCTTGGAAATATCTCTATTAAATATGGTGTTGACTATCAGCCCGACGGCAACTCCTACATGTGCGTTTACGGCTGGACGAGAGATCCGCTGGTGGAATATTACATCGTAGAAACATGGGGTTCGTGGAGGCCACCCGGAGCGACAGCACCGCTGGGCACTGTGACGGTGGACGGCGGCACATACGACATCTACAAGACCACCAGATACGAACAGCCATCGATAGACGGCACAAAGACCTTCGACCAGTACTGGAGCGTAAGGCAGGTCAAGCCCGAAATGAACGGTACGAAGCTGGAGGGGACGATATCTGTTTCAAAGCACTTTGATGCGTGGGAACAGGTGGGTCTTGAGTTGGGAAATATGTATGAAGTCGCGCTGAATATAGAGGGATATCAGTCAAAGGGTCATGCGGAGATCTACGAGAACGAACTGACCATAGACGGGAACTATTCGGCTGACCCTGCGCCAGAAGTCACCAAAAATGAGGGCGGCGGCGTAATGCCTGTTGCAGGCGGCGTGGGATACTTCACCAGTAACTTTGAGGACGATGAATGCAGCTGGCAGGCAAGAGGTCCTTCGACCGTGATACAGTCGGGGGACGAGTCGCTGGAAGGCAGCGGTTCGCTGTTTGTAAGCGGACGCACCGACAACTGGAACGGCGCTTCTATAGTGCTGGATCAGGAGATATTCAAGGCGGGCAGTGCCTACGCTTTCAAAGTGCATGCTTTGCAGAAGAGCGGCAGTGATGTCACAATGAAGCTGACTTTGCAGTACAGTGACGACGGCGGAGATCACTATGACGAAGTTGCGCAGAAGACTGTTCCGAGCGGTAAATGGACTGTGCTGGAGAACAGCGCGTTCACTATACCTGCGAGTGCGGTAAACCCGATACTTTATGTTGAGTCGCCTGACAGTCTGACAGATTTCTACATCGACTGCGCTGAGAGCAAAGGCGATGACGGCGAGGCAGTGGAGTCTTCTTCGGGGAAAACAGATGCGGAATACGTGTTTGAAGACCCTGTGGAGATAAAAAACACAGCTGACATTTCATGGATAGACAAGGATAAGCCGATGGTGGCGATAGCTTTCGATGACGGCGCAAGCGCCGCGAAAAAGGACGACCCCGCTTATCGGATAATCGACACGATAGCTGACAACGGCTTCCATGCAACATTTTTCTATGTGGGAAGCTGGATAAAGACCGAAGAACAGGTAAAGTATGCCCACGACAAGGGCATGGAGACAGCAAACCACACCATGACACACCCATACCTCAGCGAGCTGACACCCGCCGAGATAAGGGACGAATATGAGAAGTGCCGCGTCAAGCTGAAAGGCATAATAGGCGAAGAACCGTCGGCAATGTGCAGGCTGCCATACCTTGACGACGGCGGAGAAACTGCAAAAACGCTCAATGATGCGGCGCTTATCACTTGTTCGGTAGACACGGGCGACTGGAACAAGGCGACTGCCGATCAGATAGTCGAGAAGCTGGAAAAGGCAATGAACGACGGCAGTCTTGACGGCGCGATCGTGCTTTGCCACGAGAACTATGCGACTACAGCTGAGGCTATGGAGAGGTTCGTACCGAAGCTGAAAGAAGCGGGCTGGCAGGTAGTAACAGTGTCGGAAATGTTCGCGGCAAGAGAAAAAACGATGATGGGCGGGACTATCTACAGGAAGATCGGATAATGCTATCTGGGCAAAAATTGCGATTGGCTGATTTTTTGTAAAATTTGACCATCAGTGCGTAAATTTCGGCATATATGTTCTTGCAAATTGTTAGGGCGTATGGAAAATTTTTAGCTTTTAGAAATTTATTTTTCAGACAACTACAGGAAATTCTTGTAAAAGACAATACAACTTTTTGACAAACGTGTGATTATCGCAATTAATGGTCAAAATCCATCTCTAACAACGCAATAATCGGTTAGTCAATTTATTGTAGTTGTACTAAAATGGTTACATGGATATATGTAAGCAGTTGCAGATATAAGGCAGCTGCGGAAATTACAATTATTGGAGGTAACCGTATATGAAAATTTCTAAGATCTTTGCGGGCATGTCCGCACTGGCTATCGCAGGCATGACAGCTATCCCTGCTTTTGCAGATAAGACCTTCATCGACAACACAGGTCTGGATTATGTCGAGATAAAAGAGGTTGACGGCATTTCCCAGTACTATGTAGATCTGGGCAAGAGCCCTTATGATCCAGCGACCGTTACTGCTGTAACTTTCAAGTTCAGCGTTGACGACTCTGACGGTTTTGGCGGCGGTCTGATGCTCAACAGCAATAAGAGCGGCTGGGATCAGGACACCACTGTTAAGGGCGACTGGGGCAACGAAGGCGCTGATAAGACCATCACTGCTGAGGGTTCTGACGGCGAGTACAGCCTGACATTTGAGTTCGGCGCACTGGGCGAAGAGTACTGGGGCGCACCTACCGATGAACAGTATTGGGCACAGGTAGTTTGCCAGCTTTGGTGGGGCAAGGACGTTACCATGAACGCAATTGAGATAGCAGGCGAAGAGAAGGCTGCTGCTCCTACCGAGAGCAAGGCTGAAGAAGAGTCTAAGGCAGAAGAGAGCAAGGCTGAGGATTCCTCCAAGGCTGAGGAGTCTTCTAAGGCAGAAGAGTCCAGCAAGGCTGCTGAGTCTTCCAAGGCTGCCGAGTCCAGCAAGGCTTCCACGACCACTACAACTACTACCACAACAACTACTTCCAAGGCAAGCGATGCTACCGCTACTGCTGACAACAGCAACCAGGCAACAGGCGCTACCGCAGGTATAGCTCTGGCTGGTCTGGCACTGGCAGGTGCAGTTGCAGTTGTTTCCAAGAGAAAGTAATTTTTCGCGGACTCATAACAAAGCAATAAATAAGTAAAGCTACAGGCGCTGTTGGCAGCAACTGCGCCTGTTTTCACGCCCTTCAAATTGTGAAAATATACAAAATTTACAAATTTACGCCAGTTATTTTATTTATAAATCATAATTTTGGCATTTTGCAACAGGCGGCTGAACTGTCATATGGCTCAGCCAAATGTTGTGACAGAACACAGTTTATATCGAAACGGAGGCTAATCAAATGAAAAAGCTGCTCGCGCTGACGATAGCGCTCACACTCAGTTCGGCTATGCTGGCAGGCTGTGGCGACACATCGTCCGAAAGTTCAAAGGCTGATACCACAACCACCACAAAAGCGACCGAAACAGAGGCTCCCGCAGAATCGGAAGCACCTGAAACGACCACCACGACAGAAGCACCGAAGGAAACGGAAGCACCCGCTGAGAGCGAGGCTCCTGCTGAGGAAGCGGGCGGCGCTCAGGGGTTGGAAGCCATCAAGGACAGGCTTAAGAATTATGACAATGCTTCGCTGAAATTCACCCTTGATACCGATGTCAGCCAGTTCATCTACCCATTTGACCAGGAAAACACCAACAACCTGAAATACAAGGACGCTGACGGCAACGAGATAGAAAATCCCCACAAGGATGAGGTACACAAGCCGGGCGAAGAAGGCTACGGCGGAAACGAAGCTGTGCTGGATATCTCGGTGCAGGATGTTGGCGGCATACCGATGTGCAAATTCAGGGAAGTTTACCAGCAGTGGCAGGACGCAAACGGCAATGTTCTGTATGAACAGAGCGATGACGCTGTTGCACCTGTATACATGCTGAGAAAGTGGAACATCGACCTGGACAAGTTGTTTGCGGGTCATGAGGAAGAACTGGCAAAGATATTCACTGTCAAGTTCGATGTAGTTGCCATAGCACAGGAACCCGCTTCGGACAGCGGCGAGATCTGGGGCACAGGCATTTACTGGCTGGGCGGCGAGATGGGCACCAACAATGTTGAGAAGTGGTCGGGCAACCTGACAGGCTTCGATATGAGTTCTGACAAGGACGACACGGCAGGCTGGATAAACCAGTGGGCTTACACAGAGATAGTCGGCAGACCCGGTGTAAATGCGGGCACAACAAAGTCATTCGGCTTTGAGGAGAACGACCACAACTACATATTCTTCCAGACATGGGCAAGCACACACCATCAGCTGGTGGATTTCTACATAGCTGACATGGTACTGCTGGACGAAGACGACAATGTTATAGCTGTTCCCGAAGAAAACATACCTAAAGGCGCAAGTTATGATGTTGTTGACCCGCTGGGTGACGGCACGATATATTCGGGCATCACCGCTGAATAGGCTATCCACAGTAAGCGACACATATTTCACAATATAAAAAAATTTACTGTTAACTATATAAAATAAAGTCAAAGACCCTGCGGTACATGCCGCAGGGTCTTT
>NZ_ADKM02000049.1 GCF_000178155.2 Hominimerdicola alba 8
TCACTGGAGGCTTTGAATTTGCTCAGCATATCCTCAAAATCAGCATTGCCCGAATTCTGGTTCGGGTCATATATCGGGGGTGGATTCTTGCTGAAATCCTGCGGAGGTCTGTCATCTCTTCTGGGTCTGAAAGAACCCTGCTGAGGTCTGCCGCCCTGTCTTTTATCATTTCTGTCGCCCCTGTCGCCGCGAGGTGCGCCGCCGTTCGGTCTGCCGCCGCGTTCAGCGGGTCTGCGCTGGGGTGCGGGCTGTGCCTTTTTGATGGAGAGGGATATCTTTCCGTCCTCACCCAGACTCAGCACCTTTACCTTAACGGTCTGACCCTCCTGCAAATGGTCTTTTATCTCATTTACGAAAGTATTCGCCACCTCAGAGATATGTACCATACCTGTTGTATCCTTATCCAGTTCGACAAAAGCGCCGAACTTTGTGATACCTGTTACTTTTCCCTCATAGATCTTTCCTACTTCAAGCTGCATTTAGTTTTTACTTCCTCACTTTTATAATTCTCGGCAGACGTTTATCCGGCGCCGCCGCAGTTTACTTTTCTTTTGACTTGTTTACTATATAATAGCGTTTCTCGTTTGGGTAAGAATAACCCAGCTGTTCGACCGCCACTCTCTCCATGAACTCATCTTCATCGGCACCCAGCAGAGCGGTATACTCATCATTTTTCTGCTTTGTTTCCTCTATCTTGCCTGACATCATAACAGTTTCCTGTTCCAGCTGTTCTATCTCATTCTGCTGAGATATGATATCAGCGCCCGCTATTATACAAAAGCACACGATGATAAAAAACAGGATAGGTCTGAAAAGTCTTGGTCTGTGCCTGATAATGACTGTTTCAGCGGGAACATTTTCTTCCGCCTTATCCTCTTCGGGCATCGGCTCTTCATCAGGCTGATCTTCTTCATCGGTCACAGGCTCATCATCGGGCAGAGGTTCTATCTCCTCAGCGATCTCTTCATGTTCATCAGCTGTTTCTTCATTTTCATCATATTCATTGAGGTCAGCAGCCATTATAAGGTCAGCCATGTCGTCGTTCTCACTTTCCTGAACATTTTCCTGTTCAGCGACCTTTTCTTCCGTTATTTCTTCTTCAGTGATATTCTCGTCCTTATCCATAGCCTGCTCCTTTCCGACTTTACAGCACTATGCAAAGTCTACTCTACTTTATTATACAACATTTTGTCGCAAACTTTCAAGAGCTTTTCAAACTTTTTTTGCCTGAATATGAAATTTAGGCGTTTTTCACAATATTTCACCACTCGCGCGGAACATCTTTGTAGTGCGTTCTTTTGTGAAAAACCGCCCCGAAGTTTTTAACAACGGGACGGTTTGAATGTTGAAAAAACGGGTATCAGATTTTTGGTGTGCGAATGCCGAACTACCGCCGTCTAATAACATCAATGCTGTATAGAAGATGGTTTGCCGTTTTTATCCTCTGGACTGCGTCACGACCGCCGAAGACGCTATCGCTGTTCGGCTAGAATAACGCGGGCAATTCGTCACGCTCCAAAAGAACTGCGTATGTCGAGATTTTGTGCGCCCATCAAATTTCCGGCGAATTGCCCGCTCTTTGTTCGGAATAATGCTGTTTTTGCGCCGCTTGTGGGCTTTCGCTTTGTTCGCCCAACTAATTTTGTTTGTCGTTTTGCTTTCTGCTTCCACGATTGAGGGCTCTGCCCTCAAACTCCCGCAAGCCCTCTGGCGGCGGGCTTGACCGACCGCTTTTTCTCGCGCACAGCTTTATGTTCTTTCCCCACTTTGTCTGCGTCATAGTTCGCTCTGTTTCACGCTAAAACGGCTCACTTTCGTTCATGCCAATAATTATGAATTATGAATTATGAATTATATATATTATTTGCCTACGCAGAATTTCGAGAATACTTCACTTACTACGGCTTCTGTTGCTTTCTCGCCTGTCAGTTCAAGCAGTGAATCTGCGGCATAATCTATCATTACGGTGACTGCATCTAAAGTTTCACCCATTTCAAGTGCTTCCAGTGCGGCAGTCAGATTTTTATTAGCTTTAACCAGACAGCCCCTCTGTCTTTCATTGGCAAAAATTGTACTGTCTGCATCATAATTTTCGGGTGTGAATATTTTTTCGAGAGCATGCTGTATCTTTTCACGGTCATTGGGGTCTTTAGCTGAAATGCAGACGATATTTTCGCAGTATTCGCGGAAAAAATCTTCCCCCACAGCGCTTTCAAGGTCTGATTTATTAAGGACTATCAGCGCCCTTTTGCCCAGCGACCTTACTTTTTCCAAAAGTGCGGTATCATCATCATCGGGCTTTACTGAGGTATCGAACACTTCTATTACGAGCATACATTCTTCAAGGCGTTTCTGTGCCATTTCAACGCCTATTTTCTCGACTTTATCTTCGGTATCGCGAATGCCTGCCGTATCGGAGAGGCGGAAGATAAGTTCACCAAGACGGGCGCTTTCTTCTATGACATCGCGGGTAGTGCCTGCGACTTCGGTAACTATCGAGCGGTCATAGCCCAGCAGAAGGTTCATGAGTGTGGATTTTCCGACATTCGGTCTGCCTGCTATCACAGTGTCGATGCCGTTTTTTATCAGCATGCCGTTATCGCTGTCAGCAAGCAGTCTGCCTGTGACGGAAACGGCGTTTTTAAGACTTTCGCGCAGTGCGTTCTCTTCAACGGCGGGGAGGTCTTCTTCGGGATAGTCTACCCACGCCGCCAGTTCGCCCAGCAGTTTCACCAGTTCTTTAGTGACTTTATCGATGCGCCCGAAAAGACTGCCTTTTCTTGTAAGATTAGCGGAAGCCAGCGCATATTCGCCCTGTGCGGCTATGGTATCCATGACGGCTTCTGCCTGTGTCAGCGAAAGTTTGCCGTTGAGCATGGCACGTTTGGTGAACTCGCCTGCCTGTGCGGGTTCAGCGCCGTTTTCAAGGCAAAGCCTGAGTACCCGCTTTGTGACATATATACCGCCGTGACAGGATATCTCGCAGACATCTTCGCCCGTATACGAATGCGGTGCGCGGAAGACGGTCAGCACGCCGTCATCGACAGCCCTGCCGTTATCATTTATCTGCCCGTATGCGCAGGTATAGCCTGCCATACCCGCCACTGACGGGCAGGTATGGGGCGCAAAGATTTTTTCCGCCACATTCAGGGCATTTTCGCCGCTTATCCTTATGACAGATATGCCGCCCTCAGCAACGGGGGTGGAGATGGCACAAATTGTTGACATAGTATTCTCCTTATTTTAGTTAGCTTTCTCCCGATTTTGATGTGTATTGCCGATGATACAAAATTATGACTATCCCTTTGGCACGCCACCAAAAATACCTTTATAACGAGGAAAGATGACCGCCAAATATATTTATAGCAATCCAACTATTTAAATTCACAAAATTCAGTCGCAAAAGCTCGGATATATGGATTTTGTCTGAATTTTAAGGCGGATTGCTATAAATTCCCGATATAACATCGTTTATTTTGGTGTATCAGCGGGATAACAGCATACAAAATTGTTGTTCTTTCATATTTTCCTTCGCCTTCGGTGGGTGAACGATACACTGCCAAACCGAGATATAACATTTATTAAAAGCGGCATCTTCCCTTATATTCGGGAAGATGCGCTTTCTGATTTTTTTGATATGGTCATCACTTTTTCCCTGTCAAGATATGTATTGCCGCAGATCACAGCTTAACATTCCATCTTTCGGGGTGAAGTTTCAGTATTTCCAGCATATGACCTATATTGCCCTCACCTGCGAACTTTTTCATATCGAAGAAGTCCTCTGTCAGCGGAAGCCAGCAGAGTTCGTTCTCATCGCCGCTGACTTCTGCGGGCTGTTTCAGCTGACCTGCCCATACTTCGACATAACAGCCGTCCAACGGGTAATCAAAGGTCATCAGTCTTTCGAGGGTGATCTGTTCGGCGGTGATGGAAGTTTCTTCAAAAAGTTCGCGGTAGGCGGCATGTTCACCGTCCTCACCGACTTCTATCTTGCCGCCCACCAGATTGTAAAGTCCTTTATAGGGGTCTTTTCTTCTTTTGCACATAAGCCACTCATCGCCTGCGGGCGAGAGGACTATCATGCAGTTATAGCCCTGTATCTTCTGTACCGGCATGGCTTACCTGCGTACAAAGTGCAGTATCTTAGAGGAAAAGTCGCCGCTTATACCATCAACGCCCCATATTTTTGCAACGTTGATGCCTGCATTCATCAGTGCCGCGCCCGAAAGCAGTTTATCGGGTTCGCTTTCCTCGTAGTAATAAGCATCGGGGTCAAGACCTTTGAGCATTATCCTGCGGGAACGCATGTTCGGTCTGCCCATTACCTGCACAAATTCAAACAGTGCTTCGCTCTTGTCCTTAGCCACGAACATCCATGCGTCCCATGTGTTATCCTCGAACATATTGCCGATGCGGTAGTGGTCGCCTGTGCGCACGAGGGGGTTATACTTCTTGAATTCCTCTATCTGGGCGGGTATCATATCCCTATCCTGCTGGGGTATGCGGGTGACATCAAGTTCATAGCCGAAAGTACCGACCATAGCCACATGACCTCTTGTCTTGAACGGGGTATTTCTGCCGACTGTATGGTTCGGGCAGTCGGAAACATGTGC
Source organism: Hominimerdicola alba 8 (assembly GCF_000178155.2). GTDB lineage: Bacteria > Bacillota > Clostridia > Oscillospirales > Ruminococcaceae > Hominimerdicola > Hominimerdicola alba_C. Next base: position 4,614 of record NZ_ADKM02000049.1, read on the forward strand.
GCCCATAGCGGAACAGGGGTAGCACATTGAAGTACCATGCTGTATTTTCAGTCTTTCGATGGCATCGGTATCGTCCGAGCACCATATCTGCGGTGAATAATAGAGCATAGCGGGGTCGAACCTTGCGCCGCCGCCAGAACAGTTTTCCAGCAGGATATGGGGGTAATCGGTGGTCAGCCTGTTCATGAGGTCGTAAACGCCCAGCACGTATCTGTGCCACAGTTCGCGCTGTCTTTCCTTCGGCAGGAAGTTTGAGCCTACTTCGGTCAGCTGGCGGTTCATATCCCACTTGATATATTCGATATTGGCGTTATCGAGGATATCGCGCATCATGCTGTAAACGTAGTCGCGCACTTCTTTCTGCGAATAGTCGAGCACATACTGTTCGCGGCAGAGGGTGAGGGGTCTGCCCTTTATCTGGATAGCCCAGTCGGGGTGAGCCTTGTAAAGTTCGGAGTCGGGGGATATCATTTCAGGCTCGAACCATATGCCGAACTTCATGCCCAGCTTGTTGACTTCTTCAACGAGGTGTTTAAGACCGCCGTTTATCTTCTTTTCGTAAACGAACCAGTCGCCCAGTGAAGAATTATCGCTGTCGCGGTGACCGAACCAGCCATCGTCCATTACCAGCATCTCAATGCCCAGCTTTGAGGCTTCCTTAGCTATATCTATGAGTTTTTCGGTGTTGAAATTGAAGTAAGTAGCTTCCCAGTTGTTGATAAGTATGGGGCGGCGCTTATCCTTATACTCGCCGCGAATGAGGTTCTCGCGGTAGAGGTCGTGGAAAGTGCGGGACATTTTGCCTATACCCTCATCGGAGTGTACCATTACGACTTCGGGAGCGGTGAAAGTTTCGCCTGCATCGAGAAGCCACTCAAAATCGAGGGGATTTATGCCCATCACGAAGCGGGTCTTTTTATGCTGGGTAACTTCTGCCTGTGCGAAGAAGTTGCCCGAATACACGAAGTTAAAGCCGAAGACTTCGCCCATATCCTCATCGGCGTTATGTGCGCAGAGGGCAACAAAAGGGTTGCTCTGGTGAGAGGACTCGCCCTTGCAGGAATCGACGCTCTGCTTGCCGTGATGGAGCGGTGCGCGCTCTACCCAGCGTTCTCTTGCCCACGAACCGTTCAGTGTTATCATATCCATCTTATCGGTATCGAACTCAACGCATGCAGAGAGTGCCCTTGTCAGCTTGACGGGCTTACTGCCTACATTGGTAAATCTTACCGAACGGGCGATGACATCGAGGTTTTCAAACACCGAGTAGACGAGGACAGCTTCTATCTCAGCGTGGCTGTCTTTCATGGTTATCTCAAGGGTCTGCGCGGGGCTGTTTTCGGTGGCGAAAGTTGCGGGCATACCGTCTAAAGCGGGCTTGCCGTCATATATTTTATGGCTGACATAGCGCAGGTCACAGGTGGACATGCCGTCGCTGTCCATTATCATCATAGCGGGTTCACGGTAGTCGCCTATACCGAAGCATGGGTACTCGAAGGGAGTGGTATCGAGGTAAACTGCTCTGTCGCGGTCATTCTGTTCGGGTGTGAAAGGACTTTCATCAAATCTCAGCAGGTAGCTGAGGTCTTCATCGGGGACTTTTCTGCCGTAGTAGACATGTCCGAGATACTCACCGTTTATGACTTTCAGCATATAGTCGGTGTCCTTTGCGCGCAGTTTGAAAGCGCGTTCTTTTTCGTTGTAGAAAATGCTCATTTTTATATCCTCCTTATTACCCCAATGGGGGGTATTATCCACTTTTCTCTCTTCGATGCGCGTGGGAACTCACATTTTATTATTGTAAGGCCGCAAACGCGGGTATGATATTCTTATTGGGAGTGCGTCACTACTGCTGACGTGTGATTGCTGTTTTTGCTTTATGGAGTGCTGTTCGCGGGAATTGAGTACGCTCTTATCTTTGCGAATTGCCCGCGTTTGCTTTGGTCTATGGCTTTGTTCTCTTACCGTCGGTGCTTTGTTCGCCCAACTTGTTTTGTTTGTCGCTTTTTATCTGCTTCCCCGATTGAGGGCTCTGCCCTCAAACTCCCGCCACCCTTTCGCGAAAGGGTGGACGGAAAGCTCAACTCGCGCTTTGCTTTGCTCTTTTGCTATGCTTTGTGGGCGGCACAGCATTCTCGCGGTCATGCCAATAATTATGAATTATGAATTATGAATTGTGAATTAAAAAAGCCCCGTGAGAAAGGCTGTCAAAGATGCCCCTAATGCTACTACTATCAAAGGCAGTTCAAAATATGCCATGATAAGTGCCGCTATCGTTCCCGCTGCTGCGGTAAAAATGTCACCTGTGCTGTATAGTATGGCAGGCATGGTCATCGCACTTAATACCGCATAAGGAATGTAGTGCAGAAAACTCAGTAAAAATTTTGATGTTATCTTCCTGCGAAAAAAGGTAAAGGGCAGCATGCGGATAAGGTATGTCACCCCAGCCATGACAAAAATGTATATAGCTATACTCATTCCTCAGCACCTCCCTCATCTTTAACAGGGAACAGCCATGCCCCCAGCAGTGATGCCGCTATCGCACAAATGACTGTTGCAAATCCGACCGACACTGCTGTAAAAAGGTACTTGAAAAGCAGGCTGATGACCACCGCGATGAGCGATACCGCCAGTACCCCGCGCTCTTTTTTGGCGGGCGGCACTACTATCGCGATGAACATGCCGTAAAGCAGCAGTCCCATCGCATTTGTTACAGCGGTCGGCAAAAGCTGACCTGCCATCGCGCCAATTGCTGTGCCCGATACCCAACCCAGTGCGGCTACAAATATCATGCCGTACATATATGCGGGTGTGAGCGGTTCGGGCTGTGCGGCACAAACTGCGAATATCTCATCGGTTATGCCGTAGGAAGCCGCCAGTCTGTGCGGTGTTGTGAATTTCTTGTCGAGCCGCTGTGAAAGTGACAGCGCCATCAGCGAATAGCGCATGTTTATGGTTATCTGCACCAGCACCATCTCCAGCAGAGTACCCCCTGCCGCGATGATGTCAACTCCTGCCGCCTGACCTGCGCTGGTAATGTTTGTCAGCGATATCAGCGATGCCCACAGAGCGCTGATCCCTTTGCTTACTGCGGTTATGCCAAATCCGAACGACACCGACAGATAACCCAGCATTATAGGTATTCCGTGAGTCATTCCTTTGATAAAGTCTTTTTTCATGTTGTATCAAATTCCTGTTGATTTTATATGGTTATCCCTTTAAGACACCAAAAACAGTGGTTTTCTTATATCTTTTTATGACTATCCCTTTAGCACACCACTGCAAAATACCTTTATCAATACTGTATTCAATTCCCGATATAACATCGTTTATTTTGGTGTATCAGCGGGATAATCACATATCTTTTTCCACGCCGCATGCAGAGGATTTGTTTACCGCGTTTTCAGTTTATGTGCCAAAGGGATAGTCTTATTATGGGTGTTATCGTATTGCTTTTATAGCAATACAACTATTTAAATTCACAAAATCCGGTCGCTAAAGCTCGGATCTATGGGTTTTGTGACCGGATTTTGTCTGAATTTTAAGGCGGATTGCTATAAGTTATTTGCTGTCATACTTGCCCAGTATTTCTACGACTTCCTGCATAAGTTCGGCAGATTTCTGCTGTTTTGCGAGGGTGACGGCGAAATACGGCTTTGCTTCGTCCACGAATTTCACGCGGTTATTGTATTTTTCTGCAAGACCTGCTATCTGACGGGGCAGTATGCTCCTGATATAGAACTGCATTTTTACGCCTGCCTGTTTTATTTCCTTGATGCCCAGCTTTGAAGCCTTGTTTCTCAGCAAAGCTACTCTCACCAGACCCAGCACAGCTTTCGGCGGGTCGCCGTAGCGGTCTATCAGTTCATCGAGGACATCGCGCGAGTCCTCTTCGGTAGAGATGGAAGCTATCTTGCGGTAAGCGTCCACCCTCTGTGCAGAATGTTCTATATAGCCATCGGGTATATAGGCATCGATGGCTATATCCACCAGACAGTCTTCGGGGGACGGCGGCAGAACTTCGCCTTTCTGTTCGGCTATAGCTTCATTGAGGAGTCTTAGGTACATATCATAGCCTACTGCTTCCATATGACCATGCTGTTTAGCCGAAAGTATACTGCCCGCGCCGCGTATCTCCAGATCGCGCATAGCTATATGGAAACCCGAACCGAACTGCGTAAATTCGCGTATCGCCTGCAAACGCTTGCTTGCAGTTTCATTCAGTACCTTGCCGCGCCTGAATGTGAAGTATGCAAAAGCACGTCTGTTTGAGCGTCCCACACGACCTCTCAGCTGGTGGAGCTGTGAAAGCCCCAGCCTGTCGGCATCTTCGATGATGAGGGTGTTGACATTAGGCACATCTATACCTGTTTCTATCAGTGTGGTGCAGACAAGTATATCTATCTCATGTTCGACCACCTGCCGCCAGATCTCGGAAAGTTCTTTTTCTTCCATCTGACCGTGAGCGTAGCCTATACGCGCATCGGGCAGACTTGACTGAAGTCTGTTGACGGTGCGTAAGATAGTATCTATGCGGTTGTGGATATAGTAGACCTGTCCGCCGCGCCGCAGTTCCTTGCTTATCGCCTGCAGGATAACGCCCTCGTTATGTTCGATGACATAAGTTTGTATGGGGTGTCTGTCCATCGGCGGTTCTTCGATGACCGACATATCTCTTATGCCGCTTAGCGCCATATTGAGAGTTCGCGGTATAGGTGTTGCCGAAAGGGTGAGTATATCCACACCCGGATGGCTCTCCTTGAACTTTTCCTTATGCGCCACGCCGAAGCGCTGTTCCTCATCTATAATTGCAAGCCCCAGATCCTTGAACTCCACATCTTTTGAAACAAGGCGGTGCGTGCCGATTATCAGGTCAACAGTGCCGCGCTTGAGTTCTCTTACAATGGCAGACTGTTCCTTTGGTTTGCGAAAACGCGATAACAGCTGTACTTTTATCGGGAAATGCTCGAACCTTTTTATGGCAGTCTGATAATGCTGCCACGCAAGTACGGTGGTAGGTGCGAGTATCGCGCACTGTTTGCCGTTTTCGACACACTTGAAAGCCGCCCTCAGCGCGACTTCTGTTTTGCCGAATCCCACATCGCCGCAAAGCAGTCTGTCCATCGGGGTCTGTTTTTCCATATCGCCCTTTATCTCGTTGATGGCTCTCAGCTGGTCATCAGTTTCCTGATAATCGAAGCGCTCTTCAAATTCGCGCATCCAGTCATCATCAGGCTCAAATGCGTAGCCTTTTGCCATCTGCCGCTGAGCGTACAGCTTTGTCAGTTCTTCTGCCATATCCTTGACAGCGGCGCGCACCTTATTTCGGGTGCGTGTCCATTCGGTGGAATTGAGTTTATTCAGCTTTATGCCGCCGTCTTCACCCGGACCCACATAGCGCGATACAAGGTCAAGCTGTGTGACAGGCACGTAAAGAACATCTGTTCCTGCATAGTTTATGGTTATGTAGTCTTTCTTTACGCCGTTGGTTTCGATATTGCGTATGCCCTGAAATTTGCCTATACCGTACATCGAATGCACCACAAGGTCGCCTGTGTGTATATCCGAGAGTGCTTTTATCTCTTCGCCCGCTTTATGTTTGGGCTTTTTGCGCTTTGTGGTCATGGATCTCATCTGTGTGATGAGCGCCACGCCGATACTTGGGTAGTCAAAGCCTGCTGACAGGCTTCCTGTCTTTACATAGACCTTTTCGGGTGCTATCTCACAGTTTTCGCTGTACTGCTTTGCATCTATCCCCGCTTCGCACAGGTCTTTTACGATTATCGGCACTGTCTTTTCCGAACCTGCCAGCACTATGGTGCAGTAGGCATTCTCACAGAGGGTCTTCAACTCCTCTTCAAGGCTTATCATACTGCCGCCCCATGCCGAAGTCTGGCGGCAGTCGGTATTTATCAGCTTTTTCAGCTTTATGTCGCCCAGCTGACGCATGAATGTATCCATGAAGATAGTTTTCATGCCGAGTATCCTGCTCTGTGCCTGACCTATATCTATGCAGAAACCTTCCAGCCGCTTGAACAGTATTCCTTCGGTATACATTATTTTCAGGTCTTCCGAAAGCTGTGCCAGCGATGCGCGGGCTTTTTCTATGCAGTTGTTATATTCCGAAACAGCACAAAAGCCCCCGCCGAAATAGTCGAAAACAGTTGCAGTTTCATTATAGGCAAGGGTGTAATATTTGTCAAGATTTGTAAGGGTGATGCCCGAATTTATCAGGTCGATATCCTTCTGTATATTCTCACGTATCTTATCGATGAGTTTGCCGCGCGCTGCTTTTGCGGCGGCTTCCATGCGGCTTATCAGTTCTTCCTCCGACGGGAAGATTATCTCCAGTGCGGGTGCTATGGTGATGCTTTCCAGCGATTCATTTCGGCGCTGGCTCTCGGTATCGAAATACGCCATAGTATCGACTTCATCACCCCAGAGTTCGATACGCACAGGCTGTTTATCCTGAACGGGGAAAATATCTATGATAGAGCCTCTTACTGCGAACTGCGCCGCGCCCTCTACCTGGTCGGTGCGGGTATAGCCTGCCGCCAGAAGTTTGCGCTGTAGTTCTTCGGTATCTATCTCACTGCCGTTTTCTATGGTGAAAGTATACTCTTTCAGTGCTGACGGCGGTATCGTACCTTGCAGACAGGCTTCCATGCTTGCCGCCATTATCCTGCATCTGCCCGACATTATCGCAGACAGTGCTTCGATGCGCCTGTGTTCGTACTCGCGCGAAATGCCCTCCATATAGGCAAAATTCATATCTTTCGCGGGGTAGACGCAGGCTATCTGTTCGCCTGCCATCTCATTGATATCAGCCGTTACCTTAGTTGCATCGGCTTCATCGGCGCATATCAGCAGGCAGCTGCCCAGTGAGGACAGTGCTGCTGTCAGCATAGCTTTATGTATGCCCGAAACACCTGTCACCGCCGCAGGGGTATAACCCTTTAACAGGCAGTTTTTCAGGTCTTTGTAAAAATCAAGACGGCTCGCTGTATCAAAGAAAATATTCATCTTCTCACCCCGTCAGGAATTGAATCTGCTCATGGCTTCGTCAATTTTGCCGTTTACCATCAATTCAAGAGCATCGCAGGCTTTTTCTGCCGCTATATCTATCTTCTTCCTGTCATCTTCGCTGAATCTGCCCAGCACCCATTTTGCAAGGTCGTATGCGGGATTCGGCTTTTTGCCGACACCCAGCTTTATACGCGGGAAATCCTCACTGCCGCACTGTGCGATGATGCTCTTTATACCGTTATGTCCGCCTGCCGAACCTTTGCGCCTTATCCTCAGCTGACCGGGTTCAAGTGAGATATCATCGAATATCACTATGACATTCTCTATCGGTATTTTATAGAAGTCCATAGCTTCGCTGACAGCATCGCCGCTCAAATTCATGAAAGTTTCGGGCTTCATCACCAGACAATTTTTGCCGCCGATGACGGTATTGCCGACTTTTGCCTTGAACTTGCGGCGCTCGCAGGAGAAACCGAGTTTCTTCTCCAGCGCATCTACGGTTATAAATCCTGCATTGTGCCTCGAACCATCGTACTGTATGCCGGGATTGCCCAGACCCACGATGATATATTCGGGCTTTGTTCCTGTTTCGCCTCTTTCGGCTGACAGTTGTTTTAATTTTTCAAAAATATCCATAATTTCTCCCAGACTTTACCAAAAATCGCATTTGGTGTGTATATCACGCACAAAATCCCCGACTTCCGTTAAGTCGGGGTATTTAATTATTATGACTATCCCTTTATCACACCACAAAATGCTTGTTTAACGAGGAAATACCGAGTTGATGTTATCTTTCCCACGCCTGTTATATTCAGTTTACGATATAACATCGTTTATTTTGGTGTATCAGCGGGATAACCGCATTTATTATAATAATTGATTATAGCACATCGGCAGACCGATGTCAATAGCGAAACTCCGAAGTTTCGGGAAATTCTTATAGTAAACGGCTGTATTTTACCAGCCGAACATAAGTGTGTTCAGGTCATCATCGGAATAATAGGGCTTGCCCTCAGTGAGTTCCTGCATCACCTGTAAGTTCCAGATATTATTTTCTTCCACCAGATCATTGAGAGCCGCTTTGTAGGCAGAATGATCTGCGAACATGATATCAACAGAACCTTCATCAGCGTGTGCGCTCATAAGGTCGTCCACTGCACCGAAATCATAGCTTTCAAGATACAGCCCGCTGTGAACGTAGTAGTTATCTTCCATTGAAGTACACTGCGGCACGAACGGCACATCTTCATCGACAGTCCTTCCCGACATGAAAAGGTCATCATTCAGCATGAAGAATTTGTGCATCGGGTAGTAATCCATATCAGTTTCGGTGGTATTCTCATCCCACGTAACATCGAGCCAGTAGTATTCGCCGTCTGCCTTGACATAGTTCCATGCGTGACGCTCTCCGCCTGCAACACCGCAGACCATTCCGCAGTCAAAACCCAGCTTTCTGCCCACAAGACTGAATGCTTCGGCATAGCCTTCGCAGACTGCTTTATGTTCCACCAGACAACCGTAGGAAGAACCTGCAAAGCCCATATCATCCACATCTGCCTGTGCTGCTTCATGATCGTAGTCACAGATCTCTATCAGCTTATCGTGCAGAAGCATCAGCTTTTCAAAGTCATCACTGCCCGAAGCCGCATATTCTGCGGCTTCTTCGGCTTTGCTGTCAAGTTCTGCCGCCATTTTCGCAAGTTCAGCTTCACCTACATCATTGATGCTGTCACATTCAAGGGTGGTGGACTTATAGTCGGTCGATACCGTCATATTGCCTGTCCAGAATACCTCAGGGCAGTCAAAACGCACATGATCGACGGCATACTGCACCATATCCATGCTGACAACGCCGTCAAACGAAACTTTTTTACTTCCTGCCGCAAGTTCGCGGTACACCTCTTCACAGACCTGTTCCTGAGTGTACTTTGTATTTTCGGCGGCGTGCTGTTCCATCTTTTCATCGACTTTCTCGCTGAAAGACTCCTTTATCTCTTCGATCCCGCAGCCGCCCAGACACATCACCAGTGCAAGCATAAGCGCTATCTTCTTTTTCATTTCTGCTCCTCCTTGTTGTCTTTTTGTTCTTACGTATGATATTTTTTCTCTGAGTGTATTTTTCCTGTCTTGCAAAAAATCACCGATCGATCATATACCGATCGGTGATTATTTTACACATTCTTATTTTGTGAAAGTGCTTTTCTTATTCCTGATCGTCAGGTTCAGCGTCATCTTCCAGCACTTCGGCTTTTTCTTCCTCCTGTGCCTTGCGGATATCTTCTTCGCTTGCCTTTTCGACTTCGGCTATCTCGGCATTATCGTCATGTTCGGTACGTGTGAAGGTCACTACCTTATTGTCGCCCGTGACTTTCATCAGTCTTACGCCCCTTGAATATCTGCCCATCATGCTGATATCGCAGGCTCTCAGTCTGATAACTATGCCATCGGAGGATATCATGATTATATCATCGTCCTCGTCAACGACCTTTATGCCGCAGACATCACCGTTTTTGTAGTTGAGCACGCCGCTGCCGCCCCTGTGACGGACAGGATAGCTTTCAAGTTCGACCCTTCTGCCCAGACCTGTTTCGCTGACTGTCAGCACCGATGCGCCCTCACGTATCCTTGCCATAGAAACTACGTAGTCATCACCGCGCAGTTTTATAGCCCTTACGCCGTGAGCAGTTCTTGACATTACTCTCACATCGTTCTCGCTTATGCGTATAGCCATGCCGTTATGTGTAGCTATCAGCAGTTCGTTATTGCCTTCTGTCAGTCTTACGCCTGCTATCTCATCGCCATCATCAAGACCTATCGCTATCAGACCGCGCTTGCGCACGTTCTTGTAAGCCGAAAGGGGAGTCCTCTTTATCTTGCCGCGCTTTGTCACCATGACGATATACTTGTCATCGTCAAAGTCCTCGACCTTTATCATCGCCGCGATAAGGTTATCATCACTGAGTTCCAGCAGGTTCTTGATATTCACACCTCTTGAAGCCTTTGAACCTTCGGGAAGTTCGTAGCACTTCATCTTGTACGCCTGACCCTTTGTAGTGATGAACAGTATATTATCATGGGAGGAGCATACCGACATTTCGGTAACGCAGTCGTCCTCGCGCTGTTTCATGCCCGTAACGCCCTTGCCGCCGCGATTTTGCGCCTTATATACGCTTATGGGCATACGCTTGATATATCCCACATTGGTATAAGTTACCACGCTTTCTTCAACAGGGATAAGGTCTTCGATGTCAACTTCGCCGCTGACATTTTCTATCTGAGTTCTTCTCTCATCGCCGTACTTTTCCTGTATGGCTTCGACTTCTTCGATGATTATATCGAGAACTCTCTGGTGGTTTGCGAGTATATCTTCGTAGTCGGCTACCTTAGCGGTTATCTCTTCCAACTCGTCCAATATCTTCTGGCGTTCCATACCTGTCAGGCGACCCAGTGTCATCTGTGCGATATGTTCAGCCTGAATGTCAGACAGACCGAAACGTGTCATCAGGCGCTGTTTACCTTCGGGGATATTTTTCGAGGTCTTCATTATCTCGATGACTTCATCGATATTATCCAGTGCGATAACAAGACCCTGCAAGATATGTTCGCGCTCTTTAGCCTTCTTCAGGTCAAACTCTGTTCTTCTGCGGATAACATCTACCTGGAAGTCGATATACTCCTGAAGTATCTGCTTAAGGGTAAGCACCTTCGGCACGCCTTTTACCAGTGCCAGCAGTATAACGCCAACGCTGTCCTGAAGCTGGGTAAGTGTGAACAGCTTGTTCAGCACCACCTGTGCATTGGCATCTTTTTTCAGTTCGATGACTATGCGCATACCATCTCTGCCTGTTTCATCGCGCAGATCGTGTATGCCGTCTATCCTCTTATCCTTTACAAGACCTGCTATCGACTCCACAAGTCTTGCCTTGTTGACCATGTAAGGTATTTCGGTGACGATTATGCAGTTTCTGCCCTTTATCTCTTCGATAGAGGTCTTTGAGCGGAGTATGATCTTGCCCCTGCCTGTGCCGTAAGCCGCTCTTATGCCGCTTCTGCCCATGATGATGCCGCCTGTCGGGAAATCGGGTCCCTTGATAGCCTGCATCAGTTCATCAAGTGTGCAGTCGGGGTTCTGCATAACTATCTTCATGCCCTCGATGACCTCATGGAGGTTATGGGGCGGGATATTTGTTGCCATACCAACGGCGATACCTACCGAACCGTTACAGAGTATATTCGGGAAGCGCGACGGCAGAACTACAGGTTCCTGCAATCTGTCATCGTAGTTGGGCTGGAAATCAACTGTATCTTTCTTGATGTCGGTCAGCATATTGAGGGACATCTTAGCCATTCTCGCCTCAGTATAACGGTAAGCCGCAGGCGGGTCGCCGTCCACTGAACCGAAGTTGCCGTGACCGTCTACCAGCGGGTATCTCAGCGAGAAACTCTGTGCCAGTCTTACCAGTGCATCGTAAACGGAAGCGTCACCATGCGGGTGATAACGACCCAGCACCGAACCGACGGTATCGGCGCACTTACGGTAAGCCTGATCGGGTGTCAGACCGTTTTCGTGCATCGTATATAAAATTCTTCTGTGAACAGGTTTAAGTCCATCTCTTACATCAGGCAAAGCTCTCGAAACGATGACTGCCATCGAATACTGTAAGAAAGACTCTTTCATTATGTGTTCGACGTCCTGATCTATAAGATTATATTCGTCCACTTTAACAACTCCTTTTTTTATCTTCGGTCGCTCGCAAGCTCGCTGCCGTTTGCGGGGATCTTACTTTCGTTTACGAAAACTGCACAGTGCGGTCAAACACTTTTAGAACACAGCATTCCGCATCAGCGGTTTTTTCTGCCTGCACAGCTGTTCTCCGACCGACGATAGTTTTATTATATCAGATCATATTTTTTTCTTAAAATACATGACTAAGAAGAACACGCCCAACGCTGTGATAAGAAGATACATCAGTGCCCACTCTATCCGCGAACTTGTGGTATCTATGACATAATATGTCAGTGTGATGTTTTCTTCCGAAAAATCGCCGCAGACCTGTTCCAAATAGCCGAAAGCATCATTGTCTATGGTCATAAGTCTTCCTTCCAGCTTGATCTTTGCGGTATCATCGTTCACAGCACTGTCAAACTCTGCCATTTTATACTTACTTCTCAGTTTGGCTGAGAATATGATGCCGTCGCCGCCGTATTCGTCATACATCGCATAAAGCTGACTTTTCGCGGGAAGCGGTATTATGCCGTTTATGTAAGTCTGCATCTCGGCGTAATTGCCGATGGGGACTTCGCAGGTATAGGTGACCACCTTATCTCTCGGCAGTTCGCCGCCCTCTTCAAGTACCTTGTTGAGGTCAACAGTCCTGCCAAGCAGTATGTAACTCGCATCAAAAGCGAACATGACAATGCCTGTCACCGTAAAGAACAGACCGATCAGAAGACCGACTTTGCTTTTCTTTCTCATGGTCAGCCTTTTATTTCGTAGTCCTCACCGAGAACTTCTTTCAGCTTGTTTCTCAGAAGTGTCTGGTCATTTTCTTCGATGACACGTTTTGAAAGCACGTAGATAGTTTCTTTTCTGAGGATTATTATGAACAGCCTTGCATTCTCGATGATGTTCAGCGAGATATCCTCGAACCTGACAACTCTCGGCTTTACCGGCACAAAGTCCTCAGCCGCCTTTTCCTCTTCGGTGAAAACTGTTTCTATCTTGAAGCAGTCATCATAAAGCGAAAATCTGTACTTGTCATCTTCCAGCGATTTCAGCGCCCTCATAAGATATTTCTTGACGCGGAAGGTATTAAACCATGTGGTGAATATCATCACAAGGCTGACAAAGCAAAGCACCCAGTTCACATAACCTGAGGGGTTTTTGATTATCGACACCGCGAACATCACCGCGACTATCGTAAAAAGCCCTGTCACCACAAAATTGCGCTTGTAAACATACTTTTGCTGGAAGATGGTGAATGCTTCCTCTTCCTCTTCATTTTTCACGTTGTATTCAAAGCTGGTTATGGGTATGCCTGTGGGCATGAACTCCTTTTCGGTGTTATCGCCCGATGCTTTGTTTACATCTTCAAGTTCTATGTTATTATTAGAAATATCTATCTCCATCAAGTCTGCTCCTTAATCGGCTTTACTTCGTTCAACAACAAATGTCAAACGTCCAGATTTCTGACATACTCCGCATTTTTCTCTATAAATTCCTTACGCGGACCTACCTTGTCGCCCATCAGTATAGTAAATATCTCGTCCGCCTTTACAGCGTCCTCCATAGTCACCTTAATCATCGTTCTTCTTTCGGGGTCCATAGTAGTTTCCCAGAGCTGTTCGGGGTCCATCTCACCAAGACCCTTGTATCTCTGCACTGCAACTTTCAGCTTGCCGCCTTCCGAAAGTTCAGCTATATATTTATCTCTCTCTTCATCAGTGAAAGCGTATCTGACTTTCTTAGCCCTTTCTACCTTGAAAAGGGGCGGCTGAGCCAGATAAACATGTTCCTGCTCGATGAGGGGGCGCATAAATCTGAAGAAGAATGTCAGAAGCAGTGTTCTGATATGCGAGCCGTCCACATCGGCATCCGCCATGATTATGACTTTGCCGTATCTCAGCTTGCTTATATCGAAATCCTCACCTATCGAAGTGCCCAGCGCAGTTACGACAGGCATCAGCTTATCGTTGCCGTACACCTTGTCGATACGCGCTTTTTCGACATTGAGCATCTTGCCCCAGAGGGGGAGTATTGCCTGATAGCGTCTGTCACGACCCTCTTTTGCAGAACCGCCCGCCGAGTCACCCTCGACGATGTAGATCTCTGTCATGGTCATATCTCTTTCAGAGCAGTCAGCCAGTTTGCCCGGCAGTGAAGCGCTTTCAAGCACCGACTTTCTTCTTGTCAGTTCTCTTGCCCTTTTAGCGGCTTCTCTAGCCTTTTGTGCCTGTAACGACTTATCGAAAATAGCCTTAGCCACCGCAGGATTTTCCTCAAGGTAGTTTCTCAGCTTTTCTTTGAGCATCTTATCGACGAAAGGTCTTACTTCGGGGTTGCCCAGTCTGCCTTTTGTCTGACCCTCAAACTCGCAGTTTGTCAGCTTGACTGAAACTATGGCAGTCAGACCCTCGCGGCAGTCCTCGCCCATCAGCGCATCGTCATTATCTTTTATCAGGTTATGCGCCTTGCCGTACTCATTGAGTATCTTTGTCAGCGCACTCTTGAATGCCATTTCATGTGAACCGCCGTCGGGCGTATGGATATTATTGGCAAACGAGAGGATTATCTCGTTATAGGTATCGTTATACTGCAAAGCTATCTCAGCGAACATATCGTCCTCAACGCCGTTGATGTAGATAACGTCCTCAGACAGCGGCTCAACGCCTCTTGTCTTGTGGATATGTTCAACGAACTGGCGTATACCGCCCTCATAGTGCAGTGTTTCTGTGACGGGCTTTTCGGCATTTCTCAGGTCAGAGAAGATTATCTTTATGCCTGCATTCAGGAAAGCCTGTTCTCTCAGCCTTTTCAGCAGCACTTCATAATCGAAAGTGGTAGTTTCCTGAAAGATGAGCGGGTCGGGCTTGAACTTTACCTCAGTACCCGTCTTGTCGGTATCACCGATGACTTTCATAGCCTCGCTGTACTGACCTCTGTCAAAACGCTGGAAATGAACATGCGAACCGTCATAGACAGTCAGTTCAAGATATTCGGACAGCGCGTTTACTACCGAAGCGCCAACGCCGTGAAGACCGCCTGCGACCTTATATCCGCCGCCGCCGCCGAACTTACCGCCTGCGTGCAGTACGGTATAAACGACAGTAGCCGCTGAAATGCCCTCTTTCGGGTGGATACCGGTAGGTATTCCGCGTCCGTTATCAACGACCCTGATAACATCGCCCGGCAGGATATCCACGATTATCTCGGTGCAGTATCCCGCCAGCGCCTCGTCAATGGCATTATCAACTATCTCGTAAACCAGGTGGTGCAGACCTTTCGGACCTGTCGAACCGATGTACATGCCGGGTCTTACCCTTACAGGTTCAAGACCTTCCAGCACCTCTATCTGATTTTCGTCGTAGTTGTTGCTTTTGTCGATCTGCGAGATAGACTCAGTATCTTCGATCTCGACTTCCTTGATCTCCTTGATATTATCGTTATCCAAAATTCAATACCTCCGACTTTTATAATTCATAATTCATAATTCATAATTCATAATTATTCGCTGAATAATATTCATTACGTATCATAAATTATCGGCTTTATATCTTTTCAGCAGTGTAGCACAGCTAAGCTGGCTTATATAGACTCTTTCTTCAAGCGTTTTATCATCAAAGCACACCACAAAACTCTTGGGAAGTTCATACGTGCAGTATGTGACACGCTTGTTTTTCTCTGCCGCCGCAAGAAAATCTCTTGTCAGTGCAGAAGTTGAACTGTTTTCTATATCGAAAATGCCGACTATATTGCGGCTGTTTATCATGTAGTCGTTGCCGATATGAAGATACATCAGTACACCTCATTTTGCAAATATTGCCACCAGAAAACCTGTACCGCATATCAGTGTCGTCCAGAAATTAAAACCAAAGATCATTGTTGATGGGATATATAGGACCAATACTAAGATAATTATAAATATGCGCGGCAGATAGTCCCAGAAAGGATTGTAAAAGAACGTATATTTCTGCTCTTTCTTCGGCTTTTTTACAACATTTGGCTGCTGCATCAGAAGTTCGTTGTTTACAGGTTTTTTAAGACTCAGCTTTTCTTCTTTAGCGAATATCTCAGCTACCGCATTCTTTGAGTCATTTTCATCTATCAGACCCGAACAGAACGGGCATTCCGCATACTTATCCGACGGGTACATATGATGTTTTTCACATCTTTTCCAATCCATATCTGCACCTGCTTATCTGTAAAGATCCCAGAAATGCGGGTCTTTCCATCTGTCTCTATCAGGAAGATCATGCAATTTGTCACCTATCATCGAAAAGAGAAAACTCAGCCCGCTCGTACCCTCATCGAGCCACTGTTTGAAATTCTCCCATCTGGTATTTATGTGGAGTTCACGGTTATTTGCCTGTTTGCGGGCATTTCTCTCTGCCATCAATTTTGCGGAATTTTCCTCGAATTTTATGCAGTAGGGGCAAGTCTTGTGCAGGTGTGCGGGATACATATGACCGTTTTTGCAGGTCACGATCTCGATCTCATTTTCTTTCATATCATTTTGCTCTCTTTCTTGTTATTCTGTCTGTCTTTTTATTATCTGACCCTTTTCGATATTGAAGATCTTACCGTGAGAACTTTCATCGAAGGGTATATTCATATCACAGCAGGTGATGAACACCTGCATATCGTGTATCTTTGATATTACAAAGCGCTGTCTTGACGGGTCAAGTTCACTCAGCACATCGTCTAAGAGTATCACAGGGAAATCGTCTATCTCGTCATTCAGTATATACGCCTGTGACAGCTTCATTATCAGCGCCGCCGAACGGTGCTGACCCTGTGAAGCATCTTCCCTGACGGGTCTTCCGTTTATTTTGCATATCAGGTCATCGCGGTGTACGCCTTTTTGTGTGAAGCCTGCCCGCAGGTCATCGGAGATGTTGTTTTTCAGCACCTCGAAGTACCTGTCTTTCAGTTCGCCTGTATATTCTGTGGCTTTATCCAGCATCTCGCTGTCATACACAGTGGAATAATAGCTTATATCCAGCTTTTCACTGCCGCCCGAGATCTCTTCATAGAGCATCTGAGCATAAGCCGACAGTTTTTTCGTGTAATTGTAGCGGTGCAGTGAGATGAAAGCACCCATCTGCGCCAGCTGAACGTCCCACATTTCAAGTTCGTCTTTGCCCGCTTTGCCGTAGTTTATATTTTTCAGCAGCAGGTTGCGCCTTTCTATCAGTGCTTCGTACTTGTAGGTGACGGCGCTGTAGGAGTTTTTTATCTGCGCCACCGAAAGGTCGATGAACTGCCGTCTGTTATCGGGCGAACCCTTTGACAGTTCGAGGTCTTCGGGCGTGAATATCACGCAGTTCAGCCCGCCGAACAGTTTTGAGGGCGCTTTCAGCTTCACCCCGTTCAGGGTGACATTTTTTTCTTTGATATTGGGCTTTGCCATTGCAAAGGCTATCTCCTGTTCGCGGAAGCTGTTTTTAAATCTCAGCCCGATATTCATGACCTGTTCGTCATCGCCTATCATACGCCTGTCTTTGGTGCTTCTGAAACTTCTCGCGCCGCTGCACAGCCATATCGCTTCTATCAGATTAGTCTTGCCCTGAGCGTTGCGCCCGCAGAAAATATTTATCTTTTCGTGCGGCTTTATGCTTATGCCTTTAAGGTTTTTAAAGCCGTTTACGGAAAGTTCGGTTATAAACATTATTTTACGACCAGCTCGGTCTTTATCTCATCTATCTGCACCTTATCGCCTGCGCGTATTTTTTTGCCGCGCATAGTGCATATCTCGCCGTTTACTTTGATCCTCTCTTCAAGGATTATCTCCTTGCCGATGCCGCCTGTTTCGACTATGCCCGCGAATTTAAGCAGCTGATCCAGCTTTATGAACTCAGAGGTTATTTTTACCTCACGCTGTTTGTAAGTCATATGCTATCCTTTCGTGATATCATTCTCTCGGCAGGCGGACAGGAAGTACCAGATATGTATACTTTTCGCCCTCACATGGAACTATCTTCATTGCCAGCAGGCTGCCGCCCATCATCAGTTTTACCTTTTCGTCATCTATAACCTTGAGAGGTTCAAGCAGATATTTGCACTTGAAGCCTATCTCAATGACAGGACCTGTCACATCGGCAGCTATCTCATCGGATATCTTGCCCAGTGCGGCTACGCAGTTGAGTTTTACGTGGTCATTATCGAAATAGCACCTTACAGGTGACGGTGAACGGTCATTTATCAGCAGCATCGCCCTTTCAAGGGTGGATATGAGTGCTTTTCTGTCAACTACGACATCAGTATTTGAACTGTTCGGTATAGCCGACTTGTAGGGGTGGAAATCGCCCTCCAGCAGTCTTGAATATACCACATAGCCGCCTATATCGAAGATTATATGCTTTCTTGACGGGTGTATGTAAACAGTATCGTCCTCATTGTCGCTCAGAAGGCTCTGTATCTCTGAAAGTGACTTTGAGGGTACAACGAACTTGATAGGTTCATTGAATTTAACAGGTTCATAGCGCACAGCCATTCTGTAGCCGTCTATAGCTACCATAGTCAGGGTATTGTTCTCGATATCAAAAAGTTCGCCCTTAAGTATGGGCTTATCATCGGTCATAGCCACAGCGAACTTTGTCTGTGCTATCATATTTTTCAGCACAGGCTGGGCTATCGGTATCTGAGTTTCGCTGTCCTTTTCGGGAAGTTCGGGATAATCTGCCGCAGTAGCCGCGAACATATTGAAGGTCGTCTTTGTAGCACTGCCCGATATGGTCACCTGATAGCTTTCGGAAACATCTATCAGCAGTTCTTCGGTATCCATCTTCTTTATCATCTCGGCAAACAGTCTTGCATTCATGATACAGCTTCCCTTATCATCACTTCTTACAGGGATAGCTGTTCTGATACCCATTTCGAGGTTATAGCCTGTCAGTTCAAGAAGAGAATCAGCAAGACTGAATCTTATGCCCTCCAGTGACGGCAGAGTAGATCTCTCGGATACCGCCTTTGACACGTTGACTATCGCATCATAGAGCGATGTTTTGGAACAGATAAATCTCATATTATCAATCCTTTCAATATCGATCCTTTTTCACGGCAGATTTTTTTTCAACACTGTGAAAAAGAAAGTTTGCGTTTTTTTCTGCAAAACAAAACAGAACATAACATTTATTTTTAGTATTAGTATTAGGGGGTGTTGAAATTGTTGCAAACGGATGAAAGCTATTTTTTAACGGCTTTCAGGCGGCATCGTTTTTCAACATGGGACTGTGGAAAGAATTTTGAAAGATCTTGGCAAGTTGAATTGTTTAAAACTTGTTGGTTGAAAACGAAAAACTTGTGCAAAAAATGTTGAATAACTTCCTTTGATGAAATTTTTCAACTTTCAGCCTTTGAAAACAAAAATCTTGCTGTGTGGAAATGTTTGAAAATCTGACAGAAATTTTCCTCTGCCCCCGAAACACTCGCAAAGTTCTCAACAACAAAATTGTTGAAAACTCTGTTGAAAATGTTGAGAACTCCCGTAATTTTTAATATGTTAAGCGCAAATAAGCAACTGTGAGGTGCATTTTTTCGGTTTATCAACATTCTACAACAAATATCATTTCTCTTTAAGATTTTTGATAATGTCGTCAACAGTTTCTTTCATTTCCTTATTCGACTTCAGCAGCTTTGCCACATCGCGGTAATGTATGGTCATGGTAGAATGGTTCTTATTGAGTGCATCACCTATCTGTGTGTAGGTCATGCCCTTTACCTCTTTAAGTACATATATAGCTATCTTTCTGGCTATGGAGATATTTGAGTGCCTGTGATTGGACTTTATATCTTCGGGCGTAACATCAAATGCGTTCGCCACCTCGCCTATTATCCTGTCAACGGTTATCTCGGAGGGCTGATTGGATATGATTATCTCCTTGATAACGCGCTGTGCCATTGAAACAGACGGTGATTCATTAGTATATACAGTAAGAGCCTTTATCTTTTTTACAGTTCCTTCCAGCTGACGAATATTAGTCTTCAGCTTCTCTGCGATCAGTCTTACCACATTGTCTGACAGTTTCAGACCCAGCAGTTCCGCCTTGCGGTTGATTATCGCCATTCTTGTTTCAAAATCAGGCGGCTGTACATCAGCCTGCACGCCCAGACTGAGTCTGGTGGCGATCCTGTCCTGAAGTTTTGTTATATTAGAAGGAAGCACATCGGATGTAAGTACGATCTGCTTGCCTGCATTATATAAGTCGTTGAAGGTATGGAAGAACTCGTCCTGCATTCTTTCCTTGCCCGCGATGATCTGTATATCATCGACCAGCAGTATATCAGCATTCCTGTACTTCTCATGAAAATCCACAGTTTCTTTGAGTTCCAGCGCCCTTACCAGTTCATTGATGAACGCTTCGCCCGTAGTGTAGATTATTTTCATTTCGGGGTGATTCTTGTTTACCTCATGTTCGATAGCTTTCATAAGGTGGGTCTTGCCCAGACCCGAATCACCGTAGATTATCAGCGGGTTGAAGACCTTGTTGGGGTCGATATCCCCTGTGCTGTGCTTGTCCTTATCATACTTCTCGGCAACAGCTTTGCAGAAAGCATAAGCCAGATCGTTAGAACTGCCCTTTACGAAATTTTCAAAAGTAAGGCTGTCTTTGGCTTCATCAGAAAAATCAGCGGGCTGTTCGCCTAAACTGAGTTCTTCCTTCTCTTCCTCACTGTCATCGCCCGATATCATTATCTCCACCTTTACAGGGAAGCCCATGACTTCTTCAAACGCCTTAGTCAGGGTCTTGCCGAAAGTGTTTGTAGCGGTGCTTTTGATAAAATCGTTTTTAGCCAGCAGGAAAGCCACGCCGTTCTCAGCATCGAATTTGTAGGGCTTTAACGGCTGTATCCACATTCTGTAGCCGCCCTCACTTATCCTCTCCTGAGGGTTAACATCACTCCCCGTCAGTCTAAAGCAGTATTTCAGTACCTCTTCAAATACATCATTGAAAGAGTCCATCAAGCCTATTACCTCCTTAAAATTACAAGCCGCAGGTGCATCAGGGCGCACCCCGACCGACCTTGCACCAAAGCGGTACAAAGCGGGTCATATTTTTTCATCATATATATTTTAAATTTACATATATTACCAAATCTACAAATGGGCGCAAATATATAATTTATTATATCACATTCCCTTAAAAATTGCAATACCCCTATATATATAATAGTAGTGTTATAAGAGAGGGATTTTTTCGGGGAATAGCGGGGCATTTCGGACAAAAAAACAGGTTATTAATAAAAATTTTACTTTATTAACGGTCAGCTGAGGTGCATGAAAGGGGCGAAGGGGATATGTTACGTTAAAAGAGTTAAATAGAGTTTAAAATTATATAAAATAAATGTGAACCGACTTGACAAACTATATGTAAGTAAGGTATAATGTTATATTACAAGGGCTATGTCTACAAGACAGGTTTATGGAATTTTTTTCGGGCGTTTTTTGGCGGTGTGTCCTGTTAAGGGTACAGTAAAAAAATCGCGCGGATTCGTCAAAGGAGAGTGAAATAGAATGAAAAGAACATATCAGCCTAAGAAGCTCCAGAGGAAAAAGGTCCACGGCTTCAGAAAGAGAATGGCTACTGCCAACGGCAGAAAGGTTCTTGCCCGCAGAAGAGCAAGGGGCAGAGCAAGACTTACCTACTAAGCAAAGTAAAGTGATGACCTATACCGAGCAAATAAGTCTTACCTATCTTGCCCGGTATCAGGTCTTTATCTTTTTATGGGTAAATTAATTGTTTTGATGAATTAATATTTATTTTATATAGTGGGGACTAAAATATGCTTTTCACGCAAGTCATAAAGGATAACAAAGCATTCCAGAGATGCTACCGAAGCGGCAGATTTGCTGTATGCGGCTATGTGTGCGCGTATTTTTATCCGAACGGCACAGCTTACAACAGGCTGGGCATAACGGCAGGCAAAAAGCTGGGAAATGCGGTCTGCCGCAACAGGGTCAAGCGGATAGTCAGGGCGGCGTACAGGCTTTGCGAAAGCGAGATGCCTATAGGGTATGATATAGTTTTCGTGGGGCGAAATGACGCAGCTGAGAGGACATCTGCGGAAATCGAGAGTTTTATCAGGGGCAGGCTGATCGGTGAGATCGGCAAAGCTGCGCTGAACGGGGCTTTCGACAAGGCTAAGAAAAAAGGTAAGGGAAAATAGATGTCACCGCTCGCATGGATCGCAAGGCTGCCCATAAAGTTTTACAGGAAATTCATAAGCCCGGTGCTTCCGCCGCAGTGCAAGTATTATCCGAGTTGTTCGTGCTATGCGCTGAACGCTTATGAGAAACACGGTTTCTTTAAAGGAACGCTGCTGACGGTCTGGCGGCTGCTGAGGTGCAACCCGTGGTCGCGGGGCGGGGTGGACTATGTGCCCGATAAGGTGACTATCGACTATTTTCGGGTAAAAAAGAACAGCGAGTAGGTTATAATGTAAGGTGCTGCCGTGAAGATCGGCGGATCATTGGTAAAGTATCCCGATATTGCTTTTATGCACTAAAGTGCTGATGACACTTATTTTGCTTATCGGGAGTTAAAAGTAAGGTAAAATGAATTAAAAGAAAAGAGGAAGAAAATTGTTCGATCTTATTGCTATCCCGTTGGGATGGATAATGAA
This sequence comes from Hominimerdicola alba 8, assembly GCF_000178155.2. Lineage (GTDB taxonomy): Bacteria > Bacillota > Clostridia > Oscillospirales > Ruminococcaceae > Hominimerdicola > Hominimerdicola alba_C. The sequence continues at coordinate 26,983 of NZ_ADKM02000049.1, forward strand.
GGGCTGTTACTATGTATTTAAGAATTACGGTATAGCCCTGCTGGTATTCACGTTCCTGACAAGGCTCATCATGTTCCCGCTGAATGTAAATCAGCAGAAGAGCATGGCGAAAAACACGATGCTGAAACCTAAGCTGGACGAGCTTGAAAGAAAATACGGCAAGAACAAGCAGAAATTGCAGGAAGAGCAGATGGCGCTGTACAATGAAACGGGTGTTAACCCGATGGCAAGCTGTCTGCCGATGATAGTGATGATGCTGATACTGTTTGCGATGATACCCGTTATCTACGGTCCGCTGACATATGTTTCCAGTCTTGATAAAGACGATGTAAAGGCTTCAAACAGGCTGATAAAGCAGTTACATATAGTAAGTGCTGAGGTAGAGAGCAATGACACCACCCTCGAAAAGCTGATAGCAGGCTATGAGGAAGACGGTAAAGACCCGTATGCAGAACTTGAGACCCTCTTAAAGGACGAAGAGAAGTATCCGAAATCTGCCAAGAGTTTCAAGAAAGAAGAGGGCATGAGCAACGTTATGGAGGCTATCAAGCTGCATAACGATATCGACAAATTCATACTCAATGACAAATATTTTGCACAGAACCTCATTGAGAGCAGACCCGAACTTATGACTTTTGTGTTCGCACAGGACAAGTCTTCGGGTGATTATTCCGATGTTCTGGGCATTGTTTCTGGCGAACTGAAAGAGTTCTCCGAAGATTTCCACTATGATTTTCTCGGCATTTATCTGGGTACCACACCATCGTGGAAGGAAAACAAGGTAAGCTGCCTTGTGCCTGTACTCAGCTTTTTGCTGCAATTGCTGGTAACTGTAGTATCACAGCATTTCCAGAAGAAGAACAACCCCGATATGGCTAAGATGACAGGTCAGAATGCGTTCATACTGTACTTTATGCCGCTGTTCTCACTGTGGCTGACATTCAAGTATCCTATCGGTCTGGGTATCTACTGGTGCTTCTCTTCACTGTTCAGCCTGATACAGACTGTTATACTGAACAAGGTGTATACTCCCGAATATGTGGCTGAACTGGTACAGAAAGATCTCGCAAAGCAGAAGGCGAGCGGCAAGCAGACCCTTATGCAGAAGATGGCTGACGCTCAGCTGGTGGCAGCGGGCAAGGATCCTGCTGAGATAAGAAAGCAGGCGGGCGGCGATGATTACGAAGAGCCGAAAAAGAAGAGCAAGAATGAGATAAAGCAGGAACAGCGCAGGAAGATCAACGAAGCGAGAAAGTGTGCTGCTGAGGAAATGGAAGATGACGAGCAGGATCTTACCGAAGAACAGCGCGAAAAGCTGCGTCTGGCAAGGGAAAAAATGGCAAGAAAATACGGTAACTGATGAATTTCACAGGAAAAAGCCTGATGAGATATATTTTACGAGAGGAGAGTTTGACTTATGAAGCAGGAATTTACTGCTCCCACAGTGGAGGAGGCAAAGGCTCTGGCAGTGCAGGAGTTTGGTGTGGATGAGGACAAGATCACATTCACAGTAGTAGAAGAGCCTAAGAAGTCCCTTTTCGGTAAAGTAAAGGGCGATGCAAGGGTAGAAGCTGAGTATACCGAAACTAAGACTGATATAACAGTTAAGTACATCAAGCGTGTACTGACAGGAATGGGTGTTGAGAATGTCACCATTGATGTGACCGAGATCGAGAATGGCATATCGCTGGAGATAAACGGCGATGGTTTTGCGGAGATGATCGGTGCTAAGGGCGAACTGCTGGATTCTTTACAATATCTGGCTTCGCTGGTATGCAACAAGGTTGACAGAGAGTATTTCAGGATCACCACAGATTCCAACGGTTTCCGCGAGAGAAGAAAGAAACAGCTGGAAGAACTGGCTGCAAAGATCGCAAACAATGTTAAGAGAAGCGGCAGGTCATCTGCGCTTGAACCTATGAACCCCTACGAAAGACGCATAATACATGCGGCTGTATCCGAGATAGAGGGTGTTACCTCACAGTCTAAGGGCGAAGAGCCTTACAGAAAGGTAATAATCAGTTCAACCAACCCAAGACGCGGCGGCGGAAGAGATTTCAAGCGCGGCGGCAAGGGCGGCAACAGAAGAAACGGCAACGGCGGAAGAAAGGGCGGCAGACGTCCTCAGAGCACCGGCTTTGATTTCACCACAAGTTTCGAGAAGGAGTATAAGAAGCCTAAGCCCGAAGATTCTATGCTGGGTTCGGGACTTTATTCCAAGATAGATATCTGATAATATTCAAAACTGCCAAGGTTTTTACTTCGGCAGTTTTTTATTTTTAGTGAGGAATATTTTCGGAGCGGATATTGAACAAAGATAGTGCTGTGATGTTGAGAATTCATCAATGCGGAGAGGTTTTCAGCTTATGCTTTCATATTTGATAATAAGAAACTAATGGCTCAAAAGCCGTCTGTGTGCGTTGTGGGGCAGAATTTCTGCTGAGAAATGTTCTGATTATCAACATAATTTGTGTGTGAATGTTGAAAAATAGGCTTAGTGGAGAGAGTTTTTTTGTAAACTGTTATTCCGGACGGAAAAATGACCGATGAGATTTTTCATCGGTCATTTTTTGCCTTAATTATCAACAAATTTATTTCGGGATAGTTGAAAATTCGGAGGGGTATCACGCTGTTGCCCAGTCCTCTGCTGACATACATGGTGGTATCACCGCTTTTATATTCGCCTGCGGTATATTTCGGTAGAAATCCCTGATCGGGGGCGATTATGCCGCCGATAAAGGGAAGTCTGAATTGTCCGCCGTGGGCATGACCTGTTATTATCAGGTCGGGGGAGGAGAGGATATATTCTTCTTCTAAGTACTGGGGTTCGTGGGCGAGGACTATGTGTAGGTCGGCGGGGGCGATATCGGCAGACAGTTTGGCGAGAGTGCCGTTATAAAGGCTCGCATCGTCAAGACCTGTCATGGATATGCCGTCGGCAAGGGTGACTGTTTCATCTTTTAAGAAAGTAACGCCCGCATCGGTGATGCCGCTGTACAGCTTTTGCTGTTCGTCATCATCGAGCCACATTTCGTGGTTGCCTGTGATGTAGTAACAGGGGGCTATCTTTGCCGCGCCCTCACAAAATTCTATCGCCGCATCGAGGTCAGTGTGACTGCTGTCAGCGATGTCGCCCGTTATCACGATGATGTCGGGGTGCTGTGCGGATATCTTTTCAAGCAGGCGGCTGTTGTGACTGCCGAAAACGGCGTTGTGCAGGTCGGATATCTGCACTATGCGCATACCGTCAGCCGAAGAGGGAACTTTAGGACTAGTATAGGTGTATTCGCTCACCTGAAGCCAATTGTTCTGAAACCAGCAAAAAATGCCCAGCAGAAGTATCACTATTACAAAAATGATGACTTTCTTTTTGGTGAATTCAGGTCTTCTTATTATCTCCAAAGCAGTCACCTCACAGCATGGGCGCAAAAATGCGCAGTATTACCGAACAGAAACGGCTTGCAAAGCTGAGGTTTCGCAGGTCTTCGTAGGTTATGCGGTGGCACTTGTTGTTGAAGAGGTCGATAAAATCAGCCTTGATGTCGGGTATGCAGGCGGTGTCCTGCATGAAACAGGCGTCCTCAAAATGAAGGTAAAGCGAACGGTAGTCAAAATTTATCGTGCCGACAACTGCGCGCTTGTCATCTGAAAGGCAGGTCTTGGCATGGATAAAGCCGGGTACGTACTCGTAAACTTTGACCCCCATGTTGAGCAGTTCAAGATAATATGAGCGTGTAAGACACTGAATGTACCATTTATCGGGGATATGGGGGGTGACTATGCGAACATCGACACCCGATTTAGCCGCAAGTTCAAGGGCGCAGAG
>NZ_ADKM02000048.1 GCF_000178155.2 Hominimerdicola alba 8
ACACGGAAAGTTTTCTTATGACGGCAAGCGTCAGCTTTCAAAGGAGATCGTTGAAGGTACTGCTAAATATGTCACACTGCCGGAAGGCGGTATCGGACTGGATGTCGGCTGCGGCAGCGGTGCGCTCACCATTGCGTGTGCAAAGCGGAATCCGCAGGGCAGAATGGTGGGAATTGACCGCTGGGGCAAGGAATATGCGTCGTTCAGCCGGCAACTCTGCGAGAATAATTCAGATGCAGAGAGTGTTCAGAATACGGAATTTCACCAGGGCGATGCCTGCAAGCTCGATTACCCCGATGAGTATTTTGACGCGGTTACAAGCAATTATGTATATCACAATATTACAGGCGTGAATAAGCAGGAACTTCTGCGCGAAACGCTGCGAGTCCTGAAAAAGGGCGGCACATTCGCCATTCATGATATCATGTCAAAGGCTCGCTACGGCGATATGCAGAAATTTGTCAATGAACTGTATAACGAGGGCTATGAAGGCGTTGAGCTGATCGACACGACAGACGGTATGTTCATGTCAAAGGGCGAAGCCCATATCCTCGGGCTACGCGGTTCATCTTTGCTGATCGGAAAGAAGTGAGTATGATGCTTCAGGCATTGGGTTACGGTCTGATCTGGTCGGTCATGTGGAGCGTTTATGTATTTCTGATTCTGAAATTCTATCCGTTTTCGATGCTTCACGATTATCCGAAAGATATTCAGGCTGCGGCAACCATTGAGAAGCCGACAAAAGCACAAGAAAAAGCTGCCAAACGATTCGGCGCAGTCGGTGGTCTCATCATATTTGGTGTACTCCTTGCATTCGGATTACTCCGATTCCACAGTGAACAGGCTTCATTTTTGCAGGTGTTGAAATACATCTTCATCATTGCTATGACATGGAATGTGATTGACCTGCTGATTATGGATTGGCTGATCGTATGCACGATCACGCCGAAATGGATTGTTTTAAGAGGAACAGAGGGCTGCAAAGGATATAAGGATTATTTCTTCCATTTCAAAGGCTTCCTGGTTGGCTGTGTATATACAGCACTCATGGCACTGCTGTTTTCAGGGATCGATTATGCAGTACTCCGCTTTTTGATATGGAAATAAGGTGATATGATGAAGAAAAAAGAACATTTGCCGCTGTTCGGTGTCGGACCGATCTATGTTTACACCATTGCAATGATTACGCTTATCGCTTTCCTTTGCAGAAATCTGTCCGTATTTGAAGCAGGAAGGCTCACAAATATCAAAGCAATACTGATAATACTCGGAAGCGTCCTTGTCGTGATCGGAGCAGTTATGTGGATCATGGCGGTGATCGTATCAAAACTAGATGACAATATCAAGAAAAATCATCTTGTAACGACCGGTATTTACTCTTGGGTGCGGAATCCGATCTATTCAGCTTGTATGTTTGCCTGCACAGGCTTTATTCTTATGATCGGAAATGCGTTCTTCTTTGTATTGCCCTTTGTTTACTGGCTTTTCATGACGGTTCTGATGAAGCAAACGGAAGAAAAATGGCTGCGTGAGCTTTACGGTCAGGAATATGAGGATTACTGCAAGCGTGTCAATCGCTGTATTCCGTTTAAGAGAGGATAAATAATGCTGAAACTATGTTTGCTGATTGCTTTTTTCGGTCATTTGCTGTGCTGGTACTGCGACTGCCTTATCACATATACGCCTGACGGCAGGTTCTCTGCCAAAATGCTGAATGATAATGAACAGCTTTCTGAACTATTAAAGGATATGCCGCTGAAAAGACCGATGCGTTCTATTATGCTTGGCGTTTTTGCACTTATCATGTCATTCTGCGGATTTCTTGCTCTGAGCGAGTGGATGCGGCAGTTTTCAAGCGTTTATGCAGTTATTATGCTGATCGGTGCTGTCGTGTTTACGACTTGTGTGATACCGCATCATGTGATATGCGGTCTGGTCGAATGGCTTTATATTAAGCTCGGACGAACCGCTGATGCAAGAAAAGCCGTACTTGATTTTTTTAAGAAAACATCAGCAACAATGATCGTATGCTATACCGGACTGCTTATCTTTTCGGTCGCATTTTTCATTGCAGTTTTTACAGGTACGACCACTTTGCCGAAA
>NZ_ADKM02000047.1 GCF_000178155.2 Hominimerdicola alba 8
TTTCAGGAGAGGAGAGTGAGTCTGTTATGAAAAAACATCTGATGGCATTGCTGGCGGCACTGATCTCCTTTGCTGCGGCTGAATGCCTGCCGCTGAACGGCGCTGCAATGTCGGCAGAAGATGATGGTCTTATCGTAGTTTCGCTGGGCGACTCCTACTCATCGGGCGAGGGCATTCTGCCATTTTACAGTCAGGAAAAGGATACCTCCGAAAAAGTGGCTGACCTTGACTGGCTGTCACATCGTTCGCGTGGGTCGTGGATCGGGACGCTTGTGGTCGGCAATGACCGCCCGCTCTCCGAGTCACGGAACAGCAGGTGGTTCTTTGCAGCTGCCACAGGCGCAAAAACTTCGCATATCAGCAGAGATCAACAGGCAAGGGTGTACAGCTACGAAGGGTACAGCGGCACAGCTTATCTGCCGAAACAGCTTTCTGTAATAACCGATAACGGCTTGCAGGGCAAGGTCGATTATGTAACTCTAACCATTGGCGGCAACGATATCGGCTTCCCGAAATTGATAAAAAACACCATCATGCACAGCAGCGCGGCTTTCCAAAAGGATATCGAAGCACTCTGGAAGGATTTCAATGCCGCAGACGGTATCCGTGATGACATTAAGGCTTGTTATTATGATATCGCAGAGGCGGTAGGTCCGCAGGCTGCGATAATAGTGGCAGGTTACCCGCCCCTGCTTGACCCTGACGGCATTCCATTTAGTGCAAGATCGGGATTTATCTCTGTTAGTGCGGAAAATTGCAAGCTGCTGAACGAAGCAGCAGCCGAGTTCAACAAAAGACTAAGTGAGATAGTTGAAGAATGTCAGCGCGATGGCATGAACATTCGCTTTGTAGATGTTGCTGACAGCTTTGCAGGTCATGAAGCCTTTACCGATGACCCCTACATTTTTCCTATCAGGGCAGGCTCGGGCAGTCAGGATATCGATGATTCAAATATGGTAAACCAGTCTACGCTGCACCCAAATGAAAAAGGTGCGGCAGTATATGCGGCGGCTGTGCAGGCGGTCATTGACAGTGACGGCAACGGTAAGCCTGTGAATGCCTGTGAGGTGTCACTATCCGATGGCTATAACGCGGCGGTCAGCTTTGCAGACTGTGATGATAGCGTAAGATCGGCAGAGTTCAGTGCAGGGGATACCGTTACTGTCAGCGTTTCGCCCATATCGGATATCATAGCCGAAACATCAAACCCCGTCTGGACGGTAAGCAGCGGCGAAGTAAGCTATGAATGTGAAACATCAGCCGATGGTACGACCGTGACTTTCACCATGCCCGAAAACAGCGTAACGGTCAGCTGCGGTTATTCGTTACAGAAAAGCATGGTGGTGGGCAGCAGCCTTTCGCTGGGAGGCGATATCGGCGTGAATATCTACGTGCTCCCAGATGCTGAAACCGCAAAAGGCGGATATGCCGCAGTAATGGGACCAAACGACAAAACGCCTCATCGCTTTGAGTTTGCTGATATGCCACTGACTGCCAACGGCTACCGCGTAGGTTCTTCTGTTTATTTAAGTCAGCAGGACGGTGAAGTGCGTGTAAGGCTGTATGATGCCGATGGCAAAGCACAGACCCTCTACACGATCGGCGGTAAAAAGCTGGGCGGCAGTTACACCGCATCGGTTGAAAAATATATCGAACACATAAAAGCCGACAGCGGCAGTTTTGACCCAAAACTTACAGAACTTGCAGATGCCCTCAAATATGTCGGCGCTTGTACTCAGCAGTATTTGGGCATAGAAGATACCGTAAACACTGCCCCCGCAGATATTGCAGATGTCACATCGGCAGATGTTGAGAAGTACAGGGCGGTATCAAGCGGCTCAAAGCCCGATGGTTTCAGCTATATCGGCATCGCACCCATACTTAAAGGCGGCACTGCCATAAGGCTTTACTACACTGCGCCGTCCGATAAACTGCCCACCGTCACCCTTAACGGCATGACGCTGGAAAGTGTTAAGTGCGGCGATAGCTTCTATGTCGAGATACCCGCAGTCAACTGCCGCGAACTTGATAAAGTCTGCACAGTATGCTTTGACAGCTTTAAAATAAGGGTCAGTGCCCTGAGTTATGTTTGGTCGGTGCTTGATAAGTACGGCAGTACTGATGAAGAGCCCGAACTTACGGCGCTGTGCAAAGCGCTGTACAACTATTCGCAGAAAGCCGATGCCTACTTTGCGAAATAGAATAAATAATGTGGTTATCCCGCTGACACATCACCGGAAAAAGCGGTTTTAATGAATAGTCATATAAAAATAAGCGCCCGCGCATTCCTTACATTGGAAAGCGCGGGCGCTTGGTTATAGAATATGTTATAAAGAACATCTCATGACGGGGATATCATTGATGTTCTTTCAACGCAGTCAGCAGCAGTATCAGGCGTTCTCTTCACGAGCCTGTTTTGCGGCATTTACAAGGTTCTTAAGGCTGGGTACGGTTTCCTCAACGCCTCTGGTCTTAAGACCGCAGTCGGGGTTTACCCACAGCTTGGAAATGTCGATGCGGGCTTTCATCTTGTCGATGGCAGTCTTTATCTCTTCCTGCGAGGGTATTCTCGGCGAGTGTATATCGTACACGCCGGGACCCACTTCGGTGCGGAAATCGTTGGCTTTCAGCACATCGAGAATGGTGAGGTCTGAACGGGAAGCCTCAAAGGTGATGACATCTGCGTCCATGTCGTCGATATCCTTGATGATGTCGGCAAACTCACTGTAGCACATATGTGTGTGTATCTGAGTTTCCGGGCGCACACCGCTGTGAACGTATCTGAATGCGGGGATAGCCCAGTCGAGGTAATCTTCGCGCCAGTCGGACTTTCTCAATGGCAGTTTCTCGCGCAGTGCGGCTTCATCTACCTGAATGATGCTGATGCCGTTGGCTTCAAGGTCAAGTACCTCTTCACGGATAGCCAGTGCTATCTGGAATGCGCTTTCCTTAAGGGTTATATCTTCGCGGGGGAACGACCAGTTGAGTATGGTAACGGGACCTGTCAGCATGCCCTTCATCGGCTTGTCGGTAAGGCTCTGGGCATATTTTGACCACCTTATGGTCATCGGTCTGGAGCGTGAGATATCGCCCCAGATAACGGGCGGCTTTACGCACCTTGTACCGTAGGACTGAACCCATGCCTTCTCGGTGAAGATGTAACCGTCAAGGCATTCACCGAAGTATTCTACCATGTCGTTTCTCTCGAACTCGCCGTGTACAAGCACATCAAGACCTATCTCTTCCTGAAGTGCCACGCAGTCAGCTATCTTCTTCTCGATGAACTTCTCATAGTCCTCAGCATTCATTTCGCCTGTGCGGAATGCCTTTCTCGCCGCCTTGACATCTGCGGTCTGTGGGAAAGAACCGATGGTAGTGGTCGGGAAGAGGGGCAGTTTGAAGCGCTCTTTCTGTATCTTCTCACGCTCTGCAAAAGCGGGCAGTCTTATGAAGTCCTTCTCGGTCAGCGCAGCGACTTTTGCCCTTACTGCGGGGTCATCACCGCTCCTTACCTCAGCGTGCAGTTCTGTGTTGCGGCGGTAAGCCTCAGTTTCTTCTGGCTTTTCAGCGCTGAGTATCTCTTTCAGTTCAGCCAGTTCGCTCAGCTTTTCTTCTGCATACGCAAAATGCTTCTTGACATTTGCGGGCAGCTTGCTCTCGTTAGCCAGTGTGCAGGGCACATGCAGCAGTGAGCAGGTAGTGTTCAGCACTATGTCATCGGCGTACTTTTTCAGCTCGGAAATGATCTTTACAGTCTTCTCGTAGTTGTTGCGCCAGATGTTCTTGCCGTTTACCACGCCTGCGAAAAGCACCTTGTCTTTCGGGAAACCCTTTGTGCTTACCAGTTCAAGGCTCTTCTTGCCCTCGTTGAAGTCTATGCCGATGCCGTCAAACGGGAGAGCGGTAAGTTCATCATAGCAGTCGCGCACATCACCGAAATATGTCTGCGCCAGTATCTTAACGCCCTTCTTGTCAGCCAGTATCTTCTGATACAGTGAAACGAACAGTGCGATGTCCTCAGCAGTCATGTCCTTTACCAGCGAGGGTTCATCTATCTGTATCCACTCAGCGCCCAGTTCTGCGAACTTAGCGATAAGTTCTGCATAAGCCTTTACAGCGGCATCAGCGAAGTCAGCGGCAGTCTTTTTGCCTGTGTACCTTGCCAGCTTAAGGAAAGTGTATGCGCCTATGATGACAGGGCGGGTCTTAACGCCGTTGTCGAGAGCCTCTTTGAAAAGGTCGAATGGCTTTGTACCGTTCAGTTTTATCTCGGTGCTGTCATCTATTTCGGGAACCATGTAGTGGTAGTTTGTGTTGTACCATTTCTTCATAGCCAGTGCTTTAACATCACCCTTTTCGCCCTGATAGCCTCTTGCGGCTGCGAAGTATGTGTCAAGATGTGAAAGTCCGCGTGCTGTGTATCTTTCGGGCACTGCATTCAGCAGGAATGCTGTGTCCAGCAGACCGTCATAATACGAAAAGTCGTTGGACGGTATGAAATCCAGTCCGCTGTTCTTCTGGAGTTCTAAGTTGTGCAGACGTATCTGCTTTGCGGTCTGCTCCAGTTCGTCGGCGTTTATCTCACCTCTGAAATATTCCTCACTTGCAAATTTCAATTCGCGCAAGCCGCCTATTCTCGGATAACCAATTATCGATGTTTTCATTTCCTATTCCTCCTGTATGATTAGTATGCGTTTATTATACCATACTTTTCGGAAAAGTGGTAATACTTGTTTTTTCTGTTTAGCCATAGTCTAAAACTATATCTGCTGACAACGTTATCACCGTTCACTATATC
>NZ_ADKM02000046.1 GCF_000178155.2 Hominimerdicola alba 8
CGCCAAAAAGCTGGATAAGAAGTATTATGCCAAAGGCGAGTCGATTTATGTTCTGCATCGCAGAACACTACAAACAGCAAAAAGTATAATCGACCTTATCAATGATATTCCAGCCGACGATCTGTTCCTTGAGCTGTATATGCTTGTCAAAGATAAGGAATTTGGAAGTTTTGTAGGCAGATACCAGTATGTATTGGAAATAGCTAAGGAAAAGCCCGATACTTTCGCTGAACAGCTATACGAATTCTATCTGAAAATGTCTGCGGACATAAAGAAGAACAATTATTATCAGGGGTTCTTTGAGTTTATGTCCTATTTTCAGAATGAAGATATGCAAGCTATGGACGCAAAGCGGCAGCTCGTATATAGGGCTTATGTCAATCTGCTGATGAATCAGACAGAATTTTTACGCAAAAACAAGTTTGAACTTAATAAAATGGTCGCCGGTGTGTCAACAAAGGGCGAACTGATCGAGGTTGATGACATCTGTCCGAGCCTGGACTTCTGCGTTCATGAAATAGAGCATATAGCACTCATGACACCTGATAAGCTAACACCTGATACCATGTTAAAAGTGTATGCTAAGCGTGGCTATAAGGTCAATTCGTGGGAAGATACGGAGATTCTTCGTATTACACAGCAGCTCCACACCAATGTAGTGGCGTATTTAACTCCCTACATCAATGAATTTACGATAGATATTATCCCACAGGCAAGTTTCAGTCCTGTCCTCGGAGAGTATCTGAAAGATGTTCCGGTCTTAGTCAAAAACAGCGATGCTTTCAAAGAAACCCTCTGTCACCGTCGCAAAACGCTCTCTGCGAACGGATTGAAGATTCATTTTGAAAACAGCACTTTCACAAAAGATGTGCTGCTCAAAGAGATTTATCATAACGGTGCGATCGTGTGCCTTTATCGTATCGAAACTTCTCAGGGCGAAACGGCAGGCTTCTATAATACACAGACAAATCAATTCGTTTCGATGTTCACACACACCGAGGAACAAACTACTCTGTTGGGAAACTATATCGAGAATACGATTCTATGGTGTTATGCGGCATTTGTAGGATCGGATACAAGTATTCTGCCAACCGCAGAGTCTTATAACGAGTATCTCAGCGATCCAAACGCAGAGATCACATTCACCTCAATAGGCGGAAAGCTGCGAGTTCCGACGGAAACCAAGCATATTCGTACCATTGCAGGAGATGACCGCTATGAAACCGAGGTCAAGCATATAAGCGGTTATATCCGTAAGCTGCCGGACGGACAGAAGGCTTCGGAACGGGCGGTAACTCTTGCTCAATCGCTCGGTTATGACCTTGCAGACAATGAAACCTATGTACAGCCGTTTGAGCGTTCAAGCTGGATAATCAGGAAATAATTATTACAAGAGGGCTTTTGCACAATGCAGAAGCCCTCTTGTTATCTATGAAAGAGATAATATTCTATGTCTGCATAAACGCAGGCTTCGGCTCAGGATAGTCAATCGCTTTCTCCATAACCATATTCGTCAAAGCCTTTTTCGCTATCCTGCCTGGATCACTGTCAGGGCGCACCCACTCACGCAAGCTGTCTTTGCCGAGAATAAGAGGCATTCGGTCATGGATAGAGCTTACGGGTTCTACCGATTCTCTTGTTATGACTGCAAACATCGGTATCTGAACACCTCTATGCTCCTCAAAGCGGTACAGTCCTGCAAGGTATGTGATCTCAGCCCCTTCCGGCTGTATCGCATACTTTTCTTTTTTTATGTTCCGCTGTTCATTTGCGTTATGGTAGCCGACCTCGGAGGGCGGTATGCCCCATTCGTAGTACCACGATGCTGGTATCACACATCTCCGTCTAAACCAAGAGTCTTTCCATACGGGCTTCTGTTCTGCTGTTTCGATACGGCAGTTGATAAGCGGTTTTGATGATTGTTCGACCGTGAAGCCCCATATCATCGGGAACACCGCCATATTGCCTTGCTTGTTCGGAGCGAACACCGCTGCCATATCAGTGGGACGGATATTGCCCGACATTGTTTTAGGCTTTGACATAGCGTTCATCATGCTAAATGCAAGCGGAAGTTGTTGAGCCTTATCTATTATTGGCGATAAAGACTTATAATCTGCATAAAACCAAGTACACATGATAGCATAGCTCCTTTACATCATTATGTTGGGTTACACCTTTTACATGGTGAATAGCCTTGTTCGATTACCTCATCTATATTACCTGTGAACTCTTGCTTGTTGTGTTCCGCCATATCTTCAACCGAGGAACACCACGGATAATGGATTTTCTTCGTGTTTTTGTTTAGTATATAGGTCTGAGAAACATCATCTTCTGCACCTGGAATTGATCTATCATCTACAACTTGCGATTCTTCTTCCACATAAGTATCAAGCACGATGTCGCTATCCGTATCGAGCCAGTTGTCACCAGTTGCATAGTCTATCCCCACTCCTGGCTGAGAATTATAGCAGAACACATTGAAGCATAGTCCTTGACCACTATCCTCAACAGACAATCCCTCCATAAGAACGCCTGTTGCGACTAAATTGTTACCCTCAAAGACAGGCGTAACCCTATACATTACATGATTTCCTGTCGATCTGATATATTCAGCCGTTTTGTTTTCAAACGGCAGCATACCCTGAGTATTCATGTATCTGGTGCCTGTTATCAAGTTGCTTAGGTTTGCGTTTTCGCCTGTGAGCTGATAGCCGATCAAATGACAACGGTTGTATTATCTTAAGAAATGTATATGTTCAACTTCGGTTCAACCCACCCAAAGCTATTTATTTTAAGGAAAAACGCAATCACATCCCACAATTTTACCGTTTTCAAAATCTGAACACGAAAATCAGTTTTTTTTACGTATGATAGTACATCTTAGGCTGTATATTGTCTTGTCTCTGTCGGCCAGCTGCTCTTTTAACCGCTTATTCTCTGCACGTAGCAGAAGCTCTTGACAATCCCGTTTAGCCATTAAAGTCTTTTCTTCCTGAAGCCGATGTACTTTCTCTTTAAGAGTTTTAATTTTGTTCGTAAAGGTCATCTCTGTAGTCTTCATCATGTGACAGGTCCAACAACTTTTGCAGCAACCCATCGTAGCTATAGAAGGTTGTTCTGGATTTCCATG
>NZ_ADKM02000045.1 GCF_000178155.2 Hominimerdicola alba 8
GAGAACACGCAAGGTCACTACCGTATGCAACGACAAGAAAGAGATATGGGACGATCGTGAGGAAGCACAGGATTTCTTTCTCAGACAGATGATGACTACCGACGGCGAGAAACATGAACGTGCAGAGTGTGTTTATATCCAACTGCTTCACGGGCTTGACGAGTGCAGCGATGAGGACGAATAATCAGCAGGGCGAGTTGTTTCGGCAGCTCGCTCTTGTTATGCCTTCTGACGAACGGAAATACCCCTCAGAGCCGTCCGAGACTGCGGAGCGGAAAACTAACCGCCTGAAAAGAAAAGACCTGAGAAGTGCTTGTGTGAGCAAATCTCAGGTCTTTGTCTGTTATTCAGTTCCAAAAGGGTATGCTGTCATTGTGGCGCGCGCCATAATGATGATATGGACTTGTACGGAACGGTTTATGGTTGCGCCAATAGACTACAGTCAAGCAGCACACATCAATATTGTGCCTTAACGAAATCTTAACACCGTAACCGTAATCTTAACAGCACCTTAACCGCTCATGTGATATAATAAAGCTATCATTTGGACGAGAGGTGTACGATGTTACATAATAATAGATTAAAAAACAGAAATCATATGACTTCATTTCAGGTCATCATTATCAGTTTCTTTTGCCTGATTCTGGTAGGTACGCTGCTTCTGATGCTGCCGATCTCATCAAGGCAGCGGTGTGTGACTTCATTCCCTGATGCAATGTTCACAGCCGTTTCAGCTACCTGTGTGACAGGACTTGTTGTAAAAGATACTGCCACCTACTGGTCATTGTTCGGGCAGGCGGTCATTCTGATGCTGATACAGATCGGCGGCATGGGCGTTATCACCATAGGTTTAGCTATTATCAGAGCATCAGGCAGGAAGATAGGTCTGTGGCAGCGCAGTACGATGCAGGAATCCATCTCAGCACCGCAGGTAGGCGGTATCGTGAAGCTGACAGGCTTTATACTCAAAACCTCGCTCATCATAGAGCTGATCGGTGCAGCTTTGCTCGCACCTGTTTTCTGCAATGATTTTGGTATTGCAAAGGGACTATGGTATTCTTTATTTCACAGCATATCCGCTTTTTGTAACGCAGGATTTGATCTGTTCGGAGTCAGGGAACCTTTCTCCTCTCTGACATCTTACCATAGCAATATCTATCTTAATATTATCATTATGCTGCTGATCATCACAGGCGGTATCGGATTTCTAGTCTGGGGCGATATCGGCACACACAAGCACAGGTTCAAACGGTATTCTCTGCAAAGCAAGATCGTACTAATGACATCTGTTGTCCTGATCGTACTTCCTGCACTGTATTTCTTCTTTTATGAGTATGGCAGTGAACGGATACATGATCGGGTGATCCATTCCCTATTTCAGTCCGTTACTACCCGTACAGCCGGCTTTAACACAACCGATCTTGCCGCTATGGAGGAATCTGGCACGGCGGTAATGATAATACTTATGCTTGTCGGCGGATCGCCGGGCTCTACAGCAGGCGGCATGAAAACTGCCACTCTTGCGGTACTGTTCCTTTCTGCCATTACGGTTTTCAGCCGCAGGAACGATGTGCACTGTTTCAAAAGAAGAATATCCGAAGAAACAGTCCGCAGTGCGGGCGCTGTCCTGTTTATGTATCTTGTTTTGTTCTTCACAAGCGGTATCATTATCAGCAGGACAGAGGGACTTCCGCTTCTGACCTGTCTGTTTGAAACAGGCTCGGCAATAGGCACAGTGGGGCTGACTCTCGGGATAACAAGCACGCTTTCGGGAATATCCCGTGCGATACTTATGGCACTTATGTTCTTTGGCAGAGTGGGCGGTCTGACGCTTATATATGCAGCTGTGCCGTCATCTGAAAGCTCAAAGATCAAGCTGCCTCTTGAAAAAATAACAGTCGGATAGGAGAATGATCATGACAACAGTACTGATATTGGGACTTGGCGAGTTCGGGAGCAACATCGCAAAACGAATGTCTGAATTCAAATGCGAGGTAATGGCGGTAGATATAAAAGAAGAACGTGTTGACGATATACTCCCCTTTGTGGGTAGTGCAAGGATAGGCGACAGCACAAATGAGGAATTTCTTCGTTCGCTGGGTGTGAACAGTTATGACGTGTGTATCGTAGCTCTTGGCGGGCTTTTCCAGTCATCACTTGAAACAACTAATCTTCTGAAAGAGCTGGGTGCGCCATTTGTTGTTTCGAGGGCGACAAACGATGTTCAGATGAAGTTCCTCAAAATGAGCGGAGCGGATGAGGTGGTCTATCCCGAGAAACAGACAGCCATACGCCTTGCCACAAAGTACGCCTCCGAAAGCATACTGGATTTTATACAGCTTGACAACAACTATTCTATATATGAGATGAAAGCGCCGAAAGAATGGTTCGGCAAAACTCTCGCTCAGATCGACATACGCAAGAAATTCAAGATAAATATGCTGACGATAAAGCGTGGGAACGAAGTATTTATACCTGCTTACGATACGGTCATTCAGAATGATGACGTGGCGTTTATCATAGGAGAGGTGCAGGATATACGCAAATGCTTCAAGGTTTGAGAACCTGTCTTCACAAGACTCTGTACGTGTCTTTTCAACGATATTCAGTCGCTTTCTGCGTTGAAAAACCTTGCAGTGCGACAGCACAACTGCGGTTTTTCGCCTTGAAATCGACTAAATCTCGCTGAAAATCCACGCACATTTCTTGTGAAGACAGGTTCTGATATTGACTATCGTAATATTTTGTGATAAGATTATTCAGGGGTGTTTGTTTGAATAATGCAAAGCTCTTTTTTAAAGACCTTTCCGTGTGTCTTGTGGTGCTGACCGCTGCAACCCTTGCCGGGTATGCTTTCAAAGCCTTTCATCTTGCCGACGCGGATATCATTATGCTGTATATCATCGCTGTACTTGTGATATCCATTTTCACGTCTAAGATACAGTTTTGTCTGATCTCATCGGTAGTGGGCGTTGTGCTTTTTAACTACTTCTTCACCTATCCTGAGTTTTCTCTTTCAGCTCACGATGCAGGCTATCCTGTCACATTTGTTACGATGTTTATTACAGCATTTATTGCAGGAACGCTTGCAAACAAGCTGAAACGCAATATCCTTATAGCCGAGCAGAATGCCCGTGAAAAGGAAGAAGCGGCACTGCTTGCACAGAATGAACAGTTAAGGGCAAATATGCTCCGCTCAATATCCCATGACCTCAGAACACCGCTTACTTCCATATCGGGAAATGCAAGCACGCTCATTTCGGGCGGCGATACGCTTGATGAATCAGCACGTCAGCAGATATACACGGATATTTATTCCGAATCTATGTGGCTTATCGGAATGGTGGAAAATCTCTTATATGCCACACGAATTGAGGACGGCAGAATGCAGCTCAATATCTCGGTAGAGATACTTGATGACATCGTGCAGGAGGCTGTCAGACACACCGAACGCACTCACTCAAAGCGAAATATCATAGTAGATATGCTTGACGAGATAATCCCTGTCATGGCAGATGCGAACCTTATCGTTCAGGTCATAGTCAATCTTATGGATAATGCAGTCAAGTACAGTGATGAAAATTCTGATGTTACCGTTACTGTGCGCCGTGAAAATGCGTATGCAGTGATATCCGTGTCCGATCACGGCACAGGTATCTCCGATGAAGAAAAGGAAAAGGTATTTGATATGTTCTATACGGGCGGAAGCCGTTCCTCAGACAGCAGAAGAAGTCTGGGGCTGGGACTTGCACTGTGCAGGTCAATTATTACTTCACACGGCGGTACTATATCTGTCAGCGACAACATACCAAACGGTACGATCGTCAGTTTTACTCTGCCGATAGGAGAGGTCGATCTGAATGAATGAATATCTTGTTCTGGTGGTGGAGGATGACAAGCCTATCAGAAATCTTATAACAACCACTCTTAAAATGAATGATTATCGCTTTATCACCGCCGTCAGGGGCAGAGAAGCGGTCATGCTCAGCGCTTCGCATAAACCTGACATCATCATACTTGACCTTGGACTGCCCGACATTGATGGCGTTGAGGTCATAGAGCATATACGCACTTGGAGCGATGTTCCTATCATCATAGTCAGTGCAAGGAGTGAGGACAGGGATAAGATAACAGCACTTGACAAAGGTGCAGATGATTACCTGACAAAACCTTTCTCTGTCGATGAGCTTCTCGCAAGGCTCAGGGTGATACAAAGGCGGCTTATGAAGTCCGAAAATATCTCGGTCACGGAGTTTGTCAACGGCAGATTGCGGATAGACTATGCTTCGGGCTGTGTTCACCTTGATGATGAAGAACTTCACCTGACACCGATAGAATACAAGCTGCTTTGCCTGCTTGCAAAGAATGTCGGCAAGGTGCTGACACATAAGTACATTATCCAAAGTGTATGGGGAACTCCTGCGGATAACAGCGAAGCCTCCCTGCGTGTATTCATGGCTACCCTGCGAAAAAAGCTGAGTGACAGCAGTCAGGCGCTGATACAGACACATATCGGCATTGGGTATCGTATGATGAAATTATAGCTTTAGGGAGCAGTACAAAGCAGACACTTTATTTGATGATCTGTATTGCCTTCAATGGCTGCAAAAACAATTGAACTTATTTTTTCTAAAGGAAATAAGGGCAATGCCTTCCACTCACGGAGGACATTGCCCTTTTCCTTATGCTGTGATTATATTAGTCCTGAATCTCCTGCATCATAGTTGCACCGTCCTTGAAGCCGACCTTATAAGCAGCTCCCATCTCAGCGGCGGCGGTATCGCTCACGCAGTCCAGTATCTTGTGGAATACATCGATCTGCTCCTCGTTCAGTGAATTTTCAAAGGGGATACAGAGCTTGTTAAAGTCGTCAGAGAACTCAGCGGAGTGGATTTCACCCTGTCTGTAACCCAACATCGCATCGATCATTTGTATCTGTCCTTTCGGTTTTTATCGTAAAACCAACTGTCCGAACATAACCAAAATAATCGTTGTTAAGGTGTTGCCTACGGACCGCTTGTGGCAATACCCATTTCACGCTCGTCCTGCCATACATGAAAGCAGAGTACCGTGACAACGAAAAGGAGTACCTTGAGTCGAGGTGTGTGCAGAATCGTCCGAAGCACACCCAAAGTCCGCTATCCAAGTACGCAACCGCAGTATGATAGACCGAGCAGACCTTGTGGTATGCTGTATACAGCATAAAAGCGGAGGAGCTTATGCCACGATACGCTATGCAGAGAAACAGGGCAAGAAGATAGTGAACCTCGCAGATGAAAACTGAATAGGCATCTGAAAAGAAAAATAGGACGATACCTTTGAGCTATTAGGTATCACCCTTATTCGTTATTATAATGATTGTTCTTGTCGGTAGGTACTGTGTGGGTTTTCGTGTTACTATTTGGAACGGGGATAGTTATCGTCTTTCCCCATAGAAATACGACACTCCCAACGTCCGTCCCTGCGTTTGTATACTGTTCCTTTGCTCATAATAATACCTCCGATATAGTCTTTATGATTATTCTACCAAACTGACAAAATCGCTTGATCTTTCCTTGACATACGGAGGGATTTTTGGTATAATTTATAATATATAGTTATATCCGGTTACGGCATTTTTGCCCGTATCGTCAAATCAATAATTTTGCGAAAAGATAGGATCAGTTTTGGCTTGATTTCTGCTTTCATGTTTTTTTAAAGCTATCTTGTTGTTTTTATCGAAGATATTGAAACTTACTATTGCATACAAGAATAAAAGAGTATCAGTCTCCCGTATTATAGGAGATTGATACTCTTTTTAGTTGTTATTTTGTTTTGGCGGTAAAGGTCACTTATGGGTTATCCATCTGTGACATTTAATATGTTCTTGAATGCCATCAGCTCGTTTTCGGATTTGAATGTATCCACGCCGTCATTTATCGCAATGTAGCGAACGTCATAATCGGGGAATACCATTTCGATCAGTTCGCCCGTTTTCAGATAGTCACGACCAAGGCGGCTCAAATCCTTAGTGATAACAATTCCAACCTTTCCGGCTTCAACATCTGCCATCATAGCTTTGAAGCCATCACGCTCAAATGTCGTTCCCGAAACTCCATCATCTACATAAAACATGGGATTGCTGAAACCGTTATCCTCAGCGTACTTCTTGAGGATAGCCTTCTGGTTGGTGATGCTGTTGCTCTCACCCTGTAACATATCGTCCTGTGAAAGACGACAATATAATGCTGTGATCTTGTCTGTCATAATTTACCTCTCTTTCCGACAGATACAGCAAGCTATGTTATCATTATAGCGCAATATACTGTCAATGGCAATGCGCTGAAATGACGATTTTACACAGCCTGCTTCTCAGGTTCTTGTCCGGATTCACCGAGCATTTCTTCACACTCACGATTAATCAGCCTTTGCAGGATATCCGTGAGGTGTTCCTTTGAAGCAGGGTTGAATACTAACGTCACGATGTAAGTTGTTCGTCCGATCTTGTACTCGGACACATTGTTTTCTTTGTTCATAGCGATCTTTCCAGCCTTGAAATTCAAGGCGTGCTTTCTTATCTCTCTACGCATTGGTGAGGGCATCGCTTTCTTTCTCTTACCCTCTACGCAGCCGCAAGGTCAGTATTTCTTCCTTTCGACCGACCGAGTATTTTGCGACTATGAATATTATAGCGCGCAATGAAGCCCATTGTCCAGCCGCATTGCGCACGAACTTTGGAATGATTTTCAGTTTTCCCCAGTGCAATTTATACTGGTAATATGAAAAGCACCAAACTCCTGAATCGATTTAGTTATTCTGATAATAACAAAAACTACCACCTATGGGTATAATAAATTCCATAGGTGGTAGTTAAATACTAAGATTCCTGATTATTAGAATCAAGAGTTTCCATTGCTTTGTTAAATAAATCATGATGATGAAACAGGGATGAACTTATAATCAGTTTTATATCTGCAGGAGAAATTCCAGCTCTATCAAGCATTTGTGCATATATTATCACTTCAAAAAGATTTATTAACTGACAATCTTCAAGCGAAAGAGCCGAATGCTCTCCTCCATGAACGATTGTTCCACGCATTTCCGTCAATTTCTTAGCAATATCATTTATTTGTTTTTCTGTCAGCATCTTAACTGATCTGTATTTTTTATGCCTATATAATATGTCAGGAAGCAATTCTTCTATTGAAGAAGAAAGAATACTATAAGCATTTACAATTTTAGCTTTCTGACCAAATTGTGTTCCAAGTTGAAGGATTCTTTGCCTGGAATTCTCTATAAATTGTTTTTCATCATTCCTCTTTTGAACGGGCTTTTTCCGAAGTAATGGCTCTGCACCGCAGACCTCAGACTACCTGAAAAAATTTCCGAAAGGTACTTGCTTTTTTCGGCATTGCGCGCTATACTTATAGCAATGTTGAATTAGGCTGCTTTGGAAGAAAGGAGTAGTAATGTTAGCAAAGCAGACTGATTATATCGTGGGGATATACCTGCGACTTTCAAAAGATGATGAACGTGCAGGCGAATCCCTTTCCATAGAAAACCAGAGAAGAATTCTCACAAACTATGTCCGTGAACAGGGCTGGACGATCTATGATGAGTACGTCGATGACGGTATCAGCGGAACGTCCTTCAACAGACCGGGTGTGCAGAGAATGCTTGACGATGCCAAGAACGGCAAGATCAACCTTATCATCTGCAAAGACCTGTCCCGTTTCGGACGCAATTACATCCAGGTAGGTCAGTATACGGACTACATTTTTCCGATGTACAATATCCGTTTCATCGCACTGAACGACGGCATTGATACGCTCAACTCTGACAGTGCCGATATGGATATGATGCCTATCCGAAATGTGTTCAACGAATGGCACGCAGCCAACACTTCCAAGAAGGTCAGGGCTGTTATCGCCGCTAATGCAAAGGCAGGCAAGATGATGACTCCCTATTGCCCATACGGTTATGTTAAGAGCGATGATGAAATGCGTACTCCGGTCATTGATCCTTACGCCGCAGGAATCGTTCGCCGAATCTTTGAGATGTATGCCAGCGGTATGAAGCCTTTGCAGATTGCAACGGTCTTGAATGAGGAAGGTGTGCTGACTCCGTTCGACTACTATTACAAGCGTATCGGCAAGCCTAATCCCTACAACCACTCGCATCTGTGGAGTGGCAGAAATCTCGAAAATATCCTGAAAAACCCGATATATATCGGGACGCTCGCTCAGCTCCGCACAACAACGGTGAGCTACAAAAATCATCAGCGTATTAACCGTGATGAATCAGAGTGGGCGGTCATTGAGAACAACCATGAGCCCATTATTTCAAAGGAGCTTTGGGATAAGGTTCGTGAAATCGAAAAGTCCGTCAGCAGAGGAAAGCGTGACAAGAAGGGAGAACTTAGTCCTCTGTCGGGATTGCTTTTCTGTGACGGCTGCGGCTGGAAAATGCGAAAAGCAAGCACAGGTGGCGGCGGATATATCTGCGGATACCACAACCGCTTCGGCAAAAACTATTGCTCAACGCATTACATCAATCGGGAGCTTATAGAGGGAATCATTCTTGCGGATATACAGGAGATGTGTGAGCTTGCCAAAGACGAAAAGGCTGCAACAGCAGAGTTCCTCAGACGCAAGAGAGCGTTTATTGATGTTCAGAGCATTTCCGATACCAAGCGTATGAAAACTGTCGGCAGCCGTCTTGCGGAGCTTGACAAGCTCATTCAAAGCGTGTATGAAGATAAGGTTGCAGGCAGGATCGAGCCGGATATGGCGTTTGATATGCTCGACAAGTATCAGGCTGAAAAGAAAGCTCTGAAAGAAGAGTATGATGAAATGAACGCCCGTTCCGAAGCAGAAATGCAGGACGAGGAAGATGTTGCGGAGTTCATCAGCCGCCTGAAACGCTATGCAGGAGCGACAGAGCTTACCCGTGAGATGTGCCTTGACCTGATTGAATATGCAACAGTCGATGAGAACAACAAAGGTCACAAAGACCGACCTCGTGTGATACACGTCTATTACAAGCTGATAGACAAACCGCTTACCAACAAAAACAGACTTGCCCTGACATAATGTCAGGGCATACATTAAAAATTTATTTTATCCATTTGGGATAGTTACCGTGCTTGCTGGAATAGAATCGCCACTCCGTTGGCGTGATAATATTTGACCGTTATAAGTATGTGTATTTTTAATCATGTTTGCAATCAAGTTATTATTTTCGCATTTTTAGTTGATAATACTGATAAAATATAGTATAATTAAAATGTGCTCTTAGAGCCATACATCAATTTATGATAGGAGCTTTTATGGAACAATATTCGTATTTTACTTTTCATAATATTCCATGTGTGCTTATTGAAAAAGAAGATAGAATAATTTTGATACCTTGTAATGAAGAAGATCACAAATTACTCTATAATTACCTGCAGGATTCTGACTATGAAATAGACTACTCAGGAAGCATCTATGAATATAAGCACGCATTCATTCATAAACAAATTATTGGATCTGAGTCTGTTGATTTATATCCTGATTACATTATTCACTCAATATCTCCGAAAATCTGCTCTATGGAAATGACAGGTCCGGCGATAGATGATTTTTTCAGCCCCCCAACATATTTCTACTATAAACATCGAAAAGGCGATAAAAACTTTGGAGATATTGTTTACAATAATGAGGTAGCTGATAAATGGATTATTGAGTACAAAGATAGCAAGATTACGATTACTCTCTATTACGGCAGTGTGCTTAGAAGCGTTGCGGTAAAGCACTTGTTATGGGGATTTCAAAAAGCTCCAGTGTGTTCGGCTTCACTTTTACCACTAATGATACAGAGAAACTATGACCTTCTACATATCAATACCAAATTATTCTGCCATTCGTTAAGTACCGCCGAGATATTCTCCGTTATGCACAAACAGACTATCCAAAATTCAGTGAGTTTTTTCGCAGACTATGCTTAACGAAGCTGTTATTATTTTGGTAATAACTATTGAGAAGAATTTTCACCAGATTGCCGCCCTCATTGCGCTGAAACTGCGCCGTACCAGATTACAATTTCAAGAGTGATGATGAATGAGGGCATCACGCAGGAGCGTGAGCGAGTATGACCGCCGACCGAAGCGGCGGAGAGATTGAAGTCGCATAGCTCCAAATTCGCTGACGGAGCATCGAAAGCCTGCGAGACACAGAGATACAGCAGGCAAAAAACCGCGCGACAGCGCAACAAAAATAACAAGCATTGTATTTTGCGCCGCACAGCGAACGAAAATACCAAATGCTTGTTGGGGACACCCCAAGCCCCGAAATGACCGCACAGCGGTCAAAAAATAATCGGCTAACGCCGAAATAAAACAAAGGAGACACCACTATGGAAAATGCAAAACGCAAGAGGGGCAGACCGCTCAAGCGCAAGGTTATGGAGTTCGAGGGTATGACCTACGAGGGAGCAATCAACTATGCTCTGGACAAAGAGGTGCAGTCCGAGCTTGATGATACCCTTGCACACAAGTCTGAGGGCGAGCTTACCGATGATGAACGCAAGTATCTCAAACGCAAGAGGGAGAAGAAGTCTTACACGCTGAATGTTCGCTTTACGGAATCGGAAATGCAGGATATTCTTGCAAGGTGTGAGCAGTACGGTTACAAGAACAAAACCGAGTATATCCGTGACTGTGTTCGGGCGAGGGTAGACCTCACTCCCGACCGCACCGAGATTGCCGAGTGCAAGCTGATGTTCCCAAATAACCACACTATCATTACCGTGCCCGAAAGTCCTATGTTCAACGCACCCGAAGCAGCAGAGGTAACTGCGCCGAGACTGGCACTTGTGAAACAGGCTGGAATGCAGTACGCTGAGATCGGAGAAATTGACGGTGATCTGCTTGCGGAGATATGCTCTCCGATGATACCGGAAGATGTGTATGCAAGTATCTGTAATAATGAATCTGTATAAGCAAAAAACAGCAACAAGAAAGGATTTATACTCCTTCTCCTGTTGCTGTATGTGTTGTGTTTTAAATGACTATCAACGCTGATAAGTTACATATACATAATACATTGATTAGCATATATCACCTAATTGCTTTTTAATAAAATCATCAAATGTGTTTATCTTCTCATCAACATTAATATGCTGATGCTCAATTAATATTGCATTGGACGATGAAATAAAGGATAAATGCATTTCACTTCTGTCCATAAATAGTTGCACTATCTTATCTGAATTGTTCTGAAGATAGAAGTATAGAACCAAAAACTCAATGTCATCATTCAAATAATAAAAATAATCAAGATCATTTCTGGTTTTACTTACTCTTTGGAAAATATTATCAAATAACACATTCCAATCATTGATATCAAAGTAAGAATACACTTGTTTAATAATATACATTTGTCCATGTGAACGGAAGCCATAATCGCTATCAGAAACAAGGTACGGGATAACATATTTAGAAATAAACTCTTTCTTGCTTTGATCAGGAAGATGTTCTACGATTTCAATGATTAAGCTATATAAACTGCCATTATGATACATCAAAATTCCAGCAATCTCTTTCTCGTTTTCAACTGTATAACCTTCTGTATCAAGCCGATCAAGTATATATGAATATTGTTCATCTTTCTTTTCATGTGAGTGCAAATAATCCGCATCTTTCATATTAGGTGTGCAATTACCATTAGCTATTAGTTTGGTTTTAATATCAGCATCAGATATTGAATCGATGAGTCTATGGTTATAGTCGTATAGCGTTTCAAGTTCGTTGTTGTAAGGACGATGTTCATTGTTTTCTATTTCTGCTTTCAACCAAGCATTTGTCAGCTTATATAACAGTATTCTTTGATCATCATTTGTAAACAGTTTATCAATTTTATCATATAACACTGAAAGAACTTCTTGTCGCCAATACGTCAAATTATCTGGTGTGTTTTTTAACTCAAATAAGGCATCAAGATATTTAAAGCCGAGTTCGCATGCTACGTCAAATAATGCATCATCTGCATTGACCCGATTATCTCCTATTTCGTTGGCATAATCACATAGGGTCAAGAGATTCATTCCATAAGACAGGATCTTCTCAGTATTATTTGGAAGAAACTTATAGCATTCTAAGAGGCCATTTAATGTGTAATCCTTTCTGCCAACATAGCCCAGAATTCGTAGGTTCATTATTTTTTGAATTTTATTTGCAAATTCAGTTTCGTTGAACTTGTTTAGTAAGGAAGCTATGTGCGTGCAGATATACTCCAAGTCATCATATTCGTTCTGCCATACTATTCCGTTTGAACCGCACCAAAACTCTGCTATTTGTAAGAATAATTCCTTTTTATCAAACAAATAGTAGAGTTGTGCAAGTTCATCGATGTAATGCGGATCTTTTCCAGTAAATATATTCAGCAAATCAGTACATAGTTTTGTATTTTCTGCATATTCAGGTGCATTGACAAAGTATTGTAAGAATACTCTCTTGAAATATGGGAGAACTTCAAATGTGCCGCAATCATTGCATGAGCCAGCTCTATTTCTTGTAAAGTACGTCAAATCACAGGCTATTCTTATTATATCACTATAGGTTCCTTCGCTATCATAAAAAAGCGAGTTTATATTTTCCGCTAATTCTTTTAGCTGTATTGCAGGCTCATAACCACGATTAGCAGCAGTAATGCGTTTGTTTTTCAGAGTCTCTTTATATAGCGTATCCCAGTCGATTGTATTATCATACTTATACAAACAAAAATATGCTTTAAAGAAGCCCTGAATACCGTGAATCTTATATTCTGAAATATCGCCACCTAATGAACCAAAAAAATCCATTTTGATAACGGCTTCATGTAAGATAGATTGTATTTCCTCGGACGGAATCTTTTTCAATAACATAGAGAAACATAATTCTGTCAGAGTATGTATAGATATATGTTTAGAACTGCAAAGTTTCGTGGATAAAAAAGCAATTGTCTCATTACTGATATTAGGATTCTTGGTTATTACAGAAACATAATTGTGTAGATCTGCAATACCATAAGTGTGAAAAGTGAAAGTTTGTTGTATGTCGGAAATAGAGCAAAAATTTGCACTTGCATCTAACCAACCTGTTACAAATGCGACATAACAATCGTCAAGAGCAAGCTGTCGAAGTACATCCGGATTATAAAACCTACAAATATATCCTATTTTTTCAAACTCATTTTGATTGGCATCGTCGTCTGTCAGCGTTTTTTCAATCTCCAAGCTGGAGAAATATTCGTCGTATAGTTTGTACGCCCTTTCACATTCATTCATTTTTAGGAGTTTATAAATATCATCGATAATCTGTGTTATTGCGTCAGAAGATTTTAGTACATATTTTTCGGAATGAGTAAGCTTACTCGACATTTTTGCCTCTATAAATCTTTTTTCCTGCTCATAATAATTTACACACTCTATTAATTTTGAGATTGTAGTTGAAACTAAACTAAGCCTATGTGTCATTTCAAAATCATAATCGCCCTTAAATAAATCAACTACATTACTGAATTGGTCTACCAATCTATCTATTGGAATCTGATAATTTATGGATCCAATAATATAATCGGGATTATAGAATTCAAAAATCTTATCGAGATTATGTGTTTCAAGATTTAGGTTGAACAAAATATCGTATTTAAACTCGTCTAAAGTTTCGTTTTTTATAATTGATGAAGTTACAGAGTCTATGACATTTGCAAAGTTGCTATTTGCACGTATAACTTCTTTAAAATAGAGCCTGACATCATTGTGAAAAACATAATATCCGAAGTCATCTGAAACAATAACAGGATAAAGTTTGTGAAGTACTGCTTCAACAGTAAGCTTATCTGATTCACAAAGATCAACTAAGTTTTCAATTGATATTTTTCTGGAAGTAAATGCATAAATAGCTTCTAATTTTAATAACAAAATCTCAGATTCTGAGGATATGGAACTCACTATCCACTCATAGTAACGGTCAATATAGTTGCCAGCATTATACATAATTACCCGCCACCTTTTCATAAGCAAGTCGACTTATATTATATGCATATTTTTCTATGTCATTTTTAGAAAAATTAATGTGATAACCATTTATCAAGCTATCGATAGTATACTTGAAACTCGTATCATAGTCTGGTGTAATATAGTCAAAGCGTATCAGATTGTAAACGCTTTGAGCGAAAGCATATAATTCCTGTTGGGATATAGGATAAACGATGCTATCATTTGCTTTTGCAAAGCTATTTATTAATATTGGATTGTACATGATTTCGAAGCATAAATTTGCAAAACAATCGAATTCATCAATATGCTTTTCTCCCATGTATAAACAAAGGAAAACAAACGACGGGCGATAATTGACATTATCAATCACATTATACTTTTCAATTTCTTTTTTACAAGCATCAATCATATTGGAAAAGAATACTTCTGGAATCGCAACTATCTCATCATTAATATCTATGATGTGAATGCTTGTTCTTATTTTATCCAAATAAAAGTATCCGCATATGTTATAGTATTGTTTTAAAACAGAGACAGCAACACGTTTAAATAATACAAATCCTCCATCTGTCATTTTAGAATTAATATCTCTAAAATTGTTACTTTGGATATCATAAACTTTAATCACTTCATTCACCTACTTTGCTGCTATATGCTTGTTTCCCATATCATAGCATAAATACCCGAAAAAGTCAATCTGCATCACAGCGCATTGCACTGGGGAAAATCCACATTTTGCTGCGCATTTCACAAGAATTATTACAATCATTTCAATGTGCTGGACTCCGGTAGTTTTATCGGATATAATGGAGTCACGATAAAACTTTTGGAGGTAACGATTATGTTGAAAACACCCGAATTGGCAATGCCGAGATTGCGCAAGGTCACTACTGTCTGTAACGGAAAGCGTGAGGTCTGGACGGACTATGAGGAAGCAAAAGCATATTTCCTGGAACTTATGATGTCAACTGACGGCGAGGAGCATGAACGTGCAGAGTGCGTTTATATCCAACTCACGCACGGGCTTGACGAGTGTTCTGATGAAGACTGAAAGGAGTAGACCATGTTGAATAAGATCATGATGACAGGACGTATCACCACAGATTTGAACGTTGTAACCGAAGATAATCACAGTTACTGCAAATTCGGCATTGCCGTTGACCAGCCGAAACGAATTGGTATTGATACCGTTGAGACAGACACGTTTACCTGTCTTGCATTTGATGACAACGCTAAATCAGTAAGTTTTCTCTACTCAAAAGGTGGAACGATCACATTTGTTGGTTCGCTCCGAAATGCTCCCGATAACGCCGCAGTTCTCATCGTGGAGGAGCTGCACTTCAAGAACAGGTTTGCTGTTAAGGTAGACATTAATTCGGAACAGCTTTTCTGATAGTGCAGGCAGTATGCTCTCAGGCGAACGGAAATGGTCTGTAATGGCTTTCGGATATGCTTACCGTTTGTTAATCTATAAATATGAAACGAGGCTCTCAGAGTGTATTCTGGGAGCCTTATCTATTATGAAGCTCTCTGCAAGATCGTAGGGAGCTTTTTCACATATTCAGCGCACAAGTAGCGCAATACTGGCGCGCGTATCACATTGATTCGGCGCAGTACCATTCTATAATTACAATAGCCGATTTCTCAAAATAGATACTTTTACGAAATCCACATATTTTAACAGGTATTTGCATTGAAAGACATATTATCCCATAATGAAATTATACAAGATTTTCCGTAAAATTTCAAGTATCGGGCTGAAAATCGGCGGTTTGTATACAAGAGGACTGACTCAGATGTGCAGATTGCTATTCTGAGGGCGTTGGAGGGCTACTGAATGGAGAAAACAGGTATAACTATTACAAAGCGTAAAGACGGGCGATATGTCGGGAAGTTCATCGCTGAATACGCCGATAACGGCAAAGCACAATATCACTATGTCTATGGCAAGACCTACGAAGAAGCCGAAAACAAGGTGCTGATAGGGCGTGAGATAGCTTCTCGCTATCTTTCGGGCAGATATATCACTGTCAGCAAGGTGTATCGGGAATGGCTGAATGCTGTGGTGAACCGAGTCAAGGAATCCACTCTTGCCAACTACCGGAACAAGTTTGAAAAGCACATTCTCCCTGAATTCGGAGATATTCCCTGTGCCGACCTGACCGCAGGCAGGATCAATGCCTTTATAAACAAAAAGCTCGCAGACGGGTTATCTGCAAGCTATGTTCGTGATATATTCACTGTTTTCAAAACGATGCTGAAATATGCTCAGGAAGAGTACGGATTTAGGCTTTCTCTGAAAAACGTCACACTCCCGAAAGCCGAAAAGAAACAGGTAGAGAAGATCAGCGATGAACAGCAGAAAAAGCTCGTTTCGTATCTGAAAGCAAATATGTCGATTACTGCTTTCGGTAACTTGTTGTCAGAACAGCATCTTGAAAATTGAATATTGGCAGGTTTACGATGTTTTGTGAGCATTCTCCTGAATGTATCTATTTCAAGAAAACTATCTTCACCCCGGATACTTTACATAGTATAACACCGCATTTATCAGGTATGCAGGTTGAATGAACAGTTATCTCTGAATTATGCAATAGTCAGGGGGATTGCAATGGCACACGATACTTTATATATAGTTGACAACAGCAGCGAAAAGGCTTCTGTAAAGAATTATCTTTCCGAATGGTGTTCGATTTCCAAGCAGATGGATATTGCAACAGGATACTTCGAGATCGGCGGACTGCTCACTTTAGGGGAAGATTGGCAGAAACTCGATAAAATACGCATTATTCTTGGCAATGAAGTTACAAAACGCACAAAAGATATCATAGAAGAAGTAGCACAGACTATGATCGAGCGTTTCCGTACCAGTATGGAACGTGAGCAGGAAAAGAATGAGTTTCTGATAGGCGTTCCTGCTATCATCAAAGCTATGAAAGCAGGCAAAATTGAGTGCCGTGTATTTGACAGCAATAAATTTCACGCTAAGGCATATATCACATATTTCCGTGACGAATACAGAGATCAGTTTATCTCCGCTATGAATGTTCCTTCGGGATATGCCCTGGTCGGATCAAGCAACTTTACAAAGGCGGGACTGACGCAGAATATCGAGCTGAATGTTCAGGTAAAAGATGAAGTTGAACAGCTTCAGAAGTGGTTTGATGAGCATTGGCAGAACGGCACGGATATTACCGAGGCTGTGTTAAAGGTCATGGAGATGCACTGCCGTGAGTTCAGTCCTTATGATGTTTATCTACGCTCCATGTATGAGTATTTCAAGAGTCATGAGGAAACTGTATCCGAATGGGAAGAAAATGAATCGGTCGTGTATAAGGGCTTGTCGCAGTATCAGAAAGACGGCTATAACAGCCTTATCCAGATAGCAGAGCATTATTCCGGCGCTTTCCTTTGTGACGGTGTCGGTCTGGGCAAAACCTTTGTCGGAATGATGCTGATAGAGCGTTTCGTAAAGAAGGAGCGTAAAAATGTCGTACTGATCGTTCCTGCATCTGCAAGGGTATCCGTATGGGAAGTAACTATAAAACGCCTTATCCCTGAGATATTAGAGGGCTTCTACCCGTTCAAGATCATAAGCCATACCGATCTGCTGCTTGATAAAAATCAGAATCTGATGAATCAGATTGCACAGCAGGCGGAAATTATAATCATAGACGAAGCACATCATTTCCGCAACCGTTCCTCCAACAGATACAGAAAGCTGTTTGATATGATGCAGGCAGGCTGTAAAAAGCAGATGTTTATGCTGACAGCCACACCGATCAATAACAGTTTCCTCGATTTACAGCATCTTATTGAGTTGTTTACTCACAGAAAGGAAGATTATTTCTCCGCTGCTCCGTTGGGTATCCACAGCCTTGCAGGACATTTCAAAAAGATGGAGAAGCAGCTCGATCAGGTATCGGGTACAGCTATCAGCGATTCTCTTGATATATCCGGTGATATTATCCGCGCAGACAAACTTGTGACGGAGCTTGTTGTACAGCGCAGTCGTGCCTACGTTAAGCGGAGTCTGCTGACTGAGCAAGGTAATAATGTCCTTTTCTCCGAGAGAAAACCGCCGACAGTTGCGAACTACTCCCTCGAAAAGTCATACGGCAGGCTGATAAAGGACTTCAAGGAGTCTTTTGACCGCAAGGACAAGAACGGAAAAACGATAACGATCTTGTCCCTTGCCATTTATTCGCCATACAGCGATGATTATTTCATCGCGGACAAGTCCAAGATGGACGAGATGGTAACAGGTCGTCAGCAGCAGGTGGTAAACCTCATCCGTATCTTGCTTTTGAAACGCTTTGAAAGTTCTATCGAAGCATTCAAGGAGACTTGTATCAAAATATATATCCGTCTGAACAAGTTCCTTAACGATTACAAGGATACTGATGCGAGCAGTAAGCGACGTGTTGATAGAAAACAGGCTGAACAGGAAGACATTCTGCGGTACGCCGAGGAATATGCAGCTCTGAATCAGACCTCTATCGAAGATACCGCAGCTTACAGCTTTGTCGGTGACGGTACAAACGAGGTCGTCAAGCCCGAATACAAGAACGGCAGGGTGTACATCAGCAAAACACAGTATTTCGATAACGTACCGCAGGCACAGTGGGAGCAGTATATCGGCGGTTATCAGCCGTTACAGAAGTGGCTCAAAGACCGCAAGAAGACTGCGCTCTCCGCTGAGGACATCGAGCATTACAAGAAAATCATCGCAGCCCTCAGGCTCACCGAGGAGCTTATGACGGAGATAGATCAGGTTGTGGAGTTCTGATAAGATGTAAAAAGGACAGATGCTTCTCTCGTGGAAGTATCTGTCCTTTTGGCTGTTATAGCTCGCTGTTTTGGTCTTAATATAGTAGTTTGGATTATACTGCTATATCAGCGCCGCACTTTTGCAGGCGTTTTTTGATTGTTTCTCGTTGACAAGAGCACGTAAATATGCTATAATAATTAGATGATAAACTATGACTTGTGAAAGGAATATTACTATGACCCCACAGGATAAAATAAGAAATTTCTGCATTATCGCACATATAGATCACGGTAAATCCACGCTGGCTGACCGTATACTCGAACTGACCGAAACAGTCGAACTGCGCGAAATGGAAGACCAGCTGCTCGATAACATGGATATCGAACGTGAACGCGGCATAACCATCAAGGCGCGTGCCGTCAGGCTGACTTATCATGCAGATGACGGCGAAGACTACTATTTCAACCTGATAGACACCCCCGGTCACGTTGACTTCAATTATGAGGTCAGCCGTTCACTGGCAGCTTGTGAGGGTGCTGTGCTGATAGTTGACGCTTCACAGGGCATCGAAGCTCAGACATTGGCGAACACATATCTCGCCATTGAGCATGACCTTGAAGTCCTGCCTGTCATCAATAAGATCGACCTGCCATCTGCTGACCCCGACCGCGCATGCAGCGAGGTGGAAAATGTCATCGGCATTCCTGCGATGGACGCACCGCGTATCTCTGCAAAGATGGGTACAAATATCAAGGAAGTGCTTGAGAGGATAGTCACTGATATACCTGCACCAAATGGAGATGATGATGCGCCGCTTAAAGCGCTGATATTTGACAGCTACTACGATCAGTACAAGGGTGTTATCATCTATGTGCGCGTTATGGAGGGTCATATAAAAGCAGGTGATACCATTCGCCTGATGGCGGCTGAGGCTGA
This sequence comes from Hominimerdicola alba 8, assembly GCF_000178155.2. Classification (GTDB taxonomy): domain Bacteria; phylum Bacillota; class Clostridia; order Oscillospirales; family Ruminococcaceae; genus Hominimerdicola; species Hominimerdicola alba_C. The sequence goes on from NZ_ADKM02000045.1 coordinate 19,706, forward strand.
GTTCCAGACCGTTGAGGTGGGCTATATGGGCGCTAAGGATCTTGTGCCTGTAGGTGAACTGCACGCGGGCGAAGTCGGATATATAACTGCTTCGATAAAAGATATCGGTGATACCCGTGTGGGTGACACTGTGACCAACGCAGAGCGTCCCTGTGCGGAATCTCTGCCGGGATATAAGAAAGTTAACCCGATGGTCTTCAGCGGCATATATCCTGCTGACGGTGCAAAATACGGCGACCTGAGAGATGCGCTGGAAAAGCTGATGCTCAACGATGCCTCGCTGTCTTTTGAGCCTGAAACTTCAATCGCACTAGGCTTCGGTTTCAGATGCGGCTTTCTGGGACTTCTCCACATGGAGATAATACAGGAACGCCTTGAAAGAGAGTATAACCTCGATCTTATCACCACAGCGCCGTCTGTTATCTACAAGGTCACGCTTACAAGCGGTGAAACAAAATATATCGACAACCCGACAAATTTCCCCGATCCGGGTACTATTTCTTCTGCGGAAGAGCCTGTGGTAAACGCGCATATCTACACGCCGTCGGAATTTGTTGGCAATATAATGGAACTTTGTCAGGACAGGCGCGGAACATTCATGGATATGCAGTACATCGATGAGAACCGTGTCGATCTGCATTATGTTCTCCCGCTGAATGAGATAGTATACGATTTCTTTGATGCACTCAAATCACGTACAAGGGGATATGCGTCATTTGACTATGAGTTGAAAGGCTATGAGCCGTCAAAGCTGGTCAAGCTGGATGTTCTGCTTAACGGTGAGATAGTCGATGCACTGTCATTCATCGTACATGAGGAGAAAGCATACGCACGCGGCAGAAGGCTCACTGAAAAGCTGAAAGAGAACATACCGCGTCAGCTGTTTGAAGTGCCTGTTCAAGCGGCGATAGGCGGCAAGATAATCGCCCGTGAAACCATCAAGGCACTGCGCAAAGATGTCCTTGCTAAATGCTACGGCGGCGATATCACCCGTAAGAAGAAGCTGCTGGAAAAGCAGAAAGAGGGTAAAAAGCGTATGAGACAGCTGGGTACTGTTGCAGTACCGCAGGAAGCGTTCATGAGTGTGCTTAAGCTCGACGACTAAAAGGAAGTGAGCGTTTATGGAAGCCCTAATAATCCTTGTTATCATCATCGCGCTGCTTGTAATAGCGGGCATATCTGCTGAAGTGATAATGTTGGGGATAATGTGTCTTATGGCACTGGGCATGCTGTTGCTTTTCGTATTTTTCGCGTTTTGCGTCATAAGACTTATAAAATGCGAAAAGACCGACGGACGGCTTGCAAAGGTAGAAAAACACCCCAAATTCGGCTACAGCACTCCGCACTATGAAATAAGCGGTGATGTATACGCAAATGTTTTCCCCTGTGAGGTCGTTATGAAAAACAGACTATACGCAGAGGGACGCATCTGTAAACTCAGGCTGGATCGTAAACGCGGCAAAGTCTTCGATGGCAATGCTGCAATAAGTTCGGTGGCAGGGCTGTTTCTTAGCGGACTTTCGTTTTTTATGATACTCTCGCAGATCATTGAAGTGTTTGGCGAGGGTGTCGATATATTCAGATAGACAGAAAAAAGAGGTAAGATAATGTTAGATCTGAGGAGATCAATGAAACTGGCTATAGGTTTCGGGCTGACAGGTGCGGTGCTTATGCCCGTGCTATATGAGATCTATGCGAATATTTCGGCAGGTATCGCGCTGGTACTTGTCTTGATCTGGGTGCTGTTTGCAGGTGTCAAGTTTTCATCATTGACATTCAAAGAGGCAGTCATCGGTATCACATGTACCATAGCATACAGCGGAATTCTGGGGTTTGTATGCTATTTTCTGATACACCCCGCTGTGATGAAACTGTTGGTAAAAAACTCGGTTTATTTTCAGCTGGGGATAAGATCACAGCTGTTGTTCGTTGCGTACTGCTTCTTTATTTTTCTGGGAATGTACCTTGTATGGCTGATAAGGTTCTGCGGTCGCAAAACGTTAGAAAAGTTCCGCAGCAACAGTGAAAAGGCGGGCGAATATATCGATAACGCCTTTAATGATGAGGATAACTGAGATGCTCGGGATATATGTGCATGTGCCGTTTTGTCTGCGCAAATGTCCGTATTGCAGCTTTTACTCACTGCCATATGACGAAGATACTGCTGAAAAATATGTGCAGGCGATCTGCCGAAATATAGCATATTACAAAGATCGTGGTCTGCGGGCTGACACTTTGTATCTCGGTGGTGGAACACCATCTGTACTTACGGCTGAACAGCTGGGCAGAATACTGAATGAGTGCAGACAAGTTTTTTTGCTTGACAATGCTGAGATAACACTTGAAGCTAATCCCTGTACGGTCGATGAGCATAAAATGCGAGAACTCAGAGATGCAGGGTTTAATAGAATATCTTTCGGTATACAGTCGGTTGATAATGACAGACTGAGATTTCTGGGACGGCTGCACGACAGCAGTACAGCTGTCAATGCAGTGTTAAACGCTCAAAAAGCAGGATTTGAAAACATCTCAGGTGACATAATGCTTGGTGCTGCAAATGAAGATATAAACAGCTTGTGCTCATCGCTGGAAGCAATTTGCAGTCTTCCGCTTAAACATGTGTCGGCTTACATGCTTAAGATCGAAAAAGGTACGCCTTTTTACGATGACAAGTATAAAAACTTGATAGCCGATGATGACCTTATGAGCGAATTGTATCTGACAGCAGTCGAAATGCTGGAAAAGAAAGGTTTTAAGCAGTATGAGATATCAAATTTCGCGATGGACGGATATCAGTCACGCCACAATAACAAATACTGGCAAGGTGAAGAATATATCGGCTTCGGACCATCGGCGCATTCTTTCTTCAATTGTGTACGGTACTTCTGTCCGCCTGATCTGAAAGATTTTATTGAAAGTGATCTGCAAACCTGTGATATGGCCGAAGCAGATCCCGATAAAGCCGAAGAGTACATCCTATTAGGGTTGAGATTGCGTAAAGGTATTTCTCTTGACAAAGTATCAGAACTATATTCTACCGAAGCCGCTGAGAAAATACGCAAACTCGCAGAGATGTATAAACGACATGGTCTGGTTATTTGTGATGGCAACACAGTCAGTCTTACAGCTAAAGGATTTCTTGTATCAAACAGCATAATATCTGAATTTATCGGTGTTTGTGATGAAAAACGCTAGGTGTACGGTTGATCTGCTTGATACAGTCCATCATTCATAATAGCTAAAATCAACACATTAAAGTTGTGCATGAACACGATTTTTCAGCACGATGTTGTCAAATCGAGCGAAAAGTGTTATAATTAATTAGTTAAATCATGTACTTATCTGTGGAAAGGGCGGTTATGTGAAATGAGAGCATTCAAGATTATCATGTGTGCAGCTGTTTTTGCTGCTTTATCCGTTCTTTCAGGCTGTGCCGAGAAAAAAGAACAGCAGGAGATAGCTGTGCCTATACTGGAAGCAAAGAGCGTTTCCTACAAAACCAAGCCTGCGGAAATTCGCGATATCTCACAAAAATACGAACAGCCGGGTTTTTACGGTTATCCCTACTCTAAGTCAGTAAAGTTCTCAGTAAGCGGTCAGATCGAGTCCATCGAAGTTGAGTCACCGAGTGAAGTCACTGAAGGTCAGCTGCTCTGTACTCTCTATACCGACGATGTTCAGGAAGAGATAGAGAAAGAGGAAATAAGGCTCGAACAGGTGAAAAAGACCGTTGATACGCTGTATGAGAATGAAGCTGATGCAAATCAGATTAAAATGGCACAGTATGATGTTGAGATCGAACAAATGCGCTATGACAGACTTGTAAAAAGTCTGGAAGATTACAATGTCTATGCGCCTTGTGACGGCGAGTTTTCTATGGAAATGGGAAGATATCCATATAATGTCAACAGCCGTGTTGATCAGGGTGCGATTTTCGGTCATACAATTGACAGGAGTGAAAAATTTCTGTGTGTTGAAGTCTATGACAACAAGCTGTCAAATGTTAATTTTGGTACCTCTGTTCGTCTTGAACAGGGCGCACAGTCATCGACGGGAACCGTGACCGACATCGTTTTCAATGATAACGGTGACTTTTCGACATACACATATGTCATCACTCCGGATAATGAAGATGAACTGCTCGATTTTGGCGATATCACAGTTGTCTTCGATATCTATTCACGGCTTGACACAGTTGTTATCCCGAAAAAAGCAGTTAAAGAACTTGGCGGCAGGACTTTTGTTTACCTGCTGATAGATGGAGTCAAAGTCGAACAGGATATCGAACTGGGTATCGAAGATAACAATGACGTGGAGGTCATTTCAGGTCTGAGCGGCGGGGAAGAGCTTATAATGAATTGACAAGTTGATCTCATTGACATTGCTTCTTGCGCGACAAGTAATATTACTTGCTATATTGTTTGCATGTTTAGCAATATTTTTTGATAATAATGTTTCGCATTTTACCTGTGGGTTATGCAAATATACGAATTTTTTAAAATCGCTTGATTTTTGGGGAGAATTAGTGTAAAATAATATTATGTGGTGCTAGTGTTAATAAAGAGATGCACAGCACTGTCTGACTTCAAAACGATGGCTGGGAGGAATTTTGGTAAAATGAAGGAATTTTTATCAAACATCTGGGTCAAAAGGGCAGTCGGCGTGTTCAATTTGGTTTATTTTGCTGTAATTGGCTTGCTGACATTTGCTACTTTTTTGTATGACCTTGAATTCACTGAGGGACAGGAACAGTCTTTCTTTACGATCTACGTTGCGGCAAGCGTCATCTTCCTTTTGTTGATGATCTACTCCCGCGAAGTCATGGTTACGAAGATAATCAGTGTATTGATGCTGCTTGTGGTGTTCTGCTTGCTGCTGTTTAATATGTACGATTGGATACTGGTAATACCGCCGCTGGTAGTTGCGGTAATAATGTTCTTCGTATCAGGCACACATGAAACTGTCAAGGTCGTTATGGGTACGATCTATCTGCTGATGTATGTTCTCGGTCTGGTAGCTTATTTTGTTTTCAACATGCTTTTCGGCGGTACTTCTACACTTACCGAACTCAATGCTAATCTTGACAGAGATAGTGATGTGTTCAGAACATACGCTTCTGAGTACACCAAAATATGCGATGTCACAAGAGATAATAACGTACTCTCTCCCGATGGTGAATACAGGATCATTCTTTACGATGTACAGAACAGTGATAAGGGCGGCGTTAGCATTTGTGTAGTACCTAATGGTCAGGATATTAAGCTGAGATTCTTTACACTTAAGCAGAAAGGTATCCGCAAGACAATATCCAATAAGGGTATCAGGGGTACTGTGCCCGATGTAGGCTGGACTAAAGAAGACGATGGTACTCTTGTTGTACTTTACAGGCTTTCTCCTGAGTCCGAACTAAAAAAGACTTCAGTTACGGTAATGCCTCAAAAACAATATCTGGAATTTCTGGGTATCTCATAATGGAACTGAGCGGTGCAGTTTATCTGCGCCGCTTTTTTGTCAATCTGTAAAAGTCCTGCATAGTATGATACTAACCAAAAGAAAGGAAGAGGACTTATACTATGACAGGTTTGATGTGGACTGCCTGCGGTACAGGCTTTACATTTCTTATGACAGCACTTGGTGCTGCTGTTGTTCTATTTATGATCAGTGACGATTTCAACGACAAAACGCGGCGTGCATTTCTTGGATTTGCAGCCGGTGTTATGATCGCTGCATCGGTCTGGAGTTTGCTTATACCCGCTATCGAAGAAGCAGAAAAGTTGGGTAAAAAAGGCTGGATACCCGCCGCAGGCGGATTCGCATGCGGTGTTATTTTTCTTATGCTGCTTGATAAGCTGCTGCCGTTTTTTCACCCAGAGCCTGACCGCGCAGAGGGTGTCAGCAGGGGACTTCGGCATACAGCAATGCTTGTTTTCGCCATAACTCTTCACAATATCCCTGAGGGGATGGCTGTCGGACTGGCATTTGCAGTCGCTGCAAATAACGGCGATCCTGCGATGTTTGCGGCAGCGGTAGCGTTGGCAATTGGTATGGGTATACAGAATTTTCCGGAGGGCGCTGCCATATCCATTCCACTCAGGCAGCATGGAATGGGGCGTTTTAAATCTTTTTTATACGGCATGGCATCAGGTGTCGTTGAACCGATATTCGGTCTGCTGACAGTCCTCGTTGCGGGAACAGTTGAAGCAATACTCCCATGGATGCTGGCTTTCGCAGCAGGTGCTATGCTCTATGTGGTCGCTGATGAACTTATACCGGAAGCACATCTCGAAAACTCCCGCACAGGTACTATAAGTGTAATGATAGGTTTTATGCTGATGATGACCCTTGATGTGGCTCTGTAAATAAAGCGTTTACAGGCGGATCGTATTCAATTTTAATGTATTATCGTCCGCCTGAAATGACTTTCATGTTAAGAAACTATAAACAATTGTGACTGTGTATTGACGTTCAGTCATAAACGTGCTAAAATAAATTATTGACAGTTCGTTTGCGCCATCCTGTCATTAAACAAAACCAGGGCATACAAGAGAAATTTAAGTGGGGTCTTTGCTCCGCTGTTGTCTTGATGCGCCTGTTTTTACAGACGCATTTTTTGTTTTTCGGAGGGAAAAATGTATAGATTAAAAACATCAGCGACCTTTGACAGCGCTCATTTTCTTGCAGGATATGATGGCAAGTGCGCTAACATACACGGGCACTGCTGGCGTATAGAGGCGGAGTTTTCCGGTGAAGAACTCGAACCGGTTGGTCAGGAACGTGGAATGCTAATGGATTTTTCTGTGATAAAAAAAGCAGTAAGAAGTCTTGCTGACAGCTTTGACCATACCTTTATCTTTGAGGAAGGTTCTCTCAGACCTGCTACGATAAGTGCGCTGACCGATGAGGGATTCAGTCTGACTCCCGTTCCTTTCAGACCTACAGCAGAAAATTTTGCAAAGTGCTTTTTTGATAAATTTGCGGCTCAGGGTCTTCCTGTGACTAAGGTCCGTGTTTACGAAACACAGGATAACTGCGCCGAGTATGAGGTGGACTGATGGAACAGCTCTTCAGTCTGGCTGAACACTTTATCAGCATCAACGGTGAGGGTCAACGTGCTGGCGAGTTGGCTCTGTTCCTGCGTTTTACAGGCTGTGACCTGCGCTGTGTCTGGTGTGACACACTTTGGGCTGTACCTAAAGATGCGCCCCACAAAGATAAGGATCTGAGGTCGCTTCTTGATATCGCACGCGATGCCGTGTCGCATGGGGTCAGGAATGTAACGCTGACAGGCGGTGAACCTCTGATGCAGAAAGGTATCGTCAGACTATTTGAAGCACTTCTTGACATGGGTCTGAGGGTCGAGATAGAAACCAATGGTTCTGTTGCACTTGCGCCCTTTATCAGGGATAAGCGCCCCGACTTCAACATGGATTACAAACTTCCCGACAGCGGAATGGAATCACGGATGATAATAGATAATATCTCACTTTTGCAGGCGAACGATACGCTGAAATTCGTATGTGCATCACACCGAGATCTGCTTCGGGCGTATGAAGTCATACAACAGACCAAGCCCAAGTGTAAAGTGTATTTCAGCCCTGTTTTCGGGAAAATTGAACCCGCCGATATGGTTGAGTTTATTAAAGAAAAAGGACTGGGAGAAGTTCGGCTGCAATTACAGCTGCACAAATTTATCTGGGATCCGCAGAAGAGAGGAGTCTGACTGATGGACAGAGAAAAGATCGAATATCATATCAGAGGTCTTCTGGAAGCCATAGGCGAAGACCCCGACAGAGAGGGACTTAAGGAAACTCCTGCCCGTGTCGCACGTATGATGGAAGAAGTGCTGGAAGGCACTAAATACTCAAATCATGAGATAGCGCAGATGTTTTCAAAGACTTTTGCAGAAGAAGGAAGCAGTGCTGATGAGGCTGTGGTAATGAAAGATATAACCGTTTTCAGTTATTGCGAACATCATATGGCACTGATGTATGATATGACTGTCAATGTGGGATATATACCTCACGGAAAAGTTCTAGGGCTCAGCAAGATCGCGCGTATATGTGATATGGCAGCAAAGCGCCTGCAGTTGCAGGAACGTCTTGGCAGAGATATCGCTGAGATAATCTCAGAAGCCGCAGGCACACCCGATGTTGGTGTAAAGATCGTCGGCTCGCACAGCTGTATGACAGCACGCGGTATAAAAAATGTATCCGCAAGAACAGAAACTCGTACATATCTGGGGCAGTTCAAAGAGCGGCAGGAACTCAAAGATATGTTGATCTAGGGGGATAAATATGAAAGCATTGGTATTATTCAGCGGCGGACTTGACAGCAGTACATGTCTGGGGCTGGCTGTTGACAAATACGGCGCAGATAACGTTTTAGCGCTGTCTGTCTACTACGGGCAGAAGCATGATAAAGAGATCAGAGCATCCGAAAAGGTTGCCGCACATTACGGCGTAAAACAGCAGACTCTTGATCTGGCGAAAATATTTGAAGGCTCTGACTGCACTCTGCTAAAGGGTTCAGATGGAGATATACCTAAGGAAAGCTATGCTAAACAGATCGAAGAGTCGGCAGGGAAGCCTGTTTCAACTTATGTTCCGTTCCGTAACGGACTTTTTCTTGCTTCCGCTGCGAGCATTGCGCTGTCTAATGGCTGCGATGTCATCTATTACGGCGCACACAGCGATGACGCAGCAGGTAATGCCTATCCCGACTGCTCTGAAAACTTCAACCGCGCTATGAATGAAGCGATCTATCTCGGCAGCGGCGAACAGCTCAGGATAGAAGCACCTTTCGTATCACTTACAAAGGCAGATGTGGTCAGAAAAGGTGTGGAACTGGGCGTTCCTTTTGAACTTACATGGAGTTGCTATGAAGGCGGAGATAAACCCTGTGGTATCTGCGGTACCTGCCGCGACAGGATAGCAGCTTTTGAGGCTAACGGTCTTATCGACCCGCTTATGAAAGGAGAATGAAAATGACAGGCAGAAAAGACAATGAACGCGGAGATATCTCTCTTCTGGGTCAGGCAGGTACTAAATACAGCAAGGATTATTCTCCTGAGGTGCTGGAAACTTTCCCGAATAAGCACCCTGACAGAGATTATTTTGTAAAATTCAACTGCCCTGAGTTCACTTCGCTTTGCCCTATCACAGGTCAGCCTGATTTTGCGACAGTATATATTTCTTACGTACCCGATGTTAAAATGGTCGAGAGCAAATCGCTGAAACTCTATCTGTTCAGCTTCCGCGATCATGGTGATTTCCACGAAGACTGTGTCAACATCATCATGAATGACCTGATAAAGCTGATGGAACCCCGCTATATCGAGGTCTGGGGTAAATTTCTTCCTCGCGGCGGCATCTCCATCGATCCGTACTGTAATTATGGTAAACCCGGTACTAAATGGGAACAGGTCGCGTGGGAAAGACTTACTCACCATGACCTTTACCCCGAAACTGTCAATAACAGATAACGCTAAAACCTCCTGATACAGCCTAATGGTCATAGCTGATATTCATATTGTTCACTATTCATTTTACATATTCATAATGCCGAACATTCTCCGCATAAAGGCACGCCATGTGATGTTCTTGGACTTCCATTCCCAATAGAATTGCCCGAACTTCGTCCGGTCGATTTAAATAGGCTTTCTGCGGCACGAAATTGTTCGTGCGGTATACATTTCCCGGGAAACGCTCCCCGGAAGTTTTCGCTTAGCGCTCTTGATGTCCTCACGCACAGACGGTCTGTAGCAAATTGCTAAGCATTCTGCGTGCTCACCGATAGCTTCTTGAAGAAGTTGTTCCTTTCTTATGTATAAATATTTTTCTTTCTGTTGATATATGATTGACTTTTTTATTGTGGTGATGTATAATAGAAAAACAAGTCTAACCACATTTTTAACCATAAAACGGATTGGGCGGGTGATGTATAATGCCACAAATGAATAAGGGCGGCAAGTTTATTGTTGGGAAGTCGCTCATTCGAGAAGATGGTGTATTGCAGTTTCCGGAACAAGCGATACAAGAGTATGACATTACTGCGGAAGGTCGAATTTATTTGATAACCGGAAGTAAAAAAACAGGCGGCTTTTGTGTTACCCGTAAAGGACTTCTTGCCCCTTCAAAACTTGGTCACATATTGTCCGATACTCCTGAATTGAAAGATTACTCGGTAAAACAGGGAGAATTCATTAAGTATAAGGGACGTTCCTACTCATGGGTTGAAATCAGCGATGACGGTAAAATCGTATTGACTGATGAAATGTTATCATTTCTGAAAATCAAATCGGGCATGAAACTGCTTTCTATTCGCAGCAGTGATATAGCTTTCACTATGGGAGCATACGGTCCATTGATAGAAGAATCAATGAAGCATGAAGATGAAATACCTGTATTCTAAATGTATGTACATATCATGTTACAGCAAGGAGAAACTGTTCTCCTTGCTGATTTTTTTATTCGAGTTGACCTTTTATATCCAAGACTATTCGTTCTGTAAGTAGCATTTGAAGATTTGCTCATGTTTTTCCGAAAGTTTACAGATTATTAATGGCGATTCTCTCTTTGAACTTCCTTTTCCTGTTCCGGTATCAGTATTCTTTTCTCACCTTTACTGCGCCCGCGTTTTTTAGGCTTTAGTGCAGCAAGACCGCCTTATGCAGATAAGACCGACTGCTTTCACAATCGGTCTTATCATACACTTTTCTATTGCACTATTTTGCGTTTACACAGAATTTGGGATCGACTATCGGGGCGTATTGTGAGGTGTTGCCTAAAGATATGATCATAATTCTTACTATTCGGGGCGATACATAAGTATGCTTACATTAAATATACCATTGTGTGTTTCAATGACCATTGAGCCTTTGTAGCGTTTCACAATGTTTTTCACTGATCGCAGACCGATGCCATGTCCATCTCTATTGGTGACAGGAAATCCGTTCTTGTCAAGCTCTACCCTACCGTGATAGGCATTGTATATCGATATAACCAGCGTTTTTGGATTGAGCAGACCGATGCGTACATTCACAAGGCGGTTATCACCATCAAGTTCAGATGCTGCACGAACAGCGTTTTCAACCAGATTACCCATCACTGCACACATATCAGATTCTTTAACAGGCAGCTCATCATCCAGTTCTATAGACCAGCTTATGGTAACATCAAGCGACTTTGCTACTTCATCATAGTGGCTTGCAATAGCATCGACCGCCTGATTCCGACATATCATCTTGTGACGCTGTGAGATGTGTTCGACCAGCGGTGCTAGGTATTCTTTGAGTTTATCTGTCTGCCCTTGTCTAAGATAGTCGTTGATTATAAGAATATGTTGACGGAAATCATGACGAAGCTGTGAAGATTCCTGTAAATAGAGCCTTGTTTTTTTGTATTGGTTTTCTTCCATGTGAAAGAGGTCAAGGCTTTGCTCCAATTCTGCACGTTCGGTCAGCTTCTTAGAAAGCCACCATAGAATGTGGTATAGAAACCATGTTATCAGCAGCATGGTCAGGAATAACACAAGGCTTATCTTTCGTAACCTGCCTGTCATGACATTTGCAGCACTGATGGGATTTGTCCAGATTATCAAAAAAGATGCCACAACAGGGGCGATGGAGAGTACACGCCAAGCCTGATCGAGATTTTCGTTCTCAAACATTTCCGGAAACTTCTTAAATAACGTTCTCGAAAATATGAGCCCAACGATCATTACGACACCGATACAGATGAGCCCGGATAGCTGGTTATAAACGTTGTCTTTATTATTTAGCTCCAGCGGTGCGGTCAGAAATGTGTTGTATGTGGTTGAAAAACCGCTCAAAAACACTGAGTTTGCGAAGGCAAAGAGTTTTTTGTAGAAAGAAAGTCCAAAGCAGAAATCATAAATTAAAAACAGTACTGCCATTGAAGGAAACAGTAGAGTATTCGCAGGCAGCATGAATGATGAACAAAATACAGCGCCGCCCACTGTAAACGCAGTGAGAAGTATCGCCAGTGAACCGAACAGAAACGGCTTGTTGACCTTGCGGCTGCTGTATACAGGGATTATCGCGATAGCTGCGGCAGGTATAATCATTGCAAGCTCGGTAAAATATCTGAGCGTTAGGCTGAAATTCATATTTCAAGCCTCCTGCGCATACGTGATGCGGCATATTTTGTAAATTTTGCAAGAAGTTCCTTGCGTCCTCGTCTGCGAACAGGATATATCATATCGTCCTGCATGATGATCTGATCGTCCTTTACCTGTGTGGCGTAATCCATATTAACAATAACACCGCGGCTGCAAAACAAGAAATTCGGCTCTTTTTCCAAAGCCGACACCAATTCGCTGAACAGCATTATGCTCTTTTTTACTTCACCGGTGATCAGTTTCAGATCAACCGAATGATTATTTGAAAGCACCGCAATGATCTCAGACAGTGGTATCTCCAGTACCATATGAGGAACATTGACTTTTAGCAGCTTGTCCTCGACATTCAAGTCATGTATTGTCCTGTCCATGATCTCTGCAAAAGCAGGATATTCAAAGGGTTTGCAAAGGTAGCCTTTTGGCTGTGATGAGAATGATTGAAAAACAAAGTCACGCGTGGTTGACATAAAAATGATGCCGATATCTCGATCAGCAATACGAAGTTGTTCAGCTAGTGAAAGTCCATCCATCTCACCCAAGCATACATCAAGGAAAATGATCTCGAATATTCCTTTGCGATAGCTTTTAAGAAACTCCTCAGCTGATGAATAGTTCGATATCCTGAAAGAGCAATTGTGTCTGCCGTCAAAATAACGGTCAAGGCAATTTTTTATGACAATGCGATCATGTTCGAGATCATCTACGATCGCAATATTCAACTCCATAGTTTCACCTCTCCTAACTAAGATCTCACTTAATTTAATATAAATATTATACCATAGTGCTAATTAAAAAACAAGGTACAAAAACAACCTTTCACGTAAGTTTTATACAATTCACGCAACTTCTATTGACATTTTAGTATAACTGTATCATAATATCTAACATAGTAAGGAAATTTATTCTATTCTTTATTTATTCAAAAAGTTTAAATTTCAGCATCTGCATTTTAAAGGATATAAATACCTAGACGAATACTGTTTTTAGGCAGATGTAATTATTCTGTCATCGTCAGACAGTTCTGAAGACACTTCAAAAAATGAAGCTGAGCCTTACTATAGCAATCCAACTGTTTAAATTCACAAAATCCGGTCGAAATAGCTAGGATTTATGGGCTTTATGACTGAATTTTGTCTGAATTTTAAGGCGGATTGCTATAATACACTTTAAAGGTTAAACGGGTGTCATTTGAAGTATCGTGGATGATGTCATTTTATTCTTGCTTTATTGACAAGTAGTCTTATCATGTGTAAATAAAGTAAATAATTAAATAAGTCCACAAATCATTTGTATATGTTAAAATATATGGAGGTTATCATTTAACATGATAAACAAATTATATATATTAAACGACTTATTATTAAAGTTTATATGAAGTTTCTACGCCCATAAAGTATTTATATTAATAAACAAGAAATAAATAAACAAGAAATAAAACATGTGGAATATTTGATGTTTTTATGTGAAGTTGATTGGTTAATAAAAGCATATTCTTTTCAATGAAATATGAAGAATACGCTTTTAAATATATTTTACGTTATAGGAGGATATAAGAAATGAACGAAAGAAGAAGTTGTAAAAAGGTAACAGCTGGTTTGATGGCACTTATAATGACAGCAGGTATGCTCAATGCCGGTGTCGGCAGTTTTGCAAGCATGCAGACTGTAACTGCAAGTGCTATGGTTGTCAAACATACAGCCCTGTATGATGATGAAATAGTTACCGATGAAGAAACAACCGCAGACGGCGATGTTATGCTTAGTGAAGAGATGACTGAGCTCAACAGCGCAAATTACTTCGTTGACGGCGGCGTTGTTACCATCGACAGTGTTATCACTGTTAAAGGCGAAGTAAATCTTACACTGAACAACGGTGCAGAGCTGATCGCAGCTAACGGAATCGTTATTGAAGAGGGCGGCGTGCTCAACGTATACGGTGACGGCGTACTTACTGCAACAGGTGCTCCAAATGCAGGCACAAATCAGTATGGTCATAACGCTATCAAGGGTACTATAAACATATACAGCGGTACTGTTGATGCTACAGCAAGTGATTCTGCACAGGGTTATGGCAGCACCGGCTGGCTGCACGGCAACACAGGTATTGAAGGCGTAGCTGCTATCGATGGTGATATAACTATCTACGGCGGTACTCTTATTGCGAAGGGCGGCAACGCAGGTGATGGTGGTGATGGCTGGTATGCAGGCAACGGCGGACACGGCGGCTATGCTCTGGCAGGTAATATCACCATAAACGGCGGTAACTTTAAACTCGAAGGCGGCAAGGGCGGCGAAGGCAGACCAAGCAGTGGCCCCAAAAATAGCGGTTATACCGATGGTCAAAGAGGCGAGGACGGTGCAGCATTCGCTCCTGATGCTAAGGTAGTTGTAAATACTTCTAATGTCAGCACTTCCAAGACTCCTGAAATCGTATACGAAAAAGGCAGCGGTTGTGCTAAGCTGACATGGACAGCAGTTGCAGGCGCTGAAAAGTATGCTGTAGCCGCTTTCCAGAACGGTTCATGGACTCTGCTTGACCAGGGTTATCCTACATCTTATGTACTCAATGGTCTGAAGGCAGGTACTGAGTACAAGGTAGCTGTTATAGCAATGTTCAACGGTGAGTGGAATATGGACTTCACCAATGCGATCACTGTAACTGCAAATGCTGCAAAGAATGAAATGTATCCAAAGGTATCCAATATTGAATACAGCAAGGCAACACATCAGTTCAGACTGAACTGGAATGCTGTAGATGGCGCTTCGCAGTATGGTATTGCTACTAAGGTAGCCGGCAAGTGGAAGATCGTGTCATACACTGACAAGACTACATTCACATCGCCTAAGTTGACAGCAGGCAGTACATATGAGTTACTGGTATGCGCAAAGGTAGACGGTAAATGGGATATCAGCTCAATGAGCAGCAGAGTATTCACAGTTACTGTTAAATAAGCTAAACTACTTCGATAAAGCCGACAGTTTCACAGTAAGCTGTCGGCTTTTTATTGCAAAATAACATCAGAATATTTTGCCCCGAACCGATATTGACAAAAGCGATCAATGCACATCAACAGATCATACTTTATGTTAAGACGCACTTGACAATTTCTCATCTTTGTGGTACAATCCTTTCGTTGGTTTAATGTTTTTTGCAATTATATTATACCACAAAAAGAAGAGCTTGGCACTACCTTTCAGGTCTGTGCCAGGCTCTTTTTCTTTGTTGGGGCTGCAACAGCCTCTTTTTATCTTTGAAATTTTGAATTTGTGTTTATTTAAGAGTATGTACCACTTTCACAAAATTCATCCGAAAAATTCATATTATTTGCTCTTGAAAAATTATTACGGTTGATGTATAATACTGTTAATGTATTATTTACAAATAAAAGGACTGATACGATTATGAAAAAAAGAATTATAAGCGGACTGGCTGCACTTGCAATTGTGCTTTCGGGCAGTGGCGCGGTCGTTGGGAACGTGGTCGATTTGCAGTTTGATATTGCGGCAAGCGCCGAAAGCGTTGCAAGCGGCACCTGCGGTGAAAATCTGACCTGGAGCCTCGATAACGAAGGCACGCTTACGATCAGCGGTACGGGAGAAATGAATAATTATGCCCATTCTTATGATTCAGATATCGGAAAAGGTTATTCAAGCTCCATAAAAAGAATTGTTATTGAAGAAGGTGTTACAAGCATCGGAAACAACGCATTTACTACCTATTGTAACGGCATTACAGATGTAACCATCCCGGAGGGTGTCACAAGCATTGGAGCTAATGCGTTTGAAAGCTGCGGTCTGACAAGCATAAACCTCCCCGACAGTGTCACAAGCATCGGAGATTTTGCGTTTGCAGACTGCACTAAGCTTAAAAGCGTAACTATTCCCCGCAATGTTTCCAGCTTTGGCGTGAATGTGTTCAAGTCGTGGTTTGATTCCGCTCTTGAAAGCATAAATGTTGATCCCGACAACAGTTACTATTCCTCGGTAGACGGTGTTATGTATAATAAGGACATGACAAAACTCGTGGCTTTCCCGTGCGGCAAAACAAGCGTAACGTTGCCTGACACTCTCACTAGTATAGATGAAAATGCATTTTACGAATTTGAAAAGCTTGAAAGCGTAATTATCCCGAACGGCGTTAAAAGTATAGGTGAATCCGCTTTTGAGGGCTGCAGAAAGCTCAAAAGCATAACAATTCCGGAAAGCGTTGAGAGCATTGGAAAGAATGCGTTTTTTGACTGCACTGCTATGACAAGCGCGACTCTGCCGAAGAGTAATATAAAAATTGGCGAATACGCTATCGGTTACTACTATCATCTCGCGGAGGGATATCCTTGGTCTCCGAATTTCGTCGAGGACGGACCCCGTGTGATGGAAAACTTCAAGATATACTGCTATGAAGGAACAAGCGGCGAACAGTACGCGAAAAACAACAAGATCGCCTATGAACTGCGCGAAGATATCGAACCTGCCAATCCCGTTGTTACATACACCCCGGGCGACGGCTGTGTCACACTCAAGTGGAAAGCTGTAAAAGACGCTGAAAAATACGCTGTCGCAGTCGAGGTCGATGGCGAATGGACTATTGTTGAAAATACTTCCGATACTTCCTTTGTGCTTAGAAATCTGAAACCGGGCGTGAATTACAGTGTTGCCGTGTTATCAATGTTTGACAGTGAGTGGTACGTCAATTACTCGAACATGATAACCGTCACACCGTATGCGAAAACACCAGTGTACCCGATCGTTACCAACACCGAATACAACGAAACATATAACCAGTTCAGAATCCACTGGTCGGAGGTCGAGGATGCGGAAAAGTACGGCGTTGCCGTATACATCAAAGGCAAGTGGAAGATCGCAGATCAGAATATCCCCGCAACAAAGACCTCATTCACCTCGCCCAAACTCACACCGGGACACCAATACAAGGTAGCAGTCTGCGCCAAGGTTAACGGCAATTGGCAAACCGACAAGATCAACAGCAGAGCTGTAACAGTTACTATAGTAAAGGGAACGACATTATTAAAAGGTGATGTTAACGGTGATGGAGAGATAACTGTTACCGACGTTACTAAGGTTGCAGCTCATATTAAAGGCAAGAAGCTACTGAGCGATGATGAAAAGTTACGAGCTGATGTTAACGGCGATGGAATTATAAATATTACTGATATTTCAAAAATAGCAGCTCATATAAAAGGAGAAAAATTACTGAGTTGACGATAAATCCAATATAGAGGCTGTTGCAACCGCAGCACCCTCTAACCATATCCGAACATCAGAGTAAAAAAAATATTAACTGGTGAAATAAGCTGTTTCAGTGCGCACACCCCCAAGCCCTCTTCAAAAAAGAGGACTCGGGGGTGTTATGTTCTGCTGTTTTTTTATGCCGTTTTCAGTTCAAAAAGATAAATTCCAAGTCGGTTTTCTGAGATCTTAGCAAAAAGCTTCTTTATGTTGTATGCAAGTCCCAGCAAAAGGAACTCAGTTCTGATGTTGTTTTTGCCCCTGCACAGGAATCTTCTGATTAAAAACAGTATTTGTGTTTTCTTTTACTAATGGAAACACTTATTGTATTAACTTTGACCTTTATCTCAGCAAGGAACTGCGAGATCAAAGATACGACGTTATTTCGGATGTACTAACCAATGAACCGCATAGAGAACTGAAGTACATACGTTGTAAAGAATGCGAAAAGCTATTCGCTCTTACTAAAAATGAGATCGAGTGGTTTGATAAAAAGAAATTTTCGTTACCCAAAAGATGTGAGGATTGCAGAAACAAAAGGAAGAACATGACAGGATAAAGGCTATAACAGATAAGTATTCAACTGAACCGGTTCATGTAGAAATGAACTGCCTGTACGATTACGTCAAAAGAGGAACTATCACTCTGGATACAAGAGTAAGAGTATCCGACCCCTGTTATGACATGGGGACCTGGTGTGCAGGAAGTCTTGAGAATGTTCTTCCCGGAACATACAACTGCTTTTGTCAGAATACAGGAGAGGGGAGAGTCGCTGCTATCAAGGTAGTACACGAGAAGTACGCCCCTGAAGAGTATGAACCTGATGAACTTCAGAACATTGACGTAGGAGTGGATTCCGGTGAATGCGGAATTTATGACGAAGATTATTTTGCAAAAAAATGCAAGGATAAAGAATGGTACGAATCCACATTTGTGCAGAGAGGTGCAGCACCTTTAGATGATAAAGCATTCATCAGCAGTTCAGGCTACGGTGATGGTAGTTACGAATGCTTTGTTGCAAGAAATCCCGAAGGAAAGATCGTAGCTATAAAGATATTATTTATCAGCTTTGAGGAAGATGAGGAGGAAGAATAATGAAAAAATTTAACGTAATAATTACAGAAACACTGAGGAAGGTAGTCACTGTCGAGGCTGAAACTGCAGAAGATGCCGAAGAGATCGTTGATGCAGCATGGCATAATAGCGAATACATTCTTGAAGCTGAATAATTTGCAGGTGTCGAGTTCACAGTTCGGAACGACAAAGACGGAGTGGAGATAGAAGAGATCAATGTTGAAGATAATAGTATAGATACATCGAAAGATCGTCCGTATGATAATTTGTATGATATGTATTACGATGAATTTGATGATTACGAAAAATAAGATAAACCGATAACTTATAGCAAACACTCTTCTTCGGAAGGGTGTTTTTTTATTGGGGAAAATATTCAGGTATAATATAAGCAGGATCGGTTTTTGATAATTGGAGTCATTAAAAACTGAATCACTATAATAATTAAGGAGGATAAAAAATGAAAAAACGAATGAACTACATTTCATGGGACGATTATTTTCTCGGTATAGCCGAACTATCTGCTGCAAGGAGTAAAGATCCGAACACTCAGGTAGGGGCTTGTATCGTTTCTGAGGAAAACAAGATACTTTCATTGGGATACAACGGAATGCCTGCCGGATGTAATGATGATGAGATGCCCTGGGGTAGGGAAGGGGACTTCCTTGATACTAAGTACCCTTTTGTCTGCCACGCAGAACTTAATGCTGTTTTGAACAGCAACCACGACCTTAAAGGGTCAAGGATCTATGTATCACTTTTCCCATGCAACGAATGCGCCAAAGCAATAATCCAGAGCGGTATAAAGGAAGTTATTTATACATGCGACAAATATGCAGATACAGACGGAACAAAGGCTTCAAAGATGATGTTTAAGATGGCGGGTGTAAAAACTCGTCAGATAAAGCAAGAACATCTTGTAAAGATATTGCCGAATATAAAGCCTAAGAGATGGTTTTTGATCTATAAGGGAGAAGGTTCAAAAATGAACATTACTCCATATAAGTCTGAAGCCGAGGCAAAAGAAGCAATGCGTAACGAATACGGCATGTATTGCTTTTATAAAGAGGGATTTACCTGTTATGGAGACTGCTGGATCAGAGAACTCGATGCTTATGTAGATAGCCCTGATGATGGATGGCAGAGGAGATGGGTGATCATTCCGGAAGACGAACTTTTCAAAAACTATGACACTATCGGTTTTTAGTGAAAAAGAGGTATTAAATATGAGTGATACAAAGATCATCAGAAGACTTAAAGACTATAAGGGATTCCATATATGGAAAGATCACACAGTTAAAGGTGAAATCTACTATTATCTTTGTGATCCTGAAGAAGATGAAATCATAGACGTATTCCGAACTTTAAAAGATGTTAAGAAAGCTGCTGATAGACGCATTTAGTAACGTATTAAAGACAAAAACACTGAATAGGAGAAATAAATTATGAAAAAAAGAAAATTTACACTCAAAACAGAATTCGGAGCAGAAAAGGTCAAATTCGCGATCAGCGAATATCTCGAATCATTTATTCCCGGCGGTGGACTTTATCTGGGTCTGATGAGCTGGGACGAAGATCTCGGATGCTGGACCTCGTACTGTGATGTATCTACTAATCTTCCGGAAACAAGTTTTCTTCACGTTCCGCCTGAGAATGCCATCTATATAAGAGATGACAAGTACTGGTATCCTGCTTTGAAAGAGATACTTACAGATGAAAAGCTGGCGTTCCCAACAAACAGAAAGCTAAGTTCCGGATATTGCACTTATGACGAATGGATCCTCAGCGATAAACTCAAAGAGATCGCTGAGGAGATCGAATAAAAAGGAGAAAAATTATG
>NZ_ADKM02000044.1 GCF_000178155.2 Hominimerdicola alba 8
ATATCCCCGATGTTTGAAAACATCGGGGATATTCGTTTATCAGACTTTCAGATACATCTGCATGAACTGACCCATCACCACAGGGCGTGAGAAATAGTAGCCCTGAAAGCTGTATATGCAGTACTGGCGCACAAAATCTATCATTTCGCGGGACTCCATGCCCTCTAAGCAGACATGAACATGAAGTTCGCTGGCGCAGTTGGCTATGGCTTTGATTATTGCCTGATTTGCGGTGTTGGTCATGATATCTTTGGTGAAGCCCCTGTCGAATTTCAGCGTTTCAACAGACAGGTCTGACAGCAGATTGAGCGATGAGAAGCCTGTGCCGAAATCGTCTATGGCTATTTTGATGCCCAGACTTTTCAGAAAGCCTATCTCTGCCTGTAAGTAAACTTTTTCAAGCTGGCGGCAGCTTTCTGTCAGTTCTATGCACAGGTTATGTGTGGGGAAGCCTGTTTCTTTAAGTATCGACTTTACCGACTCGCGGAACAGCGGGTGGGACAGCTGAGTGTATGACACGTTGACATTCAGCGTGAAATCTGGGTTCCTATCCACCATCATCATGCTTTCGGTCAGCGCGCGCCTGAGTATCCAGCAGCCCAGTTCAAAGAAGCTGGGGTCTTTTTCAAGCAGGGGAATGAATTCCCCCGGCATCACTGTGCCGAAATCACGGCTTTCCCATCTGAGCAGAGCCTCAGCGCCGATGAGTTCCTCACTCTCGGAAGAGAACAAAGGCTGATAGCACAAGAAGAAGCCTTCGTAGTCATTTAGCATGGACTTGCGGAGCGCACTGATAAGTTCAAGTCTGCGCTTGGCTGTATCTTTCATGTTGTTCTCGAAAACATAGAGTTCGCCATGCTGTTCGTGCTTGGATCTTTCAAGGGCATAACGCGCACTGCTCTGCACCGAGAATTCGTCATAGTCACCATCGAGCACTACTGCACCTGCCGATATGCTGATAGGTATGCGTATGCCGTCAACAAACACATTATACTTCATCTCAAACTGTATCTTGCGGAAAAGTTCATATATGTGACCTATTGCTGTATCGGTGAGTGCGCAGGCAAAGCGCACGCCGTCCATGCGGTAGACCTTACTGCTTTCACCGAAGATAGTTACAAGCACCATGCCGACCTGTTTCAGCACCCTGTCACCGAAATTGTGACCGTACATATCGTTTATCTCAGAGAAGCAGTTTATGCCGATAAGCAGTTCGACCGCTGTTTTGCCTCTAAGTCTTAGATCGCGGATATCCTGCAAAAATTCGTAAACATTATAAAGACCCGATGCGGCATCTACCCTGTCAGCGATACCATGATTTTCGATAGTACCGATGAAGATATCGGGTTCACCGTCATTGCCGCGCATAACGTTGCCGCGGCAGGTGCAGATGACATAGTCACCGTCCTTGTTCATAGCCCTGTAATCGAGGTCGTGCCTGTCTTTTTTACCCGAAAAGATCTGTGCGATATCGTCGATATAACGCTGTCTGTCATCGGGGTGGATATGTGAAGCCCATATATCGCCCGCATTATCCATATATTCCCCCGGAAAACCGAAATACTCGACTGCGTTGCGCGACCATCTTGTGACATTACTGCTCATATCGCAGATGTACAGATACCGCCTGTCTGAGGTGTCTGAAAAACCATCAAAAAAGCGGTTTTCAAGTAAACCATTCTTTTTACCCATCATTTTCACCTTCCATAAATAAGAATGCTCGTTTAAAACAAACATACTATCCCACAGTCATTATACCACTGTTTAAAAGTTTTTACAATAGTTTTTTACAATTTCGACAAAACTCACAAACGTTTCTGGCAATATAAACAATTGAGTGTCATTATTGTTGCTTAAAAATAAGGTTATAAACCAATTAAAAATTACATTTTTTACTAGATAATATAAAATATTCACAAAATATATTTTAAACTGAAAGGTGATGTGAATTGTACGTTTTTTACTTGTGCGAATGGGGGGAATGTGGTATAATATAATGATTGAGCGAAGAAATGACTGATAGCATTAAGGAGAACTAATATGAACAAGAAGAAATACATCATTATCGTGTGCGTTATATGTATTGCATTGATAAGAATTTTTACACCTTATATGGGGCGACCGTTTTTGATATATTGTCATACTTTGAAAGATGGAAAAATTCAGGACGAGGCTTTTCATCTGTCGAATAAGGTGAAAAAAATCGAATTGTTATCAGCCAATGAGCCATGCACAAGATTTATAAGATACTGTTCTGAACTAGAAGAGTTAAGTGTTTTGTGTTATCCGGAAACAATCGACATAGATGATATTTCAAATCCTGATTTAAAAAGTTTATTTGTTGGCGGAAAAGGTGTTAACTGGTCAAGTCTGAATCAATGTACCGAGTTAAAAAAATTGACAATTTCTTATAGCAATTTTACAACTGCCGAGGATATATCAGAGTTAAAAGAATTAGAAACTTTGAAGATCATTGAAAACAAAACAGATTGTTCTTTGAACAAATTAAATGAACTAAAAAATCTAAAGGAACTTGAGATCGCTTGTCCGAATGATATTGATTGTGATAACTTTTCACAGCTGGATAAGCTGGAAACGCTGTATCTCGGCACAAGCGGAAAGATTTCGGGACTTGACAAAATGGATAGTGTTGTATCATTAACATTAGTGCATCCCGATAAGGAGATAGGAAATGATGTTTGTGACATGGATTCCCTTAAAGAACTTACGGTTTATGATGCTGAGTTTTCCGATGAAGTTGAAAGTACACTTGAAAAAAAGGGCGTTGTTATTGAATATAATTAACTTCTGACTTATTTTTTCAAGAGCCTTTGCGGAGGGGCGAAAAAGTCTGCCTGAAAAGGGTAGACTTTTTTATGAAATGTGGTATAATATAATGATGAAGCGAAGAAATGACTGATAGCATTAAGGAGAACTAATATGAACAAGAAGAAATACATCATTATCGTGTGCGTTATATGTATTGCATTGATAAGAATTTTTACACCTTATCTGGGGCGACCGTTTTTGATATATTGTGATAATGATAAGACGAGGAGTTTTCATCTTTCAGACAAATTAAAAAAAATCGAACTATTATCTTCTCACGAAACGTGCATAAAATTTATAAAATACTGTACTGAACTTGAAGAAATAGGAGTTATTAATACCGGTAAAAAAGAAACTCTCAATATAAGCGACATTTCAAATCCTGAATTAAAAAGAATATCTATTGCAGGAAAATGTGTTAACTGGTCAAGTTTAAACAAATGTAACGAATTGAATTATTTGCATGCGTATGAAAGCGACTTTACAACTACCGAAGATATATCTGAGTTGAAAAAAATGGAAATATTGGAAATCATCAACACAACAGATTTGTCTTTAAACAAATTAAATGAACTAAAAAATCTAAAGGAACTTGAGATCGCTTGTCCGAATGATATTGATTGTGATAACTTTTCACAGCTGGATAAGCTGGAAACGCTGTATCTCGGCACAAGCGGAAAGATTTCCGGACTTGATAAAATGGATAGTGTTGTATCATTAACATTAGTGCATCCCGATAAGGAGATAGGAAATGATATTTGTGAAATGGATTCCCTTAAAGAACTTACGGTTTATGATGCTGAGTTTTCCGATGAAATTGAAAGTACACTTGAAAAAAAGGGCGTTGTTATTAAATATAATTAACTTCTGACTCCCAATTTTGATGTGTATTGCTGATGATACAAAATGGCTGTTCTTTTGTATTGTTCCCACGTCTTCGGCGGGGGAACAATACACAACCCAAACGGGATACTTCTGACTTATTTTTCAAGAGCCTTTGCGGAGGTTTGCGGAGGGGCGAAAAAGTCTGCCTGAAAAGGGTAGACTTTTTTTATGGAATGTGGTATAATATAATGATGAAGCGAAGAAAAACATACTGATGGTGCGGCGGGACATCTCGTGGGAGAATGCGTGTGCCGATAAAGCGGCAGATGGCGGCTCACACTGATATTACGGT
Organism: Hominimerdicola alba 8; assembly: GCF_000178155.2. Classification (GTDB taxonomy): domain Bacteria; phylum Bacillota; class Clostridia; order Oscillospirales; family Ruminococcaceae; genus Hominimerdicola; species Hominimerdicola alba_C. Next base: position 4,007 of record NZ_ADKM02000044.1, read on the forward strand.
GCGGCATCGGGATATATGACGAAAGGAAAAAATATGATAACAACTAAGCAGAGAGCAGAATTAAAAAGCATAGCCATGAAGATGAAGCCTTCTTTCCAGATAGGAAAGGGCGGTATGAACGATGCGCAGACGGCGCAGATAGACGATTATCTGCGTGTACACGAGATAATCAAGGTGAAGGTGCTGGACAACTCGCTGTACACCGCGAGGGAAGCCGCTGAGGAACTGGCTGAGGCGATAGGCGCTGAGGTGGTGCAGGTCATCGGTTCAAATCTGGTGCTGTACAAGCGCAACGAGGAAGAACCTGTGATAAGGTTCAAATCGAAGTGAACATCGGCATTTACGGCGGTACTTTCGACCCGATACACAAGGGTCATGTGCGGCTTTTGAAAATGGCGAAGAAGCACTGCGGGCTTGACAGGGTGATAGTTCTGCCTGACAGGATACCGCCGCACAAGCAGGCGAAAGATCTGGTATCGGGCGAGGACAGGCTGGCGATGTGCAGGCTGGCTGTCAGCGGGCTTGACGGTGTGGAGGTCAGTGACTTTGAGATAAAGCGCGAGGGGTTAAGCTACTCGGTGATAACTCTGCGGGAGATGCACAAGCTATACCCCGATGACAGGCTGTGGTTCATAATGGGCAGTGATATGCTGACAAGTTTTCACAAGTGGTACTGCTATGAGGAGATACTTACGCTGGCGGGCATAATCTGCATGACGCGGTATGACGGCGATGATGCTGAACTGGAAGAGGCGGCGGAAAGGCTGAGAGCGGTCGGCGGAGAGGTGAAGTTAGTGCCTGTGGGAGCGCTGGAGATATCCAGTTCGCAGGTGCGTGAGATGCTGGCATCGGGCGGTGACTGCGCGGGGCTTTTAGATGAAAAGGTGACTGACTATATACGCAGCAGGGGGCTGTATAGAAAGCAAGAGGGTCTGAATTGAAAGAAACTAAGCAAATAGGCATTTACAAGAAATATCTGAGAGAACATCTATCCAAAAAGCGGTACACACATTCGCTGAATGTGGCGGCATCTGCGGTGGAGCTGGCGAAGAAGTATGACTGTGACAGTGACAAGGCGTACACGGCGGGGCTTCTGCACGACATCGCAAAGGAACTGCCTGCTGAGGAACAGCTTGAACTGGTGAAGCAGTCGGGGCTGGAGGTACATGAGATAGAAACTAAGGCTGTGCCGCTTTTTCATGCGATAGCGGGGGCTGAACTGGTGCAGGAACTGTTCGACATACACGACCCTGAGATAATATGGGCGATACGCTGGCACACTGTCGCGGCGGGCGGCATGAGCAGGCTTGCGGTGATAATCTACATTGCTGACCTTATCTCGGCTGACCGCGATTATAAAGATGTGGGTCGAATGAGGAAGCTGGCTGACAAGGGTCTTGAAAGGGCGATGTGCGAGGCGCTTCGCTTTTCGATAGGGGATTCGGTCAGCAAGGGCAACAGCATACCGCCTTCTACGTTAGAGGCGTATAACGAGTACATAAAGTACAGAAAATAAGCACAAAATAACTGCGAATGACGACTTCCGATACTGAGGGGGAGCGCAGAAGATGCAGAAACGGGAAAATGTTGACAATGCCCCTGAATTATGGTATAATTACCGTTGAGGGCAATGTGTTTTAAGGACATTGCCAACAGTTCGGGAAAGCAGGAGGAATATTATGGCAGAAATTACTACCGAGCAGAAGCTGGAAATAATAGTAAAGGCGCTTGACTCAAAGCGCGGTGAGGATATACAGGCTATAGGCATTGGCGACCTGACGATACTGGCTGACTATTTTGTGATAGCAAACGGCGGTTCTTCGGTGCAGACTAAGGCTATGGCTGAGGAAGTTGAGTTCAAGCTGACACAGATGGGGCTTGAGCCGCACCACACTGAGGGGTACGGTCCGAACAACTGGATAGTGCTTGACTACCGCGATATCGTGGTACATGTCTTCAACAAGGAAACACGCGACCAGTACAAGCTGGAAAGGCTGTGGAGCGACGGCAAAGAGGTCGATATCTCAAAGTATCTCAGCAAGGAATGAGTATGTACAATGAGGATATAATGGTCATAATAATATCTTGAATATGAGGCTGATTTGAAAAAGTGGGCTGTTGTCTGCGTGATGTCAATGCTTGCGGATAGGAAGTTTGTGTCTTGATGTTAAGGTGGAGTCCGAGATAATTCTAGAAGATTTGGGAAAGTGATTAATATGAGAAAAATTACTATTATTACTATTGTTATGTTAGTAGCAGGGATTATATCTAGCTGTGGGGACACTAGTACGGCAGATACACAGCAAAGCACTACGACAGGATTAACGACCACAACTCAAATAACTACCGCAACGATTGTTGAAGAAGCAGAATCTAATGTAGAAAGTGAGGCGAACAAATTAGATACAAGTATTTGGAAAATAGAATACTATGTTGATAAATTTGGTGACCCTAATCCAAATTGTCCTTTTGTTTTTGGACGTATAATAGATGGAGTTTTTTCAAATTCAGCAGTAAAAAATGAGTCACTAACGGTAAAAATTCTATTTGATGACAAATTGGCGTTTGCTCTGTACGAGTACAATTCGATTGAAGTAAATAATACATACAGCAAGCAAAGAGATTATGAGGTCACGTTTAAATATACAAACGGTGAACAGTATACTTTTGATGCTTATATGTACGCAAAATCGGGAGATAGGGTTATTTTAAATGACTGGGGTTATAAAGCATTTATAAAGCATATGAATGCTGGTGAAACAATTAAAGTATACATTGAAGAAAAAGAACGACCAATATGTAATTTTTTATTTGAAATTGACGGAACTGGTTTTAAAGATGTTTACAAAGAATATCAAGAATTGGTAAGTAGTGATATTGATGAATCAGTTGAATAATAATTATTAACTGGATAGTGCTTGACTACCGCGATATCGTGGTACATGTCTTCAACAAGGAAACACGCGACCAGTACAAGCTGGAAAGACTGTGGAGCGACGGCAAAGAGGTCGATATCTCCGCATATCTCACTAAAAACTGACAGAAATTACAATGATGGTGTCTGTGACCGTTATATCGGGCAGACACTTTTCTTTTTACTCCCGATTTTGATGCGTATGGCTGATATTGCAAAATGTGATTATCCCGCTGATACACCAAAATAAACGATGTTATATCGGGAATTGAATACAGTTGGCGGTTATCTTTCCCACGCCTGCGGCGTGGGAAAGATAACATCAACTCAGTTTTTCCTCATTGATAAAGGTATTTGGCAATGGTGTGCTAAAGGGATAGTCATATTGCAAAAAATACTCCCAATTTTGATGTGTATTGCTGATGATACCAAATGGCTGTTCTTTCGTATTGTTCCCCCCGCCTTCGGCGGGGGGAACAATACACAACCAAATTGGGATAAAAAATATATGTTTTTGATGTGGGCGGAGATCAATTATGACAAAGTGCGGCTGTAATTTTGGGATCGCGTTTTTGATGTGCGGCGGTGCTTGACAAAAATGCAAAAGTATAGTATAATATTAATTTGATAATGACCTTGAAAAACTGACTTGCGCGGGGCTTGCCTGCGGGAGTCTTAACGATCTTGAATAGGAGTGTGTGATCTATGGAAATCAACAAGACTGTATCAAAAGCAGGTTACGCGAAACTGGTCGAGGAAAAGGAATATCTGGTTACCGTCAAGCGTAAGGAAGTTGCGCAGAAACTGAAAGAAGCACGTTCATTCGGTGACCTTTCCGAGAACGCTGAGTATGATGAAGCGAAGAACGAACAGGCGATACTGGAATCGCGCATCAACGAACTGGAAATACTCATCTCCAACGCGACTGTAGTTGACGATGACGAGGTATCTGTACACGAGATAGGTGTCGGCTCTTATGTCAAGCTGAAAGACCTGGAACTGGACGAGGTAGAAACTTTGCAGATAGTGGGTTCGACCGAATCTGACCCCGACAACGGCAAGATATCAGATGAAAGCCCTATAGGCAAGGCGGCAATGCACATGAAGGTCGGAGATATCTTTGAGGTGGAAGCACCTGCGGGCATGATAAAGTTCGAGGTACTGGAGATAACCAGAGAATAATGGGCGCAAGACTGCCTTTGAGGAGATAAACTTCGGGTCGGGTTTTTATATGAATGTATGCGATGAGGAAACACCTCTGCCGGCACATATAAAACATCTCAACAGCTTCGATATCATAGTGGCATAATAGCGAGAAAAGTTTTACAGCATCGGTATACCGGGATATCGGGAACCATTGTAACCCTGTGGCGGTGTACCGCACCGATGGTATGGAACTTTTTGAAAAAACTCTTTGGAAGGCAGTAAAGCGTGCTGAAAGGGAAGCGGCGGAAAGACGCTTTTCATATTACGTTCCCTTATGGGAGAACGAGTATATCGAAGTCAGGTGAGGTGCTTGTTTATGCGCAGAAGGTCTGCGGCGGTGATGTCTGTTATAACTGCTGTGATGATGGCAGGGTGTGGACTGCGGAGTCTGACACCTGCAACGCAGGCTGACTTCGGCAAGGTGCTTGAAGACGGCGGCTACGGAAGTCTTGAAGACGGCTACACCACTGACAGCGAGGACGGTTCGACTGCGATAGTGCCCACAAAGAACGGCTGGGTAGCAGGCTTTTATGTATGTGCTGACAGTGAGGTGGCTGAAACTGAGTTCTACAATGAATGCAATGCGGCTGAACTGGAAGATTTCGAGGACGGCAGGAACTACACGATAGCCGAGAAGACTATCGGTGAGAGTCATTTTTACTATATCGTTGTGGACAACACTTGTCTTTTTATGGAAGGCAGCACCGAAAATGAGGAAGAAATGAAGCAGTTCGCGAAAGAGCTGGGATACGATGCACAATGAATTGACGGAAAGGACATTCAAATGAGTGAGGAAATAAAGAATAATGCCCCTGAGGAGCAGGAGCTTACTCAGGAACAGGTGAATGAATACAAGAAGATCAGAATGGAAAAGCTGAAGGCTTTGCAGGACGAGGGTGCTGACCCGTTTCAGATCACAAAGTATGATGTGACTGCAAGCTGTGAGGAAGCTAAGGTACTTTATGAGCGCGAGGAAGCTAAGTGCAAGGATCTGGCGGGCAACGATGAAGCTGTTCTGGCGGAAAAGCTGGAGGAGAACCGCGTTCGCGTTTCCATCGCGGGCAGAATAATGTCCAAGAGAATGATGGGCAAGGCGAGCTTTATGGATCTGCGTGACAAGAGCGGCAAGGTACAGCTTTATGTGCGCATGAACGAAGTTGGCAAGGAAGCATTCGACAGATATGTAAAGAAGGGTGACATCGGTGATATTGTCGGTGTTACGGGCTTTGTTTTCAGGACAAGGATGGGTGAGATATCGGTACATGCGGAGAGTTTCACTCTGCTGTCGAAGAACCTACAGCCATTGCCTGAGAAGTGGCATGGTCTTAAGGATCAGGACACAAGATACCGTCAGCGCTACACCGATCTTATCTGCAACCCTGAGGTAAAGGACACTTTCATCAAGCGTTCAAAGATAATCTCCACCATAAGAAGATATCTGGACGAGCGTGGATTTATGGAAGTTGAAACTCCCATGCTGGTTAGCAACGCAGGCGGTGCGGCGGCAAGACCTTTTGAAACGCATTACAATGCTCTTGATGAAGATGTTAAGCTGAGGATCTCGCTGGAACTGTATCTCAAGCGACTGATAGTAGGCGGTCTGGAGAGAGTTTACGAGATAGGCAGAGTTTTCCGCAACGAAGGTGTAGATGCAAGGCACAACCCTGAGTTCACGCTGATGGAACTTTATCAGGCATACACTGACTATCACGGCATGATGGATCTGACTGAGGATATGTTCAGGCATCTGGCGCAGACTGTATGCGGCGGCACGACTATTCCTTACGGTGAGCATGAGATAGATCTTGGCAAGCCGTTTGAGCGTCTGACTATGATAGATGCTGTCAAGAAGTATGCGGGTGTTGATTTCAACGAGATCAAGACCACTGAGGAAGCTAAGGCTCTGGCTAAGGAAAAGCACATCGAATTTGAGGACAGGCACAAGAGGGGAGATATTCTCAATCTGTTCTTTGAAGAGTATGTTGAAGAGCATCTGATACAGCCTACCTTCATCATGGATCACCCGATCGAGATCAGTCCTCTGACAAAGAAGAAGCCTGATGCTCCTGACTATGTTGAGCGTTTTGAGTTGTTTATCAACGGCTGGGAGATGTGCAACGCATACAGCGAACTGAACGATCCGATCGATCAGCGCGAGCGTTTCAAGGCTCAGGAAGAGGCTCTGAGCAGCGGCGATGAAGAAGCTAACCGCACTGACGAGGATTTCCTTCGCGCTCTTGAGATAGGCATGCCTCCTACAGGCGGCATCGGCTACGGCATCGACAGGCTTGTGATGCTTCTGACTAATTCGCCTGCTATCAGGGATGTTTTGTTGTTCCCGACGATGAAGTCCATCGACTGATAAAAGTGCGTATTCAGGCGGGTTTTGAGGTGCCAAAATTACATTTTTTCGCATCAAAACATCAAATTCGCATCAAATGGGCGGGAAAATATAATATGTGATATAAAGAGAGTCGAGTGTTCTCGGCTCTCTGTTATTAATTGGCACTTTAGCGTAAATAACCCCCGGTTCTACCGGGGGAGATAAAAAGCTTTAACATGAAAGTTTCCCGAAGAGAAACATATGGCGAAACCAGAAAGTCAAAAGCATACTAAAGGATTTACGCATACTTTGACTGATAAATATGTAACCCGTTTACGGGTGGCGGTGCAAGTAATGCAATGATAATAATTCAGTACCCGCTTTGAGAGGGTTAGCCAGTAATAGCCCCTTTTAGGGGCAGAGCAAACCACCACTTTAGTGGTGGTATTGATTTCTATGCATAAAAAAGCAGAAGCAGAACATAATTTATATAAAAGCATCTATGGTATCATATTGACATGATGGAAAAAATATAGTAAAATGTAAAGAGAAATCTGAATTGGATGAAAGGAGTGATGTTATGAATCTCAAGATCAAAAATTTTGGAAAGATCGCAGAGGCTGATATTAAGTTAGATGGCATCACTGTCATTTGCGGCAAAAACAATACTGGAAAGAGTACAGTTGGTAAGGCCTTGTTTTCATTTTACAATGCTTTGAATGATTATAAAAATAAGATTGATGCTCAAAAAAATAATAAGCTAAAGACTACGGTGAGAAACTATGTTTCTCACTCTATGAATTCGTCTGTTAGTATGCTTTATACAGAAAGTTCTTTGGAATATATTGCTAAGCATGTTGATAGATATTCATTAGATGAAGTTAAAGAATATATAGAATCCATTTATTCGGTAAAGATTCCTAAAGACAGACTTGTCGCACTAGTTGAATATCTAAACACCCCTGAAAAAGATATTTTAAATGAATATGTTTATCGCTATATTACAGGTGTTATGAATGGGCAAGTTAAGAATGTATTATCTTCTAATAGAAGCCAATGTTATATATCCGGAGAAATACAGGATTTTAAAAATACAATTAAATTAAAAAAATATAGTTGCAATTGTGATTTAGTTTCTCCTATTGAACACTCTGCTTATTATATAAATACTCCATTTAGCTTGGATATCCTTAACGAACATAGATTGTACACATGGGGTAGTAGTGTAATGAGTCGAAACGTAATAGATGCTATACAACAGGCTCAAGCAGATATAAATGAGGATTCTATGACAAATATTATTGACTCTGTATTGAATAAAAAAGAGCTTGAAGATGTCAGAAAAATTATTAAAAAGGCGTATTGTGGCGAAACTATTATTGATCATGAGAAATACTATTATTCAGAAAATGGCATATCGGTTGATTTCAGAAATATGTCGGCAGGTTTGAAATCGTTTGCTTTGATTGAACGACTTCTTGAAACAGGTGTACTGAAAAAGAAAGATGTGCTTATTCTCGATGAGCCGGAAATTCACCTGCATTCCGAATGGCAGATTATATACGCTGAACTGATCGTAATTCTTCAGAAGACTTTTGATCTTACAGTTCTTTTGGTAACTCACAGCTTTCAATTTCTCGAATCTATAGATTTCTTCATGAAAAAGTATGGAACATTAGACAATGGCAACTATTATATTCCAGATTCAACCGAAAAAGGTTTTATAATGAAATACTATGGAAAAAATCCAGAAGAATTAAAAAAGAATCTTTCAACAGGATCTTTTAAAATCGCTGATCTAGAATTTGAATACGACATGGAGCAAGAGGATGTCGAAGAATAAACCTAAATACAAAAAAATCAACAACTCGTATTTTAAAAACTTTTGTAGCATATTCAACACGTTATTAAGTATAGATACTGATAATGTATTGTCAAATATGCAAGAAGCTTCTCTTGATGACAATAATAAGAAAAAACAATTCTATCTATATGATGGAAAACTATTAAACATGGATGCTGTAAAACTTGATGATATGACGGAACCTTTTCTTCAATATATGAAAAAAGAACGTAGTCTTAATTATTTTGAACAACCGCATGCAGTTGATGCTATGTGCGTTGATCGTGATAATGAGTGGTTTTTCATTGAATTTAAGAATTGTCCTATCTATAAAGTCACTTCCGAAGGTCAAAAGTACAATAGTGAAGTATTGTCATCGATAAGACAAAAAATGTTTGGTAGCCTATGGCTTTTGTTTACATTAGATTCTTTTGCTCATAAAGGATTATTTGGAGATGATATTACAGAATACGCTCGAAAACATTTTACATACATTGTAGTTGTTAGCAGAGATAAAAATCCTGATGAATTCAGAAGAATTCATGAATGTATCGGAAATCGTTACACACCGCTGTATTTTTCAAAATATGTAGGATATTATTTCAAAGATGTTTATTTGCTCACAGAAAAAGAATTCGCATCATTTATTAAGAATTTCAAAAATTAAGACATAAAATAACCGCTGATAAGCTATTTCAGCGGTTATTTTACTTATTGGGTATCAGCGATTACTATACTCATTTTTATTTATATAACGATCAAATTCTTTGAACTCTCTCTGCTTCAAGTCCTTGGTGGCATCCGTGTAGACGTTCATCGTTGTATTAAAATCTGCATGACCTAATACATCCTGAATGACCTTGATGTTAACCCCCGACTCACAAAGCCTAGTGGCAAATGTGTGCCTGAGTGAATGACAGCTGAATCTTGGTAGCAGCGTGACATTCGCTTTTCCCCTTGACTTGACTATGATCTCTTCGTTGCAGTCACGAGTGATGCCTCGAATGATGAAGTATCTATCTGTTTATAGCCCACTGTATATACCACGACACCGAGTGTATGCATTTCATGCTGTCGCTCGACGAATACTGCTTACGTTTCAATTTTCGAAACTATGGTACGAGTTTTTGAAAGTTTTTTTGCGGAAGTTTGGAGTATTTCTATTTGGGATTTTCTGGTGATGAGTGAAAGGGATAGTACGAAAGAAAAATGACCTCAGACAGATTGGAGTGTGCTGCTCCAGTTTATTCACTGAGGTCATTTTTTATGCAGTTATTCAGCGGGAATTATCATTGGCTGGACTTTCAAGGAATTTCTCTGTGTCAAGTATGTTTTGTTTTGTTGTATTTTTTGGATGTTTGCTGTAATCATACTTTGTTTTGAGTAACTTCATTATCTTTTTGATATCCTCGCTTTCAAGGTCGGCATATGGTCTTATAAACGGATGTAGTTTTGCAAGCTTGTGAACGTGGGCGCTGCCAGTGGATTGCTCTTTGTAGGCAATCACCTGCTCGAAATCTGCAGGTTCCCAGCCTCTAGTTAGTTCAAAACCAACCCATCTGTGATGCTCAAGTTCAGCAAGCTGGTTCAGTTTGTTGTGGATAGCATCATTAGATTCTACTAGCAACTCTGCTGAGTTATATGCGTGAAAATCTATATATTCTTCTTTTCTTGCAAAGTGAGCACCAGCCGCAAACATACGGTAGCACAGACCTATTGCAGCTAGCAGACAGCTGTCGTAATAGTAAGAAAAGCTGTAATAGTCATTCTCAGCCTTTCTATCGTCGCTTTGCGAATAACATTTGTGCATTTGAAGTGCAACATGCTCAAGGAGAGGCTCTTCTGCAAGCCGATGATATGTGTAGAGGTCTCCCGGACCGAAGGCGAAAAGGTCATAACTACTGTAATATGTGTTGCCCGCCCTTTGACCGGAAAGGGTTAAATGGGCTGCCAGATACGAATTTCTGGGTTCTTTACATTTGACGCCTATAAATGGAGCACGCTCGAACGTCATATCACTTCGCAGCAGCCACGTCCTGAGTTCCATCGCAAATCTTATGCTCTTCGTATCATCATCGAGGTCAACCACAAAATAGTTGGCCTTACTGAGCGTTTGGAATAGCTTCTCATCAGCATAAGATTCTTTTTTGCCATAAATTATAGAAGGAAAATCTTCCTCATCGATATTGCATTTTATAAAATAGTGGCCAATTGTTTCAATATTGCATTCATTGTAAAGTCCAGGACACTCTTGTCTAAGGCGTTTTTCTAAGTGTTCTGCCTCAGAACCGATTAGTGTGATATTCACTTTGGTATCTTTTCCTAGATAGGCACAGGCTATGCTTTCTTTTAATATATGGTAATTGGTCTCGCTACTTCCAAAGAGAACGGCATTTATATCCTTCTCATGTCGGGGTTCTGTGATTAGTGGCAGAAAGAGTGGTGCGTCACACAGTAGTTTGTGAGCACTGTCCCGAGCCTCATCAAGAATATGCACCTTGAAATATATATTTCCCATATCACTGATGCTTGCATCTATTAGGGCTGAAGCAACCTCGAAGCGTGAACTTACAAAAATATCTATGCTGTCGATCAAGTTATTCTTCTGTTCCTCTGGCAAATCGAGGGCTGAATTGAAGAGCTCGTCAAGCAGTTCTAAACATTCATTAAGATTTCGATTTTCATCAGAACTCATAAACAAGAAAATTATTCTACTGTCGTATGCAATCTCCGGATTGAGAAATTTAATATTAATGAGTTGTTTGGCTTCTGAAATGTATTGAACATTGCTAAGTGAATCTGTCTTGACCGTGGCATAGAGATTCCATTTTTCATTGGGAAGAGTTGCAATGAAATTGCGGGCGTGTTTGCTCAGAGAATTAGTAAAGCAACAGGGGGAATTTTTTTTGTATATAAATTTTGGCATCACGTGGAAGCGGTTGCGCTTCTCGCGGCTCATTTCTTGTCTGGCCTTCTCGTGCCCCATACTTGCGGCCTTAGAAATGTCATTTTCATCGTTCGACGGATTGAGTTTGCTGCGGAGATAGAGAGCCTCGCTGACCTCGAAATCAGAGCGATATTGACCGCTTGATATTATACCAGACAGCTTTTTAATTATGTCATTTTTTGTTATTTCTTTGATTTGCTGTTGATTTATATATAGCTCTGCTACCTCGAACACAGCCTTAACATATGTGCATTGAAAGGCGTGTCTCAGGTGGGTGTAAGCTTTCTTTGATATTTTTTCCTTGTATTCTTCATAAAGTAGAAATTGGGCCTCGGATTGGTAGACATCCAGCTCGACAGCTTTTTTTAGCAAGTTAATGCCACTGGTGTGACATTCTTCATTAAACGCCTTTGCGGTAGTATTCTCGTTTTTATCAGGAAGCTCAACTGTTAGGAGTTTATTCAACATTTCTCTGTCGGCTTGGATGATGTTCTCACATTTTTCAGAGTGGCGCACTAGGCAAGCACCGAGTAAGCGGATAGCTGTCGCTTGATCCTTTTTTGACGAATTACTGCCGTTCGCCGCGAGCCATGCGGCAGCCTCTGTGTATGCCGATTCATATGCTCCATTGGTGTAAGAATAGAGTGCATCTTGAAGCTTGACATAGTTATCCTGCATCAGATGTGGAGTCCACACATATTTCATACCGATGTCATTGAGTAGATAGACCCTGTGATATTTCTCGTTTCTGTCACCGAATTTTATTGAATAAAGTCCAAGCATTGCACATATGAAGATATTGGCAATTGCTTTTGAAACATCATCATGATTGCCGCTTTCAATCAGGCTGTTAAATGCCATATATGCTTCATTGCAAACGACGGCTGGCGCAATGACATCATTAATTAATTCACGCAGCAGGTCATTCAACTCCGGCTGTTTGAAATTGGCATTTTTAAGCATATCAATAAAATGCATCTGTATAGTGTTTATAAATCTAGATTCAGATTCTCTATTTATAGCAAAAATATTGAATAATTCTTTGCTTATCTTATTGCTCTTTGTACTTTTCAGCAGGAACTCTTGATAGTCTTTATCTGTAATATATTTTTTTTCATTATTGACTTTGGCATCCAGCTCATCTATTATCTGATTTGGAAAAAGGAAGGTCACCAGTGATTTTTTTGATTTTTTGGGGTGTGGAGTAGAAAAACTTACAAGTGCAGGTTCAGACTTTGATTCGGTAAAAAGTGTAATGTAAATTTCATTTATACTAAAGCTG
>NZ_ADKM02000043.1 GCF_000178155.2 Hominimerdicola alba 8
ATACAAGTATTTTCCTTCAACAAAATCATACTTGCTTATATGCCAGCCGGAGGGCTTTATCATTCCTATGCCCTCTCTTTCAGCAGTCGGCATCATATCAATAGATATACAGGCTATACAAGCACCACAGCGGCCCAATTCATCAAGATTAGGATAAAACTCATACGAGCTTATGATAATTTCATCGGGTGTAAAGAACGGTATATTATCATTTACAACATAATATACCTGTGTTGTAGAACAGGTCAACGGGAAGTGCGATGATCGCTTCGATCAGGTCATTTTCAAGCAGCCACCGTCTGATCTGGCTCTCGCCCGAAGATGTACCGCCTGAAAACAGCGGAGAGCCGTTCTCGATGATCGCAGCCCGACCGAGGGCATTGTCCATCTTGTTCACAGCCGACTGAATGAAAAGCAACTGCATATCGCCTGAACCCGGCAGTCCTGCACCGAAGCGACCGTCAAAGCCCTTCTGGTTTTCTTCCTTGACAGCCTGCTCGACACCCTCTGCTGCGTCCTTGCCGCCCCACGGCGTACCGAACGGCGGATTTTCGATTACGAAACGCATCTGTCTGTCGGGGAAACAGTCAGCCTTCATAGTGTCCTGCATACGGATATTCTCGGCATTCTGCCCCTTGATAAGCATTTCAGCCACGCACATCGCATAGGACTCAGGGTTGATCTCCTGCCCGAACAGACGCACATTCGCAGTCGGGTTATAGCGATGAATAAAGTTATATGAAGTCGAGAGCATACCGCCTGTGCCTGCTGCCTGGTCGAGTATGGTGATCTCCTTGTGGTCATCGAAAATATCATCACAGCCCTCCGCAAGCAGAATGTTGACCATGAGCTTGATAATATCTCTGCCCGTGTAGTGATCGCCGGCTTCGGCATTTTCAGAGAACTTACGGATCAATTCCTCAAAGATATAGCCCATCTTCACATTGTCAATGGTCTTGGGATCGAGGTCAAGCTCCGAGAAAGCCTTTACCACCGACAGCAGACGGTTGTTCTTATCCATCTTGTCGATCTGTTTGTCAAAGTCAAGGCTTTTGATGATGTCCTGCACATTGGCAGAAAAGC
>NZ_ADKM02000042.1 GCF_000178155.2 Hominimerdicola alba 8
GGACTGAAAGAACGTAGAAGAAAAATTATGGGAATTCTGTATAGAGCAGAAACAGAGGTTATCCCCGACAAACCTGACATGGTAACTGATAGGGCTATTTGTAGTAGCGATCCAATTGTTGAGAACTGCTCTATCAATGAGCTATACAAGACTGAGTTACAGACAATATTAGGTGCTGTTGATTTTGCTGAAGCGGAGAATAAGGTATACAAGAATAACCGCAAGCACAAAGATAATAAATACACGAATTTCTTTAGAAACTTTAAATATTTTTACGATAGAGCAAAGGAACTATCTGATTCGGAACTTAATCTATTTGCCAAAACCCTTATAGATAATTGTGAGGTTATCGAGATAAAGAGCTGGAAGGTTGAGCAGGCTATTAATATGTTTAATTCTCTAAACTCTGACGGTTTGCCTCTTGATGATTCAGATATTATCTCGGCAAAACTATTCGCTGTGGCTGAAAAGAACAATGCAAGTATGAGTTTTGCTAAACTTTGGAAAGAACTGCTTGAGAAGATAGATGATTTGAAGCAAAGTGGTATTGTAAAGAGCATTGATGCGATCCTTATGCAGCAGATGTATTTTGAACGTGCAAAGAACAAGAACAATGAGATTGTTACAGCTACCGGCTCAATAAATGTAACAACACCAGGTCTTAGAAGATACTTTACAGATGACAACAAAGAGCTTCTCAATGATCCTATCGGACTATGCAATCAAATGATAAACATTGCAAAGATATGGAAGAAAGCATCTGCTTATCCTATTATTCAGGTTCTTTTGAAGTTCAATGATAATGCAAAGCTGTTTTTAGCAAGCTTTTTTCACCGCTTTGATGCAGACAAAATATCTGAGGAAGATGTTAATGAAATTGCAGTTTGTCTGCTAAGGCTCTTTACTGTACTGGAACTTGTAGATATAGGCTATTCCAGCAGTACATTCAAGACATTCCTTTTCGGTGAGATAGTTAAAATGGCTGACAGCTCTGTATCTGTGCAAGATATTAAGGCTGATTTCGATAAGCATATCTCAGAGAAATGGCAAGCTGACGAAATCAAGAAGTATGTGTCTGAATACGACAGGAATATGCTTGTATACCTGAACGAGTATCTTTTTGCTCAGGAAAAAGAACTGTCGTTTGTTCTTGGCAGCAAATATGACATAGAACATATTATGCCTCAGAGTGGTGCAAACCTTGATGCTATCAGAAAAGATGCCCAGATCGACAGCAAGGAAGAGTTTGATGATACGGTAAATAAGCTCGGCAACAAGATACTTCTTGAAGAAAAGATCAATAGATCTATCGGTAACGAGTGGTTCAGGACTAAGGTATCTACTAAGCTCTCCGATAAGACTGGCTATATTGATAGCGAATATCCTGTTGCAACTGCCTTAGTCAAGAAATATGAGAATGATACTAAGCCTTATTGGTGCAAGCAGGATATTGAAAATGCTACTGATGTAGCAAGTGATAGAATTGTGAGCTTCATTTTTGGAAAATGAGTTCTGCTTACAATTTCATATTTGAAAGTCCAAGATTGGTAGGAATTAAAATGACAGTTAAAGAAATGGTTTTAAAGCGCGGTTGGAAAATTCTTAAATTCAGCGAATGTATAGAACATATAAATACTGGATTGAATCCAAGAAAAAACTTTACATTGGGAACTGGCGATATTAAATACATCACTGCGAAGAATCTAACCAAATTTGGAACAGTGGATTTTTCAAAATGCGATTTTATTGATGAAAGAGCCAAAAGTATCATACATCGAAGGTCGAATATCAAGGTTGGTGATATTCTGTTTTCAAGCAGAGCGCCTATCGGTCATTGTCACCTGATAAAAAATGAACCGAATGATTTCGATATAGGAGAATCAATATTCGCAATAAGAGTGAATCGAGAAGTTGTTTTGCCTGCCTATATGTGTCTATATCTTGCGAGTGATTACTAGTGATTTGCCTGATGATTCCATTTCGGACGATTTTGGAGAGTATATTTTGCAAAATGCTTTTCCTAATGCTGAGCTTTTTATTGAACGCCCAACGGTGCATTGGTTTCATGGAGCAAGATCTATGAATCCGGATGACTATATAACCTATGGCATACTACCACTATCAGAAATGTATCCTAAAATCACACGAATGGTTGACGACATAGCTTGTAAACTAAGCATTAAAGTGAAAGACTGCACAAGCGATATCCAACGACATAATAAATGGCTTACTGAATTGAAACTGAGTGATGCAAGAATTCATGGAGGACCTTTTGCAATGCTTATGTTTGAAGCAAGCACTACACCGCAAGCATTTGGCTGTCATGATTATACTGACGAACCTGAAATTGTTGCTAATTATGCTTATGTGAAATATGATAATAAAGCAGATATTATTTTAGAAGAATATAAGAGACTATCAATTCCGATAATTGTAGAGTTTCTTGAACCAAGTAACAACGATTCGATTTCAGTAAAGCTATTAATCACTACTGCGATACACTACTTGTATCGGATTATACACAATGAAGAACCTGGCTTACATAGCAATATTTGTTTTTCAAATAATGGTAATCTTATCCCGTCAAATTTAATAGTAGGTATCCACAAAATTTGAGCCTAAAAAACTACTTTTTCAATAGAATAAGCAAGAGCGAGTTTCCATTTCTGACAACGTAACCGTCAAACTTTCCGCAACCTAAAAATTAAGACCCTGCCGGAATTGCCATCCCGGCAGGGTCTCATTAATCATTCATTGCCTTTGAATTTCAGTACGTTATCTACGTACTTGATCATATCCTTGTACTCGATCTCAGCTTTCTTCAGCTTGATCGACATCAGAAAATGTAGAAAAGCATCAGTTTTTTCAAACTGATACGACTCAGCCTGAAACATGTTATTGCATTTTGTGCAGGCGAGACTTGGTTCATGCTTTATCGTGAATTCATTCCTGTGACCTTGAAATGTATGGATCGAGGTCTCACTTATCTCGAGTTTCAGCGGTGCATTGCAGTAACAGCATTTGTCAAATACTTCTTTCATTTTTCTTCCCTCCATGGTAATAATATCGTTCCTGCCGTCTGTGAAAACAGCTCTGTCAGATATTTTTCCGCATCCAGACCATTCGCCTGTGCAGTTGAAATGATCGAGTACAGTGCTGCACTTGCTTTCGCACCGTTTGCTGTATTGCTGAAAAGCCAGTTTTTTCTTCCAACTGCAAATGGGCGGATTGCATTCTCGGCTCTGTTATTGTCGATCGGAATATCACCATTTTCGAGAAATGTGTAAAGATATTTCCGCTCGTTCAGAGCATACCTCACTGCATCTGTCAGCTTTCCCTTTCCACTGACCTGAACAGTTTCAAGCCACGCAAAAAACTCGTCAAGCAAAGGCTTTACCTTCGCAAGGCGCTGTTCATATCTGTATTCTGCGGAGCTGTCGGCAAGCAGACTTTCTTCGTGATATATCCTGTTGCAAAAAGCAACCGCCTTTGCTGCGACAGAAGTACTGTAAGCTGACTTGTCTTTCGGCAGACACTCTACAAAATGTCGTCTGTTATGAGTCCAGCAGCCACATCTTTTTGCACCTTCGACTGCATTGTAAGCATCGTATCCGTCACAGATCAGATATCCGGTAAAGCCGGCAAGAAAATTTTTTGCGTGCTCACCTTTTCTTGTCGGTCGGTAATCGAAAATGATGATGCTCCTGTCATTCATTTTGCCGTTGCAGTAGACCCACATTCTTGATGTCGTGGTAGGCTTTCTGCCTTCCTCGTGCAGTACCTGAACTGTTGTCTCATCGGCGTGAATGATATTTCCTGCGATAAGCATTTTGTGCATTTTCTCGACAATAGGCAGACACCATTTTTCGGCAGCATGACCTACCCAGTTTGACATCGTAGCTTTCAGCAGCGGTATCTTTTTTGAATTAAAGTCCTTTTCCTGACGGTGCAGAGGTACTGATTTTGCATATTTTTCGTAGATGATATGTGCCAGAAGTTCGGGAGAACAATAGCTCCCCAGGATCATAGCATGAGGATAGGTTGCACGAACGATATGACAGTTTTCGTCCCTTTCCTCGGGCTTTTCTCCGCACTCGGGACACTTGTATTTATGTACGATATGCCTGCGGATATGAAACTTGGCAGGAGTATATACAAGTTCATCGTAAGCCTTTTCTGTACCGATATCTTTCATTTCGGCACCGCATATTTCACATACGGGAGCTTCTATTTCATGATGTTCCTCTTTGATCTTAAGACTACTCATCCAATCATCGTGAGTGCGCTTTTTCTTGCGCTTGTGTTCGGAAATGGTGACAGTTTCTTTTGGTATTGATTTTTCTTCGATATTTCCGA
>NZ_ADKM02000041.1 GCF_000178155.2 Hominimerdicola alba 8
TGCACCAAGAGTATCCCAGCTTTTAAAGTTATTGCTTATATTGAATGTTGTGCTTATATTATTTGTCCCTGTTACAGCTATAGTGCCATTATCAGGAGCGTTTGCGATGCCTATAACGCCGCCGATGTTCTTACCATTTGATTCACTGCCGTTAACAGGATCAGGCTCACCATAATTGACAGTCTGCTGAGCGGTGATGTTTCGCAGAGAAGTACTGCCCTGTGAAACAGCCGCGATACCGCCGATATTCATTCCATCTATAGTGTTGCGCACATTCATACTGCCTGCGATCCTGATAGAATCGACTTTACCTTCACCGTCTGCACCATTACCGATAACAGCGAACAAGCCGTTATATGGGTGTGCGTATATCTGACCAAGACCTTCACCGACAGATGAAGTTGTTATATCAGTCCCATCAGAAGTCTTGCCGTATTTTTCACCGACAGCAAGTGTAACGGTCTTATCTCCGCCGTTGAGCGTACCTGTAAAATTCCCGACAGATACCGAACCGTCACGCATAAAACCGCTTATGCCCGTACCTTCGAGAGAAATATCATTTGTAACAGTTAAAGTACTGTCAAGAAGTGTATCGCGTTTATTATTATCGCCTGCTGTAAATTTCAGGCAATCATAGTCTGCACCATTATTCAGCTGAATGTTTAGCGCAGTCACAGCAAAGTCAGCCTTTGTACCCATTGAAGTACGGGCAGGCTTCACTGTTACAGTATGTTCTGTGGTATCAAGTGTTAGTATACCGTTCGTCGTATCTTCAATATCCGATATTCTTACAACTTCGCCCCATGTGCCGATATCATCAGCTAAAGAACCGTTTGAGCGCCTGAAAGTCCAGCCGTTTTCATAAGCTGTACCGTCAATACCTGTACCGAGCGCATAGACAAGCACATTGTCATTCTCACCGATAAGCTGACCACCTTTATTTGACTTTGCTCCGGACATATCTGTGATACCGCTGAGGCGCAGTACACCATTTTTGAAATAACCAACTGCACCGCCGCCATTGAAGCCATCTGACGCAGTAAGTTTAAAACTGCCGATATCAGCAAAAACGCCTTTTTCGTCTGAAGTCTTGCCTATAAGACCTCCGAAATAAGCTATTGTATCTTTCTTTGCTGTTCCCGATGCAGTGATAGTCAGCCCGTCAGCCTTTATATATGCGGCATCATCAACGACACCGATCGCTCCGCCAAAGTGATCGAAAGGTGCATTGGAAGCCGCAGATATGGTAAGACCATCAAGTATAAGGCTGTTTTTCAGGTCATCTGTAACATACTTTCCTATGATACCGCCAAAATATCCTGTAGTCGCCGTATTTGCGGTACTTACATCCACATTTCCTGCACTGCCTGTATTCTTGATAGTGAGCGATGCCGCAGTATCGCCCTTATTATTGATGAGCACACCAAAAACACCGCCGCAGTTATCAGCACTTACGGAAGCTGTTATATTATGATCTTTGAGGTCAAATTCAGCCGCACTGTTAGTGTACTGACCATACAGTCCGCCTGCACCTGTTTTGCCTGTTATCGTTCCGCTGACAGCCAGAGGAGATGCCAGACCTGTTATCGATGCGGAAGTACCGCTGACACCGACCAATCCGCCTGCAAAGCCGTTTTCGGAAGTTACAGAATTATCAAAAGCAGGATATGATGTCAACTTAAGAGAAGCGTTGCCTTCCATAGTACCGACAAGACTTCCTGCGTTTCCGCTGACAGAAGATACATCAGGTCTGCTGACCGATGTATCGTTCACGGTCAGACTTGAACCATTTTTCATAATGCCGCAAAGTTCGCCGACATCTTTGATCTCATTATCTCCCGATGCAGTATTTGCGACCGAAGCCGATGACTCATTCTTAAATTCAAGTTCAACACTCGCGTTCTCTTCCAACTGACCGATAACGCCCGCAAAATCGTTTGTGTTGGTGCTGACTACATTTATCTTCCAGTCAGCAGTATTTGTTCCCCCATGTACATGATCTGCAAACAGCGGTGACGAAGCCGAACTGTTTTTTGCCATTTTAAGAGTGATCGGCTGATTGTTGGCATCAATGACTTTTACATCTGTACTTACATTGTTAAACAATGCTCTCGGCAGAGAGAGGTTGGTAGCAACCAGCACTATTGAACCTTCAAATGGAACATTTTCATTTCCAAGACCCACAAAGCCGTTATTATCAGGTATATTTGTAAAAAGAATATTCAGCTTATCATTTTTGTGTGCCCATGCAAATGTATCATCAGT
>NZ_ADKM02000040.1 GCF_000178155.2 Hominimerdicola alba 8
TTGCTGTATTCTTAAGTATCATATCGCTTTTGCACGCCGCCTGCGCGTCAGCAGAACAGCCGTGCCTATCAATAGTGCAGCACCCTCTGGATATTGTCGTGTACCTGCCGCCTGTCACTGAGGTTCAGACTGCGTACCATTCGTCTTATGGGGAGCACCTGCGGCGGCGCGACCGAAAGCGCGTCCAGTTTCATATCCATCAGCACTTCTGTAAGCGAAAGGTCTGCACCCATCTCACCGCACAGGCATACCTTCTTGCCGTGACTGTGAGCATTGTCCACCACCATCTTTATCATTCTCAGCACCGCCAGATGGTTCGGCGGCACCACATTCTCATAATTTGGATTTTGCCTGTCTATCGCCAGTGTGTACTGTTCGAGGTCATTGGTGCCTATACTGAAAAAATCGACCTCTTTCGCCAGCAGGTCACTTATCATCACTGCGGCGGGAGTTTCTATCATAACGCCCAGTTCGACCCTGTCATCGAACGATATCTTCCTGCTGATAAGTTCGTCCTTTACCTTGTGTATTATGTCCTTGACACGGTATACCTCGTCAACATCTATTATCATCGGTATCAGTATCGACAGTTTGCCGTATGCCGATGCCCTCAGCAAAGCCCTCAGCTGTGTGCGGAAAATATCCTGCCGCCGCAGGCAGAGCCTTACAGCACGCATGCCCAGCGCAGGGTTCTCCTCCTTATCAAGTTCAAAATAGTCAGCCGTCTTGTCAGCACCGATATCCAGCGTCCTTATAACGACCCTCTTGCCTTTCATCTCCTCGACCACCCTGCGGTAATTGTAGAAAAGTTCTTCCTCATCAGGGAAACTGTCTCTCTGCAAATAGAGAAATTCCGACCTCAGCAGACCGATACCGCCCGCATCGTTCTCAATGACAGACTCAAGGTCACCTATACCGCCGATGTTGGCGTAAACCTCTATCTCGCGCCCGTCACGGGTAAGGTTGCGCCTGCCTTTCAACCGCTGCAAAAGTTCACGCTTGCGTCCCTCTTCCTCTTCGCGGCGCGCCATCTTTATAGTAGTTTCAGTGTCAGGCTCAATGTAGATGACACCGTCATAGCCGTCAACTATAGCATATCTGCCGTCATAATCTTCAAGCCTTACATCACCAAGACCTATCAGCGCGGGGATATTCATAGTCCTCGCCAGTATAGCCGTATGGGAATTCGTTGAGCCGCCGCTGGTGCAGAAAGCCGCCACCTTCGACTTGTCAAGCGTTGCCGTTTCACTCGGAAGAAGGTCTTCCGCACAGATTATGCTCACATCATCAAGCACGAAATCACTGCTCGACTGGTTCTGTAAAAGCCTTATCACGCGCTCGGAGGCATCAAAAACATCAGTACAGCGTTCACGGATATAATCCGAGTCACCCTGACGCATTACTTCCGCCAGCTTCTGAGAAGTCTTTGCCACCGCATATTCGGCGTTGCACTTTTCGGTATATATAAGCCCGCTGACACCTCGCTCGAACTGACTGTCGCCCAATAGCATCTGTTGAATATAGAAAATATCCGCATCAGTCTGCCCTATCTCTTCAGCGGTGCGTTCACGCAGAAGTTTAAGTTCATTGACTGCGGCATTTTTAGCTTCTGTATATCTGTCCCACTCTTTAGCGGGGTCATTTATCTTTATTCTGGGGATATTCAAGCGGTCGCGCTGGTAAAAACTTATAGTCCCGCGAGCGATGCCGCCATAAACAGAGCGCCCTTTCAGAGCGATCATGAATGCTGCCACCTCCGATCCCCAAAGGTCATAGTATTACAATTTTATTATATCACATTCCACCGAAGTTAAAAGAGTTGAATTGATTTGTTTACATTTAGTCAATATTTTTCAGCGAAAGAGCAAAAAGTCACAAAAGAAATTTAGCGATATTGTCCACATCTAAACCCTCTATTCAGAAAAAGCTGAGATATAACACAAAGCAGTTCGCAAAAAACACGTAGTCAAGCAAAAAAGTCAGACGAAAAGAACGATACCCGCAGGTGTGATAAACACAGCAGTCCTTCCGACAAGAGCGCATGCAACAGATCGATACATTCGGCAAAATGCCCATCTTTCGTTTTGGATTTTAACTATTTTTAAACAAACAATCAAATGTTTGAAAATCCACTCAAATCCTCTTGACAAACCCGCAGAGGTGTGCTATAATAGACAACGTTGACCGACAAGAGGTCAATGACCGAACTGCGGGTGTAGTTCAGTGGTAGAACTCCAGCCTTCCAAGCTGGCCATGTGGGTTCGATTCCCATCACCCGCTTTACTGCTGAACATATTTTAGCAGATATGCGTCATTAGCTCAGCTGGATAGAGCAACCGCCTTCTAAGCGGTAGGTCACTGGTTCGAATCCAGTATGGCGTGTTATGGTGGGTATAGCGTAGTTGGTTAACGCGTCAGATTGTGGTCCTGAAGATCGAGGGTTCGAATCCCTCTACCCACCCTATAAGGTTTCAAAAGTCCGTTATGCGGGCTTTTTTTGTATATGTCAGCATTTCGCGGCGGAAGGTCATGCCCGTGTCGAAGAGTGCAAAAATATAAAAATATTAAAGGGGGTCATCTGTAATGGATCCAAAGGAAGAGATCATCGTAGGTTCGGCACTGATGCTTTTCAGTTCGGTCATAAAAAACAAACAGCTGGCGGGGACTTTTGCACTGTCAGCCGCACTGCTTTTCCTGCATTCAAGCATTCAGGATGTTCAGAATGAGAGGAAATTGCGCAGAAGACTGATAGAAACCAAAGCATTGTGATATTATCTGCAAGCGTTCCGTTGCGGGGCGCTTTTTTTCTTACCATATTTTGCGGCGATGCTCAAATTTTAATGCAAAATTTGTGTAATCTGACATTACAACTTCTGCCGCATCTATAAGATCTTTCGGATGGTGATAAAATATGAAACTAGGAAAAACACAGCATATCGTCTATGATGTGGTCATGAGCGCTCTGGCTGTTTTTGCCGCTGTGCTGGTGCTTTTTGACTGCACAGGCAGTCTGTCGGAGTGGGTAAGAACGGTCAGTGTGGCAATTTACGTCCTGTTTGCCGCCGACCTCGCAGTGCGCACCGCCGCCGCGCCGGATAAACACAGGTTCTTTAAGATAAATTTCTGGGACGCGGTCGCTGTTCTGCCGATACATGGCATTCTGCCCCCGCTGCCCGACCCCCGCGCCGATACCTTTTTAAATGTGCTCAACCTCATCAGGATAGTCGCTTTTCTATCACGCCCGCTGAGAAAAGCACAGCGTTTCTACAATACAAATGGCTTCAAATACGTGGTCTTCGCCACTTTCATGACCATCATCACGGGCGGCGTGCTGATACATTACGCTGAGGGCATGGACTTCGGTGACGGCATCTGGTGGGCTTTCGTCACCGCAACTACAGTCGGCTACGGCGATATCTCCCCAAGTACCCTCTACGGCAGACTTATCGCTATGGTGCTGATGCTGGTCGGTATCGGGCTGATAGGTTCGCTGACCAGTACCCTCACTTCGTTCTTTATGAACAGACAGCATAAAAAGCCCGCAGATGCCGTCATAGAAACGGTAAAAGCCCAGCTTGACCGTTTTGACGAACTGTCCGATGACGATATCGAACAACTCTGCAAGGTGCTCAAAGCCCTCAGAACAGAAGGCGTAAAAGAAAGGCGATGAGCAAAAAAATTTCCGCAATAAATGGCAAGACCATGTCAAATTATAGAATTGACACTTGTTTATATTTGTGCTATAATGTGCGTAACGATTGAAGATCGCATTTTATTTGCGCAGCACTGTTCGGCCTTGCGGTCGTTGGCACACACAGCGCCGCGCAGTCTACACGGAGGTAATTTACCATGAGCAACAAACTCGCAAACACACCCGAAGTAAAACTGGGTCTGGTGGCAGTTTCAAGGGACTGTTTCCCCATGAGCCTGTCCGAAAACAGAAGAAATGCCGTTGCTGAGGCTTATGCCGCAAAATATGGCGCTGAGGGTCTGTTCGTATGTCCCACCGTTATCGAGAACGAGAAGCACATGCGTCAGGCACTTGATGAAGTAAATGCCGCTGGCTGTAACGCACTGGTCGTTTATCTGGGCAACTTCGGTCCCGAAACACCCGAAACTCTGCTGGCTAAGTACTTCGACGGTCCCGCTATGTTCGTAGCCGCCGCTGAGGACGACTGCGGCAATGCACTGGTCGATAACAGAGGCGATGCTTACTGCGGTATGCTCAATGCAAGCTACAACCTCAAGCTGAGAGGCGTTAAGGCTTACATTCCCGAATATCCCGTCGGCACTGCACCCGAAGTAGCTGACATGATACATGAGTTTATCCCCATAGCAAGAACTGTTGTCGGTCTGAAAAACCTGAAGATAATATCTTTCGGTCCCCGTCCGCAGGACTTCCTCGCATGCAACGCACCCATCGCAAGACTGTATGATCTGGGCGTTGAAATAGAGGAAAACTCTGAACTTGACCTGTTCGCCGCTTATAATGAGCATAAGGACGACCCCCGCATTCAGGGCGTTATCGACGATATGGCTAAGGAACTGGGCGACGGCAACAAGATGGCAGGCATTCTGCCAAGACTGGCTCAGTATGAACTGACTCTGCTGGACTGGGCAGAAGAGCACAAGGGCGAAAGACAGTTCGTTGCTTTTGCCAACAAGTGCTGGCCTTCTTTCCAGACACAGTTCGGCTTCGTGCCTTGCTATGTAAACGGCAGACTTGGCGCGCGCGGCATCCCCGTTTCCTGCGAAGTTGACATCTACGGCGTACTCAGCGAGTACATCGGTGAGTGCATCTCCGATGAGGTGGTAACTCTGCTGGATATCAACAACACTGTTCCGGGCAACATCTACAGAGAAGATATTGAGGGCAAGTTCGACTACACCCAGAGAGATACTTTCATGGGCTTCCACTGCGGCAACGGTTCTGCCTGCATACTGAACAACCCTGTTATGAAGTATCAGCTGATAATGCACAGGGGTCTTGAGCCTGATGTTGAGCCTGATATCACAAGAGGTACTCTTGAGGGTGACATCAAGCCCGGCGAGATCACTTTCTTCAGACTCCAGTCCACTGCTGACGCAACTCTGCGTTCTTATGCGGCTGAGGGCGAGATACTGCCTGTTGCTACACGCTCTTTCGGTACTATCGGCATCTTCGGCATCAAGGAGATGGCTCGCTTCTACAGATACGTTCTGATCGAAAAGGGCTATCCTCATCACGGTGCGGTCGTATTCGGTCATCACGGCAAGGCACTGTTCGATACCCTGAAATTCTTGGGCGTTGACGACAGAGAGTACAACAGACCCGCAGGCGTAAGATACTTCGGTGAAAACCCTTATAAATGATCTATAAAACACAAAACGGCAGGTCAGCAAAGACCTGCCGTTTTTTTGTCCGAATTATCAGCTGTGTGCAGGACTGTTCCGCCGAAGCTAACCGTTCAGCCCAAAACTCACCGAAAGTGCGTTGTCCACCGCATTCATCGAACCTTTATCCAGCTGACCCATCTTCTCGCGCAGACGGCGCTTGTCAAGGGTGCGTATCTGCTCCAGCAAGACCACCGAGTCACGCGAAAGACCGCACCCCGCACCCACCGAAATGTGCGTCGGCAGCCGAGCCTTGTCCTGCCTGCTGGTTATAGCCGCCGCTATCACTGTCGGTGAATGTCGGTTGCCTATATCGTTCTGAACTATCAGCACAGGTCGAAGCCCGCCCTGCTCAGACCCCACCACAGGGCTGAGATCAGCATAATAAATGTCACCTCTGTGAACGATCACCTGAAAACACTCCTTGCTTGTAAGATCATTTCTGTCAGTATTATTCCCGCTTTGCAGAGGAAAATTCACCCCCGCGTGAAATTTCCCCGCCCTGCACTTTTGCTTTCGGGTACTTTATTTTATGCTGAATGCGGCGGCGGGGTGAATGGGGGAGCGACATTTACTGAAAACAGTGCTATAATAACGTTGGAAGTGGTTTGACATGTAACAGTCAACCGGTGAGGTGGAGTAATACGGTATATTCGGAATAAAGAAAAACGTGAGTTATTTGATATAGTTGAACCATATTTCGTATATTCTCGGATAAATGGCTGCCGTATCTGCATTTGTACAAATATTCGGTGATATAAGTGATGAATAATAGATACCGATTTTGAGAAAATATTCGGAAGAACCGGTGAAAAAAATCCCCAATAGGGCGGTTTTCTTATGAATTTATCTCCGCGCCGAAATCTTTCCTGCCACTAGAGGCATATCTACAAAAGGCTTCTTAAAAAAACATGAGGGCAGGGTATCGTTAATATGCACTTTTAGTTATACCACATATAAAATTTGATATATCTCAAATTATTTTCACAAAACTCTTGACAATCCGCTCTTGCTATGATATAATAATTAAGCTGAATGTGTAATTCAGTGCTTCACCCTCACATAAATCATTAATGCGGCAGTGCTGGAACTGGCAGACAGGCACGTTTGAGGGGCGTGTGTCCTAGACGTACGGGTTCAAGTCCCGTTTGCCGCACCAATCAAAAACCCCGAAACTACGGCGTTTCGGGGCTCTTTTTTTGCCAAAAATCGCCCTTTGGACTTTATTTTGGACCTTATTTCGGAAATAGCGTAGGCGGGAGCCCCGTAGATGGGACTCCCGCCGATTGAACCTAATGACAAAAATAGATTTTTTGACATTATCAATAATAGTATGAAAAAGACTCTTGCCTGAGAAACGGAAATGTGATATAATAATATATATAGTTTTGAGGTGATAATAATGCTATTATACAACATAGAGTCAATTGCAAAAAAACTACAAAGTGATTCAGAAGTATTATCTCATATTGAGCATATGGCGACACGAGGAGCTGGGCGTGAAGATAAATTACGATTATATATAAAGGATTTGCTTCCACAAAAATTTTCTGTCGGAAATGGAATAATTACTGATGTTAATGGCACACAAAGTAAACAGCAAGATTTTTTTGTGTATGATGCTTTTAACTCGCCTGTTTTTTTGAAATATGAAACATCTATAGTGATCCCTGTAGAAAGTGTATATGCTACTGTGGAGATAAAGTCAACATTAAACAAAAACACTTTATCTCAAAGTATAAATAACATAAAGAGTGTAAAAGAGTTGAAAATATCAGCATTAATTAACAGTCCTTTTATTCCAAATTATCACAACCAAATATTTGGATCTATATTTGCTTATACTTCGGAGAATAAAATAGAAACTATAGCATCCAATTTACAAGAATTATGTAAATCTGTCCCTAAAAGCAATCAACCTAGTATTATTTGTATCCTTGATCAAGGAAATATCATTAATGTGGATAAAAATGGGTTAAAACAAATATGTACGATGCCTTCAGAACAAACAACATGGTGTATAACCAAGAATAAAGAAGAGATCAACCTATATGTTTTCTATCTACTGTTACAACAACATTTAAATACTACAAAGAATTTTCCACCTGATTTATTGGCATATGCGAACAATAGTCATGCATTAGATGGTCTTCAACTAGTAGTCCCAAAAGAGATTCTGCCTGATGATGCATCCATCAGTTTGGGAGATGCAACCCTAACTGGAGAAGAATTAAAATTTATGGATGAATACAAAGATATATTCTTTAAAGTCTCAACAAATCAACTAACAGCGGAAGACGTGATTGCAAAAGGAATAAGTGCAGATGAACTAGTTCCAATATGTAAGCGATATACTGATTTGATAAACAAAACCTTATTTCCTAAATAATGAAATTATAACCAATATGGAGGTAGTTCATTTATTGAACTATCTCCATATTGGTTTGTACATTACATTGCATCCTTGCCCTCAAGGACATCAGCCACGATATTGCTCGCCCGCTTTTTGCTCTCCGCAAAATAATGCGAGTAGGTTGTCAAAGTTGTCTGGGGAGTCGAATGCCCAAGCATTGCTGCAACGGTTGTCGGGTCAACTCCCGCTTCAATTTCTACTGAGGCGAAGAAGTGACGTAGGGTGTGAACCCCATAGAATGGGAAGCTCCTGCGCTCACACTCTTTCTTCAGCCACGAGTACGGTGTGGCCGGATGCATCGGAGCACCGTCCCATTTCGTGAACAGGCGGTCATGCTCCTGCCACTTGTCCCCGAGGTTAGCTTTGTAGCTGTCTTGATCGTGCTTGTAGGCTTTCAGAAGTTTTATGACCGTTGGCGGAAGGTCAACCAATCGAGTTGATTTATCAGTCTTGGTAGCGTCGGTGTAGATACCATTTTTAGCTGTGTAGTTCGATGTGTGGTCGATCATTATGGTGCGGTTTTCAAAGTCGATGTTCTTCCACTCGATTCCGAGTATCTCTCCACGCCTGCAACCGGTGTAAATTGCCAGCGTGAAGAACACCCGATATTTTATCGGTGCTTCACGGAGTATCGTCATAAACTCCTTTGCTTGCTCCTTTGTGTAGATGTGCTTTTCAGGTTTCTTGTACACCTTGCCGTTAGCGTCGATCTTTGGTATGATGACCTTGCTGCAAGGGTTTGTGCTGATCATATCCAGCCTTATCGCATACTCAAATATGGACGAGATAAACGACAGGTGATGCCGCATCGTTTTCTGAGATAGCGGCTTGCCGTTGCGCTTGTTGGCACCGGGTTTGGCAAGGCTGTTGATGAATTTCTGAATGTCCCTCGCTGTTATCTTGTCGATACGGAGATGTCCGAGCGCAGGGTAGATACGACCAGCGAGAAGGTGTTCCCTCTGCAAGGTCGTGCTGCGGTGGTTCAACTCCGCATACTCACCGAACCACTGCTCACACAGCTTCTGGAATTTTACTGTAGCCGTCACCTGACCGTGAGCGCATTCTTCCTCGAACAGCACCGCCAAACGCTGGGCTTCTTTCTCCGCTTGCTTTGCGGTCATGCCCTCGGGCGGCACCCATGTTTTGAACTGAACCATCTGCTTGCCGTTCACATCATAGCCGTTATACACACGGAAGCGATAGGCGGTCAGCTCGCCTTTCTTGTTTTTTCTTCTTTCGATATACGCCATTGCGTTTCCTCCTTCATAAATTTGCCTGTCGACAGCTACCACATTACCACAGACTAACGGGCATTGCCAGCCGACAGGCTCGGAATTAAACTCTACAACATAAATTTCTACTGAACCACCAACTCGCCGTTCAAGTATTTGTACAGAATATCTTTGTTTATCAGGTATTTCTTGCCCGCTTTGAAGCAAGGCAGCTTTCCTGACTTGCACAGTTCCCGTACTCGGTATTCAGTCAGACCTTCCACCAGAGCAGCGGCCTCCTTGATCGTCAGCATTACGATTTTATTTTCGATCTTCTTTTCTGCCATGTGATTATCACACTCCTTGTTGTCTTTGTCATGTTGTGTTTGGTATGTGTGATGTTCATAGTACATCTTTCCTTTCGTAGTGTTTTCAAAGGGGGGCTGTCATTTACTGACTCCCCGATATGTCGGAATCAGATTCCGTATCTCAATACCATTTTGGTATCGTGTTTTGATCGGGCTTAATAATTGCCCTTTACTCCATCGAAACAGCCCGCACTTACGCCGCTTCAGCATGATTTTCAGATTTTTAACGCCGCCATTTTCTGAAAATACAGAGAATGACGCCAATTCCGAATAGCCCGAAAACCCCGCAGAATGGCGGTCGGCTTTGCCGTCCGCTGTGAATTTTGCGGCGAATGACGCCGCAATTTAACCTGCAAACCGGAAACACGACTTTAATGTGCCTGCTTTGATCTCTCATCAGAACTGTGTGCTCCGTCCTGTTTGCCCGACAGTCGCCCACAAATCGCTTGTGTGGCGTTTTGTCGGCTCGTTGGTTAAACTACCCGACCTCGGTGCTCGGAGGGCACAAATCGGCTCACGGTGCGAGTTTGAACTCGGGGACTGTTATCCCCCTCTCGTTGTAGAGCTGCGCTCGGATCTTGGCGGCGCTGCGGTGGAGCAGATCGTCCAGCGAAAAACTCACGATAGGTACTTGCTTGCCGTTGATGAGAACGAACTCAGGGTCGGCAGCACCGTCAGCAGGGACAGCAGCTTCGGGCGCAGGGTCAGTAAAAGAGTCTGCGCTTGTACTGCCATCATCATCCGCAGATGCCGCATTTTCAACGGTTTCCGAACAGTCATCGCTCTCCATAGTGACGGTAGGGTCAGCAGTTTGAGGCTGCTCTGGCATCAGCATTTTACCGTCACTACTGTCACTATTTTTATCATAGCGGAGAAGCAGAAGTCTCTGCCCGTTGCTGCGCTTTGGCTCGAAGGTCACACCCAAGTCACGAAGCTCATATGCCTTGCGGAACATATCTCTTGTCAGTCGGTTGGCAAAATACTCACCGCCGAACTTTGCTTTCAGCAGACCGCACAGTTCAGTTGCCGAGCCTTTGAATGAACACAACTCCGTCATCATATCATGCACAGCGAAGGCAAATAAGTCTGGTGGCTTGTCCTCATGCTTATCGGCAAGCACCCACTTTGCACCCTGCTTGGTCAGCGACATCTCCTGATCTTCTATGTCACGACCGGTGACATAGAGCACAGCTTGTGTACCACCCCTCTTATCTTTTTTCAGCACAAGCTGACCGTCAGTTGCACCGCTTAACCCTGTACTCCCCGATATCATATTGAACGGGTCGCTGTCCGCTGCCTTGCGCAAGTGGTGAACAAGAACTATTGTAATCCCAAGCTGCTCTGCCAGATTTTTCAGCGGAACGATCTCAGCATAGTCGCTGCCGTAGCTTGATTCCGTTTCGTTACGCACCATCTGTAAGGTGTCGATGACGACGAGTCGCAGGTCATCATGCTCGGACTTGAACTTGATGATCTGTTCTTCCAGACCGTTGCCTATAGTGTCAGCTTTGAGCGAGAAGAACAGCTTGTCCGACGGCACATCGGTCAGTTCATAGAGCCGGCTTTGTATTCGCTGGTAGCTATCCTCCAGACAGAAGTATAATGCCGAGCCTTGCTGTGTCGGGCGTTCAAGAAGCGGCTCGCCCTTTGTGACGGAAAGACAAAGTTCCAGCGCAAGCCACGACTTTCCCACCTTCGGTGAGCCGGCGAGAATGAACAGTCCCTGTGCCAGCAGACCGTCCACGGCGAACACGGTGGGCTTGTAAAGCGTGGTCATGATCTCCTCACAGGTTTTTGTGATAAGTTTTTTCATCATATCATCTCCCTACATAATATTAAAAGCCCCGAACGCATCGCTGCGCCCGGGGCAATTTTGCCTTTCACTATATATATGTTCCGATTTTGAAAAAAGGTATAAAATCACAGGACATTTAATTTTTAACTCGTTGGACATTTTACATTTAGTCTATTGATTTGGTGCGGCGGAGTATGATATAATTGTTAAAATAGGTTTCGGTAGGTGCTTTATGTTTTCAGATTGTGTGTTCTGGGTCAAGGGTGATATGATCGAGGTCAACGGTCAGGAGTTTATGCTGGGCGAGCTTTCTGCGACTTGTATGAACATAACTCCAAAGGAGTATGAGGAGATCTACGGGCTGTATCAGTCTGCCAAGCAGGTTCTTGATAAAGAGTACAATGAAAAGTCAGCGCAATGGGCTATGGATATGGTAGGCAATTGGGACGAAGCTGAATTTGACGCTGACAACCTGACTGATGAACCGGAGCTTGAATACACCCCGCCCAGCAAAGAGGAGTGGCAGAAGCTGAATGATATTCTGCTGCAGCTGTGCAGTATACTTTTGCAGCATAAGATATTTCAAGTCCTTGCAGACCCTAATTATGTAAAAATTCTTGAACAGTTCAAAAACATTACAGATAATATGCTCACTCCCGAAACATGGAAAATATATGTGGAAACGGCCCAAGCTATGGAGCCTATAATCAACGACATTTATAATTTCAACAAGACCATTTACTATTTTGTTACAGACAACATTATGCACCTGAAAAAGTGTGACCCGGAAAACTATGCGGCTGCTTACTTTGATTTTATCAATGCGCCAAATGCGTACAAGAAGATCGCAAACCCTCTGACCGACCCTTATATGAGCTATGATTTTACAGACAATCTTGATATGAACCTTGTTCCGAGAGAGACAGCAGAGGGCAGTGGAGAGTATATTATTGCCGAGTACTATCACGCTAAACGGCTGCAGCCGCTTTTGAAAGTTGATTTCTTCAAAGGGCTGATGGTCGGGCATCAGATACGCAGATGCCTGAACTGCAACAGATTTTTCATTGTAAAAGGCGGCTACAAGACCAAGTATTGCGATATGCCCTCGCCCGAAAATCCAAAGCGCACCTGCAATCAGATAGCCTTTGCAAAGAAAAAGCCAAAGGAGAAAAATGCTGACAACCCAAAATATCAGAGCTATCAGAGGTGCATTGCAAGGCTTACAAAGAGCTGTCAGCGTGGGGCTGTTACAGAAGATGAAAAACGAACACTTTCAGCCAAAGCAGAGGAGCTTTACCACACAGCTATGACCTCTCCCGAATTTACGAATGAGGAGTTTGAACAGCAGTTATGCTCTGCAAATCTGTACAAGCTATGCGGTATCACACCGCCGAAGAAAGGACGACCCGGTAAAAAGAATGACCAATGAAGAATTAGTTTTGCGTTTTGAAAACGGAGACAAGACTGCGCTTAATGAATTGTATTTACAGCTTGATATATTTATTAAGTCTATTGTCAAGGACGTTATGAAAAAGTTTGGGATAAGCAATGAGGAACTGGAGGACGAGCTGTTTCAGGTGGGTTCGGTGGAGCTTATAGAGCTTGTTTACAAGCGCAGTTATGACCCGAACAAGGGCATCTTTACATCGTATATTTATCCGTATCTAAAGTATGCAATGATACGGCACGTTGAAAAGTTCATAACGCCTGTTGCCATAGCGCATAGGGATATGCTGGCGATAAGCAAATGCAGGAAAATGCACAGGGACGGAATGGCCGATGAGAGCATTGCAAATGAGCTTGGTATCAGTAAACAGCTTGTGGCAAGGTATCTGCGGTTTTCGTTCAAGACTGAGAGTATTATGCTTACGCTCAACGATGAGTACGGTGAAGAGTATCTTGAAAATCCGAAGCTTATCTCAAAAGAACCCAAGCCAGACCACGCTGCTTATGTGAAGATATGTGCCGAGAGGCTGAAGCTGCTGTTTGATAAGCTGTCACCTAAACAGCAGCAGATAATCGGAAGTTTCTTCGGAGCTTACGGCTATGAGGAGATGACCATCGAGAAGATTGCCAATTTTGAGCTTATGACCGAGGATGCTGTCAAGAAACAAAAGCACGAAGCTACGGAACTGCTTTACTATTGGTACTGGCATTTTAGCGAGCTAAGAAAGTTCAGAGAGGCATGGTGGCTGGTGGAGGATATGACAAATTGAGCTGATTTTACCATTTAGAGCTAAAAAACGACCGTTTGCGCCAGGACACTTGTATTTTTCTGTAAAAAATGGTATGATAACATAATAACTACTATCGGGGAAGTGACGCCTATGATACCGATGATATATATGGAACTCATCGATGATGAGGAGGATAAAAAGGCTTTTGAAAAGCTGTATAACAAATACAAGAACAAGGCATATCTCGTTGCAATGGACTGCTTGAATAACAATTCACTTGCAGAGGAATGCGTATCGGAAACCTTTTTATCCATTGCAAAAAATTTTCAGACTGTTAACAAATTAGAATCTAACAAACAGATCAAATATATCGTCATAAGTATTAGAAACACAGCAAAGGATGCTTTGAAGAAAGAAAAAATCAATCTGAACACCGAAGAATATAATGATGAGAATTATTATTTGGAAGACAGTTATTCGGAATTTGATATTATTGCGTGGAGATCTTGCATTAGTCAGCTTAGTCAAACCGATAAGGATATACTGTATGAGTATTGACTACCTCGCAATGCCCGGCATTGAAAAGGAAACAAAACAGCGTGGTGCTGAACTGATTACCATTCACGCCGACAGCACTTGGGAGTCAGAACAGATACCGTTTGAGTCCATAACATAGCAAAAAGCAGATGCTTTCGATTGGGAAGCATCTGCTTTTTTATAGCCTGATGTAAAGGTATTGAATATAGTAGTTTGGAAAACTTCTATATAAGCGCACTCTTTCAAACCTGCTCTTTGTGTTTCTATTCCGCTTTTCTCGGCTTGCTGTCTGTGAGGATATCCGCCACTGCGCCCAGTGCCCGAGCTGATGAGCAGGCTTGCGTCCAAGTGTCGTAAGCTATGCAGGTTCACTTTAGGGAGATCATGCGCCGCACATATCTTTGTGAGCCACCGCCCTACAATGCAAACGCACGAAACTTCCCGCCCTGCTAAAAATTACGATTTAGAAAGTATCCTTTCCAGCATTATGATGTCATGGACATCTACGCGAGCATCGATGTTAAGGTCTGCTGAAATGAACTGCTCTTCATCAAGGACACACTTTTTTACATCGGCATTTTTCAGAAGAGTGAGGTCATTCGCGGTAACTGCACCGTCGCCGTCTATATCACCGCGCAGACGTGTCTTGTGGTCATCGGGGATATTCGGCTTTTGATTTTTAGGATAAATTCGGGTGAATACATCAAGCGACTCCAGCGGGCGACCCCTGAAATCGAACAACGCCTGATTGTCGTAGGAAGAACCTCCCGCTGATGAAGCATCGTGGTCGTAGCCTGAGGCATGTTCAGTTGCCCAGCCCGAACCGTATCTTTCCCATTTATCGCGCTGTTCAGACCACGAGATATTGCTGACACCCAGCCATGCAGGTTCCCAGTAAAATACACCGATACCCCTGCCGCCGCAGTCAGCCACAGCCTGAAATACATCGGTCAGACATTCTGCCTGTCCCCTGACGGAAACATCATAGCGCAGGTCTGCACCCGATGAACCCGCAGATACCACATTGCCGAAATTATCACCGTCCTCAGAAGTATAAGGATAAGCAGTTTCAGCTACCATGACATACTTGCCGTATCTGTTGCCTATCGTACTCAGCACGTTTGTGAGGTTCTCGGTCGTGCCATGCCAGTAGGGGTAGTAAGATGTTGCAAAGATATCATAATCCAGCCTGCATTCGTCCATAACTTTTGCGTACCAGTAGTAGTGTTCCGCATTTGATGGGTCAGCAAAATGATGTGCGATAAGTATATCCCTGTCAAAGTCACGCACCGCCTTGTCGCCGCTGGCAAACAGGTCGCATATCTTGTACATGTCCTTTTCACCGCAGAAGAAGCAATTGGTTTCATTGCCGACCTGCACCATGCCGATATCGCCGCCCGCCTCAGTTATGGCAGTCAGCACCCAAGTCGTCCACTTGTATATCTCGCCCGCGAGGGTATCGTGGTCATGTTCAGCCCAGTATTTGGGGCGAGTCTGCTTTGCAGGGTCAGCCCAGAAATCCGAATACTGGATATCCACCAGCAGTTTCATGCCGTATTTAGCGGCGCGTTTGCCTATCTCGCAGGCAGTAGCGACATCGTTGTGACCGCCGCCGTAGCTGTGACCGTTGCCGTCATTCGGCTCGTTCCACACGCGCACACGTATATAGTTCACATCATGGTCGTACAAAACACGGAATATGTCCTGTTCTCTTCCGCTGTCGTCACGGAAAACGACACCAGCTTCCTCTATCGAGATTATCGAAGAGATATCCACACCGCGCACAGGTTCACCGCCGTTGACAGATACGGGGAAAGAATTGAACGTCACGCTCTTGTTATAGCCGTTTGCAGACCCCGCCTGTGAAGAAGCGGAAGTCATCATCAGTGCCGATGATGTCAGCATCAGCACCGATGCGACCGATACTGCGCAGACTTTCACTGCGCGCTGTAATATGTTTGTCTTCATAATATCCTCCTATAAATAATCGTGGTCTTCCCGCTCACAGCCCCACGCATTCGACGCAGTCAATGCTAACCACAGCGTCCGCGAGCGCTGAATGTTGAAATAAATATGTCGTTTACTATAAATAATTTTCGCACCTGTATTATATCAAACGCCCGACCATTTGTCAATAGATTTTGTGGAAAATATACAACACGAAACATAAAAAAGAGCAGACCGCTGAAAGTCTGATCTTAATCTTTATACAGCTATGCGTTCACCTCAGCTGAGTTATGACCGGATGTGCCGATACAGGGCGCGTTCCGCCAGCAAGCGGAGTGATGGTAAGTGCAGCGGCATTATCGGGCGGCATCAGCGCGTAAAAATCAGCAATATCCGAGAACGCTTATTATATAATATTACTGCATAACCCACCCCTATATATCAAAACCCGACCATCAAATGGACAAAAAAGACATGCCCTCAAACCACAGTTCAAAGATAATATCGTAATATATCACAAAGTTATACTAAAATGTACAAATAATCGGCTGAAACCCAAAAGATAAAGTTAAAAAACACAATAATTGTGTATATAAGATTAAATATATTTTCTATTTATTGACTTTTAGCGGTAATAATTGTATATTATATATATAAATTAAATGTACTATCATACAAAAGGTACAATTCGTGTACCTTTAATAAGGAAAGGAAAGTAAAATATCTATGGAAAAGAAAGTATTGGCAGCAGTTCTGGCTATCATAATGTCAGTTTCATGTGCATCTTGCGGAAAGACCGAGTCTGACTCTTCTGCCGCAGGTGAATCTTCGGCTGTATCATCTGATACCGCTGAAAGCAGTGAAGAGAGCACTGAAGAAGTTTCCGAAACCACCGCTGAAGAAACACAGGTAATAGGTGAGCCGACTTCGGAAGAAACTGTCGAATCCCCTGTTCCCACAAACCCATACGGTGAAACTGTTGATATAACCAAATATATCAAGAATACCGAGATAGACCCTCCCCTGTGGAAAGTCACCGACCCTAAGAGCGGCAATTCGATGTATCTGCTTGGCACTATTCATGTCCTGCCTAACAATGTATCCGAATACCCCGCTGACCTGATGGATATTTACAACAGCGTTGATTCCATAGCTGTAGAATATGATGTCACCGCTTTGCAGAACGATATCAATGCTCAGATGGATTATGTGAACGGCATGGTATATTCCGACGGTTCGACTGTAAAAGACCATATATCTGAAGAGTCCTATAACAAGGCAAAAGATTACTTCACAAGTATAGGTGTATATGTCGATATGCTCGACCAGTATACCGCAGGCTACTGGATAAATCAGCTTACCAGCATCATGATGCTCAGGCTGGAAAATATGGAGATGGCAGGCACAGATACATATTTCATCGGCAAAGCACAGGAAGACGGCAAGGAAGTCATCAGCATTGAAGAACTTTCGATGCAGACAGGTGCGCTCAACGCATTCTCAGATGAATATGCCGATTATCTTATCGGTGAAGCAGTTGATGATATGGACGATATCGAGGGCTTTGCCGAAGATTACGCCGAACTTTATGAACTCTGGGCTGAGGGAAGCGGCGATATACTCCTGGATATGGATATGGATATCGACGAACTTCCCGAAGACCTCAAAGATGACCACGAAGAATATCTCAAGACGATGGTTGATGACCGCAACAAGTATATGGCAGACAAGGCATCAGAATATATAAAGGAAGGCAAGAATTGCCTGTTTATGGTAGGTGCAGGTCACTATTCAGGCGATAACGGTGTTGATAACCTCCTTGAAGGCATGGGCTACACTGTTGAGAAGATCGTCTGATAAAAGCTGTATAACGCCGCTGTCTGCTGTGAGGAAGATCTCAGGATAACGGGCGGCAAAACTCAAAGTATTCCTTCTTATTTAAATATCAGAAGAGCCATGATGCAGATATATCTGCGTTGTGGCTCTTTTATATATCCGTTCGGATATAATGATATTGCCGCTTATCTGCGGCGGCAGCAGTCATTAAACAGAGAATAGATGTGTGCAGGCAAATTCATCAGATATATGTTGACATTTCATATAAATATGTGTATAATATATATATAGTTCCGACCATTATAGCGATCCGCCTTAAAATTCGGTCACAAGACCCATAGATCCCGGCTTTTGCGACTTGATCTTGTGAATTTAAAAGCCCCAATCGCTATAGTTCATTTGAAAACAAAGAAAAGAGGTCATAAATATGCACGAAATAATAAGCAATGTCAGGCTTGAAATGGAAAATGTATTATCATACCGCGCAAGGGCTACACAGGCACAGCTCACGCAGGTATCAAAGGATATCGCGGAGATGCTCAAAGCCAACGGTGCTAAAGCTGTCGGTCCGACTGTGACTGCAACATTCGCTATGGATGCGTCAGGTGCAGAACCTGTAATGGATATCGAGATACTCGTTCCGCTGGACAAGGAGATATCCGTCACACCGCCATATGCGATAAAGCCTTTATTCAGGCTGACCAACGCTCTCAGGATAAGGCACAAGGGTGACCCCGCACTGCTCAAGGATACCGCTGACGAACTTATGGAATATGTAAAAGCAAATAGTCTTACCCCGATAACAGCGGGATATAATGTCACAGTGCAGGAACCCGCTGCTCCTGAGGATATCAAAGACCTTATCATAGATATATATCTTGGCGTGACCGAAAATGTGCTCTGATATACCATCACGATTTAAAGCGTGATGATATTCGGATAAAAGCATACATACCGAACCATTCGGCGCATATAGTTAATGCTCTCACGGAATATATCCGCGAGAGCATTTATTTTGTCCACTATAAGAATACTTGGCGCTCAAAGAATACCGGGCGCTCATGCCGACACAGTCGCATGTGCCGACAATCATGAAGCGGAAGCAGGGTCGCTGTCGGAGTACTTCTTGAATACGTCCATCATTTCGGGGAAATACCAGTCAAGGTCGGCGCGGTTCAGCAGACCGAAGTTCTCGCCGTTGCCTATCCTTGCGTAGTTATCCCACCATACACAGGGTATATCGTACTTAGCGGCGGCGGCAAGGTAATCATCAAGGCAAGCCACGCGCTGGTCGATGTTGTCTTTGTTGACAGAACCGAACTCGCCCACTATGACAGGCACACCCTTGCTTATGAAAAGTTCGTTGAGATTCTCAAAGAGGTCGGGTATTGCGGTGTCGTTTGCATCGTACTTATCCGTACCCTTAGTGTCAAGCGCGAAAGAGTAAGGCAGATAAGCATGCACCGAGATTATCAGCTTGTCGCTCTCTTCGGGCAGTTCTATAGCGGAAAGGTTGTTATATGCGGAAGATGCCGCATAGCCTGTTATCATCAGGCATCTGTCAGCATTGTTGCCGCCCGATGCGCGTACAGTTTCCACGAAAGCCTTCTCATACTCGTTTACGATATCCCTCGCTTCGGAAGTGCCTGTCCACTCAGCGCCCTCGCCGCGAAGTCTTGGCTCGTTCAGACCCTCGAATATAAGGTGTTCGTCATAGCCCTTGAAGCGGTCGGCTATCTGCGACCATACAGCTTTCAGCTCTTCTATATCCTGTTCTTTCTCAGATGGCTTCGGCTTGTACCATTCTTCATGATGTGTGTTGAGTATAACGAACATGCCGTCATCTATGCCGTAGTTGACTATTTCCTGCACCCTGTCCATCCATGCGGGGTCTATCTGATAATCGTCACCTGTTATATGACCGTCCCAGCTGACAGGCACGCGCAGTACGTTGAAACCCGCCTCAACCAGTCTGTCCATCATATACTGATTGGTCTGCACCTTATTGGGGAGCCATGCAGTTTCGGCATCAAGACCGTTTCCGCTCGCGTCCATAGTGTTGCCGAGATTCCAGCCGTTGGTCATCTGTGCAACGAGGTCAACAGCTGAGGTGGGTGTCATTGTGTCGTTCTGATGTGTTTCGGAAACGGGAGTACCCTCAGCGGTGTCATCTTCCCCAGCCTTGCTTTCGGCAGAAGTTTCAGCCGCCGACTTGGTATCGTTCCTGCTTTCTGTCTTGCTGTCCTTATCGCCGCAGGCAGACAGTGTCCCGACTGACATTGCCGCCGCGATGAACAGCGCCGCAAACTTTTTAAGTTTCATAGACATTCTCCTTTTTACCTTATCATTCATATTTTCCCGCACGAAGCGGTATCTGCCTTATCATTCATATCTTCCCGCACGAAGCGGTATCTGCCTTATTGTTCGTCAGCCTTTTTTGCAGGGTAAGCGGGTGTTATCTTATCTGCAAAGAAAGCGTCGCGGTAGTCAGCGGGGCTGTTTATCTCCACCTCACTGAACACGCCTGTCAGCCTTTCGCTTGCCACCCAGAGATGGTGGTTATCACTGCCCGCCGTCTTTCTGAAACCGAACTCGTCAGCGTACCACTCAGCGTGTCTGTTCCAGCTTTCTTCACCGTTGCCGCTGTTATAGACCTCTATGCCGTCCACCCATTCGGGCAGGAGCACGATCTTGCCGTTTAAGTAATTTGCCTGTCTGAAAGGGTGTGCATGTATCAGCAGAGCGCCTGCGGCTTTGGCATCATCGTGAAATCTAAAGAAGTCCTTGTCGCAGTCGGGGTGAGCGAGCAGCCACTTTTTATCAAGTCCGTAAACGAGTATATCCGCGCCCTGATAGGTATATTCTATCCCGAAAAAGACTTTCAGACCTATCCTGTCGCCCTCAGCTTTTGCATTTTCAAAACCCTTGCAGTAGAGTTCGACCTTATCAGCCCACGCCATATCACGCGGTACGGTGGTATTTGAATTGAAGAAGTGGTCAGTGACGAAAATGCCGTCATAGCCCTCTTCCTTATAGCGCCTTGCCTGTTCAGCACCTTTTGCAGAAGCGCAGGCAGAAGTTTCGGCTGTATGCAGATGTGTTTCGTATTTGTACATTGATTTGCCTTTCTATTTGCTGATATTGTCCCGCGAATGTGACTGCGGCAGAGTGTGCCGCCTGAGTTGCTTGCAGACCTATAGCAATCCGAACATAAAAATTGACAAAATTGACAAAAGCTGACACGAAAGTATCAACTATATAAACCCCGAAAAATAGGGCTTTCAGGGGTCAAAACATAAAAGTTGACAAAATTGACGGGGTAGTAAGGATACTTTAAAAAATAAATTTACTATATATTGGAAATTATCTGCTATTTTTTCATTTTTCCCCTTACCCTGTCAACATTGTCAATTTTCTCAAAGACAAGGCTGAAACGCCGTAAAATAGGGCTTTCAAAAGTTGACAAAGCAGTGTCGATTTATGTCAGCTTTGTCAACTTTTATATTATAGCGAAAGGATAAGACCATATTTGTGTGTACGCGCTCCGCTGTGAGGTCTTGAATTGTCGGGGCAACGCCGCAATAAAACAGCGAACCCTCGCGGAAATCCCCGATAATTTGACGGTAAACACGGTGGTGCGATGTAACACGGCGGGACGGCAAACACGGCATGGCGATAATCAAGCGGCGGGAGTAACGCCGACGCAGTCGCGAACGCCGACGCAGTCGCGAACGCCCCGCCATGCGCCAAAAAAATGCGTTTCCAGCGGGCGAGCGTTGGTCAATAGGCGGGAGCAAGCCCCCGCCCTACACTCAGTGTTCTATCCTCACTTTGTTTGACGGCAAAGCATTCTTCCGACCATGTCAACAATTATGAATTATGAATTATGAATTACAAAAGCCCTACCCGAACGTTCCGCACACACCCGCGATAAAACAGCGAGCCCTCGCGGAAATCCCCGATAATTTGACGGTAAACACGGTGGTGTGATGTAACACGGCGGGACGGCAAACACGGCATGGCGATAATCAAGCGGTGGGGGCAAGCCCCCACCCTACACTCTGTGTTCTATCCTCACTTTGTTTGGCGGCAAAGCATTCTTCCGACCCTGTCAACAATTATGAATTATGAATTATGAATTATGAATTAAAGTCTATTGATGACTTCCATGCACATTCTGCCGTTGTGATACGGGCACTTCCATGCTCCGACTATCTCTTTGTAGTCGTGCGGGATATGCTCTCCGCTTATCTCGGAATACCACTCCGAACCCTCGCGCGGGTCTATTATCTCACGCTTCACATACTCCCATACACCCTTAGCTGAGTTGAGGAAACTCTCTTCCCCGCTGTGCTGGTAGGCATTAATAAAGCCGACTATCGCTTCCGCCTGCACCCACCATACGCGGGTATGGTCTATCTTGTCGTTCTCACGCTCGTTCATCAGCGCACCGTCAGTGTCTATGGCGATATTCTGTATGTTGTGGGAAATTTTAAGATCCATCTCGGCAAACTGCTTTTTCAGTTCTTCATCACCCAGCACATCACACGCCCTGTCCATCAGCCATGTGGCTTCAATGTCGTGTCCGAAAGAATGTATATCACCCACCAGACCGAACTTTGTATCAAAGAAAACTTTCAGCGCATTGGTTTCGGGTGTGTA
Organism: Hominimerdicola alba 8; assembly: GCF_000178155.2. Classification (GTDB taxonomy): domain Bacteria; phylum Bacillota; class Clostridia; order Oscillospirales; family Ruminococcaceae; genus Hominimerdicola; species Hominimerdicola alba_C. Next base: position 22,320 of record NZ_ADKM02000040.1, read on the forward strand.
TACGATGTCGCGCATCTGACCCAGCTGGAATTTCAGACGCTCCCCTACTTTTTCGTTATGGTCAGCCAGATACAGTTCTGTATAGGCTTCGATAAGGTGGAGTATCGAGTTCATGGTCTTGTCAGCTTTAAGACCGTTCTCACTCAGCGCCTCATTGTCAACTAAATTCCACTGACGGTCGAAAGCCTCCTGATAGCCGTATTCATCGAGGGTGTTCTTCTCGATGTCATCGAACAGCCTGTACGCCAGTTCAAGGGCATGTCTGTCACCGCTCGCCCTGTAATAGCTTGAAAGCGCATATATGGCAAACGCGATGTTGTAGGTGTGCTTCATGGTGTCAGCGGGCTGACCCTTATAGTCCATCATCCAGTAAACTCCGCCGAACTCGTAGTCGATGCAGTGGTCTTTGATGAATTCGTATGCGTGCTTTGCATAGTCGAGCAGACTTTCATCTTTGAGGGTCATATAGGCGTTTGAGTAGAACCAGAGTATGCGCGAATGGAGTATAACGCCCTTATCAGCTTTCCTGTCAAGTTCCAGATCAAAGCTGAGATAGCCGTAAAAGCCGCCGTTCTCATCATCTCTCAGCTTGTTCCAGAAAGGTATTATGTGGCTTGTGAGTTCCTGTTTAACTTCTTCTTTCATCATGTTATATGCTCCTTCATTTTGCCCGTCAAGCGGGCATATATCCTGTGTTGATGGTTTAATTATACACCATCGCAGACCGATTTTCAAGGGCATCACAAATTGTTTACGATTGTAAACGATATCGGAAAAAATTTCGACAGGTAAACTGTTCTGTCCATATCTCTGACGACGCTGTCGCGAACGCCGACGCAGTCGAATGTGCCGCTCGACCCGCACGCACCCGCGATAAAACAGCAAACCATCGCGGAAATCCCCTATAATTTGGCGGTAAACACGGTGGTGTGATGTAACACGGCGGGAGCAAGCCCCCGCCCTACACCAAGTTTGCCAAACCCGCGTTAACGCGGCATACTTCCGACCATGTCAACCAATTATGAATTATGAATTAAAAAAGCCCCCGCCATGCGCCAAAAAAATGCGTTTCCAGCGGGCGAGCGTTGGTCAATAGGCGGGAGTAACGCCGACACAGTCGCGAACGTTCCGCACACACCCGCGATAAAACAGCAAACTTTCGTTCATGTCAACAATTATGAATTATGAATTATGAATTATGAATTATGAATTGCTAAGCCTTGACTTTTGCGGGAAGATGTTGTATAATATAATAGTCTATTTATATCATTTAAAGGGAAGGCAACTGACCTAAATCAAAAAGGTGGCTAGATAAATGGGATTACTTGACAAAATATTCGGCAACTACTCTAAAAAGGAGCTTGCCAAGATCGAACCTATCAAAAATAAGGTACTTGAACTGGAAGATAAGTATGCGGCAATGTCGGACAAGGAACTGGGCGAGCAGACCGCTCTGCTGAGAACTAAAGTGGAAGAGACCAGCCTTGACGATGTACTGCCCGAAGCACTGGCTGTGTGCCGTGAGGCTGCATGGAGAGTTCTGGGCAAAAAGCCCTACCCTGTACAGATAATCGGCGCTATCGTACTGCATCAGGGTCGTATCGCAGAAATGAAAACAGGTGAAGGTAAAACTCTGGTGGCTTGTCTTGCGGCTTACGCAAACTCGCTGACAGGCAAGGGCGTGCATGTCGTTACCGTAAACGACTATCTGGCAAAGTTCCAGTCTGAGGAAATGGGCAAGGTATTCAACTTCCTGAATACTTCCATCGGCTGTGTGCTGACAGGCATGGACAAGTCAGCCAAGAGAGATGCTTATAACGCGGATATAACCTACGGTACAAATACCGAACTGGGCTTCGATTATCTGCGTGACAACATGGTAATATACAAGAAGGATAAGGTGCAGAGAGAGCATACTTTCGCCATCGTGGACGAGGTAGACTCGATACTGATAGATGAGGCGAGAACACCTCTTATCATTTCGGGTCAGGGCGATAAGTCCACCGAACTGTACAGCATGGCTGACAAGTTCGCAAAGACACTGAAGCCCGTCACCGTCATCGAGATGGACGACAAGGCTGATAATGACCTGCTGGACGGCGACTATATCATCGATGAAAAGGCTAAGACTGCCACCATCACCAAGAGCGGTGTCAAGAAGGCAGAAAAGGCATTCCACATAGAGAACCTCATGGACGCTGAGAACATGACTCTGGCGCACCACATCAATCAGGCTATCAAGGCTAACGGCGTTATGAAAGAGGGCGTTGACTACATCGTCCGTGACGGCGAAGTGCTGATAGTTGACGAGTTCACAGGACGTGTTATGGACGGCAGACGTTTCAATGACGGTCTGCATCAGGCTATCGAGGCTAAGGAAGGCGTTGAGGTAAAGCGCGAGTCCAAGACTATCGCTACCATAACTTACCAGAACTATTTCAGACTGTACGGCAAGCTGTCGGGCATGACAGGTACTGCGCTGACTGAGGAAGACGAGTTCAGGGAGATATACAAGCTGGACGTTATCGAGATACCCACCAACAGACCCGTCATCAGAAAAGACCACCCCGATGTCGTTTACAAGACTGAGGCAGGCAAGTTCGATGCGGTCATCGACCAGATAGTTGAGTGCCACGAAAAGGGTCAGCCTGTACTGGTAGGCACCGTTTCCATCGAGAAGTCCGAGCATCTGTCAAAACTGCTTAAAAAGAAAGGCGTACAGCACAACGTACTGAACGCCAAGTATCATGACAAGGAAGCTATGATAGTTGCACAGGCAGGCAAGTACGGCGCTGTTACCATCGCTACCAACATGGCGGGTCGTGGTACCGATATCACACTGGGCGGCAACGCCGAATATCTGTCGCTGGCGGCTCTGCAAAAGGACGGCTACACCGAAGAGCAGGCTGTTGAAGCCGCAAGCTACTCCAACACCGACGATGAAGAGATACTCAAGGCAAGAGAGAAGTACAGAGAGCTGTACAAGAAGTTCGATGCTGAGGTAAAGGAAAAGGCTGAAAAGGTAAGAGAAGCAGGCGGTCTTTACATAATCGGTACAGAAAGACACGAATCAAGGCGTATCGACAACCAGCTGAGAGGTCGTTCGGGTCGTCAGGGCGATCCGGGTGAGAGCACATTCTTCCTGTCGCTGGAAGATGACCTGATGAGAATTTTCGGCGGCGACCGCATCACAGGCATGATGGATACACTGAATGTCGATGAGCATACACCTATACAGTCGAAGATGCTTTCCAGCGTTATCGAGTCTTCACAGAAGAAGATCGAGGGCAGGAACTTCAATATAAGAAAGAACGTACTTAACTACGATGATGTTATGAACACTCAGCGTGAGATCATCTACGGTCAGCGCCAGATGGTGCTTGACGGTGAAGATCTGCATGAGTACATCGTCAACATGATAAAGGATTTTGTCGATGACTCGGTGAACATGTATGTTCAGGGCGACATAGCTGATGACTGGAACCTTGTTGGTCTGAAAGAAAGACTGAACGGTCTGCTGACCACTGAGGACGACTTCAACTACACCCCCGAACAGATGGACGAACTGGACAGAAACGAGATCGTAAGCACCTTGCAGGAGAGAGCACAGAAACTCTACGAAGCAAGAGAAAAGGAGCTTGGCTCTGAACTTCTGCACGAGATAGAGAGAGTCTGCCTGCTTAAGGTAGTTGATACAAAGTGGATGGATCACATCGATGACATGGAAGAACTGAAAAAGGGTATAACCCTGAGAAGCTACGGTCAGAAGAACCCTGTTGTCGAGTACAGAATGGAAGGCATGGACATGTTCGATGCGATGATAGAATCTATCCGTGAGGACACTGTAAGAATGCTGTTCACCATAAAGGTAAGGACTAACAATGCCCCCCAGCGTCAGGAAGTCCTCAAACCGATGGAGAACCACCACAACATGAACCTGCGCAAGCGCAACAAGGATTCTAATTCATAATTCATAATTCATAATTCATAATTATTGGCAGGGTCGGGAGAATGCCGTTTTATCGCGTGTGTGTGCTGAACGTTCGCGACTGCGTCGGCGTAACTCCCGCCGTTTGATACACACAAACACAATTCCCCAAAAGCATGCCAAATAGCCTGCGTTGGCAGGCGGCTCGCGCGGGGGTATGGGGGAGCATTGACTGCGTCGAATGCGTGCCCCCATTTAAGATAGGAGCTAAAATGAACAGAAAATATGCACTGCTGGGCGAGAGTCTTAAACATACTATGTCACCGCCCATTCATAAAAGGCTGTTTGAACTCAAAGGCAGAGAGTTTGAGTATGAGGTAATCGAACTGCCGCCCGAACAGCTTGCACCCCATGCAGACTACCTGAAAAGTCTGGCGGGGTTCAATATAACTATCCCACATAAGATGGGCATAATACCTCACTGCGATGCGCTGGCTGAGTCGGCAAAACGCTATAATTCGGTCAACTGCGTTGACAACAAGGACGGTATCCACACAGGCTATAACACCGACTGTGACGGTTTCCTTGCAACGATCCGCGCTATGGGTGTCGATCTTGGCGGGCGTGTACTGCTGATAGGCTGCGGCGGTGTCGGCAGAATGATGGCGATAGAAGCCGCCCTCGCAGGTGCCGAACTTTATATCGCAGTACTCGAAAGTGATCTTCCCCTTGCAGAACAGGCGAAAAAAGAGATCATCGCCATGAAGGAAGACGCCAACATAAACATCGTGCTGAACACTGCCATAGACAGCACCCTCAGCTATGACCTGCTGATGAATGCGACCCCTGTTGGAATGTTCCCCCGCGTTGACGGCTGCCCTGTCAGTGACGAAGTTATCGGTGCAAGCGCCGCTGTGTTCGATGTCATATACAACCCGCGCGAAACAGTCCTGCTGAGGAAAGCGCGCGAGATGGGCAAAAAAGCATCGGGCGGCATGGCTATGCTGGTATGGCAGGCAGTCAAAGCCCACGAGATATGGGACGGTGACAGCTACACCAACGAAGAAGTGCAGGCTATCATCTCGGAAATGGAAGAGCTGGTTAATTCATAATTCATAATTCATAATTCATAATTATTGGCATGAATTACGGCTTTGCTGTTATAACGAAAAATCGCGCTCACAGGAACTTTCCTGCGGGCGCGATTTAATTCATAATTCATAATTCACAATTATTGGCATGAATTTACAGCTTTGCTGTTATAACGAAAAACGCGCTCACAGGGTCTTCCCTGCGGGCGCGATAATTTTTGCTAAAACGATATTCAAATGTATAGTGTGAGAGAATAAAAGCTATTTGCTATGTTTTTTGTATTTTGTGTCGGCTGACCGATTTTCCTCAAACATAGAGATTTGTGGGCAACATGTGGAAGTAACAGGGCGAGAGTTATGCCGACGCAGTCGCATATACCGACACAGTCGTGAACGTTCCGCACACACCCGCGATAAAACAGCATTCTCCCGACCCTGTCAACAATTATGAATTATGAATTATGAATTATGAATTAATATCTCAGTTTTCCCATTTGGCGCAAAGGTTGTTGATGCTGTCGGTCAGTTTGGCAAGGTCTTTGTTGGTCAGTCCCTTGCTGGACGCTACAAGGGCGCTCAGGCGGTCAAGCGATGCGCAAAGCCGCTGGTAGCCTGTATTGGGTGCAGTCTTTTTCACGACCTTTATTGGCTCAGCCTGAACGAATTCGCCTGTGATGAGGTCGCACCATGCACCGCTGAAAGGCGCTATGGCGTGATATCCCTTGTCTTCAAGATGGCGGCGGTATTCCTCCATTACAGCGTCTTCGCCATGATTTACAAATACAGTACCCGCATGTTCCATCGAATCTATCCACCTGTCAAGCCCGTCAATATCAGCATGACCGCTTATGCCGGGCAGAACACGTATCTCAGCCGCAACGGTTATCTCTTCACCGAACAGCTTGACTGTTTTTGCGCCCTCAACAAGACTTCTGCCCAGCGTGTTGTTCGCCTGATAGCCCACAAACAATATAAGGCTCTCGCTGTGCCACAGGTTGTGTTTGAGGTGGTGCTTGATGCGTCCAGCTTCGCACATGCCGCTGGCAGAAATGATTATCTTCGGCGTTTTGTCAAAGTTTATCGCCTTAGACTCGTCACTGGTGACTGCGATGTGCAGGTCTTCAAAAGTGATGGGGTTGATGCCCTTGTTGACATATTCCAGCGCTTCTTCATCAAAACAGCTTTCCTTGTTCTCCATAAATACCCGCGTTGCTTCTATCGCAAGAGGCGAGTCAACATAAACAGGGAAATTCGCGTGGTTTTTCACAAGACCGCGCTCTTTTATCTGCCTGATGAAATACAGCAGTTCCTGCGTTCTGCCCACCGCAAAAGAAGGTATGACAACATTTCCGCCGCGATCAAAAGTCTTTTGTATCAGCTCGGCAAAACTCTCGACATAATTATTCACCTTGTCGTGGCGGCGGTTGCCGTAAGTGGACTCCATGACCACATAGTCGGCGCGGTCGATGTACTGCGGGTCGCGGATAAGCGGCTGATTAAGGTTGCCAATATCGCCCGAAAAAACTATCTTGCGCGTTTCGTCACCCTCAGTCAGCCATATCTCGATACTGGAAGAGCCGAGCAGATGCCCTGCATCGGTGAAGCGCACCTTTATCCCCTCTGCAAGCTCGATGTCCTCACCGTAGGGGTGGGGGCGGAGAAGTTCGATAGCGCCCTCAGCATCAGCGAGGGTGTAAAGGGGTTCAACATCTTCCTGACCTTTACGCCTGCCCTTACGGCTGCGCCACTCGGCTTCAAACTCCTGGATATGAGCTGAATCGCGCAGCATTATGGCGCAGAGATTGCAGGTCGCTTTAGTGGCATGTATCTCGCCCTGAAAACCGCCTGCAAACAACAATGGCAGCAGACCCGAATGGTCGATATGGGCATGAGTGAGCAGAACGAAATCCACCGCTGACGGCGGACATGGCACTTTAGCATTTTCATACAGGTCAGTACCCTGTTCCATACCGAAATCTATGAGGAATTTTTTGCCGCAGGCTTCGATATAAGTACAGCTGCCTGTGACTTCATGGTTAGCGCCGATGAATGTTATTTTCATAATACATACCTCTTTTCTGAGTGAAAATTTATTCAAGTTGACTATATTATAACACATATTGCCGTTAAAATCAAGAGGGGGTTTTTTAATTCATAATTCATAATTCATAATTCATAATTATTGGCATGAACGAAAGATAGCTGTTTCAGCGGAAAAGAGAGCGAACCATGACGCGGACAAAGTTGGAAAAGAACACAAAGCAGAGCCGAGTCAAAGCGCGCGGTCAAGCCTCGCGCCAGCAGGCTTGCGGGAGTTTGAGGGCAGAGCCCTCAATCGTGGAACGGCAAAGCAACGATACGTGCTATCTATTTGGGCGAACAATGTGATAGACGGTAAGAGGTCAAAACCATCGATAAAAACAAGCGGGCAATTCGCATAGAAAAGAGCGTACTCATTTCCCGCAAAAAACGCTCCATGTGTGAGGGCGCGAATTGCCCGCGTCTTCTAGCCGAACAGCGATAGCGTCTTCGGCGGTCGGTCATAGCTTCAAATGATAAGCCTGTCAAGATTCAAGGCACAAAACCCGGTGGGCGGGTGGGCGGGCGCCCCCCCCCCCGCGATAGAGTGTCAATATTCAAGGCACAAAAATACGCGGGCGGGAGGGAGGGGAACACCCCCATAAAAAGAGTACAACCAGCCCTCAACAGCAAGTGCGCAAAGCAGATAAGATGCACACAAAGCCAATTGTAGGGCGGGGCTTGCTCCCGCCCTTCGACCTGCATTCACGACGATAAAACGCCAAACTATACCGCAAAAGTATTCATTCTGATAATTGTGTGAAATGAATTCCCGCAGGGCTTGCAATCGGGGTTAGTTTGTGCTATAATATAAGATGATGCGAGCGACATGTAAATGCTCACAAATTTAAGGAAAGAAGTGTTTTAAAATGACAAAGATAACTATATTCAGCGGCTTTCTCGGTGCAGGTAAGACCACGCTGATAAAAAAACTCATAGCTGAAGGCTATAAGGGCGAAAAACTGGTGCTTATCGAGAACGAGTTCGGTCAGATAGGTATCGACGGCGGCTTTTTGCAGGACGCAGGCGTTGAGATAACCGAAATGAATTCGGGCTGCATCTGCTGTTCACTGGTGGGCGACTTCGGTAAAGCACTCAAGCAGGTGCTCGAAACCTACAAGCCCGACCGCATACTCATTGAACCATCGGGTGTCGGCAAACTCAGCGACGTTATAAAGGCTGTTCAGAATATCGATGCGCATGATGTCGTTCTCGACGGCTTTACCACCGTTGTTGACGCTAACAAGTGCAGAATGTATCAGAAGAACTTTGGTGAGTTCTTCAACAACCAGATAACTTATGCAAGCTGCCTTATCCTCAGCCATACCGCAGGCGTTTCGCAGGAAAGACTTGACGATGTCATAGCAAGGCTCCGCGCACTGAACGACAAAGCACCCATCGTTACTACCGAGTGGGATCAGCTTACAGGCGAACAGCTTACCGATGCAATGACACAGAAGAACACCCTCGATGACGAATTGAAAGCTCTTCTGGAACAGGAGCATGAACATCACCACCATCATCACCACGATGACGATGATGACGAGCATGAGCACCACCATCACCATGACGACGATGACGAGCATGAGCATCATCACCACGACCACGATGACGAGCATGAGCACCATCACCACGACCATGATGACGAGCATGAGCATCACCACCACGACCACGATGACGAGCATGAGCATCACCACCATGACCACGATGACGAGCATGAACATCATCACCATGACCACGATCACGGCGAGGGCTGCACCTGCGGCTGCCATGACCACGACCATGAACATCACCATCATCATGCCGATGAAGTATTCCAAAGCTGGGGCAGAGAAACTACAAAGAAGTACACTCAGGAAGAGATAAAGGCGGCTCTAGAAGCACTTGAAGATGAAAAGAAGTACGGTCTGGTGCTGAGAGCAAAGGGCATCGTTGAGGGCACTGACGGCACTTGGATACACTACGACTACGTTCCGGGTGTGCCCGATGTCAGAACAGGTTCAGCAAGCACCATCGGCATACTTTGCGTTATAGGCGCAGAACTTAAAGAAGATGCCGTTGCCGAACTGTTCGGCGTACAGTAAAATATAATCAGTTAAGGTATGCCTTTCCTGCTGATGATAGCTTTCAGCGGAAAGGCAGCACCCTATTTTTTCAAAATAACCGCACACAGCTGCATAAAGGAGGGTACACAGCATGGCTGACAACAAAAACTACGAGATAAACAACCGACTGCTCGAACAGAGCGCTTTTGACCGCGACAACCGTTCACTTTCAAAAAAGACTTTCAGAAACGGCAAGGAAGAATATGAGTTCAACGGAATGGAATACAACATTCTCCTTGATTCGTGGGTCAGCTTCAAAAAGGACGGCGTTGATTACGAGTTCAGCAGAAGATGGCACAACCACGTTTTCAGCGAAGAAGAGGTTGCTGAACTGTGCAGCGGCGGGTCTGTCAGCTTCCTGACCATCGAGGGCGAACTGCTCTACCGCGTTACGGGCGGGCTTAAGCCTGTTCTGAAAAGGGACACTGATATGTTTGAAAGCTACGCACCGTCAAGCTACAAGCTGTACCCGAAAACGCTGTGCGAATTCGTACCTGTGCGCTTCCCGAAAAAGTTCGAGCCGCCCATCAGGACATTCGGCTACAAGTCAAAGACGATATTCGTCAGGGAAGATGCCAGTGAAACAACACTGTATTTCAACTGTAAGGAACTGCCCGATGCCGCACAGACTGCCGCTCTGCTGAACGGTGAGATAGTTGAACTGACGGCGGCAGAACTGACCGACAGCGACCGTCCCGCATATTATTACGGCTATTATCAGGGCGCTGACAGGCAGAAGACCGAGCGTCTTTTCGATAACAGCGCACCAGTCGGCAAGGCTTATGTATTGTACAGGCGCGATGTTACAAAATCAGGCGGCGAGATAAGGCTTAACGGTCTTGCTTTGCCAGAAAACCTTGACAGTGACAAGATAATGAATGAGTTTTTGAACGTTGCTGAACTGGAAGAATATCATAAAGCCGAAGACATCAGACATTTCAGCGATTGGGTCATTCAGAGGGCAGTACCCGTATTCCCTGCCGCATGGAAAGGTCACATCTTCACTCCCGAAGAGATACTCGCACTCAGTAACGGTCAGTGCATCAGCTTTGACTACATCGACAGCGAGGGAATGATCCGCCGCGCCAACGGCGCATTACAGCTTGAATGGACATATGTTGAGCAGACTAACCCCGATAACACTGTTACCGAGATGCCGCTTGCATATCTTGACTTATCCGATGTGCCCGAACTTCCCTACGATGACGGGATAAACTATTTTCTCGGCATGCGCTTTGAAGAGCGCGGCTTTATGGACGACTTTGTCATAAAGGACGAGATAGACGAATTTATTTCATATGACCCTGACGGCTTTGTGCCGTTCTGACAGGGCGGCGAGGTTCGGCGGTCTGCGATATGATCTGCAAAAAGACAGCCGTATGATAATATGTCTGTATGAACGCCCTGTGCGTTAGTATAAAACAAGGAGAGTTTTACGACATGAATGAAGATAATTTTGTTCCCGTGTACCTGTTCACAGGTTTTCTGGAGGGCGGCAAGACCACCTTTATACAGAAAACGCTGGGCGACAAGCGTTTCAACAACGGCGACAGAACACTGCTGCTGGTCTGTGAAGAGGGCATCGAGGAATACGATACTACCGATTTTGAGAAGAGCCATATCTACCTGAGGACCATTGAGGACAAAGAGGACTTCACCCCCGAAAACCTGCAAAGACTCTATGATGAGATAAAGGGTCAGAGGGTAATGATAGAGTACAACGGCATGTGGACGATGAACGACCTGTTCAACGCACTGCCCGATGAATGGGCTATCTACCAGATAATGAACTTCACCGATGCGAACACATTTCTCAACTACAACCAGAACATGCGCTCGCTGGTGGTGGACAAGCTGCAAAACTGCGAACTGACTGTCTTCAACCGCTTCAATAAGGCGACTATGGACAAAATGGAGTTCCACAAGATAGTCAGGGGTGTAAGCAGGCGCACAGAGATAGCTTATGAGTACACTGACGGCACTTCCGAGTATGACGATATCGAAGACCCGCTCCCATTTGATATAAACGCCCCCACCATCGAGGTGGAAGACAGGGATTATGCGCTGTGGTACAGAGATGTCAACGAAGAACCCGATAAATACAACGGCAAGCGTGTACACCTTAAAGCTATGGCGGCACACAATCCTAAATTTCCGAAAGGCACTATAGGTCTTGGCAGACAGATAATGACCTGCTGTGTGGAAGACATAACTTTCTGCTGGTATGCAAGCACCTACGACAAGCCCATCGACCTTAAAGAGCCGAAATGGGTAGATGTCACCTTCACTGTGAAGATGCAGAAGCATCCGCTGTACAAGGGTAAAGGACCTGTGCTGGTAGTTGAGAACCTTACCGAAGCATCTGCACCTGCACAGCCGGTAGCAACGTTTTATTAATTCATAATTATTGGCAGGCATTACGGCTTTGCTGTTATAACGAAAAACGCGCTCACAGGAACTCACCTGTGAGCGCGATATTTTTTTGCTAAAACGGTATTCTTCCGTACATGCCAATAATTATGAATATGACTATCCCTTTAGCACAAGGGCTGAAAATGCGGTAAACAAAAGGATAATTGAACGCAGGATATCTTCCCCCCTGCGGCGGGGGAAAGATATCCGCCAACCACCTTAAGTTCTGTAAAACCGCCGTTTTGGTGGTGTGTCAGCGGGATAACCAAGTTTTGAATTACTTAGTCATCAGTTTGCAGACAAGGTTTGCGAACTCAACAGGGTCATCAATGCTCAGACCCTCTATCAGCAAAGCCTGATCGTAAAGCAGTTTGGTGTACTCGGTAAGGGTGTCCTTGTCATCGGCGTAGAGGGCTTTCAGCTTGCCGAATATCTCGTGGTTGGGGTTTATCTCCAGCGCCTTTTCAGCCTTTACGCGGTTAGCATCGTTCTGCGGCATAGCGTTGAGGACTTTCTCCATCTCGATAGAGATCATGCCGCCGTCGCTTGACAGGCAAACAGGGTGAGATTTCAGCTTTTTGGACAGGCGGACAGTCTTTACCTTGTCGGAAATAGCTTTCTGCATGAAATCGAACATGTCCTTGTTCTCCTCGTCCAGCTTCTTAGCCTCTTCCTTCTCTTCCTCAGTGTCGAGGTCGATATCGGCATCGCTGATGGACTTGAATGTTTTGCCGTCGTAATTTATCATCACCTTGACGCAGAACTCATCAACGTCCTGTGTCATGTAAAGCACTTCATAGCCCTTGTCCTTTATCTTCTCGATCTGCGGCAGCTTGTCTATACGCTCTTTGGTCTCGCCGCAAGCATAGTAGATATACTTCTGGTCTTCCTTCATACGGGAAACGTACTCTTTCAGGGTAACGTTCTTGCCGTCCTCAAAGGTAGACTTGAACATCAGCAGGTCTTTAAGTGTTTCGATAGCCGAACCGTAACTCTGGTAAATGCCGAACTTGAACTGCAAACCGAACACCTCGAAGAACTTCTCATACTTCTCGCGGTCATTTTTCAGCAGTTTGGTCAGTTCGTTCTTGATGGACTTCTCAACGTTCTTGGCGATTATCTTCACCTGTCTGTCCTGCTGTAGCATCTCACGGGAGATATTCAGCGAGAGGTCTTCGCTGTCGATAACGCCCTTTACAAAGCTGAACCAATCAGGCAGAAGGTCAGCGCACTTATCCATTATCAGCACGCCGCTGGAATACAGCTGGAGACCCTTCTCATAATCCTTTGAATAGTAGTCAAAAGGCGCTTTTGATGGGATATAGAGCAGAGCATCGTAAGTAGCTATGCCCTCGTTATGGGAGTGTATGTGTGTAACAGGTTCCTGATAATCGAGGAACTTCTCGGTGTAGAACTTGTTGTACTCCTCTTCGGTCAGTTCGTTCTTGTTCTTCTTCCAGATAGGTGTCATGCTGTTGAGAGTTTCTACCTCAACGGTGGAAGTAGGTTCTTTGCCCTCTTCGGCATAATTGGTATGCTCAACTTCCATCTTTATCGGGAAGCGGATATAATCCGAATACTTCTTTACCAGCTGAGTTATGCGCCATTCCTCGCAATACTCGGAATACTTGTCGTCCTCAGTATCATCTTTGAGTATCATGGTTATGGTAGTGCCGACAGTATCTTTCTCAGCAGGTTCGATGGTATAGCCGTCAACGCCGTTGGACTTCCAGAGATAAGCCTTATCACTGCCGTAAGCCTTAGTCAACACCTGAACTTCCTTAGCCACCATGAATGTTGAATAGAAGCCCACGCCGAACTGACCGATGATGTCAACGTCCTCGCCCAACTCATTATCGTTCTTGAAAGCCAGCGAACCTGACTGAGCGATAGTGCCGAGATTGTTTTCAAGTTCGTCCTCAGTCATACCGATGCCGTTATCGGAAACTGTGAGTGTCCTCTTCTCCTTATCAGCGGCTATATTTATAGCGAAATCGTCCTTGTTCAGCCCGATGCTGGTATCAGTCAGCGACTTGAAGTACAGCTTGTCGATGGCATCGCTCGCGTTTGAGATTATCTCTCTGAGGAATATCTCCTTATTCGTATAGATGGAGTTTATCATCATATCGAGAAGTCTTTTCGACTCCGCTTTGAACTGTTTGGTTTCCATTTACTTTCAGCTCCTTAGAATTATCTTTGTTTAGCACTCCCTTACTCTGAGTGCTAAATCTATTATACCACCAACAGCAGGAATTTCAAGAGGTTACACAAAATAGCTGTTATTTATTTACCGTTTATTCATAAATCCCTTTCGAGCACGCTCTGTTTCGGAATGGCTATGCCCGCAAACAGGTGAAGCTGGAATGCGGCGGTTTCGGCATTACCGACCTTTCTGACTCACGCACGCTTTTTGAACTCACCTGATTTTGTTTGACAGCAAAGTGTCCGCTAAAACGGCATTCTCGCGGTCATGCCAACAATTATGAATCAAAAAGAGCGACCGCTCACGACCGCTCTTATTGTCTGCTCTTTAATATCATTATGATGTGTCCCGCAATGTTCTCCAGCGATAAGCTGATGTTCGCCGCGCCATTTTCTGCCGCCGCTTTCGGCATGCCGTATACGACCGCGCTCTGTTCGCTCTCAGCGATATTGTACGCGCCCATTTTACGCATATCCAACATACCCTTAGCGCCGTCACTGCCCATACCTGTCAGTATAACACCGATAGCGTCGCTTTTTGCCGCGTATGCCGCCGAATCAAACAGTACATCTACCGACGGACAATGCCCGTTGACTTTCACACCCGGTTCACTGTTGACAAAATAGCCTTTCTTATCTTTAAAAAGCCGCAGATGTCTTCCGCCCGCCGCTATGACCACCATGCCGCGTTTTAAATAGGTGCCGCTATGCGCTTCTACCACCGTCAGCGGCAGGCTTGCATTCAGCTGAGATGCGTACAGCTTGGTATAACCCTCAGGCATGTGAAGCACGCACACCACAGGCGGGCAGTCCGCAGGCAGACCTTTCAGCACCACAGGCAGAGCATTCGTGCTCCCCGTAGAACCGCCTATAACTATGACTTTCCCCGTTTCCGGCGGAGTTATCAGCTTCGGTCTGACGATATTCGTACAACCCCGAATGCTTGTTGCCAGCCGCGCCAGCAAACGTTCATTTCCGCCCTCACCGACATGTATATTTATCACATCGAGCGCCCCCGCCTGTATCAGCGAGGATTTTGATACGTTCTGAGCCAATATCGCTATGACAGGCACAAAATAGCGAGGTCCCAGCCCGCGAATATATTCAGCCGCATCAAAACCGACCGTCTTGCTGACATCAAGCACCAGCGCCGCAGGTTTACCGCCCGCAAGCATCTGCTTTGCCGTTGCCAGCCTGCCCGCCCTTAAGACAGTGCCGTCAGGCAAATGCTTTTTAAGACCGACCGTGAGCAGTTCCTGCATCTTAAGGCTGTCTGAAATTATAAAAATAGTCATTTACCGCTCACCTCCTTGCGGTATATTGCAGGCTTCTGCTTAACGTAAGGCATATCCGCAGGGGCAGATTCAGCATGCCCTATATAGAGATATCCACCGTCTTCAGTGACATCATAAAAACGCCTGCACAGATGTGATTTGGTATCATCATCAAAATATATCATCACGTTGCGGCAGAGTATCAGGTCGAACTTTTTCTTGAAACCTATCTCTTCCATCAGGTTGTGGTACTTGAATATCACCTTGCTCCGCAGACTTTCCTTGACTTGATAAAGCCCGTGAGAGCGCTGTTCAAAGTACTTTCTGCGCCATTCTTCGGGCAGATCGTGCAATGCGTTTTCGGTATAGACTCCCCTTGCCGCCGACCTTAGGGCGTTGAAGGAAATATCCGTCGCGAGTATCTTGAGATCCCAGTCATGCTGTCTGAAACCGAAATACTCATCAAGGCACATGGCGAGATTGTAAGGTTCATTACCGAAAGAACAGCCCGCCGACCAGATACGCAGGTCATGGTCTTTCACGGCTTTTTCTGCCTGAGGCAGGAACACCTCACGGAAGTGGTCGAAATGTTCGGACTCACGCATAAAATATGTGTGATTGGTGGTCAGCCTGTTTATCAGGTTAGCTACTTCTCTGCCTGAATTATCATCAAACACAGCTTCGAGGTATTCCGAAAAATTACGGAAACCGCAGTCAGCCACATAGTTTGCCAGTCTTGACTGTACAATAAATTGTTTACCTTCGAGGTCGATGCCGTAGCCGGCTTTAACGAAGTTAACAAGTCTGATAAAATCATGTTCAGAAATATTGGTATCACAGCCAACGGACATCGGACAAACTCCTTTCGGTAAGATATATAGCAATCCGCCTTAAAATCCAGTCACAAGACCCATAGATCCCAGCTTTTGCGACTGGATTTTGTGAATTTAAAAAGTTGGATCGTTATAGTAAATTATAACACATTTTCCACATAATTTCAAGAGGTTTTGTAAATTTTGAAGAAATCAAAGCCGTTCCGAAAGCGAAGCAGAGCAAAATCACAAAGCAGTGCGCGGATAGAGCGCGCGGTCAGGCGCTCACCGACGGTGCAGAAACCATGTGCAGACAACGAATCGCATGCTCCGCATTCAGCCGACTGCCATTGTGAATAAAAAGTAAACTCACCACAATTCGACAGAAATGGCTTTTATCGGCTTTTCCGAACTGTCATACTCGTAACAAAGCAGTTACAGACCCGCCGTGAAGTAAAAGTATACAAGACCTTTTGAAGTACGTTTTTTAGTACGTGGCTGTAACCGAATAATTACAGTGTGGTTACAGTTTTCAGAAATTCAACACACAGCAGTTGAAACTTTGAAAAGTTTTCAACACTTAAAAGGCGGTTATTAGGTTTTTACACCTACTTTTTAACACTTTCAACAGAGTTTTCAACATTTTTGTTGTTTAAAACCTGACTTTTCAACTGTCCAAAAATGTTCGTGTAACCATTTCTTTACCACTTGTTACAGACAACAGGAACATTCGTTCAGCAATGTAACTTTTTTCGCGCAAAGTGCCGATAAATCTATGTTTCAGCCATTTGGCAAAAACAGTTAGTATATCTCCCTAAACAAAAAAAGAGGTTCAATATTGTGAAAAATGTCGAGAAAAAAGTCTTAACAAGCTGTTTACAAATGGTATAAAATGTGTTATAATAATAGCGTGGAAACACATGAATTTTTCGGGCGGTCAGCCGCCATAGAGGAGGAATATAAAATGGAAGACCGTATGCAGACTATACAGTCCATCAAAAACAAAAAGGTGCAGATAGGCGTTATTCCCGGTCATTATGCCACCAACCACTCACACGTAAATTTCTATGTGGATATGACTTCTATCAAGACCAGCATGAAGATGGCAAAAGAAGCCGCCGCTGAACTGGCAAGCACTTACGCAAACACCCATATCGACACAATAATCTGCCTTGAAGGTACCGAGATACTCGGCGGTTTCCTCGCAGACCAGCTGTCGCAGGCGGGCATAAATAAGGGCGAAGATATAAACCTCATCACCCCTGAGCTGAACGCCGTTAACCAGATGATCTTCCGCGACAATACCCAGAAGAAGGTCTGGGGCAAGCAGATACTCCTGCTCATATCCAGCGCATCAACAGGCAAAAGTATCGGCAGAGCCGTTGACTGCCTGCAATACTACAGCGGCAAACTGACGGCTATAGGCGCTATATTCTCAGCTATTGAAAAGTACGGCGATATCAGCATACACGCGCTGTTCACCGACAAGGATCTCCCACACTACGAGAACTACGCCGCAAATTCCTGCCCCATGTGCAAGAGCGGCAAGAAAATAGACGCGCTCATAAACAGCTTCGGCTACTCAAAACTTTAATAAAAAGCAAAGCGTCCGCAGTTCACTCACTGCGGACGTTTTTCGCTAAAAAATCGCGCCCACGACCTCCCGTGAGCGCGATCATTTTCGGTATATCGGCAAGCCCGAATGCCTGCCAACAATTATGAATATGACTATCCCTTTAGCACACCAACTAAAAATGCTGTGAACAAAAGGATAATTGAGCGCCCCATATCTTTCCCCCGCCTTCGGTGGGGGAAAGATATACAACCAAATTGGGATAAAAGCAAAGCGTCCGCAGTTCACTCACTGCGGACGCTTTTTTGCTAAAAAATCGCGCCCACGACCTCCCGTGAGCGCGATCATTTTCGGTATATCGGCAAGCCCGAATGCCTGCCAACAATTATGAATTATGAATTATGAATTAATAAGCCTTGCCCCAGAGTACCATCTTCTTTGCAGGCTTGCCGCAGCATACGCAGACATCGCTGAGGTTCTCCTGCTCGAAAGGTATGCAGCGTGAGCCAACGCCTGTCAGTTCCTTTACCTTGTCTTCGCATTCCTCGTTGCCGCACCACATAGCCTTGATGAAGCCGTCGCCGTTGTCTTCCAGCGCCTTGATTATCTCATCGGTGGTCTTGCATGCGTAAGTCCTGCGCTCGCGGTTCTCAAGAGCCTTCTGATAAATGCCCTCGCGTACTGCTTCCAGCTTTGCATTTACAGTTTCAACAAGCTCGGTCAAAGGTGTGAATGTCTTTTCACGGTCGTGTCTTGTTACGATAACGCACTGACCGTTCTCAATGTCCTTAGGACCCAGTTCAATGCGCACAGGCACACCCTTCATCTCATACTCGGCAAACTTCCAGCCGGGCGACTGCTCGCTGTCATCGACCTTTACGCGGATACCTGCGGCTTTAAGCTGTTCGCAGACCTCCTGCGCCTTTTCAAGAACGCCTTCCTTGAACTGCTGTATAGGCACGATAACTGCCTGTATAGGTGCAACAGCAGGCGGCAGAACAAGTCCGTTGTCATCGCCGTGTGTCATTATTATAGCACCTATCAGTCGTGTGGTAACGCCCCACGAAGTCTGGTGAGGATAGCTCAGCTTGTTGTCTCTGCCTGTGAACTGTATGTCGAACGCCCTTGCAAAGCCGTCACCGAAATAGTGTGAAGTGCCTGCCTGGAGCGCCTTGCCGTCGTGCATCAGCGCTTCGATAGCGTATGTAGCCTCAGCGCCCGCGAACTTGTCGCTGTCGGTCTTTCTGCCCTTTACTACAGGCATAGCCAGCTCTTTCTCGCAGAAATCTGCATAGCAGTTGAGCATGCGCTCAGTTTCTTCGATAGCCTCTTCTGCTGTTTCGTGTATGGTGTGACCCTCCTGCCAGAGGAATTCTCTCGAACGCAGGAAAGGACGGGTGGTCTTCTCCCATCTTACAACGCTTACCCACTGATTGTACAGCTTGGGCAGGTCGCGGTAGCTGTGTACGATGTTTGCATAGTGCTCGCAGAACAGTGTTTCAGAGGTAGGTCTTACACACAGTCTGTCCTCCAGCTTCTCACTGCCGCCGTGTGTTACCCACGCAACTTCGGGCGCAAAACCCTCAACGTGGTCTTTTTCCTTCTGCAAAAGGCTTTCGGGAATGAACATGGGCATGCAGACATTCTCGTGACCCAGTTCCTTGAATCTGGTGTCCAGAATACGCTGTATATGCTCCCAGATAGCGTAGCCGTAAGGTCTTATTACCATACAGCCCTTAACGCTTGTGTAGGCTATCAGTTCAGCCTTTGTACAGATGTCGGTGTACCACTTTGCGAAATCCTCGTCCATTGAGGTTATCGCATCGACCATTTTCTTGTTCTTTGCCATATTTTTTCAACTCCTAAATATATGTACGGCGAGTTCAAACCGCCACTTTTTACTTGTATCATTCCTTACCGTCAAGGATAATATCATCAATATACAAACACCCGTATGGCTGTTCATCATCGGGCAGATATTCAACATCGTGATACTGAACGGTACTGCCATTTTCGTCAAGCACACCATACCGCAGAAAAAACGAGTCACATAGTTCGTCCGTATCTATCCCGAACAGCATGTTCAGCTTGAATATACTGCAAACATAGCGCACCTCTTTTATCGGCACTTCGCGGACAAACTTATCCTCATTCTCATACATAGAATAAATTTCCCGCAGTTCTTCCGCGATAAGACCGTCCATATCTTCACTTTCCGCAGTTATGACATCTTCCGCGCCGCCGATGTATGCCCGTTCAAAGAAGTCTGTCGCTTCAAAATAGCTCTCATCAACAGTTCTCTCACAATGCTGACCGAAACACTGTCTGCCGTTCAGGTCAAACATCAAGACCTCGTTCCCGCTGTCAGCTTTCTCGCGGCGGTCGATAAGCACTGCGGCTTTGTCATCGCGCAAAAGCAGCCACGCCAACAAAAGCGTATATCCGCCCGCATCATTATCCGCGTTTATCCTGATGACCGCATTACGGAGCGCTTTTTCATTTATCTTCATCGCCGCTTTCCTCCTGCGGTGCTTCGGCATTCTTCTTTTTTCTGCCCAAATTCAGCGCATATATGTCCTCGTTGTATATCTTGTAATTCGGGTCAAAGCCATCTTCCTTTGAGGCTTCAAAAGCGCTGTGCGCTTCATATTCGTGGGGAGAATGTCCCGTAGCCGCATCGTCCACCCTTTCGGGCGCGACACCTCTCTGCTCTATCTTCTCGGCAAGAGCGGGATTTTTCTTCTCTATCCATTTTGCGAGTTTAGGCGTGACCAGACAAGCCAGCACGATAAGCCCCATTATAATGATACAGCCGACGGCAAGCCCGCCAAATCTGCTGAGAAGTTCAGTGTTCATGGTTTTACCTCTGTTTGTTATTTTTGCGAAATTACGGCACTTGCGCTCATCGAACCGCCCTTATCTTCTCCCACTCTTCGCGGGTGATGGCATAGACATCTGTCACGCCCCCGTCATCTTCACAGCTTTCCGCAAAGTGTGCGCCGTAAGACATGGCAGTCTTCGCAGAGGGCACATTTTCATGCTTCATGTAAGAATACAGCACCCTAAACGGAGTGTTCTCAAAAGCCCAACCGCACACCGCGCAGGCAGATTCCTTAGCATAGCCCCGCCTCTGCATGTCGCGGCGGATATGATAGCCTATCTCAGGGCGTATACTGCCGTTTATATTCTGCATGGTCAGACCGCAGTCGCCTATCAGCCTGCCATTTTCTTTAAGGCATACCGCCCACAGCCCGAAGCCGAAAATGCGGTATCTTTCAAGATTTTTCTCTATCCAGCCGCGCACCCGCACTTCATCGAACACGCAGGGATAGTACCGCATTATCTCGCTGTCACACAGCACCTCGCACAGTGCGGGCGTATCATCTGAAGTCAGTTCGCGCAGTATCAGCCTTTCGGTGAATATCTCCATCTCTCAGAACCTGAAATACAAAAACGGATTGAAAGAGTTGCCTGCCAGATATGCCACCGAAATTATCAGCAGTACAGCGCATTCTGCGGGCACGCAGAAGTTTGCGTAGACCTCTTCGTTTGAGTTCTTTATCTTTTCGCCCAGCTTTTTAACCAGCGGTGTCGAACATAGTATCGCCAGCAGGAAAAGTATGCCGTTCTGCGAAAGACGGAATGCAGTTTCATCGTTCCAGAGCGGCAGTCCACCCAGACCGAACATATTTTTAAGGTTCTGCAACAGCTTTGAAGTATCCTCATAAGCGAAAATGCCCCAGCCAATGACTATAAGCAGAAGTGCGTAGATGTGCCGCACAGCTTTTGGTGCTTTTTTCAGCCACCCCAGCAGGAAGTTCTTCTCCAGCAGGAGTATCACGCCGAAGTAAACGCCCCACAGCATGAAATTCCAGTTTGCACCATGCCAGAAGCCTGTCAGGAACCACACAGCCATTATGTTCACGCACTGACGTGCCTTGCCCCTGCGGTTGCCGCCCAGCGGAATGTAAACATAATCCCTGAACCAGCTTGACAGCGAGATATGCCATCTGCGCCAGAATTCGGTGATGGAGTCTGAGATATACGGGTAGTTGAAGTTTTCCAGAAAATCAAAGCCGAACATTTTGCCCAGCCCTATAGCCATATCGGAGTAGCCCGAAAAATCAAAGTATATCTGGAAAGTATAGGCGATTATGCCTATCCAGCTTGCCGCCACACTCAGTTGTGACTGCGGCGCATTCGACAGCGTGTCGAACAGTTCGCCCACAGCATTTGCGATGATGACCTTTTTGCCCAGTCCTATACAGAAACGCTTTACACCGTCAGCGAATTTTTCAAGACTCTCGCGGCGACCGACCATCTGTTCAGCCACATCAATATACCGCACAATAGGACCCGCTATCAGCTGAGGGAACAGCGCCACATAAGTCCCCAGATGCAGGATATTGCGCTGGCTTTTCACATCACCGCGATAAACATCTATGACATAAGAAAGCGTCTGGAAACTGTAAAAGCTGATGCCGATAGGCAGTGCAAGTCCCAGCGGTCTTATGCCTGCGCCGCTGATGCTGTTTATGGTGTTTATGAAGAAGTCTGTATACTTGAAAAACAACAGCAGACCCATATTCCACACCACTGCCGCTGTCATGGCGGCAAGCGGTACTTTGCTTCCCTGCTTGTCCGCAGGCAGTCGGCTTTTATCGGCCAATATGCCCGTGATGTACGCAACTATTATCGAAGCGCACATCAGGAATATGTATATCGGCTCACCCCACGCATAAAACACAAGGCTGAACAGAAACAGCACAGCATTCTGTGCAGTGCGGGCATGTCTGCCGAACAGTTTCGGCAGTGCGAAATACAGCAGCAGCACCGCAGGCAGGAAGCCGAAAAGAAAGGTCGTACTCGAAAAAAGCATTAACCGATTATCTCCTTAGCTTTGGCGCTGTCGCCCGAAACGCAGTAATAAACGCAGTTGTCCTTAACGATTATGACAGCATCGTCCAGCTTGGGAGCCTGTTCGGGCTTATAATCGGTGAAAGTGCTCTTCTGGTTGGTGACTCTTGTTTCGAGAGATGCCTTTATTATATCAGCCATCTTGTCGTTAGCTTCAAAGCATGCTATCTCCTCAGGGGTAGCGCCTGTAGAACTTACATATACCTTAGCCTTCTTGTAAGCATCGGGTGCAACGCCGAGAATTTTCTCTATCTTGCCGCTATCGAACTCTACAAGGCTGTCCTCAAAAGTGATATCGCTCTTCAGCTTGTCAGCGGTAGCCGCAACATCAGCGCTCTCGGTCTGAGTCTGTGCGGTATTGCCGCCCTTATCCTCGCTCTTGTCATCTCCGCATGAAGCCACAGCGCAGGTCACAGACACAGCCGCCAGAATGATACACAGTGTTTTCTTGAAATTCATTTTACTCACCTTTTCCTTTAATTTACATTTTTCTGTATATTTATGGGCATCGCGCATTTATGCTGTCTGCCCGTTGATCGAACATTATCCGAGTGTCATGAATTATCGATTATAAAGTTCTGCCAGTATAAACAGTAATCCATATTCATGTGTATGCCGTCAGGCGATGCTTCTTCGGGCAGATAACCGTTCTCATCAGCAACAGCCGCCGAGCAGTCAAGGAAATACACACCCAGCTTGTCCGCAACAGCTTTTATCGACTGAGTGAACAGCTTCGCATTCTCATTGTTGACCGCATCACCGTCCATATCCTGCGACTGTGCCAGCGGCAGTATGCCTATCAGATATATCTTAGCATTCGGCTGATAACCCTGTATAGTTGTTACCAGTTCGGTGAAGTGATCTTCAAATACATCGGTATAAGGCCAGCCCATCTCATTCGTGCCGAAGCTGATATATACCCGCCCGAATTCGCGTCCGCTCAATGCCTGTGCCAGTGTGCCCACACTTCCGTCACCCTGTACTATGTCGGTAGAAGTCAGCACCGTGTCGATATTCAGACCCACCGCGCAGATGAATGTCGCCTGAGGTTTGTCAGTGCTGTTCATCATGCCGACAGTTCGGCTGTCACCGATGAATACCGCATCGCTCAGGTCATCAGCAGTGTCTTTTGCCACCGCATAAGGGTGTCCGCCCTCTTCCTGTGCGTAAGGCGCAAAGGAGTCCACCGCCGCATTTTCGTCCTGCGAACTTTCAGGCATATCTTCCTGTGAAGACGTTTCTTCCGCCTTGCTTACCACCTCAGCCTTTGAGGAAGTGTTCTTATCTGCGAGCGCGGCTTTAACTGCATTTTTATGCGAAACGACTCCCGCAAACACAGACCAGCCCACTGTAAACGCCATACAAGCCAGACAAAGCCCTGTCACAATATTCTGCTGTGCCTTGACACGTTTTTTTCTTATTGCCGAATTACTCTGTTCCATAGCCCACTTTCCTCTGCACAAGACTGCTTTATTATAGCAAACGACATATCTATTTCTGCATTCAGCACTTGCAGACACCGCGCTTTGCCTAGACTGTAGGTGTTGAATGTCACGAGATCCATGTCGTTACTATGACCGAGCGGCAAAGCTGAAACATCGCATTCGCGCTCAGTATATATCATACCATATTTCCGCAATGATTTCAAGTACCAAATCATAAATTTAACATATCGGGGATAAGTCCGATATATACAGTTTTGCCGAAAATGCGGCGTTTATACATAAGAGAAGCACCGTTCTGCTCAATTACGCGACTACGTCGGCGTATGCGACCGTGTCGGCGTATGCGACTGTGTCGGCATAAGCGACCGTGTCGGCATGTTATCTTCAAACGTAATGATGACGAACTGTCAGCGCACCCTTTCGTTATAACGCCCCGACCGAACAATATCTCACAAAAAAAGCACCGCGCCCATAGCGCAGTGCCGTTAAGACCTTGTTTAATCCAGCATCTCGTGCAGTTTTGCCGCCAGCTTGGATACAGGCAGACCTACCACATTGAAGAAATCGCCCTCTATCTTTTCAACAAGCAGAGTGCCCTCGCCCTGTATGCCGTATGCGCCCGCCTTATCCATCGGTTCGCCTGTAGCCACATAGTCGTCTATCTCTTCATCGGTCAGTTCCTTGAACCATACCTTCGTTGTTTCGGTGAAAGTTTCGATATGCCCGTTGTGGCTGACAGATACGCCCGTATCTACCGTGTGTACCCTGCCCGAAAGAAGCCTCAGCATGCGCTTTGCATCTTCCTCGTCCTTCGGTTTGCCAAGTATCTCACCGTCAGCTGTCGTAACTACCGTGTCACAGCCGATGACTACCGCCTTCTGGTAGACTTGCGAGATGCACTCGCACTTCTGATAAGAAAGATAACCGGGTACATCCCGCGCACTCAGCGCTTCGGGGACAGCCTCACCGCAGTCAGCAGGTATCACCCTGAAACTCGGACAGATAAGCTGCATAAGTTCTTTCCTTCTGGGCGATGCAGATGCCAGTATCACATCGTATTCCATCAACAGGTTCTTAATATTCAAAGGTTTCCCCTCCGTATGACGACTGATCCCAGCCGCCGTAGTTATTGTCATATCCGCCGTCCCAGCTTTGGTCGGCAGAATTGTCCGACCACTGTGTATCGGGCGACCACTGTGTATCAGGTTCAGGTGTCCACTGCTGAACAGGTGCTTCTGTAACAGCAGGTGCTTCTGTAACAGCAGGTTCAGGCTCGCTGTATACAGGGGCAGTCGTTTCAGCCGCCGATGAACTGTCACCCGCCGATGTTTCGTCCTCCGCCGAAAGCGATGATGCCGCAGGCTGAGAAAGTTCAAGCCTTGCATCTACATAGTAGTGACGAAGTATCTGATCGTATGTCCAGCCGTTTTCAGCATAATAGTGCGCCCCCCACTGGGACATGCCCACGCCGTGTCCCCAGCCGCAGGAGGTGAATGTGAACTCGCCGTCCTTGTACTTTATGGTTATAGCATTCGATTTCAGACCCATCAGGTTGCACAGCTGGTTGCCTGTCAGCTTACAGCCCGCGTTGCCGTCGATAGTAACAGTATCGATGTACACCTTGCTGTACGCCCTGTCTATGGTGAACCACTTTGTCTGGTCTTCAGACAGTGCAATGCCGAAACGACCCTCCAGCAAAGCCTTGACTTCTGCGCGGCTGTACTTCTTTTCGTAGCCCCAGTTGACGTCCTGTTCGTCATATATGCTCTCAACGCATTTGAGATAGGGGTAATCCATGCCCCATATATCCCCCGCAGTGGTGGTATAGCCCGCGCTCGAAGCCGAATAAACAGCGTTTATAACTTCGCCGTCATAAGTCAGCGCCTGACCCTCGACCGAGTTGACGCAGCCCTCCAGCTTTGATGAATAGCCGTATCTCAGACCGATGGTCGGTGTCAGCCCATGTTCCTGATTGAAACGCAGGTGGCAGTACGCCGCAACTATCTGCGCCTTTATCGCGTCCTCGTCCCAGCTGTCACCTATCTCGTTGTTCACCATCAGGCAGAGCAGTTCGTGTCCGTTCATCACAAGGGTAGAACCTGAATTTTCATCATGTACCCTGAAATACTCCCCTGCCACGCTCCTTGTGGCAGTGAGGTTCTGCGGTTCGCCCTTTTCAGGGTAATATATCAGCGTATCCTGCTGCGGGAACGGAACTGTGAAGTCGTTTGGGTCGGTTATCTCACCGTTCTCGACAGTCACGCCTTTTGACTTTGTTTCCGCCGCCGAGATATCATACTCGCATATGGCAGCCTTTCTGAATTTCGGGAACTCCATCTTCTTTACAGTCGGTTCAGCCAGTACCAGCGGCGCTGTAAAACTCTTCTGCACCGTCCTGAAAGCAGATGCCGCAGCCTTCTGCACCTCAGCATCATGCACGATAACTGTTTCTGCCGCACTGTCAGCCGTAACCTCACGTACAGGCTCAGCGCTCTCCGCCTTTGGTGCGGGGTTGAAAGCGCTGTCAGTCAGCATCATCAGCCCGCAGCCGCCTGTGACGGCGATGCCTGTCACCAGCATACGTATATGTGCGGTCAGCCGCCCCATCTTAGATGGCTCGCTATATTTTTCATTCTTGTTCCTGTTCATCAAACAACTTCCTCAGCTGAAATTTTGTGATGCCCCATAGCGGGATATCGTTTACATTTCACAGCGCATAGCCCTGCATTCTACATTTTATCAGATAAAGAGAAAAAGTCAAGACAAAACCGCAGTCCGTCCTGACTTTTCGTAGTCCTTAACAAATGCTGCACAAAAACCGTGACATTAAATTATGCACTTTACCAGTTTTTGAAATATCTCTGACCATCTACTTCCAGACAAAACTGTAATGTTTCAAACCAGCTTGCTATATCGCCTCCGCAGTACGCGGGAGCGTAGTAGTAGGTAGCGCCGTTGGTGTTGTCCTCGCCTGCAAGCGCCCTTGCCGCACAATCTCTTGTATTCTGCGTGGGGACGGTAGTGCCGTTATAGTAGCCATAGATAGCATCGAACTGAGAAGGTGCAGTCAGCACAGCCGAGATAGAATCGGGAAACAGGCTCGATCTCACCCTGTTGATGATAACGTTGGCAACGGCGATCTTGCTGGCTTCAGAGCAGTTGCCAACTTCGCCCTGCAGCACGTAGCAAAGCATCTCAAACTCTTCATCGGTGTAGCTTATGACGCTGCCCTTCTTGGAAGAGTCTTCCTTTAACTCAATGACCGTTTTGCCGTCTTTGGACTTTTCGTCCTTTTTCTCTTCGGTCTTGCTGTCTTCGGGGGACTTGCCTGTGAAATTCTCGGCGGCAGCGAAGCCTGTGACCTCACCGTGCCTTACTGAATACCACACACCGTCATCGGTGCAGCCGTCAACAACGACCCTTTCGTCGGCATCGATCACTTCCAGTACCTCTGAACTCTTGTCGGGAGTTTTTCTCAGACTGACAGGTTCAGCCACATACAGGAATGTCTTTGAAATGCTTTTGATGTTGTTTTCTGTCTTCACATCGGCGTTTTTATCAGTCCCAGCCTTGACTGACGCCTTTGCGTTCTTTTTCTCCGCGGCTGATGTTGTCATCTCGTTCGCAGAGCTCTCCTCATCTGCTGCCCTTGTGTCAGGCGCAGAAACCTCTGCAAACTCATACTCGTTGATACTTGCCTTTCTCCATGTGACAGTATCGAGTGCGGTATACGCACCCTCATCTCTCGCTGTGTCGGTGGTGTTTACATTCGCAGCCTTTGTTTCTTCGTCAGCCTTCTGCCCCAGCATGCCGCATACGCTAATGGTACCTATAGTCAGTACGCTCAGCGCGCTTGTCCACAGCACAGTGCCGACTCTTCTCACGGACGGCTTAACGTTTCTGCGTTTAGCTGCCCTTGATCTTTTCTGCTTCATTTTTATCACATTACCTTTCCGGAGTACCCTTGCGAGAACCCCTGTCCGCAGCCGTGAGAGCTGCTGCGGAGCTTTATATTTTAAACCGACGGTATTGTCGGTCTAATAGCATAAAGCAATATATACCCGAAGGTAGATTTTTCGGGACTTTCGCCCCATTGCGGACCGCCGCCCGCAGACCGTCCCCCATTAAAAAGTGACCGCCCGCGCGAGTCTTCGCCCTTTACCGAGCCGCCCGCATCAGTACTGCCAGCCGTTGTAGACTGTCTTATTGCCGTAGATATCTTTCCATACCTGCGGGAAGTAGATGTCCTTATCAGCCCTCTCGGTATAAGAAGACTTGATAAGGTCGATGTTGTCATCGGGAGTCAGCTTCTTTGCGACTATTACCCATCTTACGCCCTCTTCCACCAGCTTTGAGCAGGTCGAAAGGGTGATGTACTTGTCGTTCTCGGTACATTTGATAGCATCGTTGGCATACCACGAACGCTTTGATATCTCGCTGTACCAGTCATCAAATCTGTACTCTGTATCATTGAAATCTCTGTAGCCGATATACTCCCAGAGTTTGCCGTTGTCATCATTTGCATCGGTATTTATCATAAAGCAGCTTACTATAGCATATTTGCAGCCGCTCTCATAAATGCTGTTGAACTCGATGATGGGGTACTTTTTCAGGAAATCAACGCCCTGTTCGTACTCCGAAAGGTGGGTGAAGCTGGTACCGACCCAGCCCATGTGGTGTCCGAAGATAGTCAGGTTATCCGCCTGTCCCTCCTCGTTTATCCTGCCCCAGCCGTCAGCGAAGATGCTGCCCGACTCATAGTAATTGCCGTAGAGATCCTTGTAGAGATAATAGTCATTATCCTTTCCCTGCACTACCGGGAAATCTATCATCTCTTCATCGTAGGAATCGTTCAGACCCGGAATCTTGATATAGCCTACCACATCGTCGTTTGCTTCAAGGTAATCCTTCGCCCAGTCACGCACTTCGCGCTTTCTGACTGTCAGGTCTGCCGCACCTATCTCAACGCCCTCAGTGCCCGTATTCACCTCATACCTGATATTGTCATCAGACTTCGGCTCATACTGCTCTACCACGCCATGAATGTTATCATGTTCGCCCTTGTGGGTGTTAATATAGCCTTTCAGCTGCCCCACCGAAACGGCGAATATTATCACCGATGCCGCAAATATCGCTTTGCGGACTTTTTCGGTGCCGCTGTCGCCTTTAGCGGGCACAAAAAATCTTATAAAACGGAGAAAGCCGTTTGAAGACTCCCTCTCGGAAAAATTCGTATCGTTTGCCATTTTGTTCTTCCTTTTTCGCCTCAGTATTCCCAGCCCTTGTAGATCTTGTTGTTGCCGTAAAGATCACGCCAGTATTTCGGGAAATATACATCCTTGTCGGGCTTTTCTTTATATGACTTGATGATAAGGTCGATGTTGTCGCGAGGTGTCAGTTTCTTCGCCACGACTACCCATCTCAGGTCACTCAGCAATTTTGAGCAGGTCGAAAGTGTGATATACTTGTCATCTGCCGTACACTCAATGTCACTGGTGTACCACGAGCGCTTGCTTATCTGGTCGTACCAGTCAGCAAAACTGCCGTCTTCTTCATTAAGGTCGCGGCAGCCAACATATTTCCACAGGTCACCGCCATCGTCCTTTTCCTTAGTGTTTATTATGAAACAGCTGACTATCGCGTACTTGCGTCCGCTCTCATATATGCTGTTGAACTCGATTATAGGGTACTTTTTCAGGAAGTCAACTCCCTGCTCATACTCTGACAGGTGTGTGAAGCTGGTACCCACATAGCCCATATGATGCCCGAATATGGTGAGGTTGTCAGTTTGTCCGTTCTCATCGAGCACGCTCCACGCATCAGCGAAGATACTGCCCGATTCGTAGTACTCACGGTCAAGATTGAGATAAAGGTATTCTTCATTATCCTCGCCCTGCACCACAGGGAAATTTATATACTCTTCACCGCTGTAATCGGTAAATCCCGGTATCTTTATCCAGCCCACCACATCTTTGTTGCGTTTAAGCAGCGGCTTCGCCCAGTCCTGAAGACTCAGCTTCTGACCGGCAGCTTCGGGGTTCGCGGCATCGTATTCATCGCCGCCCGCTTCCATGCCGTAGCTTACATTGCTGTCGAACTGCGGTTCATACTTCACCACAACATCCTGTATGTAAGACCTCTGCTCTTCTTTTGAAGCGCCCAGATAGTCGCTCAGCTGGTCTATCGACATCGAGAAAAGAACTATCGAGCCCATGAAAACTATCTTGCGTAATATCTCATTGCTCTTGTCGCCCTTCCAGGGGATAAAATATTTCACGAACCTCAGAAAGAAATTTGAGCTGTCCCTTTCGGTGAGGTTCGCCGTTTCGTTTGACATTGCCATCGTCAGTCACTCTCCTTGACCTGCGCCTTGTCAGCGCATGCTGTAAGGTATCCCGCAGACCTCACATACCATCTGCATGGTTTTCAGCGTGGTCAGCCTGCGTATCATTCCTCTGTCAAGTTTTTCATATTCTTCAAATAGCCTGAGTTCTCTGACTATCTCTTTATCCTTGTATCTTGCCGACACATACACAGTGCCGACAGGTTTTTCGGCTGTGCCGCCTGTAGGTCCCGCAAGACCCGTTATGCCTACCGCGCAGTCTGTGCCGAACATTTCCTGCGCCCCGCGCGACATCTCACTCGCAACCTCTTCCGAATAAACGGTGAACTGTTCCAGCGTTTGCTTTTTAACGCCCAGCAGTTTCATCTTCATTTCTTCGGTGTAGGTACACACGCCGCCGTTGAACATACCCGACGACCCGCTGACCGAAGTCACAGCCGCCGCGACCATTCCGCCCGTACAGCTTTCGGCTGTAGACATAGTAACGGAATTTTCTAACATATATTTTACTACACACTCAGTAACAATGTCAATAGTTTCTGTTACCACTTTGTTATCTTCCGCAAAATTCATCAATGAAACGCCTCCTTTTACTAGCACATCACACAAAGAAATCGCGTCGTTTTTAAACATTTCGTGAACGCAAGGCGCAATTCAAATCATTTTAACATGGTTTTTCTGACTGTTTTTTAAGCATTTCCAGCAAGTTTTGTGTTGATTTTTTTGGACTCCGTTCACATATAAAACATCGGATTTTCGGGAAAGCACACATTCGCTCACACCATTTTCACATTGGCGCTGTCTTGAAAATTGTACTTAAAATATAACTCAGGTCAACTTTGTAACTTTTGTGTAATTTTTGTTACCATTTGTCATTTTTGCCAAATTGCGACTTTTTCTGTACAGTTAACCATATCTCTAATATATAAAAATACGAAACTGCAAGTGTGCATTTTTTCGTCTGTGAACGATTGCTTCCATGCTAAAAATTGACCGAAAGTCAGTCTGTCAGACCCCATGTCCGCAAGTGCTCGTCCGACTTTCACAGCGCTTTTCAGACAGATCTTCCGCACACATCAGATGTGCTTTATCAGCCTTACAGTAGTACCCTCGACCGCTTCTTTGATGTACGGTTCAAAATCGAAACTTGCCTGCGCTTTTTCCACCTCTTCAAGGCTCGGACGAGTCTTGGGGTGCTTTGGCGTGAATACCGTACAGCAATCCTCATAAGGCAGTATGGAAGTTTCAAAAGTGCCTATCTTGCGGGCAATTTCGATTATCTCCGCCTTGTCAAGACCGACACAAGGTCTGAACACAGGCATGCGGCACGCAGCATCGGTGCACACCATCGCATACATAGTCTGGCTTGCGACCTGACCCAGACTTTCGCCTGTTATAAGTGCCTGTATGTCGTCCTCTTTTTCGCAGATACGCTGTGCTATCTCCATCATCAGTCTGCGCATGAGGATAGTGAACAGTTCTTCGGGGCAGTTAGCCCTAAGTTTCAGCTGTATCTCGGTGAAAGGCACGCAGAAGAACTTGATGTCGCCGCAGTATGCGGTCATCAGTTCTGCCAGTTTCTCGACTTTCATTCTCGCCCTGTCAGAAGTGTAAGGCGGAGCCTCAAAGTGTATAGCCTCGACCACAGCACCGCGACGCGCCATCATGTAACCTGCCACAGGCGAATCTATGCCGCCCGAAAGCAGCAGCATCGCATGTCCGCTGGAACCTACAGGTATTCCGCCCGCACCGTCAACAGGGTCGGAGTGTATGAAAGCATAGTCCTCGCGCACCTCAACAGTGACAGTCACCTGCGGTTCATGCACATCTACCTCCAGGTGCGGGAACTTCTCCAGTATCGCACCGCCCAGTTCAGCACATATCTCAGGCGATTTAAGAGGGAATTTCTTGTCCGAGCGCCTCGCGTTCACCTTGAATGTGCGCGCACCCTCCAGCACATCAGCCAGATATTCGGGCGCTTTCTCGCATATAGCTTTTATATCCTTCTCGACCGCACCGCTTCTGCACAGCTTGACAATGCCGAATATCTTTGAAAGTCTGTTCTCGAACTCGTCAACATCAGGTTCATCGCCCAGCGGTTCAACATAAAGGGTAGACTGCGATTTAGTTACTCTGAACTCACCCGCACTTGCCAGCCTGCGTTTGATGGTCTTTATCATCATGCTCTCGAAAGTGCTCTTGTTAAGACCTTTCAAAGCTATCTCGCCGTACTTGCAAAGAATTATTTCCTTCATTATAACTGCTCCTTTATAAAAAATTTGTCGTTTTCGGTATCCTTTTACGAATTATTTTGCCGGCAGAATGTTCAGTTTCACTAAACAAACACGATGGTCTTGCACCACATACCCCAACACGCCGTTGCAGGCAGTCAGAAAGCCCCGACTTTGCCGAACTGCCGTTCTGACCTTGACACACAGTCACGTATCACACAGACAAGTAACACGCTCACGGAACGTTCTTCCATCAGTCTGTTTTGGTCGGAGTTTTTTCCCTATATATTATTATAGTATAAAACATCCGTTCTATCTGAGATGTGCCAACTCTGCCTGTGCCGACTTTATGCCGTCAAACAGCGCATCGATATCAGCTTCTGTCGTTTCTGCCGAAAAGCTGATGCGAAGTGTGGTGTCCATATTCTGTACAGGTATTCTGAACTCTGCCAGTACACCGCTCTTTTTGCCCTTTGAGCACGCCGAACCACTGGACACATAAATATCTTTCTTTTCAAGGTAATGCAAAAGCACTTCCGATTTCAGCCCCGCCACAGATATGCTGTTCACATAAGGTGACTTCTCGCCCGTATAATTAAGCGTTGCGCCGCCGTTTTCAGCACACTTCTCAGCCAGATAACTTTCAAGGTGACGCGCCCTTTCCAGACGGTCATTCAGGTCGCCTGCCAGCGACTTCACCGCCGCCCCGAAACCGCATATCAGCGGCACCGACTCAGTCCCCGAACGCAGGTCTTTCTCCTGACCGCCGCCCATTACCAGCGCAGGAAGATGCAGTCCCTTGCGCACATACAGCGCACCCGTCCCCTTAGGACCGTGAATTTTGTGTGCGCTCAGCGATATCAGGTCAGCCGACAAGGTTTTCACCCTGACAGGCAGTTTCATGTAGCCCTGCACACAGTCGCAGTGTGTGATGACTTTCGGGAAACGTCTGTGGATCGCCGCAAACGCCTTGCCTACAGGCAGTATCGCACCGGTTTCATTGTTGACCAGCATCATGCTGACCAGAAAAGTATCCTCATTCACCGCATCTATGATGCTCTCAGCCGATATGACGCCGTTCTCATCAGGCGATATGCGCACCACCTCACACCCCAGCCGTTCCAGTTCGTCAATTGGACGCGCGGTGGCAGGGTGTTCAACAGTCGTGGTAACGACACGGTGCCTGCGCTTACCCTGTGACTTAAAAGCCCCGAAAATGGCGGTGTTACTGCTTTCAGTCGCCCCTGAGGTGAAATATATCTCCTCTTCAAGACACCCCAGACTTTCCGCAACAGCATGTCGGGCATCACTGACCAGCAATTCGGCATCGACCCCGCACCTGTGCAGGCTCGATGGGTTGCCAAAGACTTCCAACCCTTTCAGAATGCCCTGAACAGCGGCATCACAGGGCTTAGTGGTAGCAGCGTTATCGAGATATATCAAAACTGACAGTCCTTTCATAGCCCATTCTGGCAAAATTTCACATAACTTATATTATAGCATAGATTTCAGGGGATTTCAATACACAATTCTTAATTCATAATGTGCAATGTGTTCATTATCGCCGTCGCCTTTTTTTGCATTTTCCTTTCCGCAATATTTGAGAAAGCAATTTTTGATATTTACAACCAATTATTGCGGTGACTCCTTTTGTTTCGTTCGAGTAATAAAATAATATTTTTTAATATAGCCTTGTATTATTCACATTCTGTAGCGTGGATTTGCACAATATATTTAAAAATGTTCAAATTATTTTTATTGAACTTCCCGATGCACTATGATATAATAATCACGTTAAGGCAAGGTGAACGTTTACTAAATTTTGTGCTGCACTCACTCAAATGCCTGTTTCTCAGCCATGTGGCTGATTTTGAACGATTTTTTGGTAAAATTAAATTATAAGGAGAAAACATTATGTCAAACAAGTTCATGAAGACCACACTCGCAAGCGTGCTGGCTGTTCTCAGTGTGGCTTCTTACCTGCCCGGCACTGCCGTTGGCACATTTTTTGCAGACACCGCCATTACTGCAAGCGCTTCATCTGTTTATGGTGACTTCACCTACGATGAACTTGCAAGCGGCACCATTTCAATAACCAAGTACAGCGGTCACGACACTAAGGTGACGATACCCTCTGAGATAAACGGCAAGACCGTCACTGAGATAGGTTCAAACGCATTTATCAAAAACACCGATATGGTCGATGTCACTATCCCCTCGACCGTCACATACATTGGTGATTTCGCATTCTGCGGCTGCTCAAATCTTTCAAAAGTCATCATACCGAGCAGCGTTACATCTATGGGTCGCGGTGTTTTTGCAAGCTGCATGAATCTCGCAGGTCTGTCGCTTTCAAGCAGTCTTACCGAGATACCCGAAGGCGCATTCCAGAGATGTGCCTCTTTGCAGACAGTCACCATTCCCGAAAATGTAACTTCCATCGGTAATTACGCTTTCCAGGACTGCGGTACACTGGCAAGGGCAACTTTCCCGTCGGGTCTTACCTCTTTCGGCAAGAAGGCTTTCTACGGCTGCGAAAATCTGTTGGGTGTAGTTATGCCTGCGGGCGTTACCGAGATACCTGAGTACACATTCTTCGACTGCAAGCGCCTTAACAAGGTATATTTCCGTGAGGGTCTGACTGCGATCGGCAATTCTGCTTTCGGCAGCTGTGAATCTCTGACAAGCGTGAACCTGCCATCTACCCTGACTTCTATAGGCAGTGATGCTTTCGCAAACTGCAAGAAGCTGTCTGCCGTTACCATACCCGACAGCGTTACCACTCTGGGCAAACAGGCATTCACCAACTGTCACGGTCTGACTGAGGTCACTCTCTCGAAGAACCTGAAGACCATACCTCAGGGCGCTTTCATACTGACAGGCATCACCTCCATAGATATACCTGAGGGCGTTACTGCCATAGACAGCCTTGCATTCTACAGCTGCAAGTCACTGACCGATGTTAAGCTGCCCTCTACCCTTAAGACTGTTGGCGAAAAGGCATTTGAACTCACAGGCGGCATCAAGGTGACTTTCGGCGGCAGCTCATTAAGTTGGTACTCGATCGATATCGATATGAGCAACAAAACCCTGAATAATGCACCCGTAACATTTGAAAAACAGCTCGCGCCTCTCCCATACAGTGTCAGGGTAGCATACAGCGAGCAGTACCACCAGATGCGCTTCACATGGGATAAAGTATCGGGCGCCGAAAAGTACGGCATCGCTGTATATCTTGCAGGCAAGTGGAGGATACAGACCCAGAACATCCCCGCATCAGCAACAAGCTATACCTCACCAAAGAATATGACACCGGGCATGACCTATAAGGTAGCTGTTGCCGCTAAGGTCAATGGCAAGTGGGATATCGCAAACGCCATCAAGCGTGCAGTTACCGTAACTGTTAAATGATAAGCAATATATAGCATCGTGATAAGTTCGGCAGTCTGACAACAGGCTGCCGAACTTTTTTGCCTTTAACAAAACTGAAACATAACAGAAACCTTACTCAAACAACGCCGCTGTATCATTTAGTCAGATCAAAGATAAACGATACGGAGGTAATCAACATGAAAACATTGTATTTGGTAACAGGCGCGGCGGGATTTCTGGGCGGTACGGTGTGCCGTCAGCTTATTGAACAGGGGCGCAGTGTGCGGGCTTTCGTTCTGCCCAACGACCCCGCCATGAAGTACATACCCGAAGAGGCTGAGATAATTGTGGGCGACCTCTGCGATAAAAAATCGCTGGAGAGATTTTTCACCGTCCCCGAAGATACCGAAACAGTCGTGTTCCATATAGCAAGCATAGTCACGGTCGATCCGTCTTTCAGCCAGAAAGTCATAGATGTCAACGTGGGCGGCACACAGAATATCATAGACCTCTGCCTTGCCCACAAAGAATGCCGCAGGCTGGTATATTGCAGCAGCACAGGCGCTATCCCCGAAACCGCCGCAGGCACACCGATACGCGAAGTTTCGCAGTTCGACACCGAAAAGGTGGTGGGCTGTTACAGTCAGTCAAAAGCTATGGCGACCCAGCTGGTGCTTGATGCGGTGCGCGAAAATGGGCTTGATGCCTGCATCGTCCACCCCAGCGGCATAATGGGACCCGAAGACTACGCCGTTGGCGAAACTACAGGCACACTGCTGAAAATAATCGGCGGCGAGATGCCGATGGGCATTGACGGCAGTTTCAACCTCTGTGATGTGCGCGACCTTGCCAACGGCACTATCCTCGCGGCAGACAAGGGGCGCAAGGGCGAATGCTACATTCTCGGCAACGATGCGGTGTCTTTCCGCGACTTCACAAAGCTGGTCTGTGAAGAGAGCAGCTGCAAGCCCGTGAAATTCTTCCTGCCGCTGAGTATTGCCGCATTCATCGCGGGCATAATGGAGAAAAACGCAAAGAAAAAAGGCAAAAAGCCCCTTATGACCGGCTTTTCGGTATACAATCTTGCAAGGAACAACACATTCGATTCGAGCAAGGCAAAGCGAGAACTCGGCTACACCACCCGTTCCTACCGTGAAACACTGAGAGATGAGATAGCGTGGCTGAGAAAGTCGGGCAAGATAGCGTGAGGTAACGAAATGGCTGATGTTTGTGTTATAACAGGCGGCGGGAGCGGCATGGGTCTTGCCGCCGCAGGATATATGCCGAAAAGCAAGATGATAGTCATAGCGGGCAGAACAGTTGCAAAGCTGGAAAAAGCGGCAGAAAAACTCCGCGCGGAGGGATTTGAGGTATACACAAAAGCCTGCGACACCTCCGACAGAGAAAGCGTAAAAGTACTGGCAGAGTATGCCGCATCTCTCGGCAATGTGCGCAATGTCATAAATGCCGCAGGTCTTTCACCCTCAATGGCTGACCCCGAAAAACTGCTGAGAGTCAACGCACTTGGAACTGTCTATGTGAACAGCGAATTTCGCAAAGTCATGGGAAGCGGGAGCGTCATACTGGATATATCATCAAATTCCGCATACGCCCTGCCGTCTGTTATCATACCGAAACGCACCTATAAACTGGCAGAAACCGATGAAGAAAAGTTCCTGAAAAAACTGCTGAAGCTGTGCCGTCTGCCGAAAGACAAGTACAAG
Organism: Hominimerdicola alba 8; assembly: GCF_000178155.2. GTDB lineage: Bacteria > Bacillota > Clostridia > Oscillospirales > Ruminococcaceae > Hominimerdicola > Hominimerdicola alba_C. The sequence goes on from NZ_ADKM02000040.1 coordinate 59,828, forward strand.
CAGTCGGGGCTTGCTTACGCGCTGTCAAAGAATTTCACCGTCCGGTACGCAGGCAAGTGCGCTTTTGAATACGGCGGCGAGGGAATAAGGGTGCTGTCCCTCAGCCCGGGACTTATCTCGACAGATATGGGCAACACAGAAGCGGAAGAGGGCGCACAGATGCTTAGATACGGTGCCGAAAAACGCATGGGCACTCCCGAAGAACTGGGCTACGCCATAGCCACCGCCGCCGATGAGCGCAACGGCTACCTCGCAGGTGTGGATATCCTCTGTGACGGCGGCTGTACTTTCGGCAAAAGATATACCTGATTACCCGACAGGGACGATGGCTTTTACAGCTGTCGTCCCCTTTCTGATGCCCGAATATGCCTGTGTCATACCGCGCCCGCTATGATATTTGATATCAGTATCATAAGTTGTAAACATGCACATATCATAATTTGTGAACATGCACATATCGCTTGACAACAGAATAACGATGTGATATAATTAATATTAGTTTAATGATTTATACAAATTAGCCTTTTATAATATGGAGGTGTTAAATTTGAACATCAAAATATTGATATGTGACGATGAACCGATACTTTGTAAAAAGACGCAGGAGGTCATAAAAAGCATTGACCCGAATATCGATGCCGATACCTGCTATCTCGGTGAGAGCGTGATAGATATCGCTGATAAGTACGATATTATTTTCCTTGATATAGATATGCCGGGTATGAACGGCATGGAAACCGCATCGCTGCTGAGGAGAAGAGGTGTCAGTTCGTATATAGTTTTTCTGACCTCACACAGCGAATTTATGCCTGAAGCCTTTGAAGTAAGGGCTTACAGATTTCTTACAAAACCGCTGGATGCGAATAAAGTCAGCAAGATGATAGACGAGATAAAGCTGGAGATGTCCAGCAGACATAAAGTCATCATAAAGACGGGCGACAGAGAATATGTGCTGAGTTCTGACGAGATAGTGTATCTTGCCGCCTACGGTGACGGCACATATATCTATACCACCCATGATGTTATAGACAGCAGTAAGTCACTTAAACACTGGGCTGAGGTGCTTAGCGACAAACAGTTCTTTTACGTACACAAGTCATACATAGTTTCATATGCTTATATATCCGAACTTGGCAAGATGTCGGTAAAGCTGAGGAATGTCAAGGAGGAGATACCCGTTTCAAGAAGAAAGCACAAGGAATTCAGGGAAAAATATATAAGCTATATAACCACCTGTGCCCGCAAACAATAGCCCATGACCCAGATACTTACTAATACAGGTCTTTACATCATCGAACTGATAAAGCTGCTGCTGTTCGCATTCGGCATAAGTTCAGTGAAGATAAAAAGTCCGAAACTGCTGGCGGTATCGGCGGCAGCATCGGTATTTGCGGTGATGGCGATAAGTTCTGTCCTGAATATATATGATTACGCCATACTATATGGCGTTTTCGCATCTTTTGCCTGCATTTTCGCGCTGGAGAAGAAGCGTTCTGTGCTGTTTCTGCTTTTTGAATATCTGAGCATCTGCATACTTGATATCACAAATTCAAATATAGTGATGCTAGTGACCGACCTGCAGATCGACCGCAGCAGCAGCTACCATGAGGTCGATTTTATGATAAATTCACTGACCATACCCATACTGCTGATACTGCGGCTGGTCAAAAGCAAGTACGCGGATAAGTTCCCCGAATTCCGTATATCGGCAAGGTATATCGTCCTGATGAGTATAGGACAGTTCTTGTTCATGGTGTACATCAGCAGTCTTACGCTGTTCTCATTCACGGGCGGTTCGACCATACGCGACAGGCGGCTGACTGTCATCGCATGCCTCAGCTGTGTCGTATTTGTGGTAGTGGTATTCCTGCTGTTCTTCCACAAAAGCAATTCTGTGCAAAAGCAGAAAGAGATAGAATACACCCGCGACCTGCTGAGGTGGCAGGATAAATACTACACCTATCTTTTGCAGAAAGAAGAGGAAACGAAGCGTTTCAGACATGATATAAAGAACCATCTTTACGCCATCAATACCTTGCTTGAATATGACCAGTATGACGAACTTGACAGGTATCTCAAAGACTTACAGATAAAGATGACCCCGCTGAATTCGGGCATACACACAGGTGTCAGGCTGGTAGATGTTATACTGCACGAACTATCTGAGGAACACAGCGATGTCACTGTTGAATGGGAAGGACAACTCTCAGAGAATACAAATATCGCCATGATGGATATGTGTACCGTGTTCTCGAACCTGCTCAGCAACGCCTTTGAAGCCGCACAGAAATGTGACGACAAGTGGGTGAAAGCAAAAGTCAGCAGTGAGAGCGGCGCACTGTATGTTATGATATCCAACAGCACCTCACATGAACTGAAATATTCGGGCGGCGCTGTGGCTACCACAAAGACCGGCAGTGGTCACGGCTACGGAATACGCAATGTAGAAGATGTCGTGAGGAAGTACAGTGGAAAGTTCAGCATCAAGTGCAGTGACGGTGCAGTAAGCGCCGAAGCAGTACTGCTCAATTAACAATAAGTTAATATTTTTGGTGCAAAGATGCCTTTGCACACCCATTAACTGCCGTTCTCCAAAGAACTATTGAAAAACCGAAAACACGATGATATAATAATGCCTGTGGAAAGACCGCAGGCATTATTTCGTGTGAGGTGATGGGCGTTGATTAATGTTTCTAACCCTATTGATTGGATGATAGGCTTTTTATTCAAACACAGATAGCATGAATGACCATTGCGAAAGGGAGTGCAGATTTGCCAAAAAAAAAGATACTTCCCATGAAAGTGCCAAAACTTTACAATTACCCCATATACGGTTTTCTGTTTTCTGTCATTGAAGAGAAAGACATGAATTGGGTCTACAGCAACTTCATACAGCTTATGTACCACGAAAACTGGGATATGCCCGTGTTTGAAGACCACCTCAAACTGTTCGATGCCTGCCCTTTTCTCAAAAGCACAGTATTCAGCTACAGTAAAGGCGAAGACGAATTTATCGGCACACTGAAAAACGGCATAGACAACGAGAACTATATACACCTCTTCCTTGACTGGGTATATGTGAACGATAAGTACAGCGGTCCGACACTGCCGCACAGTACCATAATAAGCGGCTATGATGACAACAAGCAGGTCTTCATAGCACATGACAACTACGGCGGCGGAAGGTTCGTATCAAAGGAGATCAGCTACGAAGACACTGTAAAGGCTTTCTTCTCAGCTGTCAGAACAGGCGGAAATGACAGCGCAGACAGCAGATATCTGCGGGATATCGCCTACGAAAAGTACGACCGCACCGTAATAACAGTCATCGACTATAAGAAGATCTTTGAAAGGATAGGCAGGTATCTCGATGCTTCGCCCGAACCTGTAAGTTTTTACGACACCAAAGCCGAATACGGCATCGATGTCTACGAAAGGCTCGCCCGTAAAATGGAAAAAGGCTACAGTAACATGACAAAAGACCTGCACATGCTGTACGAGCACAAACTGCTCATGTGCAAACGGATAGAACACTGCTTTTACGAAAAGCACACCGATATCCCCGAAGTATATGAAGTGCTCGAAGAATACGAACAGCTGTGCAAAGAGCACCAGACGCTCAGAAACAGCTATATAAAATCTTTTTTCACAAAAGAAGACCCAAGCGGTGATGACAGCATGTTTGCTCAGAAGATGAGAACGTTTGCAACGAGAGAAAGGGATACTCTGAACAAACTGCTGACAGTAAAGGATATTTTCGTACAGATGTAAGATATGCCCGCGCAACATGCAAAAATGCGGGGCTTGAAAAAGATAATCAGGGTAAAATACAGGGAGGTCACATAATAATGGAAAATATATGTCTGTTCGGCGCGGCAGATAATGATATGGTTTTCTTTGAGAACAGCGATGTGCTCATGGGCAAAAACTCAAAGATAGTCAGCGTTGTCAGCCGAAACAGCTTTCAGGATAAGGTCAAGACTGTCGGTTTTGAAGACGCTGATGCTGAAATGATAGCTTCCGAGAGCGATACGGTCGTTGTTTGCAGAAGCACACAATGTTCCGACAGCTATGTGGCATCTTTCATCGAAGAACTCTTTGACCACGATGTAAAGGTGATAAACTACCACTGCTTCGACAATGACATGACTAAAAAGCTGAAAAACGATGCCCGCAGGATAAGCCGTGATTATGTGGATCTCAGCCGAAAAGACAAAGTCATTCAGGGCATGATGGGTAGGGTATCGGTGCCTGTCATATATGTGATGGGTCTTGCAGACGGTACCGACAAGCTGAATACCGAACTCGCCTTGCAGAAGATACTTACCGAACGCGGCTATAAGACCGCTCTGATAACTTCTGACAGCAGAGGTGATATGTTCGGCGCTGAGGTCTTCCCATTTGAACTTTTTGACTACAGCAGAAGTTTTGCCGAGATAGCCGAGAATTTCTCAGACCATTTCGTAAGATTTGAAGAGAACAACGAACCCGATGTCATCATAGTGGGCATTCCGTCCGATGTCTTTTCGCCTTTCTGCGAAAAGGATCTTTCACTGCCTGCATATCTTATGAACAAGGTGTGCCCGCCTGACTATATCGTGCTGAATGTACTTAGTGACACTCTTGAAAATGTCACTCCGGAACTTCTCGATCATTACATTGCCGAAGATATGAACAAAACTGTCGATGCACTGTATGTAACACACTATTCCAACAGCAAGATAAAGACCCGCAGCCGCAGTTACGACCGCGCTGTGAAAGCAGGCATCAGCAGAGAAAACGAACATACCAAATGCGGTAAACTGGTGGTACACTATACCGATAAAAACAGATTTGAACATATCGCAGATGACATAATAAGAAAACTGACGATACGCAGAGATGAAATGATATATGTAAAACATGACATGAGAGCCTCCGGCTTCACTATCAATTGACAGTATCGACTTCCATATATGTTGACCCCCATATCCTATAATGGATGTGGGGGTCTGGTCTTTAGTATAATATTTCAACGGTATTTTATAGCGATTCGCCTTAAAATCCAGACAAAATCCAGTCACAAAACCCATAGATTCCAGCATTTGCGACTGGATTTTGTGGATTTAAAAAGTTGGATCGCTATAATAGACCCCCGCAGGCTTTATCAGCCCGACGGGGGTCTTTGCATGTGTTTTCAGATGTATCGGCAGATGCGTTACAGTAAACGACATAAATTTCAGAACATCTGCCGTCTGTCCATATCAAAAAGTTTTTCGCATCTGATACCACTGCACCCCGCCTATCACCGAACCCTGCGAGATGCCCTCGTTCACAAACCCGAACTGTTCATAAAACCCGATAAGCGACTGCTTGCAGGTCAGCACTGCGCCCTTTCTGCCCTGTTCTTCTGCAAGGCTCAGGAATTTTTCCATCAGGCTTTTGGCGATGCCCCTGTGCCTGTATTCGGGGCGGGTACACAGCCCGAACACCATCTGCCACGCACCGTTCTCATCGTGCAGTGAGGGAGTGGTATACATCTCATCTGTCAGGTCTGCAAGGTCGGTTACAAAGCCGTTTATGAATGCCGCTATATCTCCGCTGTCATCTTTTGCCAGCAGGAAATGCTTGGGGTATACACTCAGCCGCTCACAGAACTGATGCTTCTTCGCCGCCTGTTCTTCGGGGAAACAGCTTCGCTCGATATTTGCTATCACATCGAGATATGATATATCTGCAAAAACTATATCCATTTAACCTTCTCCTTGTCAGATGTTGTATTCGGGCTGAGGCTGTGCCTGCGCCAGCTCGAATAGTTCCAGTATCTCCTTGCGCATAGCCAGAAATTCAATGCCGCCGCGATGTCTTGGGCGCGGCAGGTCAACTTCGATGACACGGCTTATCTTGCCGGGTCGCGGAGTCATTATCACTATGCGGTCACTGAGGTATATGGCTTCATCGATATCGTGGGTCACAAGTATCATTGTAGTGCCGTTCTCTTTCCAGAGTTCCAGCAGTTTGTCCTGCAAGTCGGCGCGGGTGAAAGAATCGAGCGCACCCATCGGTTCATCAAGAAGCAGTGCTTTAGGTTCGTTTATCAGCGCCCTCGCTATCGCCACGCGCTGTGCCATGCCGCCCGATATCTGGTGGGGATAGCTTTTCTCAAATCCGTCAAGCCCCACCATAGAGATATATTCACCGACTTTTGCTTTCTTCTGTTTCAGCTGACCTCTCGCCCGCAGACCGTAAGCGATATTATGCCCGATATCCAGCCAGGGAAAAAGACTGCCCTGCTGGAAAACGTAGCCGCGTTCGGGGTCAACTCCGGTTATCTTTCTGCCGTCAATCGAAAGCTGACCCGCCTGCGGCTTGTCAAGCCCCGCTATCAGCCGCAGAAGTGTGGTCTTGCCACAGCCTGACGGTCCTATCAGCGAGATAAACTCGCCGGCTTTTATATCAAGGTCAACGTTTTTGAGCGCCTGCACCGTTCTGCCGTCAGTGTCGGTGTAGATGCGGTCTACCTGAGAGATATTTATACTGCTGCTCATTTTTTGACTACCCCCTCCTGCCAGCGCAGAGTGTGCTTCTGTATTCGCCCGATGATGTGGTTTATCAGCGAGAACAGCACCGCCATTATGACTATCGCCGCCAGCACTTTGTAATAAGCGCTCCATACTTTTGACTGGTTGATGTAGTAGCCCAGTCCGCCCGGCTGACCCAGCATCTCGCTCATGACAAGGGTGGTGAAAGCCATAGCGTTTGCCGATGTTATGCCTGTGAATATATCGGGCATAGCATGGGGCACAGCCACATGGAAGATAAGGTCAACGGGGTCACTGCCCAGTATGCGTGCGGCTTCATAGTTCTGTTTCGGTGTAGACTGTATGCCCTGCGCCGTCAGAAAAGCTATCTGGAACCATGCACATATAACTATCAGGAACACTGCCGCCGTAAAAGAGTTCGGCAGAAGTGTCAGTGCAAAAGGCATCCACGCTACCGCAGGCACAACGCCCGTTATCTTCAGCACAGGGTACACCCAGTAGTAAACTTTCGGGAACCAGCCGATGAGTATTCCTGTACCCACACCCAGAAGTACGCCGCATGAAAATCCCGCACTGTAAAGTCTTAGCGAGTAGAGGGTGTTCTGCAAAACATATTCGCCGTCAGCAAGGTACGCTTCTGCCACCTGTGCAGGACCAGGGAAAAACGGCTGTGCGAATATCTGCAATTTAGTGCCGCCTATATCCCAGACTGCAAGTGCAAGCCCCAGCGCAGATCTGAAAGCCGCATTCTTGCAGAATTTTTTGCGCTTATCCTTGTCAGCAAGCGACCGTATTGCCGAAACTGTGTATATCAGTATCAGCCCCACCAGCAAAGCGCGGTAGAGGTCGTTCATCGTAAGTCCTATATTTAACCCGAAAATGCTCAGAGTATAGTTTTTTATCTCCACTGCCGCTTTCTGCGGGAAGAATATATTCACCGCGACAGCTATCACGAAGCCTGACACGGTCAGCAGTGCTTTAAGCAGAAAATAGGCACCGTTTTTGTAGTTCCATGCCGCTTTGGGCTTGTCGGTGATGCTTTCCTTTACGGTGGCTGACAACTTTACTGTAGCTGTGTTCATTCACCCACCTCGACTTTCTGATATATGTCTTTCGCAAACTGTTCGGGGTCACTTTCAAGATAGCCTATCTTAGCAAGACCGTCCACGAAGTACTTTACATCTTCTTCAACGTGAGCGTCCCAGTTTTCGTCATGTTCTTCTGCCGCAGGGTAGCCGTAGCTTTTTATCAGGTTTACCGCCAGTTCTCTGTCCTCAATGGAAGCATACTTGCCGTCAACTATCAGGTCTACCGCATCTTCGGGATTAGCGTATATCCATTCCTGCGCCTTGCGGTAAGCCCGAAGCAGTGCCGCAACCTTTTCGGGGTCTTCTTCAAGCACCTTTTCGGACGCATAGAGGAAGCAGCAGAAGTGGTTCTCAAAATAGGGGTCTTTGCCCAAGTCGAAGATTATCTTCACATCGCCTGCCTTTTCATGTATCGAACCGAGCGGGTCCCAGAGTGCCGCCACATCAATTTCACCTTTTGCAAGCGCTTCAAATTCTAGGTTGCCGTCAGAGTACGGGAGAAAAGAAACTTCACCGTCAGCGGGGTCAGCGGAGATACCTGCATTTTCAAGCCACAGCGAAGCCACCTGATGAGGAGTACCGCCTATCTCGTCAACGCCTATCTTCTTGCCCTTTAAGTCTTCAACGGTGCTTATATCGGAGTCGGGGCGCACTGCAAACTTTATACAGCCCTCATGCAGACCATCGACCACCTTGACTTTTATGCCGTTCTCGATGCTGGGGAAGAACTGGAAATCGCCGTTCACTATTGGTATCGAGCCGTTGTTCAGCCCTATCTTGCGGGCTTCAAAGTCGGTGGAGATGAGGTTGACATCAAAGCCCTCCTCTGCGAAATAGCCGTTCTCATAAGCCACATATATCGGTGCGCCGCAGAGTGCGCCGTCCTTGCCGGGTATATCTATACTGCCGTATTTGTAGTCGGTCTTTTCGGCTTTTGGGGAAGTATCTTTCTTTGCGCCGCTGTCACTGCTTTCGCTTACCGAACATGATGTCATCACTGCAACAGCCGCAATTATCATCGCACATATTTTCTTCTTCATATTTACCATTTCCTTTCGATATTTGAGATGTTACCAGTTTAGCTGAAAAACATCGAAAGGTCAACGAAAAAAGGTGACAACGTTCGCACAAAAGGTACATCGCGGCAGTTATCACGGCGGTTTTAGGTCAAGGAAAATGTACTGTTCACAGCGCGGCTGACACGCTTTTCCCGCAAACGGTGACAACGTTATATTCCCCGATGATACGGCGTTTTTTAGATATATTTCCGCAAGCGGGGAATGATTTTTAACATATATCATGCGGTGTATAAGACAACGCTATCATCGTTACGTTTGGTTATAAATTTTTGTTATTACTTCTGATAAATCATGGGATATGGCAAGCCGGATATCCCGAAATGTTTAGCACGCTAAATCGGCTTTTTAATTCATAATTCATAATTCACAATTCATAATTATTGACAGGGGCGAAAGATTCGTGCGTTTCCCACCGTGTTACACCGCCACGCCGTTGTTTACCGCCGCTTGTGGGCGGTAATTTTGCTTTGCTCTTATTGTTTGATGTGCAAAGCCTGCTACGACAAATCTTTGATCTGTCGTTTGCGAGCGCTTGACCGCACGCTTTCTTTTCGCTAAAACGGCATTCTCGCGTGCATGCCAACAATTATGAATTATGAATTATGAATTAAATTCCTGTGGGGCTATTGACTTTTCGGCGGGAGTGTGGTATACTCCATATAATCCATACTAATCATATCTGAATTGTATGGAGCGCAAGTTGAAGACCCATAGTAAGGAGGAAAGCATTATGCCATTAAGATTGAAAGATACTCTTCCCGTTATCGAAAAACTGAAAAAAGAAAATATCTTCGCTATGACTGAGGAAAGAGCTGTTCACCAGGATATAAGAGAACTGAAAATAGCCATACTGAACCTCATGCCCGATAAGGAGAACACCGAACAACAGCTGTTAAGACTGCTCTCAAATTCACCCTTGCAGATAGAAGTCGATTTTATCAGGCTGGTGTCGCATAAGTACAAAAACACACCCGCATCGTATCTGCTGAAAAACTATGTTCCCTTTTATCAGATAGAAAACAGGTATTACGACGGACTTATAATAACAGGTGCGCCTGTTGAAAAGCTGGAATTTGAAGATGTTGATTACTGGGGCGAACTGACCTCGATACTGGAATGGTCAAGACTGCATGTCACATCGACACTGCACCTGTGCTGGGCGGCGCAGGCGGGGCTTTACTACCATTACGGTGTCAGAAAGACCGACTATGCGAAAAAGCTGTCGGGCATATACGAACATATCGTGACCGAGCCGACCAATGAACTTCTGCGCGGTATCGACAGGCATTTTTATGCACCGCATTCAAGGCACACGGGGCTGGTGCGTGAAGATATCGAAAATGTGCCCGAACTCACCATACTGGCTGAGTCTGAAAAAGCAGGCGTTTACATAGTATCCGACGGCGGGAGCAACATATTCGTGAACGGTCACCCCGAATACGACCTCTACCGTCTGGGTGAGGAATATATACGCGATACAGATGCAGGACTTTCGCCCGATATACCGGAGAACTACTTCCCCGATGACGACCCCGAAAAAGAACCTGTCAGCAGATGGCTGTCAGCATCGGGTCTGCTGTTCTCAAACTGGCTGAACTACTTTGTATACCAGATAACACCATATCAGTTCTGACCAAAAAGTGCGGCGGCGGTACAGCCTTATATCTGAAAATATATGACGATAAAGGAGCATTTATCATGACACTTCAGCAGATACACTATGCACTGACCATATCTGAGAGCGGGTCGATGAACAAAGCGGCTGAAAAGCTGGGCATATCTCAGCCCACGCTGACAAGTGCGGTCAGGGAACTTGAAAAGGAACTGGGTGTCAGCATATTCATGCGCACCCACAAGGGAGCTGTGCCGTCTGCTGAGGGGCTGGGCTTTTTGCAGAATGCGGGTCAGCTTTTCCGCCAGTACGAACTGATACAGGAAAAATACATCAACAAAGAGAAAAAGCGCCGATTCGGTGTATCGACACAGCATTATTCGTTTGCGGTGAGCGCTTTTATACAGACGGTAAAGCAGTACAACACCCTTGAATTTGAATTCGCGGTGCGCGAAACAGAAACGCTCGATGTTATACGCGATGTTGCTGACCTCAGGAGCGAGATAGGCGTGCTGTATATATCCAACTTCAACCGCAAGCCCATAGAGAAACAGCTGGAAGAGAACGAACTTATCTTCACGGAACTGGTGAGATGCAAAGCGTATGTCTACCTGTGGAAAGGTCACCCGCTTGCCAATGAACCGTCAATAAGTCTTGAACAGCTTGAACCTTACCCTTGCCTTTCATTTGAGCAGAACGGCAGGGACGGATATCTGTACGCCGAAGAGATACTCAGCGAGAACATCTACCCGCGCATGATAAAGGCTACCGACCGCGCCACTATGGGCGAGATGATGCAGCAGCTTGACGGCTACACGCTCTGTTCGGGTATACTGTGCAAAGAACTGAGCGGCAATGATTACATAGTAGTGCCGTTCCGCGAGGACAGTGAAAATCCCAACAGTGTAATGGAGATCGGCTTTATCAGGAAGAAGAGCAGTCAGCTGAGCGAGATAGGTGAAACGTACATAAGCGAGTTAAAAAAGAGCCTTGAAGTCAACGCGAATACCCCTTGATATATCTGATATGCACAGAAAAATGCCGTCGGCTCAAAATCCGACGGCATTATCATTCTATTATATGACTATCCCTTTAGCACACCGGCTGAAAATGCTGTAAACAAAAAGATATACGCCAACCACCTTATGTTTTGTAAAACCGCCGTTTTTGTGGTGTGTCAGCGGGATAATCACGTTCTCTTATAATAATTTCTACATTCAGTGCTCGCCGGAACTGTGAGCGCTGAATGTCCTGAAATTAATGTTGTTTACTATAATGCAACTATTTTTCGGGTCTTCTTGCAACTGCATGCAGTCGGAAAAAGCCGCGCTTTTCAAATTTTTCCAGCTTAAGACCTGCATTATCGCAGAGGTTCTTCACCTCTTCCCTGCCGTATACATGCACATCGCCGTGACCTGTGCGGTTTATGACAGGCATCTCGATGTTGTTCATGAACCATCTCACGCCGTCACTCTCGGCGGTCATATCGCGCAGTATCAGTCTTCCGTTAGGACGCAGAACGCGGTAGACGCTGTTGAAGAAATCCTGCACGTTGGGGTAGTGGTGAAAACTCTGACAGCAGATGACCACATCGAATGACTCCTCAGCAAACGGGAGATTTTCGCAGTCGCCCACCACCAGTTCAACGCCCGCCATGTTTTTGGACTTTGCAACTTCTATCATTTTCGGCGTCAGGTCGATGCCCGTGTAGTGCTTTTCGGGGTATTTTTCATGCAGCAGGGTAAGCATGGGCGCAGTGCCGCAGCCGCAGTCCAGCAGGTCGGTGAAAGGTTCTTTTTCAAGTTCTGCCAGCACATCGGGATAATCTTTCTTGCACATTTTGTAAACGCCCGCCTTGTCAGTTTCATAGACCTCAGCGGCTTTGGTGAACTCGCTGAGGGTAAGCTGTTTGTAGGCACTGTCGGTGATGCGCTCTTTCTTCACCGCGAACCTGAACATGTCAGCGCCCAGAATTTTCACGCCTGTGCTGTCAGCAGTCTGTTCAAGGACTTCTATCTCATGCTCCGAAAGTGTGACATCTGCCGCAGTGTCAAGGTCTGTGACCTGATATGGCTTGCGGCAGCCGCATATCGGTACGATGCCTTTTGAAGTGCAGAAAGCCATAGCCACCTGTGCGGGCGTGATATTATGCCGCCTGCCGATGATGTACATTTTCTTGTAGAGCGGCAGAAGTTTGCTCTGGCGGCGCAGATAAAACAGTTTCATCGCAGACATTTTGCCGCCCTTTTTCGGCGGCACCAGCAGACCCTCTTCAAGCACAGCCCACGCCCAGAACTGCACACCGTTAGCCTTGCACCAGTCCACAAGACCGTTCTGTTCCCACTCGCGGGCAATGATGCTGTAATGGTTCTGCACACCGAAAAGCGGCACGCCCGCCTTATCGAGCAGTGCTTTGGCGCGTTTGCACTCTTCAAGGGTGAAATTTGATATGCCGATGTTCCTGACCTTGCCCTCTTTGTAAAGTGCTGTCATCTCAGCAAGGTTCTGCTCGATGCAGTTTGGCAGATGAAGCCAGTAGATGTCAACATAGTCACGCCCGAAGTCTTTGAGGTCTTTCTCGAAAGAACGCCTTACCTGCCCTGCTGTATACTTCGTACCCGGTGTGTATTTTGAGGATATCATAGCATCTTTCGGGCAAAGTTCACCTATAAGGCGCTGACCCTCGCCCAGACCGTAATCCTGCGCTGTATCGAAAATTACCAGTCTGCGCGACATTGCTTCTTCCACCGTCTGTCTGAGAGTTTCCTTGCTGACACTGCTTCCCCTCAGCACTTTGCCGTATGTTTTGCTCCCCCATGAGTTTGTACCGACTATCGCTCTGTAAATATTTTTTTCGCACATTTTAAGTGTTCCCCCGTTTCCTGTTCTGTATGGTCTTCAATTAGCTGAAACTAACCATATATCGATTATATCACAACCGCACCAAAAGGTCAATACGCACAGCCAAAAAAGATGCACAGGCATTATAGCAATCTGCCTTAAAATTCAGACAAGATCCAGTCACAAAACCCATAGATCCCAGCTTTTGCGACCGGATCTTGTGAATTTAAAAAGTTGGATCGCTATAATAGACCCCCGCAGGCTTTATCAGCCCGACGGGGGTCTTTGCATGTGTTTTCAGATGTATCGGCAGGTCAGCAGTTACTTTCTTGCCTGGTCAAGGCACTTCTTTACGCCTTTCATTATGGCGTTAGAACTGAAAGTCGCACCCGAAACTGCGTCAACATCACAGCTTTGATAGTAGAGTATATCCCCCGCGATTATCTCGTATGCCGAATCGAAATACTCTGTTTCCTCTTCATCGGTGTAGGCATATATCTCGGTGATGATATCATTCTCGATAGTAACTGTAACGTGTATGTAGCCGTCATAGCCAAAAGCCGAATCTTCATAAGTGCCGTTGTTGTAGATATACTCAGGCTCAGGCGGGGCTGTTTCGGGGGGCTGTGTTTCGGGGGGAGCCGTTTCGGGCGGCTGAGTTTCAGCGGGGGCTTCGACCTCCTGCTGAGGTTCTTCAGACTGCACCTGCTCTTCCTCCTGCACAACTGTTTCTTCGGTCTGTTCTTCCTGCTCCTGAACCTGCGAACTTTCATCGCCCGAAGAACTGTCTTTTGAACTGCTGTCGCTCTTGCTTGATGATGAACTGTCTTTTTTGGAAGAACTGCTCTCCGATGCGCTTTCGTTTTCGGAACTGCTGTTCCCGCTCACCGAAGAACTGCTTTCTGCCGATGAACTGCTGTCATCGCCTGCGCTGAGCCTTACACGCGCCCTGTCATCGTCAGCGGTGGTGGTCACATCACGGTCACGCCTTACAGCTGCTTTCCTTGCAGAAGCATCGCGCGTCCTCACCCTGTTCTGTGGTTTGCCGTAACTGCAAAAAGCAACTATGCCCGTCAGCAGGACTGCGCAGGCAGTGCTTGCGATGTTCAGCCAAGCTCTGCTTTCGGGGGACTTTTTCTTCACATACCACTTTCTTACCCTAAGTATCAGGTAAGCCCCGAATACCGCTGTGTATACCACACAACTCAGGAAATAACCTTCCATGCCTGCCCGCGCTTTGGGTATGAACAGCATGATTATATGCAGATATATCAGTGCATAGAAAACATACGCCGCCCGCTGTATGTTCTTCCATTTTTTCGCGTTCATCTTTTTGCGTATCTTCTTGAAAGATATGACCGTCAGCGGTACCATTATGAGCACCAGTGCCGCACACACCGCAAAAGACAGCAAAAAATCTGTCGTCTTGCTGATATTTGAGTCGGTCATCCGCTTTATGTACGAAAGCCCATAGACCGATATGTGTGACAGTGTGACTGTCGCCGCAAATATCGAAAGTTCGCCCCTTATGGGCATCAGCCGTTTTATCGCCTTACTGCCGTCGGGCAGTACGCGCATGCCCATAACGACCACCCACAGTGCGCCCGCCAGCGCACCTCTTGAAAACAGCCCGATGACATACTTGCGCAGTATGACATTTTCCACAGGCTGTTGTGCCAGCACCACCATCAGTGCCGATACCAGTGCAGCGCCCACATAGAACGCCGCTGGCACTTTCTTCAAAGCACCCGCACACAGCACCGAAAACAGCACCGCGACAGCAAACGCTATCAGGAATAACATATTCTCTACCTCACTATCCGTCTTTGATGTTATATTTATAGCAATCCAACTATTTAAATTCACAAAATCCAGTCGCAAAAGCTCTGATCTATGGATTTTGTGACTGGATTTTGTCTGAATTTTAAGGCGGATTGCTATAACTAACCATTGAACTATTATACTTTAATGCAAAAAATTTGTCAATCATAGATTATATTATTTTACGAAAAGTTTAAATTCGCCATGTTAGCTATAGTTAACTTAGCGGGCATTCGTCAATATTACAAATTAGATGCCACTAACGCCAATTAAGTTCGTAAAAAACAACGTTTGACTATTTCATAGTAATATGATATACTATACGATGCAGTCAGTTTAGACTAACTAACCAAGAGAGAAGTAAATAAACACCGTCACAACGGTCGCGGTGTTTGAGTATGGATCAATATTATACCGAAAGGAGTATTTCTATGAAATACAAAAAGTTAATGGCATCAGTTACAGCACTGGGCATAGTTTCGGGCATGTTCTCTGTATCGGCTTCTGCGGCGGCAAGTGACGATTTCAGCGGCTATGTTCTTATGAATATCCCCTACAGCCAGTTCTATTCGGCTGAAAATTCCGAGATAGGTGATGTTGACGCTATAACATCTGCCACCAACAAAACAGGCAATTATGGCAAGACAGGCGGCGCTTATCATTCGGGCGTTACCGCAGGCACAGCTGAGGACGGCAGTGTTGCGGCAGTCGGCAAGGACAACGGTTCTAAGGTACAGGGCGTTATCTGGGCAGTCAAGGTAGACAGCATTGACGCTGTAAAGGCACTGGGCGGCAGCGAGATAACCGATGAGTCTTCTGTAACTGTGGCTACTATGGGTCACGGCTCGACAAATTCCACCGTACTCAACGGCTATCAGGCACTTTCCGAAGCACCTGCATATTCCTACTATGTACTGGACAGCGCACCTGCAAACTATCTTGAACTTGACGGCAGCAGCTTCAAGGCGGGCAGCGATTCCGCAAGCAGCAAGAGCATTGATGTGAGCGCTTCCTACGGCACTCACTGGGGCGATGTTCAGCTTGAGATAGGCGAAGCTGAGGAAGCATCTGACAAGATAATCAACGCTATGGTGATAACTGCTGAGGACGGCACCACTAAGGGTCTTTATCACCTTGACCAGATATGGTCTTTCAACCAGATAGCATGGAACATAGATGCTACAGAAGGTCTTGACGGCAAGAAGATAACAGGTATTCGCTACTACTGCTCGGTAAAGGACGCAGATGTTGCTGACACTTCGGTACCTGCATACGAGAACTATGTTTACGACTACAACGTTGATGTTGATGTTTCAGAGGTCTACACAGGCGAAGTTACAGGCAAGTTCAGAAATGAAAAGGGTCTTGACATAAACGGTCTGCCCGCAGATGCACAGAATGTAAAGGCAAGGGTATACTTCACCACAGGCGGCAGAAATGCTGAGTACAGCTACATCACTCCCGTTACCGTGAACAACAGGGACGGTTTCGATATGGAATATGTTGATGTCAACGGCACAAGGGTATCCATCGAAAAGGGCAGTGTGACCGACAGCACAGGCGCAGTTACCAACTTTGGTGAACTGACAGACGGCACTGAGTACACAGTTGATTTCACATGCGATAACTACTACATCAGGAGCATAAAGGTAGTATACAACGCATCTGAAAACGTAGAAGACAGCGAATCCGAAAGCTCTGTTGCTGACAGTTCTGCTTCATCGGCAGCATCAAGCAGCACATCTTCCAAGACCTCTTCGGCTGCAAGCTCATCTTCTTCAAAGGCTTCATCTCAGGCAGCAACAAAGTCCACCTCCAACCCGACCACAGGTTCGGCAGCAGGCGGTATCATGGGTGCAGCAGCAATTCTCGGCGGTGCAGTACTGGCATCCAGAAGAAAGAAGAACTAATGTTATTCGAGCATTATGCCCGCCTCTCAAAATTATAGTAAACGGCACTGTCCCGATGGGGCGGTGCCGTTTTTATATGGCAATGATATTACATGACAAAATGCAGGGCAGACAGATGAGTTTGGGCGATATGCACGAAAATATCTGCTTGATTTCGTATGCTTTTTTTGGCTGAATGGCTTTCAGACTGTTGAAAATGCTGTGAAAAATATGTTATAATGTTATTAACGCAAACCATCATCAAGGAGCGTTCGCTGATGCGGGATATACTTTTCGTGTGAGATATGATAAACGAAAAAGGATATCGGCAGGCATTCAGGTCATGTGCGGCAAGACTATGTGTGTCGGTGACAAGACGGTAACGAACCGCTGTTTTACGGTATCAGCAGTAATACCTCGAACTGCACCGCGATGACCGACTGCGCTTTTGGGTGCGGTCGGTCTGTTTGCATGGCTTGTCACACGGGACGATCATATTTCATGAAAAAGCAGTTCGCACAGGGTTGATTGTCAGGTATTATATATGGTATAATGTTTCTATAGCTGAACGGAGTGATGATATGGCAGAAGTTAAAGTCACCATTACCGAGATCACCGATACAGGCGGCTACCCTCGCTTTGCATCGGCAGAGTTTACCGACAGATACGGCGAAAAGCATGTTTTCTCCGATAAACTGCCGATATTTGCACGCGATGACACTGATATGACAGTTCCGCGAGAGGGTGTCATAAGGTGCGCGGTGGTCGGTGAAAGGGACGGCTTCTGTGTGATAGACACCGAATTTCCCGATGATGTTGAGGACAGCGAGGGCAGATACAGGTTCGAGGTTGATGAAAGGCTTGTTGTGAGGTAAGATATGGAAGAGATAAATGTAAGACTGAAAAGGCTTGCTGATAATGTATATACAGATGCGGTCATCGAAGAGGACTATGCAGACGGGGTAACGGTACTGCGCATAGATATTGGCGGCAAAACGCTGACAGGCGAAGACGATGACTATTTCACAGCTTTCGGCAAGCTGAGGGACAGTCTGCTAGAAAAGGGCTTCGGGCTGTGCTGTGCGGGCGCGATGCTTAACGCGGGGCAGTCGGGCATGATGGCAGGCAGTGATATGGTATACCTTGTGAGGAAGGGCGAAAAGCCCACGCTTTCTGACAGAGTGTGGATATTTGAGGAAAAAGAGCCCGACAGCTTCCCCGACAGCGAAGCGCAGAGAAAATTCTTTGAGGAATGGTTAAATTCTATCTGAACAGATACAGGCGGTGAGAAATATGCCAAAATTTGACGAGAGCATGGAGGGCATGCTCGATACATTTTTGTTTGAAACAGGCGAACTGCTGGAAAATCTCGATGAGATACTTATGCGCGCTGAACAGGCGGAAGATATATCACTTATCGAAGAGAGCGACATAGCCGAGATATTCCGAACGATGCACACTATAAAGGGTTCGGCGGCTATGATGGGCTTGCAGAACATGTCTGCACTTGCCCATGCGATGGAGGATATGTTCTACATAATCCGTGAGAAAACTTACGTGCAGACCGACAAATCAGCACTTTTTGACCTGCTTTACAAGAGCAGCGATGCGCTGAAAGGCGAACTTGAAGACCTCACCGATGAGGACAAACCGCTGACGGATTTTTCGGGGCTGATAAACGATATACATGTGCTGGCGGCATATTTCAAGGGCGAAGCTGAAAAGTCGGGTCAGGAGGATAATGCTCTGCCTGCGGATATTTTTGATGAAAACGAACCGCCCGATATGCTGACCTACAGGCTGACATATTCTGACAGCTGTGAGATGCCCTCTGCAAGGGCGATAGTGCTTTTCAGAAAGCTGGGGGCTGTGGCAGAAGTCTGCCGCACCATACCGCCCGACATGGACGATGACGGTGCAGACGGAAAAATAAAGGCGGCAGGTCTTTTCATCAAGCTGGTGACCGATGACAGGGCGGCAGTGGAAAGGGTGCTGGCAGCGGGCATGAATGTGGAGAACTTCGAGCTGTTCACCCCCGAAATGCTGAAAGCTCAGACTTCTGCCGCACCTGCAAAGCAGGAATTGGTGATACCCGACGGAGTCTTTCTGCCCGATGACCCCGACAGTCTGCTGACATATCGGGTGATGTACAGCGAAAGCTGTGCTATGCCGTCGGCAAGGGCTATGGTACTGCTGAGAAAGCTGGGCGCGTTTGCGGAGGTCTGCCGAACTGTACCCGCAGACTTAGATGCTGACAGCGCCGATGACGAGATAGCGAAGAACGGTCTGTACATAAAGCTGATAACAGATGATACAAACGCGGTGGAAAGACTGCTGGACAGCGGCATAAATGTGGAGAGCGCGCTGCCTGTGAAAAAGCCTGCCGTTCCGCAAAAGCCTGCTGAACCTGCGCCGCAGGAAGAAAAACAGGAGGTCGGTCAGGCAGAAAAAAAGCCCGCAGAGCCGAAAAAAACTGCGGCGAAAGCACCTAAAAAGGAGCAGAGTCTGCTGACCGTCAAGCTGGAAAAGCTGGACAGACTGCTTGATCTGGTTTCGGAGATAGTAATTACCGAAAGCGCAGTGACATCTTCACCCGACCTGCGCGGGCTGGAAACGCGGCTGGACAGGTTCAACAAGTCCTCGCGTGAACTGAAAAAGCTGACCGATGAATTGCAGGACGTTGTGATGAGTCTGCGAATGGTGCCTGTTTCAACAGCTTTCCAGAAGATGAACCGCGTGGTGCGTGACATGAACAACACGCTGAAAAAGAACGCCACGCTGGTATTTCGCGGTGAGGACACGGAAGTTGACAAGTCTATAGTTGACATGCTGGGCGACCCGCTGATGCACATTGTCAGGAATGCGGTGGATCACGGCATAGAAACGCCCGAAGAGCGCCTTGCGGCAGGCAAGACAAATCCGCCGACCGTTACGCTGAGTGCGGGGTACGAGTCGAACGAAGTGGTAATATCCTGCAAGGACAACGGTGCGGGAATGGACGCGGCGAAAATACTGGCAAAAGCCAAAAAGAACGGTATGCTGACAAAGCCCGAAAGCGAGTACACCGAAAAGGAGATATTCAATTTCGTGGTGGCGGCGGGATTTTCCACCAACGAACAGGTCACTCAGTACAGCGGCAGAGGTGTCGGCATGGACGTTGTCAAGCAGAACATCGAAAAAGTGGGCGGCAAGCTGATAGTAAACTCGGTGCTTGGCAAGGGCAGCAGTTTCACCATAAGGATACCGCTTTCGCTTTCGATACTCGATGTGCTGAGTGTCGAGGTAGGGGCATCAAGCATCTCGATACCTGCATCTTCCATCAGGGAAGCCTTTTCCTGCAAGGCAGAAAGCCTTATAACCGACCCTGACGGCAACGAATTCGTGTATCTCAGGGACAGGTGTTTCCCGCTGATAAGGCTGGGTGAGAAACTACAGATAGACACCGACATCACCGAACCCGCAGACGGCATCTGCATGTACTGCCGCGAGGGTCAGTATGAAGCCGTTTTGCTGGCAGACAGGATAGTGTGCGACCAGCAGGTGGTAGTCAAGCCTTTTTCGCCGCTGCTGGACGGTCTGCACCTTAAAGAAGCGGGACTTGCAGGCTGTTCGATACTGGGCGACGGCAGTATGACCATAATACTTGACATGCTCTCGCTTCTGGGCGGCGAGCTTGGAGAGGAGGCGCAAAATGGCTGATGTAAACGAACTTATCGAAAACGGCGGTCAGCTGTTGACCTTTACTGCGGGTGAAGAGCATTACGGATTTTACATATTAGATGTATCAGACATAATCGAGATGCCCGTGATAACCGCAATACCCACAGCACCGCCATTCGTGCGGGGGCTTATGAACCATCGCGGCAAGGCTGTGCCTGTGCTTGACCTGCGTCTGCGGCTTGGTATGGAAGAAGCGCCTTATGACAGCAGAAGCTGTGTGATAGTCATTGAGATAAACACGATGCAGTGCGGCATAGCAGTAGACAGGGTGTGCGATGTTGAAACTGTCACACCCGACAACATAGCCCGTTCGCCCGTTGACAACGGATCGGTGAGGGGCTTTGTGATACGCGAGGGCAAGCCGCGCATATCGATACTTGACCCTGATGTTCTGGCGAGGACATAAGAAAAAAGCAGTCATTTCCCGTGACAGGGAGTGACTGCTTTTATGTTTATGATATGACTGTGCGTTCTATACGTCGGTTATCAGCGTACCCTCGTTATCGATGGCAAGTTCCTTTACCTGCCAGCCGCCAAGACCGGCATTATCAAGCGAGAATTTCATCTTGCCCGCAAAGAACTTGTTCTCTTCATCGACTATCGCCATAACAGTAGGACCTGCGCCGCTTATGTAACCTGCGTATGCGCCGTGAGTGTAAGCTATGTCAAAGACCTCGCGGCAGCCCGGTATCAGTTCCATTCTGTAGGGCTGGTGTAGTTTATCGTGTACCGCAGTGCGCAGGTTCTCGAACTTGCCTGTAAGCAGTGATGCCGAGAACAGTGCCGCCCTTGACAGGTTGTACACGGCGTCCTTATGGCTGACCTCTTTTGGCAGACATGCGCGGGCTTCTTCGGTCTTAAGTTCAAAATCAGGTATCATAGCCACGAATTTCAGCTTAGTGTAGACCTCCTGCTTTACCCAGTGTACCTTTCTGCCGTCAAACACCGCAGTAACTATGCCGCCCAGCAGTGCGGGTGCGGTGTTGTCGGGGTGACCCTCTATCTGTGCGGCTAGGTCAACGAGGTCATCTTTGGTAAGCGGGTCGCCCAGCATTTTGTTAGCGCCCACCAGTCCTGCGATTATGCAGGCTGAGGACGAACCAAGACCTCTTGCCATCGGGATATTGTTTGTCTGCCTGAGTTTAAGACCCTCCAGCTTTCTGCCGCATACCGCGTAAAGATCTTTTGCCGAAAGATAGATGAGATTGCGCTCGTCACAGGGTACTTCGATGTCGTCAGCAGAAGCTATATCAAGCCTGTCACACTCCTCCATCTCGACATAGTTATAGTAAGTCAGCGCCAGACCCAGCGCATCAAAGCCTGCACCAAGATTTGCCGATGTAGCGGGTATCTGTATTCTGTACATTTTACTTCCTCATTCCTTTTGGGTATCAAGATTCCAGCGGACGTACTCTCAGCTTAACGCCCACACTGTCAGCAACTTTCTGCGACTTTGCTATCTCCTCTTCACCGATGACATCTACCACAGTAAGCACCACGTTGGGAACATACTGTTTCATGTCTTTCGCAAAACTCAGCAATTCAGCGAAACAGTCCTTATCCTTCCACTTCGGGCGCGTGATAGCCATGTAAGCCTCACTCTCGGAAGCATTCAGGCTGATGGAAACGGTATCTATCAGACCCTTGAAATCAGGTTCGGTCTTTCTGCCGTGTATGAGGTTTGCAAGACCGTTGGTGTTGAGCCTGATGGGGGTATCGCACACCGATCGGATATACTTTGCTGTTTCAAGCAGTATGTCCAGTTCGCTGGTAGGCTCACCGTAGCCGCAGAAGATTATCTCTTCATAAGAAGAGAGGTCGCGTGTTTTCAGGTTTGCCAGCACCTCTTCAAGCGTGGGCTGATGTTCCAGCCACAGCGGGTCAGAACCGTAAGCGCCGTCATCATTCTGGCGCAGGCAGAAAGTGCATGCACATGGGCACTTATTGGTGATATTCAGGTATAGCTTGCCCCAAAGTTCATAAGAAATGGTCATAGCTGTCTTTTTCATTTTAATTCCTCCATTTGGGAAACATTTTTCTCCCAATTTTGATGTGTATTGCTGGTGATACAAAATGGCTGTTCTTTCGTATTGTTCCCCCGCCTTCGGCGGGGGAACAATACACAACCAAATCGGGATACATTTTTTGTCAAACGCTTTTCGGGACAGCGTTCGTCTTTTAATACCTATTATAGCACACTGCCGCTGATATTCCAAGATGATTTTTGCACAAAAAACGAGCCGCGCTTAACGACCCGTTTATCGTCTTATTTCGCGCTCAGCTGACCTCTTTCAAAGTCAGCGAGGTGGTGATTGTCATTCCACAGGCAGACACGGAAGTTAGCCGACCTGCCATAGCGGTCATCGGTGCAGAGTTCTGTGACCGCAGTGAAATCGGCGTTGAAGCCCTGCCACATTATCATTGGCGAGATGTTCAGCAGGTGCGCGGTAACGGCGCACATCGCCCCGAAATGGCAGAACAGTGCGATGGTATCGCCGCACTTTTTCACCACTCTGTAATGCCTGCCCTCGCGCACAAGACCATACTTTTCAAGCAGTTTGTCTACGCCCTCATCAACAGACTGTATCCGCCCGCCCATACCTGCGGCAGACATGGCAGGGTGCTTGTACCAGCCTTCCTTGTCGAACATCTCGGGTATCTCCGTCCAGCAGTCGGGCGGAACGTCCCAAGTCATTTCCTTTTTATGGCTGTCGGGATTTTCCCACATAAGGTCAAATTCGTGAAGCCAGTCACAGACCTCAGCCTGCTTGTCTGCGAACTTTTTCAACGTTGCCGCGCAGGTTTCTCTTGCCCTGCCCATCGGAGAAGTGTAAAACGCAGTTATGTCCTCATCAGCGAGCCTTTCAGCCAATATCGCCGCCTGTTCGATACCCTTATCGGTAAGGCAGTCCTTAGCATAATCGGGTTCACCGTGTCTGATTATCAGTATTCTCATGTTAGATCCTATTCTAAATGGGGGCACACCCCCCATGCCCCCACGCTCCGCCGTGCCGGGAATGGTTATCGCTTCGTTCACAAAACGCCCATACGGGTCGTTTTGCTCTCTCCCGCGATAACGCGGCGCGGGTCGCTCTTTGGCATGTTTCAAGGCTTTGTTTTGCCCTCATTATTCGGTTTTGATTTTTTGGGGGAGAAACGTCCCCCGTGTGACAAGCATCTATATAGGGTGGAGTGCCCCCACCTTAAATTCCGCCCATGCCAACGGTCACGAATTGCCGCCCCCGCCCCCGCAAGGCAGTGCGGTTCAAACGGCGGGAGCAAGCCCCCGTCCTGCACAAAATTATCCGATAAAAATCAGATCCGTAATGCCTGTCAAAAATTATGAATTATGAATTATGAATTCCCAAAACTTCTCCGTTAACGCATTCAAGCATTACCGTGAACGGTCCGTTGTTCTCCAGTGTGACTTTCATATCTGCACCGAAGATGCCGCGCTCGACTTTGCCGTTTATCTTGTCGGCACAGAGTTCGCAGAAATGCTCATAAAGTTCGTTGGAACGCTTTGGTTCACCCGCGTTGGTGAAAGACGGTCGGTTGCCCTTGTGACAGTCAGCATAAAGAGTGAACTGGCTGACACACAGGAAATCGCCGCCCACATCGTTGACCGAAAGGTTCGTCTTGCCGTTCTCATCAGCGAAAATGCGCAGTTTGGACAGCTTGTCTGCCAGCTTTTCACAGTCGGCTTCTGTATCACCGTGACCCACGCCCAGAAGTATCAGGAAACCCTTGCCTATCTCACCGACTGTCTTGCCCTCAACTTCTACCCGCGCAAAGTTCACCACCTGTACCAGTGCTTTCATCAGCGCACCTCTATTTCGTAGGCGTAACTGAACACCTTGCCTGCTTCCAGTTTTACAGCGTGGGGCTTTTTCTCGATGTCGGGATATTCGTCATCGGCGTAAACAGGCACCGATGTCCAGGGTTCAAGGCACACGAAAGATGCCCTGTCATCACCTGTGGGCGACCATACGGCTATGCAGTCAGACTGCGGGAACTTCACTGTCACAGCCCTCTCGGACTTTCTGCTTTTCAGCGTTACAGCCTTTGAATTGGGCTTGTCTATCATTATTGCATCATTATCAAACAGCGAACGTGTCACCGCAAGGGTATTGCCGTTCTCTGCAAGAACATTCCCTGCGGGATCGGCTATATGTTCGTTCTGCTGATAAACTATGTCGTAGTCCTCAAATTTCTCGCCATCAGCCAGCGGGCAGTTGAACGCAGGGTGTCCGCCGAGATAGAAATACATTGTCTTTTCGCCTGTATTCTTCACGATATTTTCGACCTTTACACCGTTTGGCAGAGCGGTGTAGCGCACAGTCAGTTCAAAGTTATATGGGTACTGCGTTAGAGTTTCCTCGCTGTCGCGCAGTATAAACTCGATGCTGTCAGCCTGCGCACCTGCAAACTCAAACTCCATATCGCGGGCAAAACCGTGATTTGCTTTCATCTTGTAGTCTTTGCCGTCAGCCCTGTAAGACCTGTCTGCGGGCGAACATACGAACGGGAACAGCACAGGCGCGTATCTCTTCCAAGCATCGCCGCACTGCCAGAGATATTCTCTGCCCTCAAACCTTATCGAATGCAGTTCAGCCCCGAAAGTATCTGCCGAAAACTCTATATTGCCAGAACTTACCGAATATAGCATATATCCTCCTTAAAATATATAGCCCCCGCTGTCGGGCAGGGGCAGGTCTGTTATTTTCTGTGTCAGAAAGCAGTGTTATTTCACCATTTTCATTGAGATATCGAACGCTTTTACCGAATGTGTCAGCGCACCCAGCGAGATTATATCCACACCTGTTTCGGCTATCGCCCTGATGGTGCTTTCGGTGACATTGCCCGATGCTTCCAGCAGTGCCCTGCCGTCAGTGATCTTTACAGCCTCAGCCATCTCCTCGCAGGACATGTTATCGAGCATGATTATCTCAACGCCCAAGTCAAGCGCTTCTTTCAGCATATCAAGATCGGCGGCTTCGACTTCTATCTTTACCGTGTGACCCATCTTCTCCCTCAGTGCATTGACTGCACCTGTCATACTGCCGTAAGCATCAAGGTGAGTGTCTTTCAGCATGGCACAGTCTGACAGATTGTATCTGTGATTTCTTCCCCCGCCGACAGTAACGGCATACTTCTGTATAGCCCTCAGTCCGGGCAGAGTTTTTCTGGTGTCGGCAACGCTTGCCTTAGTGCCTGCGATAAGCTGTACACACTTGTTTGTGGCAGTTGCGATGCCCGACATGTGCTGAACGAGGTTCAGCGCAGTCCTTTCGCCCTTTAACAGCGCCCTTGTCGGACCTGTTATCTCAGCGATTATATCGCCTTTCTGCACCATTTCACCGTCATGTATGAAAACGCGGCACTTCACGCGCTCATCAAGCAGAGTGAAAACTCTCATAGCCACATCTATACCGCAAAGCACGCCCTCGTCCTTGGAAACATACCTTGCACTGCTGACAGCTTCCTCGTCCACCAGCAGATCGGTGGTCACATCAATATAATTTATATCCTCAAGCAAAGCAGTCTTGATTATATCATCTATCTGGAATTGCATCAATCTCATATTAACTCCTATTCTAAATGGGGGCTGACTCGCCCCCATACCCCCACGCTCAGCCTCGGCGGAAGGGTTATCGCTTCATTCGCAAAACGCCCCTACGGGTCGTTTTGTTCATTCTCGCGATAACGCGCCGAGGGTCGCTCTTTGGCAGGCATTATAGTTTCGTTTCGCCCTCATTATTGGTTTGAATTTATGGTTCTGGGAATGCTTTCCCGCGTGTTTGTGCGGGTCAAACGGCGTGAGCAAGCCTCCTACATTTGTTGGCGAGTTCTTCCGATAAAGCGGAAAACTTTCGCACATGTCAACAATTATGAATTATGAATTGTGAATTATGAATTATCAAACGTCCATGTCAACAATTATGAATTATGAATTGTGAATTATGAATTATCAAAAGCCGTGTTCGTAATCGACATAGTCCAGCGGGACACTGCTGAATGCTATCTCAACGGCTTCGGTCAGCACGATGTATGCGACTGTAGCAAGGCTTCTTGCTTCAACATAATCGCGGTCGAGTTTGTAATTGCCCTTGACCAGCATCTCTCTTATGTGCGCCACTCTTGTCAGGCTGTCCTGCAAACTGCCTATATCGGGCAGTACAAAGTAGGACTTCTGCATCAACGCCCTTATCTCACGCCTCAGACCTGATGGTATGTGCGGTGCGCTCTCGTCTATCTCATAGGGGTAGCTTTCAAGCGTCTTGCTCTTGTCCAGCTTTTCAGCGATGTCAGCCGCCGCCCTGCGGGAGAATACCAGCGCTTCAAGCAGTGAGTTGCTGGCAAGTCTGTTGTTGCCGTGTACGCCTGTGTGCGAGCATTCGCCGCATGCGTAAAGACCGTCTATATTTGTGCGGGCGAAAGTGTCAACATTTATGCCGCCCATAAGGTAGTGGTGGCATGGGAATATCGGCACAGGCTCTTTGGTCATGTCATAGCCCGCTTCAAGCAGGTTCTTATATATCATCGGGAAACGGTTTTTGACAAATTCTGGGTCTTTGTGAGATATGTCAATGTAGAATTCGTCCGAACCTGTGCGCCTTACCTCAAAAATTATCGAGTGGGATACCACATCGCGGGGAGCAAGTTCCTTTCTGCGGTCATAGTTTTGCATAAAGCGCTCTTTATTGCAGTTGAGCAGATAAGCGCCCTCGCCCCTGACCGCTTCGGAGATAAGGAAGCACTCGCGGGTGTTGCGGTTGTTGAAAGCTGTCGGGTGGAACTGTATGTAACTCAGGTGCTTTATCTCAGCGCCCATATCATAGGCTTTTGCGATGCCGTCACCTGTAGCTATGGCGGAGTTTGTGGTGAACTCATAGACTCTGCCTATACCGCCCGTAGCAAATATCGCCTTGTGAGAGTTGCAGGTGATGAACTCACCATCTTTCAGCACTAAGAAAGAGAAACCGTCCCCGACCTTGTGGCAGTCGCACATCAGTGCGTTCTCCCATATCTCAACATTCGGGAGAGTCTGCACATAAGCCAGCAGTTTTGTTTCTATCTCATAGCCCGTAGCGTCCTTGTGGTGGAAGATGCGGTGCTTACCGTGACCGCCCTCAAGGGTACGGTGGTAATCGCCATCGGGAGTCTTGTCGAAATCAACGCCCAGTTTGATTATCTTGTCGATATCCTGCGCCGCCTCAGTTACCAGCACTTCGGTGGAATCGGGGTCGTTCTCGAAGCCGCCTGCGATAAAAGTATCTTCCTTGTGCAGTGCGGGTGAGTCATCGGGATTTTTATAAACGCCCGCGATACCGCCCTGTGCCAGTGAAGAGTTACAGAGTGTCAGTTCGCGCTTTGCCAGTACCAGCACTTTCATGTCGCTCGGCAGATTGAGTGCCGCATAAAGACCCGAAGCGCCGCAGCCTACTATAATAACATCATAATTTTTGCTCATAAAGTTTACCCTCTTTGCTATGACAGAGATATAGTATAACCGGATGATATACTTATTCTATTATAACACAATACTGTATGAATTTCAATAGCAATTGCAAAAAAATGAGAGTAATTGTCGTTCTCAGATTTTACCATTCATGTCCTTTCGGGCTGTCATTACGCAAAAGGCGCGAATTACAGGGCAGGACGTTCACAGCCAAGTCGTAACGGCACAGCGGTGACCGAGAGGTGGAGTCATCCCACTTGCCGACCGCCACGCACGCGGCCGTCGGCATCCTTATGCTGAAAAGACGAATTATCAGGGGCAAAACGCGGTTCACAGGGCGAGGATATGGACATATTTTCCTGATAAAACAAATCGTGCAGGGACACCATATCACTGCACGACTTGCTTTTCTGTTATGATTTCTTTTCTGTTATCTTTCAATATTGGTGAAACGTTCAGAACACTTTACTGTCATAAAATTGACAAACACGATAAACTGTGCTATAATAAACTTAAATATAGATATAAATTAACAGTTTACTATGTATTTTACTTAATTTCTATTACCAGCCCCACCAGTCAAACCAATCCAGCATTATTGAAGCCTCCTTCTTTTAGTTTTGTTGTATCTCTTGTTCCGATGGTCTTATTATATTACATTTTTGGACATCGCGATACAATTTTGGAGTAAACGGTATATAATACGGAGTAAACTGCACCATAGCAAAAGGCATAAATTTCGTTTATTATAAGATATGATCTGCCGAACGCTATAAAAGTTACTATGTGTCGAACCATAAAAAATAAATGTATCAGAACGAAGGGAGAACATTATGAAAATCGCGATCTGTGATGATCAGATGATCATCCACACAGAACTGAAAAAGCATCTGGAAAATTATGCAAAAAAGAGAAACCTTATAATGATCTACAATGATTATACCAACGGACTTGACCTTATAGGCAGTCAGAACGAGTATGATATTATTTTTATGGATCATCAGATGGCAGAGATAAGCGGTCTTGAAACTGCAAGGCAGATAAGAAAGAAAAACATCAAGACTGCCATTATATTCCTGACCAGCTTTCCGGATATTGTTTTTGATACCTTTGAAGTCAATGCCTACAGGTTTTTAGTAAAGCCGATAGACGAAAAAAAGCTGGAGTCTGCGCTGGATTCATTCCTTGCGGACAATGACGAGTCGAACTTTATACTTATAAAGACCGATGACAGCAGTAAGAAGATAAATATAAACGACATAATATACATCGAGGCATCTGACAAATACTGCCACATAAGGACGAATGAGGGTACTGTACTTTTTAAAAAGACTTTGTCCGAGATAGAAAAAATGCTTCCCGAAGACAAATTTTTCCGATGCCACAGGACATATCTTGCAGGACTGCGGCATATAGTTTCGCACACATCTACGGATATACTTTTCGACAATAAGGAAAGAGCACTTATCAGCAGGATAAAACTCACGCCGTTCAAAAAAGCCTTCACCGACTATATCAAGAGATATAATTTACGGAAGGGGCTGTGACGATGACTATCACTTCTTATTTAGTACTGCTCACCAACATCACAGAGCAGTTCCTTATAGTCAGGCTGTCAAAAACAGTATGCAGTTTCAAGGCATCACGCATCAGATATCTGGGTTATTTTGTTCTTATACTCACCCTGCTTCCCGCACCTTTACTTATGAACAAGCCTGATTTCTGTCCGGGAGAATTGCTGCTGGCACTGCAATTATTTTATTTTTTCGGACGATTGGCTGCATACAGTATCATATTCAGTGAGATAAGTCTGAGAGTACTGTATATTTTTCTGCAAACCATGTCGCCGCCGCAGATATATATGAATATCTGCATGGCATTTATCGATGATTACGAACTTTGCAATCTGCTGTCATTTATCATCGATTCGGTCATCATAGCGTGCATACTTATATATCTTAAAAGCAAAAAGATGGAACTGGTCGTGCGCAAGGTCATTGAATCTTTACCGAAAAAAATATACATTAACGTTCTTCTTATATCGTATATAGCGGCAGTGTTCGTTATGGGCGAAAACAAGCCCGATCACGAACTGTATTACAAGAGATACATACTGCCGTCAATGATAGGTCTGGTGATCTTTGCTTTTTCCATCATAAAGATAAGCATATCCGAAGCAGAAAAAAAGACCACCATAGACATGCTTTCAAAGCAGGTGGAGAACGAAGTAAAGTACTACGAAAAGATAAACAGCATCTATGGCGAATTCAGAAGTTTCCGACATGATTTCAAAAATCACATGATCTGTCTTGGAAGCCTTATCGAGGCGAATGAAAAAGACAAGGCGCTGGATTATATAACTGAGATAGAAAACCTTTCATCTGTTGAGAAAAAGCAGTTCAATACAGGAAATATAATCATTGACGCATTGCTGAATGATAAAAATGACAGAGCCGCAACGGTAAATTCCGTCATACTCTTTAAGGGCATGGTACCTACGACAGGCATAAGCAATGTTGACCTTTGTATAATAATGGCAAACGCTATCGACAATGCAATAGAAGCCTGCGGCAAAGACACTTCCGATGACCGCAAAGAAATAAATATCGAAGCTGACTTTCAACAGGGATACTTCTTCTTTAATATCGCAAATCCGATATTTGAGGCTGTGTCGATAAAAAGCAACAATACTATAGCAACTTCAAAGAGCGACAAAGAACATCACGGTTTCGGTGTATCCAACATTCTGCGGACAGTAAGAAAATACGACGGCGAAGCAGAAATGTCAGCAGACAGCGGGAAATTCACACTTGACATTCAGCTTATGCTGAGGGCGGAAGAGGTGTAAATACCGTTCACTTCGATTTTAATACCATTCACTCCGCAACAGATGACAGCACCATACATTCTGTGATATGATCTATAAAAGAAATATGCCATGATCATCTGTAACGACAGTCAGCTTTATATTTCTAATAGATTATGAACGGGTGAAAAGATTGCAATACATACAACACATGAATGTATACGCTGAAAACCTGATAACCTATCTTGCGAACACAAGAAAGGCGGATATACCGAAAGTGATACAGCATATCCATGATAATCTTTCGGTATTGGGTCACACAGCCAACGGCAGGTCTATATTTACATTCAAGGGAAATGACGGTTCCGATGAAATACAGTCTGCTGAGATACTGATACCTGTAAAGGGTGAGATAAGACCTTCGGAAAACTACGGCAAGAAGCCTGTATTCCGTCTGGTAAACGCGGTCATGACAAGACACGAGGGAAGCATCGCGGATATTTCGGGAACAGAAACAGCCCTGAAAGATTATATCAAAAAAAATAATTATGAGCCTATAACGGGCGTTTATTATGTAGTGGTACGAAACGGCGATAAATTCGGCTCGGATTGTGTTCTTGAAGTATATATAGGTGTAAACTACAACTCTCTGTAGACGGCGGTGCGTGTAATGCGCACTGCCGTTTTTTTATTATCGTGGTTATCACGCTGACACACCACAAAAACGGCGGTTTTACAGAACTTAAGGTGGCTGGCGTATGGTGCTCAATTATCCTTTTGTTTACAGCATTTTCAGCCGGTGTGCTAAAGGGATAGTCATATTTATTATATCAGCATCGGGATATAGTGCAGAAACAAATATAAGGCAGGCACTCTGTTTTTAAGTGCCTGCCTTTTGTTTGCATTATATATTCACAGTATCAGGTGTCGTTGATATCACCTATGATAGTTTTTGAAAGTAGCGATATTGTTATTGCCTGTTCTTTCATCACCGAACCAGTGACCATTTGAATAATTGCTGGTGGTACGAACATCGAGGTGGATAGCTCCGCCATTCATCAAACCGATGCCTGTAAAGCCGATCTGCTCTGCTGCCCATGCGGTAGTTTCACAGGGGATAACATTGCCGTTTTTATCGTAGCAAACAACATCTGCCGCAAGTCCGAGAGTATGTGCGTCAGTTCTGTAACCGCCTACTGCAACGGAACAATCAGGATCGCGGTAGCCCGAGTTAACGATGATCTTTGAACAATTCAGCTTGCTGTAGAGTGCTTCCAGCTTGTCTATGAGGTTAGGGTCGATAGCGTGGGTCTTGCCGCAGCGCTTGCACGCAAATTCACTTGAGTGGAAATGTGCAGAAAGCTGACCGTCTGCCGGCTTATCTATGATCGGTCCCTGATTGATGCTGTAGCCGTGATTATAAGTGCTTGACCATGTGGTAGAGCCTGTATTTCTGGAAACTACTCTTATCACACCTGAATTGCTGAATGTGAGATAAGCGTTCTTCTTGCCGTTGGTCCTGGTATTCCAGATAGCTTTTCCGTCGGATCTATAGATAACAAAGTTACCATCGCCCTGAAGTATGCACTTCTTACCGTTTCTCTTCTCTGTCTGAGAACTCCATGTAGGTGAATATGCCTTGCCTGTAGAGGGGTTGTAATGATATACAACGAGGTTGCCGTCGCCCTGGAATACAAGCACATACAGCTTGTTGGGCGATATGTAGAACTTACCCTGTACCAGTTCGACATTACCGTTTCTTGCATCAATAATAGTGCTTGCATCGTTGGATGCCGCATCTGCAACTATCGCATTGCCGAATATAACATTGCTTATTGTGCTGTTTCCCAGAGCGCCCGCAGAAACAGAGAGCATGCAGCCTGCTGCTGTCAGGGTGGTGATAACTTTCTTGGTTGTCCTTGTAAATGTTGTGTTTTTCATTTTGTTTATTCCTTTCAGATATAGATTATTTCAGACTAAGACCGTAATGAAACCAAAAATGCGTTGACTTTGAAATATCAGACCGAACTTTTCCACTGTGTACGACAGTGTTTCATCCGTATCAGCTGCGCAGCAAGTACAGCATTTTGTTTGTTTCATTCCGTTGTTTGACTGTACTTGAAGTATAGCACAGGTACTCGAAAAAATCATTCATATCAGAGTCAGCAGTCATAAAATCGGAGTGAACGTAGATAGATCTGCTCAATGAAACATTATAAAAGTACTGCATAAAACGACCACAAACGGCTATGTTGAGCCAAAGCAGCACAGTTACAGCTATCGAACGTTTAATGACAATATTTCGTTATCAGTAATGCAGTATGAAAGAGAAGTATCGATAAAATGTCCGAAAATATACCGGTCACTGCCATCTTTCAGTGCTAATATGCCATTGATGTATTTATCCTGAATGGCGGTGATAATTGTATTCATTTCGCCATCTGCATACACTTCGATATTATTTTTAAAACTTGTCTGAGATATAAAGAAAACCGTGCAGGAGTGGGTGTTCCCTACACGGTTCATTTTATGTATGCGCGAGTATACAAAACGGTCATAGATAGATGATGTATTCTTTAGATTTTATCGATCATATCTTGCAGAAGTGAATTTTGCCGGACAGTCGAAAAAACATGTTTTTATTTCAGTAAGTGATCTCAAAAGACATAAGTTGTCAGTTCCTAGTTATCATTCATACCAAACTTCATGCTTAACAATCTGGATTTCCATTTGTTTTCAATTCTAACTGCTTCTTCGGGAATTATCGTTTTTGGCAGTATTTGTAGGATAGAAAACTGGAAAGCATGATACCTTTCGGGGTAGTTACAGATAAGCTCTTTCATCTTTTTATTGTGTCCGTGGTGTGAGTTTACATAGCAGCACCATCTGCCGAATAAGCCGTCTTCACCATAAGCTGAGCCGACATATTGTTTTCCGGTTTCTGTATCAACTATAAGATATATAGCATTTACAGATTTGAGTGCAACATGCCATGCTTCGTAGATCTCTTTGTTATCCACAATCTCTTTAAGTTGGTCATAGGAAAGCAGTACCTCTTCATATCCCATAAATACTTTTTTCTCGTCTGGCATTATTGAGATGATAGGTTTTTCCGTCGTTCCTTTTTGATCCCACTTACGAGTAGAAGGACCCCAGTCTATGGTCAGTTTGCCCTCGTATTCTTTTAATATGTCTAATCTTGTAAGCTCATATACCGCTCCTTCCCCTGTATATCCGCTGGCTTCTTCCTCGGTGCTGCCTTCGGGTATCATATCAGGCGTATCGGAAACATAATCTCCGACTTTATAAACTGTATAAAGCTGAGCTAAGGTACCTTTGCCGCTTATAAATACAGCCCAGTAATCATAGCCTTTGCTAAAATCTTTTCTTTGATGACGAGTATACTCATAGATCATATTTCTTTCTGCTAATTTTTTGAAATTATTATGAGAATACGCATGACGAATTAATTTGACTTTTTTAGGGTCTAACCCGACTTTTTTCAGAATATCAGAAAAATATAATATTGCCATTTTATTCACACCTTAAAATCACTAGAACGTTTTGCCTTTCTTTTTAAGTATTACATTATTGAAACGATGCTCTGACAGGATCTTTGTGTTTGAGAAATTTCATGAGTATTGATCATCTATTGTTAATACTGTTCCGATAATACAGTTTTCATCAGATCCAGATCATTATCATTCAGCATGCCATCATTGTTTAGATCAGCAGCTTTACTATCTGCAAGGTAAGTATCAGACGGGGAAATAAGCCATTTTTGCAGCAGAATAACATCTGAAATATTTAATTTGCCATCTCCATTGACATCTCCCTGTAAACAATGGGCGGTACCGTAACAGCGTTCTGCCGCTTTGTTTGCATAGCATGCAGCCATCATCAGAGGTGCCACACCCTTTGCTTCATTGACCTGATAGTTCTTTGTAAGGTAACTTTCCGCTGTAGTGCCCACACCCGAAGAAATGTATATGCCTTGCAGTCCTTCACTGTCAAGACGCTCACGAACTATCCCATTGAATGCCCGAAGTCCTGCTTCACAGTAGGTCTGTTCTATATGACCCTCTGAATAAGATCTGAGCATAGCGTATGCCATCAGTGCAGAGCCTGATGTTTCAGGAAGATTGGATACTTTTGAACCTTTCAGCGTCAAGTCATGGTCAATGACATTGTTCCACATTCCGTTTTCGGGATCCTGATACTTCAGCATACCGTCAAAGAGCTGTTTTTCAATGGCAATGAGTTTGTTCCTTTCTGTATCAAAACGCTCAGGAAGCATACCAATAACATCTGCAAGCGCAGCTGCATACCAGCCGACCGCCCTCAGCCAGAACTGACCGTTCACGCCCGCCGAAGGTCCCCAGCCGTGATTATAAAGACCTGTTTTCTCGTCATAGAGGTTTTCTCCGATCCAGCACATTCTTGCAACTACATCGGAATATAATCCATCAGCTGTGATACCTGTTTCTGTGACGTCAATAGTACCGTCTTCTATGGCATTTGCAAATTCCATGAAAAACGGCTGCGCCATATAGAGCCCGTCGAGGGCAACAGGATAGGTGCTCCAACCGCTGTTTGAACTGCCGTACTTATGCTTGAAATTACCGTCTGTGCCTTCGACTGTTGGGTATTCGACAGTCATCAGATCATAGACATACATGATAAGCTGAGTGTATTTTTCACGTTCTGCTTCCGTTGGAACATCGCTTTTGAGCAGATCAAAGAGAGCACGCACAGGCGGGATCGAGTCCAGCTCAGTTTCTCTGTAATAATTGCTGCTGTTCCCTGTCGTATCTACAGCAGCTACCTTATCAATGTAGCTGATATTTGCATCATAGAAGCTGTTCACGGCTTTATAATAGCTTACATCAGATGTAAAGCAGTCATCCATCATCAGATAAGCATCCATCATGATGCCGTTATAGTACGTCCAGCTTCGTTTTTTCTTCTCTGTATCCCAAGAGAAACCGCCTTTTCGACTACTGAAGTATTCAAGGTTCTTATCATACAGCGCAGCAGCAAGTTTTTGTACCTGTAGAGTGCTTTGTCTTGTGCCATCAAGTGAGATGTCAGCTGACAGATAATCAGTCATTGTTCCGCTGCTTTCCGCTGCATTTACACTGACAGCAGACGAATAACCATTCATGCTGCTGAGCATAACTGTCATACACAGCATGGCTGCAATACTTCTGTATCGTTTCAGATATCTTTTCATGATAAGTTTCATCTCCATACATTTTTATGTGATTTTAGTATAACATAAATAGCCATAAAATACAATGTATTTTACGGCTATCCTGTTCAGCGCAACTTTAGGCGGCAGTCCTGTGAAAATAATTGGTGTCGGTTTTGGAAAATGATCGGACGATCGACCTTTTTCATAAAAATGAATATGACTATCCCTTTAGCACACCAGCTAAAAATGCGGTAAACAAAAAGATATACGCCAACCACTTTAAGTTCTGCTAGATCGATGTTTTTTGTGGTGTGTCAGCGGGATAACCATGAAAATGAATGATCTGCCATTCTCCGCGCAAACTATTCCCACAAATCTAAATAACGGAGGGAACAAAATGAAAGCAACAGGGATAGTCAGGCGCATTGACGATTTCGGGAGGGCGAGCCGTGTAGCTTATAGCAATCCGCCTTAAAATTCAGACAAAATCCAGTCACAAAACCCATAAATCCCAGCTTTTGCGACTGGATCTTGTGAATTTAAAAAGTTGGATTGCTATAAGTGCTGCACGGCTTGTAATTGTATTGCTGTAATTTATGTTCGTTGTTGACAAAACAAAACATTAATGATATAATAATAATTATGTAATATATATTAAATGATTTAGGCTGTGAAATATGGATGATCTGCCTCACAGAAAGCATAAGCAGTAGGGTATTGGTGAATGTTTTGCTTTTTTGTTGTGATCACAGCTTTTGTATTACAGATCAATTTAATAAACAGAACGGAGTGATAAAAATGTCAGATAACAGGCTTGCACTCTATGACTTGCGAAGCAAACAGGAATATATTTACCGAACAAATAAGATACGTGAGATATCGGGTGGTTCTGCTTTGCTTTCAAAGATGTATGATAAGTTTATAGAGAAAGCTAAGAATGAAGGTATTTCATTTATTAACGGTGGAGAATGGATAGGCAGGGAGTTTTCTTTTGATGATTTTGAGAAGTCCGATCGCTCTGCCGAAGTAGTATATATCGGCGGCGGAAACCTCATGGTAATATACAAAAATGAAAATATATACCGCAAAGCGAACAAGCTATTATCTCGTATGCTGATCGATGAAACATGGACAGTCAATGCAGTGGTATCATGCGTTTCTGTGAGCGGTGATTTTAAAGCAGACCGCGCCGAACTGTACAGGCAGAATGCTATAAATAAAAGCACGGGCAGCATTAATGTGCCCTGTTCCGTTCTGCCATTTACTCAGGTGGATATGCGCACATATATGCCCATAGTCGAGAAAAATAAGTATAAGCAGGATTCATTGAGCTGTGAAAGTGTGTGCAAGTACAAAGCGTATGATGATATAGACATCAAGGAGGAGCTGTCAACTATATATCTTGACGAACTTACTACCGAAAAGGGCAGGGAAAGTCTGCTTGCGATAATATATATTGACGGAAACAATATGGGTGCTAAGCTAAAGAATGAACTCGGTGATGAACACGACTACGACAAGTGTATCAATGCGCTCAGGCGATTTTCCGAAAAGACAGCTCACAATTTTGTTGAAGCGCCCATAAGTGCGATAGAAAAAATGCTGCTCGGAAAGCAGAACGAAGGTATAAAATATGCCAAATACCGCAAGGTCATCGCAGGCGGCGATGAGATAACACTGATCTGTAATGCAAGGATAGTCCCCGATATACTGTACGTATATTTTCGCACCCTTGACAGTGAGAAAAGCAATAATTATGCCTGTGCGGGTGTAGCGATATTCCACTCACACGCACCCTTTGCAGATGTTTATGAGATAGCAGAGCAGTGCTGCGAGAGCGGCAAGAAGTGTTCAAGGAAATATGAAAGCAATGCGAATTTTATTGATTTTCATTTCTGTCGTGCAGGTATCACCAACGATATGGAGATAGTGCGTGAGAAGCAGGAAAAGGATCTGACAGCTCGTCCATACCGTGTTGACGGAGAACATGAGGAATACTCCTATTCTAAGTTTATAGACTTTGCAAAAAAGATAAAAGAAATAGGCAGGTCAAACATCAAAGAGCTTGCGGCAGCTATCATCAAGGGTGAGTCGTATTACCGCTTTGAGATAGAGCGCATAAACTCTCGATATAAGAATAAGGGTATACATATTGACCCCACAAATGAAAGATCAAGAAAAATGATCTTTGACATAGCACAGGTATACGACCTATGGTTTGCAAAAGAGGAGGAGAGATAATGCGGGGATATATCTACATCACGTTGAAGTCCGATCTTTGTGCGGCAAGCGGAGACGGCTTTTCTCTTTCGATAGATACCGATATCTGCGCTGACAGATATGGTCTGCCGTTTATCCCGTCAAGGCGATTGAAGGGCTGTCTGAGGGAAGCCGCAGAATATATCGGCTGTGAGCGTATCGACAGCATTTTCGGTGTCAGTGGAAGCATCACCTCAGGTTCGCTGCGTATCGGTGATGCACGACTAAGGGATCACAGAATGCTTTGTGAGCAGGCGGAAAAATCAAAATATTCAGCCGAGAAAGTGCTTGCACTGTTTACTTCTGTCAAGGCATCAACTGCAATAGAGAAAGATACCGCAAAGGAAAACAGCCTGCGTTTTACAAGGGTGGTCGATCACTATTCGCCTTTTGATAAAGAAGAAATGGTGTTCATAAGTGAGATAGAGTATGCAGAGGGTGACGAAGAGCACCTGAAAAATATCTGCCTTGCACTGCGCAATATAGGTTACAAGCGCACAAGGGGCTATGGCTCTGTCAGGTGTGAGTTCAGACCGTCGGAAGATAAGAAACAGCTTGAAATAAATATCCCAGATGAGGATAATGAGTATGAACTCTGGCTGACAGTCAGACTGCGGTCTGCTGCAATGTTCCTGGGAAAAAGCTCAATGGAAACTGCGGACTATATCCCCGGAAGTGCGGTGCTTGGTGCTTTTGCCGGAGGATATCTTAAAAACGGCGGCGATGAAAGCGACTTCGACCGACTGTTTTTAAGCGGTGCTGTTAAATTCTCAAACATGTATATCTCGGACGGGCAGACCGTTTCCGAGCCTGCGCCCGCTGTGCTCGGAAAGACTAAGGACAGTAAGGAGATAAGATATATTTTCCGTGATAAGGAGGACGATAAGCCGCTTGTAAAACCATTTAAGGGCGGATATCTGATAAATGATTCAGAGATCAAGCCCGAAAAGGAAGTTATCTACCACCACGGTCAGAAGCAGGGTGAGGAGGGCAAGCTGCTGTATACACAGGAGGTATTGAGCGAAGGACAGCTCTTTACGGGAACAGTACGCGGCATCGGCAAAGATCTTCGCAGACTTATGCCTGTTATTGCAGGCGGTAGGATAAATCTTGGAAGAAGCAAAACGGCGCAGTATTCTGCCTGCGATATAGTCAATGCAAAATGCGTGCCTGTTAAAGAGAATAGTTCAGCTGTCGGAAAGGTTTTTGCACTGCTATGTTCCGATGTGCTGCTGATAGGTGAAAACGCTGAGTTTTCCACGGATATATCCGTTCTTGCAAAGGCACTGGGAATTGAAAGCGAAGCTATTGATGCAGAACACAGTTCGCTGAAATATAAAACAGTCATGGGGTATATCTCAGTCGGCAGATATAAGCGTTCACACATCAGGGCATTTGAAAAGGGCAGCGTGCTTTGCTTTATAACAAATACAGCACTTCCAAAATACCTGACGATAGGCGAAAGGCAGAACGAAGGCTTCGGCGCTGTTAAAATATGCACAAAAGAAGAACTAACGTCACTTGGCAGGGCTTTGCCCGAGAGAATTGCGGCAGAAGCAGTTTCGGCTGACTGCAAATTAGCAGACCTCATCGAAAAGAACAATAAACGGGAGAAACTTCGTATTGCGGCGATCAACTATGCAGATGAGCAGTACGGTAAAGTCAAAAAAGACTTCACTCCGTCATTTGTCGGAAGGCTGCTGCTTATGGTCGCTCAGGCAGAAGATAAAGCCGACCTTGATAAGAGAGTGGCATCTATAAAGACCGATAACAAGCGTGAAAAGGCAAAGACCTTCATCGACAGCGCAGAAGAGCAGTATAGCAGTGAATGGCGTGAGTTCTTAAAGATCGCACTTACCGTTATCAAATACAGACTAAAGGAGGCAGGCGGAAATGAATAGAAGATATTTCAGCTTTGATATAGTGCTTGTTTCATCGCTTTCTCTGGGCTCGGGGCTGAACGAAAACACAGATTCCGATGTTCTGCTTGACAGCCGTGACAAGCCATATATTCCTGCTACCTCCATAGCGGGCGTGCTTGCAAGCAGGCTGGGTAAGGAAGATAAAGAAAGGCTCTGCGGAAAAATATCTGATAACGGAGATAACAAACAAAGCCATGTGATATTTTACGATGCCTTATACGCAGGGGAAAGCGAACCCGTTATCTCGGTGCGCAACAGCGTTCATCTTATAGATAAGGTTGGCGAAGACGGTGCTAAATTCGACTTTGAGATAGTCGAGTCCGGTGTACGTTTCAGGACATATATCGAGCTTGATGACAGTGTCAGTGCTGATGATGAAAAACTATTCTTATCTCAGCTTGCGGCACTTAACAGCGGTATACTTCGCTTTGGTCACAAGACCACCCGCGGATACGGTCAGGTCAGACTTGAAAATGTCAGAAGGCTGGCTTTTGATGATATCAGCAAATGGCTCAGATTTGATATGTATGACGATGACTGCTGGACAGGCGCAGAAACGTTTGAACCGCCTGAAACGGGAAGTGACACGGATATAATAGAGCTTGAACTTGAACTGAAAAGTGCACTTTCCATACGCAGTTATACCACCGAGATCGCAGCAGACGGTGAACCGACTGCCCCCGACTTTAAATATCTATCACTGCGCAACGGTAAGCCTGTTATCCCGGGGACTACCTGGGCAGGTGTGTTCAGAGATGGAGTGGCAAGACTTCTTGGCGTGAACAAGATGACCGATGCAAAGATGCAGGAACTTTTCGGCTATGTTGAACAGGGTACTAAGATAACACAGAAGTCTAAGATAACTTTTTCTGAAAGCGTCTTTGAAGACGGGACCTACGAGAAAAAACTCATCACCCGAAACTCAATAGACCGTTTCTCCGCAGCCACAAACGACGGTGCGCTTTATACCGAGCTGACGATATACAGCGGAAAAACGAGCCTTATCGTCACTCTGCCAAAGGGTACGGACATCGACCTGAAAACCGCACTGCTTGCAGCTTTTGCCGACCTTGATAACGGCTTTATCGCGGTGGGCGGGCTTACATCTGTGGGGCGTGGTCTGTTTGAAATAAAAACACTCAGGCTGAACGGTGAAGATATGACAGATAAATTCAAGGCTTATGATCTCAAGGATATTTTCGGAGGTGAGCAGGATTGAGCGGATATATAAAAGCAAATGGCACTATTGACGAAAGCGGTATAAACACTTTGCTGGAAAAATACAAGAACGATGATAGCTTCTTGTTCTGTGTCTACACGACAAAGTTCTGCTGTACTCATTTCAGACCGATCGAAGATACTGACCATATCCTGGAGATAAGGCTTTTTGATAAGCATGGAGAATTAAAAGCAGTTCGTGCAAATATTGGCAGGGAGTTTGTCTGGAGATACATAAACGATGAAGAAGTTGCAAAGGAATACATATATGACGAAGTGCAGTATCTTGATGCCGCCAAAAACGACAGCGCCGAATATACAGCTATAGGCGGAGGTCATTATGAAATGCCGGAAGCTGGCTTTGAGCGTTTTGTGATACGTCATTACGGCGAGTATGATGATGACGGTATGTTCTCACTTAAAGATTTCAGGATAGTAAAGCTTTTGAGAGAGGAGGAGAAGTGGAATGGCAAATAATAGTAATAACAAGCCGAATAAACCAAAAGGAAAATGGCAGGAAACAAACGAATCTTTCGTAAACCCGTACAGCTTTATGCCTGTAAGGGGAACTGTCATAAGAACAGATCCCGAGCAGGGAACGCTGTCGGGTAAAATAATCTGCACTATTAAAGCTGTTACTCCGCTTGCTATCCCTGACCATGAAAGAAAGCAGATCAGTAATGATCTAAGTGAGCATTATATATATCCATTCTTTTCAAAAGCAGACGGCACTCACCTTATATCCGGGAGTTCGGTTCGCGGAGTTGTCAGGAGTATGTTTGAAACGATAACAAACAGCTGTTTTTCAGTAAACAACAATAATATCCTTTCAGCACGGCACTCGCATCAGAGGTTGCCGGGAATACTGAAAAAGGTTGATGGCAAGTGGCAGCTTTTCTCTGCAAGGAAGAACAAATACAATCCCGATATCCCATTAAACGGAGATCAGGTGCTGAGAGTATGGTATGATATAGGCCGTCAACATAATGTCAAGTCCGTATTTACGATCGGAACTCCCGTTCAATGCAGCGAACTTGAGAAGGCAGTGGATGATTACCGTGAGTGTCTTGAAATATACAGAAAAAATGCAGAAAAGGAAGGCGGCTCTAAATTTGAGCTGTATAATCGCTCAACAAATACGCTAAACGAAAAAGGTATGACACCGCTTTTCTATGAACTGGTAGGCAAAGGAGAGCAGCAGATAGTGTATCTTTCTCCTGCGCAGATCAGCCGATCGGTATTTCATAACAAGCTGAACGATCTTCTCGGTGACCATATCTCATGTATGTACGGCGATGGAGAGAAGCTCTGTGAAACGTGTACGTTGTTCGGAATTATCAGTAAAAACGGCAAAGCACGCGCAAGTAGGGTGAGATTTAGCGATGCCAAAGAAGTCAACTTCATAAGTGCAGGATATCATACCCTAAAAGAACTTGCTTCCCCAAAAACGACATCGGTGGAGTTTTACACCGAGCGACCTGATAATGCTGTAGCTTGGAACTATGACTACAAGACAGTCAGATATGAAAAGAAACCCATAATGTTCAAAGGAAAATCAAGAAGTATGGATGTTCCTGTACGAGAGCTTGCTGATGCAAGTGTTAAAGGCAGGAAATTCTATCTGCATACTGAACAGAATAAGTATGAAACAAGTGAAGTTACCAAGCGTAACAGCACAATGGAGCTTGCAGATATGGGAAGCACCTTCAATTTTGATGTGTATTTCGACAATATAACCGAAAAACAGCTGTCCAGATTTGTCTGGACGCTAACTCTCGGTGAGAACACTGAAGATAGTTTCCGACTGTATAAGCTGGGTCACGGCAAGCCACTGGGGCTTGGTTCAGCGAAAATAATCGTTGATAAGGTACTGATAAGGAACTACGATAAGGAAACTTTCTCGTATACAGTAACTGAGATGGATATAGACAGTCTTGTATCTGAGAGTGGTATAAAGGTCAGCAAAGCGCTTGAACGGCTGATAGGCTTGAAAACAACGGAAGGAATGAACGTATCATATCCCATTGCAGAGGATAAAACAAGACCTTCCAGAAATTCCAAAGCTGCGCACCAGTGGTTCGCCGCAAACCGAACTGCAAATGGTACGGGAACAGCATGGAACTATAAACACGTTTTGCCGGATATCAGCGATCCCAATATTACCCTTCCTGTTTTTGAAAAAGTCAAAGTTGACGAAATTACTCCAAATGCACCCAAGAGCTATTCTTTCGGAGATGACGGAGGAACTTTTGGAGGCGGTATCATGATGCGTAAGCGCGGTCAGAATAATAACAACAGTAAAAATAAAAAGAAGTGACAGATACCGCAACTTAATATCCTAAAAAAATACAAATGATTTTGCAAATTTCATTCTCCGATTTGGCTTGATACGATGCGTATATATATCAGAGGTTTGAAATGAAGAAACCGTAGTGTAATATCATAATATTTGATTTGTAAAGGAGATATGATCATGAAAAAGTTTATCAGTACCATTCCGCTGCAGCCTGAGGGTCAGCTTAAGATCAATGTGTATAGTGCAGCAGACAATGAGATCCTTGAAAATTCACTTGAAACACGTTTCCCAATAATGATACCAGTGTCGCTTTCTGTAAAAAAAGATGATGAGATAACGTTTATATGTATAATCAAGGATAACCCCAACGCAGAACACAATCTCGGTTATTTTAAAGAAGAAGCAGATGCGCTTGCTGAAAAGATAGGTTTCAAATACAACGTAAAAACTATAACTGTCCCCGATAATGAACATGGAGAAGACCTTGAAGCACATCTGGATACTTTCGAGAAGCTGATAGATATGTTCGAGGATAATGATATACTCACAGCCTGTACGACCTATGGCACCAAGCCCACTCCTATGGTAGAACTGATGGGTCTTTCATATGCCAAGAATGTGCTTAAAAATGTATATATCGACAGGGTAGTCTACGGACGCTTCGATCACAGTACAAAAAAGGCATTCATACACGATATAACCTCGCTTTTCTATATGAATGAGATCATCTCGAAATTCTCACCCTGCATGGGAGATTCTCCCAAAAATGTTATAAAGGCTTTGCTTGGAAAATAAGGGGGTGCGTTTTATGAAAGATAAAGACTGGTTCCCTAGCAAAAAACTTATCGATGAAACTGCGTTAAAGATGAAAGAAGCACACGATAAGGGCTTTGAAGCTGAATACAAAAACAAGAAAATAGCCCTTGTAAACCTGCTTTATACCGATGTTCTCGCTAAAGGCGGACTTCATTATATCAAGCCGCTGTACGAAGAGATATTTCAAAAACTTGTTTTTGAACCAACAATAAACGGAGATATCATGGATGTATGGTCGA
This sequence comes from Hominimerdicola alba 8, assembly GCF_000178155.2. Taxonomy (GTDB): domain Bacteria; phylum Bacillota; class Clostridia; order Oscillospirales; family Ruminococcaceae; genus Hominimerdicola; species Hominimerdicola alba_C. Next base: position 104,611 of record NZ_ADKM02000040.1, read on the forward strand.
AGAAAGAGTATACTGAGAGCAGTTCATTTACGAATTATCTGGCAGTGACCATTTCAAAGCGTTCAAAACCGCTTTTAGATTTTGTCTATTCTTCCGAGCAAGCTTATACTGAATCCCACAAGAAAAAAATAGATGAAATGACTGACTCTGAAGTAACTTACAATGAAGACGGTGAAGAGTTAAGCCTTTATGATAAAGCACCATCTTACGATGATGACATCGATCCCGAGAAGTTGGAAAATATTCGTCAGGTACTGGATATTTTTAAAGCTGTTATCGATAAAACAAGGCAAAAGAATTCAAAAATATGCAAGCGTACATTTTCAAGCGAGCAAATAATGCTGTACTATATACCGTACTCCGACGGCAGACTGCTTAAACAGGTATCCACCCAGTTTGAGGCTGTAACATACTATTCGCTGTTTGGTTTTCTTATGGAGTCTGATATAATCGACCCTGCAACAGTGAACAGCATAGATGATATCTTCAAATGCCATGTTCCCAGAAAATACTACACCAAAGAGGGCAAGGAAATAAAAATGATCCCTCATAATGTAACTTGTGAGTATCTCAAAAAGTTCCATGAGGTAGAAAAAACGGCATCACAGCTTTCGGATATTTACAGGAGTTATATGGAAGCGATGAATATGACCCGATATCACAACTGAATAATTCTGTAAAACAAAAACGACTCTTTCGTGTAAAAGCGAAAGGGTCGTTTTTTTGTTAATTCCCACACACGGGTAAGATACAATGATCAATATTCACGGTCGATGACCATAATCCGACGTTTCAATTCCCACACACGGGTAAGATACAACGGTTGACGGATATGGAAAGGAGGTGTGACATATGTTTCAATTCCCACACACGGGTAAGATACAACTGAAGACGGTGCGTTTCCTGAACAGACTATTGAGTTTCAATTCCCACACACGGGTAAGATACAACTTGGCGCGTGTCTAATTAAAATCGGGAGCATTTCGTTTCAATTCCCACACACGGGTAAGATACAAGAATGTACGAATTCTTTGCAACCGCACTGTATGAGTGTTTCAATTCCCACACACGGGTAAGATACAAGCAATGCAACGTATTAGGCGCCGCAACATGAAGGTTTCAATTCCCACACACGGGTAAGATACAAATAATAATATGTTATTTGGTAAGAAGAAAGAAAAGGTTTCAATTCCCACACACGGGTAAGATACAATTTACCAACAATCATGAAATGTATTAAAATACATAAGTTTCAATTCCCACACACGGGTAAGATACAAAAGAATGTGGAGATGGGAGAAGTCGCTTTTGACAAGTTTCAATTCCCACACACGGGTAAGATACAATTAAGACAACACAACGATTTTTATGCAGATAAGTTTCAATTCCCACACACGGGTAAGATACAACTGTATGATAAAATCAAGAAGGCGGTGAGAGAATGTTTCAATTCCCACACACGGGTAAGATACAAGCAGATATGATCGCCGCCGATTATGTAGAGTACATCTGTTTCAATTCCCACACACGGGTAAGATACAAGACGGTGTTGAGGGCTTTAATGAGTTCATCGGCGTTTCAATTCCCACACACGGGTAAGATACAAAAATTAAGGAGGGTGAAAACGCTAAGTCTATTATGTTTCAATTCCCACACACGGGTAAGATACAAATAAACGAGAAAGATACTACAACATATGATGAAGTTTCAATTCCCACACACGGGTAAGATACAAAAGTCGACGGAAATGGCTTCATTGGAGCAGACGGAGGTTTCAATTCCCACACACGGGTAAGATACAAATAAGAAGAATAATGCTGTAAATGAAATTCTCGTAGTTTCAATTCCCACACACGGGTAAGATACAAAGCGAGGTATTGCCCCTTGATGAGATTATATCACAAGATGTCGGTTTTGTCAATATTGCATAATATCTGTTAAACAAAAATAGAACAAAAATGACACAGAAACGGTGCGAAACACCGTTTTCTGTGTTGCTTTTTTATGCTGTTTTTCAGGGGTTCGCACGAAGCAGGCTTGTGAACTTCTGTATATTATCAGTAATACTATCCGGCTGTGCTGAGTATCCGTACTTTTCAAGTATCATTTGTATATTCCTCATATCGGTATCATCTCCCGAATGGTTGACCTGATTGCGCTTTGCTTTTATGTACAGATATCCCACTGCTATTTTCTTGAATAGTTCAAGTTGTCCCTCCGCTATTTCAAAATCATTCTGCTTGCAGCTGTCCATGCTGTCAACTAAAAGAAACTTGTTGTTCAGAGAGTCATTTTCCGACTTTCTCGCAAGTTCGGGATATCCCAGCAGGTCTGCCAGTTCTTTCTTCTTATGGTTAGCGTAGGCATCTGCCAGTTTTTCGTATGTATTCGCACCGCTGCCTATAAGAGATTTTATAACATCGATCCTTTTGCCGAAAGCAGAACTGCCCTTCTCACACAGATGATTGAATATCGTTTTATGATCGAGGTTTCTTTTCGGAAGCCCATATGTCAGCGTTTCAAATTCTTTCCAGAATTCCCTGTTGTTTTTCAGTTTTCCGTTTAGATACTGCTGTATGAATTCTTTCTTTTTGTTATTGGCTTCTGCACGGAATATATCAGTGGCTGTAAGCATCTTAGTATAGAACAGATGATAGTATTCATCTTCATAAGTTTTCTTTTCTTTGAGCAGAGCCGCTTTATCCCCGATACATTTTACCAGACCCATATCTTCAAATAGATATCTGGGTATCCTCTCAGTTGCTATGGTCAGCGACTGTTGCAGCATATTGTTTCGTATACACCAGTCTATTATATCGGGAATATCGGCTTTATTATTTGGAAACAGTCCCTTTTGCAGTTCGGGGATTATCGCCTTGAACATATATTCCGTGTTGTTGAGTTCAGCAGGATCGTCAGAGCCTATCACCTTATTGAAGCAGTTGTTCATTTCCGTGAGAGTTTCCTCGATGTTATCTATCTTGTTCAGATGTATCTCATCTGAAAATTTGTCGATAGCGTTTATTGCGTCATTAAGAGCTTTATTTTTCACCGCCGCCAGTTCTGCCAGACCTTTGCTTATACCAGTGGTATTGAAAGTCCCCATTGCATCGATCAGATCCATAACACGGTATGAATCTGTAACATCGTGTATGTTTTTATCTTTGAAACTGCTGTACCAAGCCCGCTGAGGTCTTCGTCCGAAATTTTCCATGTATTTAACAAGTAGTTGGATAAGCACCGAAGCATCTCTTCCACCGCCTGTTGTGTCAATATATACATTGTAGTCTTTCAGTTCTTTTAAAACATCATCAAGAAGTTTGGTAGTCGGCTTATAGTTGTTGTCCGCTTCACAGAAATCACGTATCTGCACAAATTCAGGCATTGATATGTTATGTTCGGTGCAAAAGTCTGCGATCTCTTTTTTGAAATAATCATACGTTGTCAAATCACCGAGGTCATTTTTGATCTCGGTAAGTGTCTCCTTGCTGGTAATACATACGAGCTTTTTTATGTCGCATTCCGATAATGTCAGCTTGGTTGCAGCTTCATTGGTCTGTCTGCCTGAAAATTTCTTGTCACCGTAACAGTAGTAAGTCATCGGAACGTGATCTTCTTTGTCATTATATAAACTTAATATAAGTACCAGTGCATTATAGGTCATTATGATCTCCTCCTGTGATATTGAACATTCCGAATCCCTGTGAGTTTTTTGAGCCAAGCCCTGTTTCAAATAAAAAAGCTGTCACCATGGGGGCGGCTTCAAGATGAAAGCTGCCGTGGTAAGCTGTCACCCAGTTGCCTTTGATCCTGCTGACAACCTTTTTAGGCGGTTTGAGCAAGCTAAGTCTGACTATAGAGGGCGGTTCTTGCCCATATGCGGCAGTGAATTTTCTGTAGAGCGTCAGATTTATCATTTCAAGCCAGGCATCATCTTCGGGTGAAACAAAGGTGGTATGCTTATTATCGGTAGAACTCACTATAATAGGTGAAGCTGTGCGTATATCCACCGAGGATACCGCAGGGGCATTATCATACACCTCTGTCATAACGATATCAAGCTCTGTATCCATTAGCCTGATACTGCCGTTTTTGAGAAGCGAAGTTTTAACCGCATCACAAAATCTTTTTGAGATGCTCCTTATTTCAAAAGACATATCACCATCAAAGATGATCTGCTTATCTTTTATAATATACTTGCCTTTAAGCGGCGAAAACACGAACAGTTTGAAATGCTCCTGCTCTCCATAGCCCTCATCGTGAAGGAACCTGCTGTACTCCGCATCTGAGCTTGCCAGATGGTATATCGCCGCTGAGAGCCTATAACCGTAATCAACAGGAAGTGATAATTTATTCTGAGATTTCAAATGTATTATGAGCTGCATTGAATTTCACCTCTTTATTTTTATATCATAAGTAATATCGCAGTTTATAGTATAAAGAAAGATACACAAAGAACTTCTAAAAAGTTTGATCGAAAATCCGATCTGGTCTT
>NZ_ADKM02000039.1 GCF_000178155.2 Hominimerdicola alba 8
TTCCGATATGAGTCTATATAGCGCGCCATATCGGAAAAAGCAATAGCTTTCAGAAAAAAGATTATGCTGTTTCGGGAACACGATGAAGAAGCTCGTTTACAACTCTGTTGTAGGCATAATCGAACATCACATCGTTTATATCCCTGTCACCAATGAAGTGACTGATCACCGTATGTTTTACACCGTCCATCTCATAAGTGTTGGTGTGTGTCGGACGGTCTTTGTAAAGCTCGTCCATCTCCTGCATTGTTCTCTTGCCTGCCTTCTCTCTGTCTGCGGCAGTGCTGTTGTTTGTCGTATAACACTATCCTTTCCGACAGCTCGTTCCATTTTCGCACTTCCTGCTGTCTGTATCCATAAAAATCGTCCCGTCGGTTACGGGGAAAATGCCTTTGACCGTTCAGGCATTTTTGTGTTAGTCGGTCAGCGCTTCGCCATAGAACTTGATCTCATCATCGTCCTCGGCAGTATCACTATCCGACTTATCGCAATCCGAGCTGTCCGCATTCTTGCTGTCACCGTCCTTGTCGCTATCGTTAGTAGGGACACCGACCATTTCAAGCAGCTCGGAATCCGACAGACCGCTTGCACGAAGTTTCTGTAACAGCGAATGCTCCGCATTGATGATGTCATCAAGCTCACGGGGCTTACAGCCCCTCTCCTCAGCCATCGCAAGACGGTTAGCTTCTTTCAGCTTCTCCTCAAGCTCCTGCTTCTTGGCAGTATCAGTGGCGATGCGTTTCGTCAGTTCCTCGATCCGAGCAACGAGCTTGTCACGCTTCTCTGCATAGATACCCATTCATAATCACCTCGCTTTCTCTTTATTATTTTTATTTCTGTTCCATGAGCCGAAGCTCTGTTCTCCATTTTCATACTCCAATTATAGCGCGCAATTCCATTAAAAATCTACTGGCAGACCAGACAAACTTTTCTCAACACCGCCCGAAATCGGAGCGATTGAATTTTCAGAAACGTGCAGTTATGAGGGGGTTACGATACTCTGAGAGCATAGAAACCCGCAACTGTCATTTTGACGAATGCCCATTTTTCGATTCATTGACTTTTTGATTTTTTTCTTGTATCATATCCATAGGGACGGGCGCAGAGCTTTGAGCCGAAAACGAAAAAGAGAAAAATAGTCGCTGACGCTCCAATTCCACACATGGAAGTGCGGAAACAAAGCAGAGCCACAGGCTCAAATGCAAAATAGCCCCGCAGGGGCTAACACAAATCGCAAGCTCGGCATAGCTGCACTACAAATCACAGATTTGAGTACACCAATGCACCGCTTGTTAGAGGGCTGCCGCCCCTAAGACCCTGCAATTAGAAATAGAAAGGAAAACAGAAAACATGAGCAACAAAACCAAACGAAACCACAGTATTCAGGTCAGGTTAAGTGACGAGGAATACGAAGCGTTCAACCACAAGTTCAATGCAAGCGGTATGAAGTCACGAAGCGACTTCTTCCGCCACATGATCTTCACAGGCTACATCGTAATTTTCAACGATGACAAGATGAATGAGCTGCTGAAACTTGCAAGAAGTATCTCCAACAACTTCAATCAGGTGGCAGTCAGAGCCAACAGCGGCGGAAAGGTCTATCCCGAAGATATTTCCGCTTTGAGGGAGGAGGTGGACAAACTCTGGCAACCACTAAGATTTTTTCAGTCTCAGTTGATGAGCTTGCATCACTGAAATAAATCGTTGAGCTTAAAATGCAAACGATAGATAATAAAAAGGAGCGACTATTTAACGCCGCTCCACCAAAACAATTTATCACATTCAAAAACAAAAGAAATGAGTTTCCACAAGCTGATTAGTCATCGTCATTTTCATCTCGTGCAGATGTGGTCAACTCCATCATTCTTTCTGCGTAAGTAGCACCGTCAATTTCTTCATCGGCGTACTGACGCATTAACTCTTCAATCTGTGCTTTCAGTTCCTCTCTGGTCATCTTTTTCACCTCCTCACAATAAGAACGCAGTTGTTTTCGTTCCAGTGATTTTACAGGATTCTTAGATGTTCGATACTGATACTAAACTTAAATTTAGTATACCATAAATGGTCTTTTTTGTCAAGAACAATATGAAAATAGAAAGGGGTAGATAAACTCTGGCAACCACTAAGATTTTTTCAGTCTCAGTTGATGAACTTGCATCACTGAAATATATCGCCAACCCTGAAAAGACGGACAACGGCAGATTGATCTTTACACAAGGTTGCAGCGTCGATCCTGAACAGGCTCACCATGACTTTGAAGAAATACGGGCGAACGGAACTGGCAGAAGCTCCGTTCTCGCTCAGCATTTTATCGTCAGTTTCAAGCCTGGGGAAATTACTCCCGAA
>NZ_ADKM02000038.1 GCF_000178155.2 Hominimerdicola alba 8
TGGGCGTGTATCTTTAACACATTGCCGCTGTTTCTTATCATATCGCCGTTCAAGGTCGCAGGAAGCGGAAATATTGTCAATGCAGCAATGTTTCTTGCACTTGCGGTACTTATATAAAAGACGGAGGATAAAATATGGATACTGTGATCGGAATATTCGGCATCATAAGTGGCTTTCTTTGTGCGCTTGCAGATACGCCGCTTGCGTATTTCTTTGACGCAAATAATAAAAAGATCGGTCAGCGCAAAGATATTCAGACAGGCTGGCAGACCGCTTCATCCAAGAGATTCTATCTGTCGTTTCTGCTTTCATTTCTCGGTCAGCCCGGCTGCTATCTTGTTATATGGCGGCTCGCTGAAATGATCGGAAAGGAAAATGATACGATATGCAGTATCCTGAAAATCTGCACATTTCTCGGATGCTACACAGGTCTTATCACACACGCAGTCTTCTGTATCAAGCCGCTTGTATACAAGAATATATTTCAGGAGGCATCATTAAAATCCGCAGAAAACGCTCTGCATGAAACAGACAAGCTCACCATTTTGCCCGTACTTGTATGCAGCGTTACGCTGATCATGATCCCTGCTTTTCTGATCTCTGCGGCGATATGGCAGGGCATTCTGCCTGTATCAAGACTGTGGATCATATTCAATCCCATATTCCTGATGATCGCTATGCTTGCAGTCAAAAAAGCATTTCCTAAGCTGCCGATGATCGGATTTATGGGGACTGGTTTTATTGTATATGCGGCAATGCTGCTTGTCATAGCGAGGTGAAGAATTATGCTGAGAACGACCATGTATGGTAAGCAGCATAAGATTTTAGGAGGTATACAAATGACTGCAAAAGAATATAAAGACTTGTCAGTGAAAGAGTTCACGAAAGCTGCCGAGATCTATGAATCGGACAATGCAGGTGTGTACAATATGTGCAAGAAGGACTATCCCGATGTGCTGGCAGAGCTTGAAAAAGAGCCGTTTCACGATCTACTGGACTGCGGATGCGGAACCGGTCCGATGCTCACGCTGCTGCATCAGAAATATCCTGAAAAGCATTATACCGGCATTGACCTGACACCCAAAATGATCGAAGTCGCCAAGCGAAAGAATATGAAAGGAGTAGAGCTTGTGGTCGGTGACTGCGAGAATCTGCCCTTTGCAGACAATTCCTTTGATGTGGTGATCTGCTGCGAGAGTTTTCATCACTATCCGAATCCGCAGGATTTCTTCAACAGCGTGTACCGTGTCCTACGTCCGAATGGCAGACTTATCCTGCGCGATATGACTATGAATTCTGCGGCGGTACGCTGGTTCTGCAACACCATTGAAATGCCGTTGGCACATCTGATTGGCAAAGGTGATGTCCGTATCTATGGCAGAGATGACATCAGAAAGCTTTGCAAAAATGCCGGACTTCACATGGAATCTTTTGAAAAGCGAGGTTTCTGCCGTCTGCATTGTGTGGCGAGAAAAATAAGATAAAACGAAAGGATAATAGTATGTATTTATTATTTTCGGCATTAGGACTGATCGGAGGTCTGTTTTGCTGCACGGGAGATATTCTCTTTGATCTGAAAGGCAAAGGCAACGAAAAGCTTGGAACTTCTAAGAATATCGACAGCAACTGGCTGAAAATGGCTGACTGGAGATTTGGTTTGTCTATCGCTCTTGCACTGATAGGCGATGCGCTGGTAGGGCTCGGCTTTTATTCTATCGGTATGCAGATTGCTGAAACGCATTCCCTTCTCGGTTATATGACAATCGGGTTTGGATATTTCGGCGCAATGGCAGGCATTTTCATTCATGCATTTCTCTGTGTTCAGGCGCTGATCTACAAAGGTGCAATGATACACGGCAATTTACAAATCGCTGATGATATACTCGAAAAGATATACAAGCAGATCATGCCGACATTTCTTTTAGGATATGCTACGCTTTTGGTGCCGACAGTTCTTGTGATCATTGCAATTCTGAACGGCGCACTTGATGTACCGAAAATATGCGTACTATTGAATCCGATCGTGTTCCTGATTATTGGAACGACCTGTCGTAAAATTGATCCTGTGAAATTTCAGGATCTTCCCGGAATCATCATGCCGAGCTTCGGACTTTCTATGTTCGGACTGATCGGCATTCTGAACCTGATATAAAAATCGCAGAGGAGGATAATACTATGGGACTAATGAAGAAGTTTTTTAGTCAGACAAGAAAACCCGAAGGCACACTCGGAAAGATGATGCTGAAAGGAATGAACTCCGGTCATGCAAAGCTGGCTGATTGGGGATTTGAGCATCTGCCGAAGCTCTCTCCGAAAATGGCTGCTGATCTTGGCTGCGGTGCAGGAAGAAATGCAGGAGAGCTGCTGAAAAAATATCCGCAGGCAAAGGTTACCGCAATGGACTACTCTGAGCTTTCAGTTCAGAAGGCAAAGAAATACAATCAGGCAATGATCACTGCAGGCAGATGCAGAGTGATTCAGGGCGATGTTTCAAAGCTGCCCCTTGAAGCTGACAGCTATGATCTTGTAACAGCCTTTGAAACGATCTACTTCTGGCCTGGTCTTGAAAAATGCTTTTCGCAGGTAGCCAACATTCTGAAAGACGGCGGATACTTTATGATATGCAACGAATCTGACGGTACTGATCAGACGAGCAAAAAGTTTGAATCCATCATCGACGGTATGCGCTGCTATACACCTGCTGAAATAACAGCAGCTCTGAAAGCGGCAGGGTTTACGAGCGTGAAATCCGATCATCATCCGTCAAAGCCGTGGATCACTGTGATCGCTAAGAAATAATGATTCATCTGAAAGAAGGGACAAAATGGTGCTGTCGATTCTGTTTTCCGTCATGATGATGGCGGGACTGTTCCTGATGCTGTGGGGCGGCGTCGGTTTTATTCAGGACAAACGGTTCTTTTCATCTGCCCCGAAGGAAATCGTTGAGGCCGTGCCGGATAGAAAGCCTGAACGCTTCAAAGGACAATATGTGATCGGCTGGCTGATGATCGGGCTTTCGTTTGTGCTTATGCTGGGTTCGATTGTTCTGGGTGTCTGGGACGGGATCAGGAATGATTACGGATTCTGGCAGTTCTTACTGCGATTTGTGATCATGCTGCTCGGTCTGAAAGCATTTGACATCGGTTTCTTTGACTGGGTACTGCTCTGCAATAACGGATTTCACTTCTTTTCCCATTACTATCCTGAAACAAACGGTGTGTACGGCCGTCACCTGTTCGGATATAACTGGAAAACCCATCTTGCACATATCGTGCTCAACTTTCCGTTCGCAGCATTGCTGTCGTGGATATCTACCCTGATATGATACAATAAAAACGAGCCTATACAAATGCGTATAAGCTCGTTTTCGTTTCATAGGGCACATTGATCACAGCTTCCAGCTTGCCGCCTTCTGTCTGTCTGTTACAAATGTACGATAAATACCGTCCTGCTGCATGAGCTCAGCGTGCTTGCCCTGCTGCACGATCTTTCCGCCGTCAATGACGATGATCTGATCAGCGTGTTCGACTGTTTTCAGGCGGTGTGCGATCATGATGATCGTCTTTTCTTTGGTCAGCTCCTCGATTGCCTTTGTCAGCTCCGCTTCATTTTCGGGGTCAACATTGGCAGTCGCTTCATCAAGTATGATGATCGGGCTGTCTTTCATGATGGCTCTTGCGATGGAAATACGCTGCTTTTCACCGCCGGAGAGACTTGCGCCGCCCTCACCGATCACGGTTTCATAGCCGTCCGGCAGGCTCATGATAAAGTCATGGCAGCGTGCCTTTTTCGCAGCTTCGATGACCTTTTCCATTGGTGCATCAGGCTCGCCGAAGCGGATATTATTCGCAATGGTATCCTCAAACAGATACACCCGCTGGAACACAAAGCTGAAATTCCGCATCAGGCTGTCAAAGCTGTACTCCTTGACATTTTTCCCGCCGAGCAGTACCTCGCCGCTTTTTACATCCCAGAACCGTGCCATAAGACTGGTCAATGTGGTCTTTCCGCCGCCGGACGGGCCGACGATCGCAGTTGTGGTGTGTTCGGGGATTTTCAGGTCAATGCCGTCAATGATCGTTCTGTTTTCATACGCAAATGTGATATGTTTCAACTCGATACCGTGGCTTGCCGGCGTGATATCCGCACCCTCAATATCCATTTCCGGAATCGAAAGAATCTCATTTGCCTGATCTACACAAATTGATACGCTGCGTATCAGCGCAGAAAACCCAGCCATAACATCAAGGCTCTCATATATCATAAACGAACTGATCGTCATCATGATACAATAAAGCAGCGACATACTGCCGTTTATATAGAAATACACGGATGCCGCACACATCAGAACGCCTGTCAGCTTTGTGACGATTTCCTGCAGGGTGATATACGGAATCACAGCATATTCAAGGTGCGTGTCACCGTTTTGCTTTGACTTGATCGCCGCTTCCAGCTTCTTTGCACGGGTGCTGACAAGATTGTAGTTCTTGACCTCTGCAATGCCCTGTACAAACTCAATGACCGCGGCAACAAGCTCTCTGTTTGCTTTCTGCTGTGCAGGTGCACCCTTGCGTGTGGCTTTCTGCATCGCCCCGTTGATGAGCGCATAGATTGCTACACCGGCAGTCAGAAGCAGCCCGATTCTCCAATCAAAACAGAACACAAAAGCAGTGATAACAATTGTTGTCAGGATACCCTGCGTTGTCAGCATGACCACTCTGGTTGCAACATCGGAAAGCGCTTCCATTGTGTTTGTTGTGACACTCGTGATATGTCCGAGGCTGTTGTCATTGAAATAACCCATCGGCAGATAGCGCAGATGCTCGGCAATCTCAATACGCTTGTTTGCGCAGGAATGATAGCCTGCTTCGGTCTGGAGCATCGTTGTTTTCAGATTGATGAAAAGCTGACCGAGTACCGATACAGCAAGAATTGCGACAGCAGCCCAGATGTTTTTGTTCGTCATATGTCCGTCCAGAATGCCCATGACGATCACGCCGATCGCTGAGATACGCAGTGCCGCAAATATCGCCTTGACCGTACCGAGCCCGATCGCCAGATACAACTTTTTCCGGTCTTCTGCATCGCAGAAATCAAAGAATCGTTTCAGTGTTGCAAACATCATGCACCCTCCTTTACTGCCATGTGCGTTTCCCACATCTGATGGTACAGCTTTGAATTTTCAAGCAATTGCTCCTGTGTGCCTGCTGCTTCAACATTACCGTTATTGATCACAATGATCTGATCGGCAGAGGCGATCGTGGACAGCCTGTGTGCGATCACAAGCAGCGTTTTTCCCTGTACCAGCTTTGCAACCGAGGACTGCACCAGTGCTTCATTTTCGGGATCGGTGTACGCAGTTGCTTCATCGAGAATGATGACCGGCGCATTTTTCAGCATTGCTCTTGCAATGGAAATGCGCTGTCGTTCGCCGCCGGAGAGGTGTCCGCCCGCACCGCCGACAACTGTCTGATAGCCGTGCTCCAGCTGCATGATAAAGTCATGGCAGCCACAGGCTTTCGCAGCATTCATAACATCTTCATCGGTTGCATTCGGGTCGCCCATACGGATATTGTCCATGATCGTTTCGTCAAACAGGTAGTTATCCTGCGAAACATAGGCGATATTCCGATTGTAGTCCACGAGCGGGATTTTTCGGATATCCACGCCGCCGAAGGAAATACTGCCGCTGTCCACGTCCCAGAACGATGCGATCAGCTTTGCAATCGTGGATTTGCCAGAACCTGACGGCCCGACCAGTGCATTAACCGTTCCCTGCCTGATATTCAGGTTGATGCCGTGCAGGATCTCCTCATCTTTGTAGCCGAAATGCACATCATGCAGCACAATATCCGTTCCTTTCGGCTTTTCCGTCATCGTTTCGGGACGTTTCAGCTCGTCACGCTCCAGAATCTCCGTTGCTTCACCGATGATCGTGCCCATTTTTCCGATGCCGTCCCAATAGGAAGCGATCGTCATAACAGGAGATACAAGTCCCAGCGAGAGAATAATCAGCATCAGCAGATCGGCGCCGGAAACCGTGCCTTTCATGTAGAAAAGCGCCCCGAACGGAAGCAGTCCGAGCAAAAAATACGGCATAATCAGCAGGGAAATATTCTGCCAGAGATTGCAGCGGCGCATCCAGTCAATGAAGCAGTCTGCACCCTCTTTTGCGGCGATGACGAATTTCTCATATGAGGTTTTCGCCTTACCGAACGCCTTGATGACTTCGATGCCGTTGATGTATTCGACGGCGGTATCGTTCAGGCGCTTTGTTTTGACCACGCAGTTTTCATAGCTTTCCTTGCTACCGACCATCATCAGCATGAAAAATCCCACGCCCACAGGCACGCAGATAAAGGAGATCAGCGTCAGCTTCCAGTTGATCGTCATCATGTAAATGATAAGCACGACCGGTACAAACGCAGAGGACAGCACCTCCGGAATAATGTGCGCCAGCGTTGTTTCGATGGAATCAACACGCTCACAGATAATGTTTTTGTAGGTACCGCTTGACTGCGACAGGATCGAGCCGAGCGGCAGTTTTGACAGCTTTTCGGTGAGCTGTCTGCGGATATTCGCAAGCACCTCAAAGGTCGCCGCATGAGAAAGTGTTGTTGAAATCGCATGGCAGATACGGCACAGCAGCCAGAATATCGCCATCTTCACAATACTTGCGCTCAGCAGTGACATATCCTTTTCCAGCGTACCTGCGTGCATTTCCAGCAGTTTCCGGACGATATCTGCCATATACAGATACGGCATCAGTCCGAACACGACCTTACACATTGCCAGCAGTACGCTGAAAATGTAATTTGGTTTCTTCTGCCCTGCGAATTCAATGACCCAACTGACCGCAGAACGTTTCTTTGTTTGTTCCATCAAAATTCCTCCTTTTGGTTAGGTGTTGCTAACCTTGCATCAAAAAAATATCGGCATCAAATGCCGAGTATTTTTTTCCAGCCCGCCGAAAAGAAAGCATCCAGCGTCTGGGCATAATGAATGGCTTCTTCGCGGCTGAAATCGTGGATGACCGCCTCGAACAGTGCCGAGACATTCGCCGTCACCAGCATATGAAATTCCTGCTGTGAGAGCTCGTTAACGGTCATGTTGTAATGCTTCATGCGCTCAAAATAGTCATGCGTCGAGCGTTCCTCCAGCAGCGCCATATCGTGAACAAAGCTCTCAAATCTGGTTCCCTGCGAACGGCAGATCAGCAGCTTGAATGCTTCAAAATGGTCATAAACAAAGCACATCAGCCACTTTGTTTCGCTTTCGCTCTCATCCCAGAGCTGCTGCACATCCCCGCATTTCATGACCTCATAGCCCTGTTCAACAAACGCCTGATATTTAGCCATTAACTCGTCGATCGTCGGTTCCACAAGCGCTGCAAACATTTCCTCTTTATTCGGGAAATGCCGATACAGCGCGCCGACGGTCAGCCCGACCTCAGATGCGATCCTGCGCATAGACGCATTCTCAAAGCCGTATTCCATGAATTCCCGGACGGCTGCTTGGATAATCTTTTCGTGCGCTTGTGTTTTATCTCTCGGCATATGCAGACCTCCCTTCATCGTTAATGAACACTGTTCACATATATAGAATATCACAATTCAGGTGGCTTGTCAAGATACGTAAACAATGTTTACTAACATAGCACAAAATCGTTATGAACCGGATCAAGGATATCGGCATTAATACCAAATAGCACCGCCTTCCGAGTTGATCTCTGAAAGCGGTGCTTTTGTATATGACTGTTTTAGTACTTTTATCGGTAGGTACTGCTGTGGGGGTTCGTGTTACTATTTGGAACGGGGATAGTTGTACTTATAACGCTATGTCCTAATGCACCCGAGACTGCAGCAGCATCCACACCCTCATTGATCAAGGCACTAGCATAAAAATGACGTAGGGAATGAATATCCCTGAAAGGAAAATTATTCTTCTCGCAGAACTCATTGAACCAGAAATACGGTGTATTATTGTTCATGGGACGCCCATCCCACTTTACAAACAGGCGATCATAGTCCTGCCACTTGTCACCGATACGCTCGCGTTCTTCGTCCTGCTCAGCCTTGAAAGCCCTGAGCAAGTCCATGACCACCATCGGGAACTTTAGCGACCTCTGCGACTTTTTTGTTTTAGTCGTGTCGGTGTATATGCCTTTTTCTGCTGTGTAGTTCGACGTGCGTTTAACGCTGATGACGCAGTTGTCCCAATCAATATCCTTCCACTCCAAACCCAGCAGCTCGCCACGACGGAATCCGCTGTATATCGCAAGGGTGAAGAATGTACGGTATTTCAAAGGGGCATCTTCCAGAAGATTGAAAAGCTGCTCAACCTGTTCAAGAGTGTAGATCTCTTTCTCCTTCTTCTCGCCTTTGGGAACAGTCACACGTCTGCATGGATTATCCGTGAGCAACTCCATCTTGACCGCGTAGCTGAAAACATCGCTGATGAAACTGAGATGATGAACCACCGTCTTCCTTGAAAGGGGCTTGCCGTTTTTGAAAGACTTGCCGTTCACAGCCAGATCGTACACAAACTGCTGAATGTGTCTTACCTTGATCTTGTCCATCCTCATGTGACCGATAGCAGGGTAGACCCTGTTTCTAAGCTGCTTCATGCGCTCGTAAGAAGTGTTGCGGAGATTGAGCTTGGCATAGGTCTCCAGCCATTCCTCAGCAAAAGCCTCGAACTTGACGTTGGTAGTCACCTGTCCCTGCTGACAGCGTTCCTCGAACAGTACCGCCTGCCTTTGGACTTCTTTTTCAGCCTGCTTCGCTGTCATACCCTCGGGCGGCTTCCAGCTCATTGTCTGAGTTATCTGCTCACCCTTAGTATCGTAACCGCATGACACACGTATCTGATATGTATTTCCTCTTTTTCTGACGTTTGCCATTGTCTGATTCCTCCTTCATCAGACCTCTGACATCTCTACACTTCTATTATAGCACGTTTCACGTAGTAAAGCAATAGAGCAAATGAATATTTTTCGTGTAGAAATGCCGGGTCTGCTTTTGTTCTATCTGTGTTTCGTTTTGCTTTTTACTGGGTGCAGGAAGTTATCCAGTTTCTCCTTCAGACCCAGATTTTCAATAAACTGCATGACTTTATCATACTTAGATTTGAAAGTTGCCAACTCATTCGTTAACCTGCTAACCTGCGATTGCAGTTTATCTATCGTTCTTTTGAGTGCCGAGCGTTCATCTCGCCATTTTATCTGTTCCGCTTGCAGGTTATGCACCTGTTCGGTCAGCTGATTTATCTTTTCATCTTTAGCGGAAGTATCATGTTCCGCAGCAATCTCTTTCTTGGCAAGTTCAGCTACGCTTGCATAATCATCTGCGGACAGCGTGACTTTGTTTCCGAGAACAGTATGCTTGATGGTTATACTATCAATATCATTGATCTGAGCGACCTTATCAGTTGTAGCCTGCAACAACTGCTGGTTAATTGTCAGCTGCTCCGTTGTATTCTCCAACTCCGCTGACTTCTCTTCAATGTCAGCCCCAAGTTTCTCCACCGCCTCTGACTTCTTTACATACTCCGTATCCAAGCGAGCCAGCGTTTCATCTGCATCATGCAGAACCTTCTCGGTGGATTCCAACTGATGCTGAGTACACTCCACCTTATTCTCCAACAGCCTGACTTCCTGCGCTCGCATTTTCTTTTTATAATCGAGCACGTCCAGATGCTGCTCATGTGTCCCGAGCTTTTCCCATTCGATACCATAGGACTTCATAACCTCTGACAGCTGTTCCTTCTCGCTCTCGACCCACTGCTTTGTGCAGGTGTTCATCTTCCCCTCGCTTGTGAACCCTTGCTGCTCCAGTGCCTTTGAAAGTGAATTGCGAGTAGACAGCCCCCTCTTCTGATCGGTAGCGAACGGAACAAAATCAATATGGACGTGTGGCGTTTCTTCGTCCAGATGAATGACAGCATTGAATACCCTGATGTGCGGATTGCGTTCTTGGAAACCATTTACAAAGTCCGTCAAAACTTTTGTGGCGAGTTCGGCTTCACGAGTTCCACAATGAGTGTCCTCTGTATTTCCGATTTGAAATAGCACTTCATAAAACGGCTTCTCCTGTTTGCTATGGTTGATATGCTCGTAGTAGTTTTTAATGCGGCGGTCTTTGCGCTTTTGCTTGGCGTTATACTCTTCGAGAGCCTTATCAAATAGTTCGTGATAGACAGTTTGAATGTCCTCACGTACCAATGTTATATTTTCATGCGTGCGGTCCTTATTGACGTTCGGGGCAATGAACTTTCGGTTATTGTGACCGATGCTGCCTTTGTCGATACGTCCGCTTATACTTCTCTTTATAGTCATTTCTCCTTTCGTTGGGGTGTTGTGATTTCGCAGAATTGTTCTGCCACTATCAACGCAAAGATACTTTTGTCACTCCTTGGTGGAGCGACAAAAGCCTTTGCGGCAGCAGTTCCTCTGCACCCCTTTTTGTGCGAGCTGTCGCTCGCTTTTTTCATCGGGCGTTGCCCGATTTTTTTATGCACACACTGCGCCGAGATATTTCAGCAGGCTGTCCTTGCTGACGAGTATCTTCCCTCGTGCGCCTTCACCGCAGCGTATGTATTTTACTTTTCCCTGTTTCACGAGCATACGGACGGTGTGCTCCGTCAGCCCGGACACAAGTGCGGCGCACTCTTTGATGGTCAGCATTTCGGGTAACGCAGGTTTGCTCATGGTGATCGCAGGACACTCATCTTCAATGGGTATCATCTTCTCCAACAATGCGGACACCGCCGCAATAATTTCTTTCTTTTGTTTGATCGTCAATAATAGTCTCCTTTCGATTGATTATCTCCTCGGTTTTCTCCAACATATCAAGCTGCTTGTCCTCGCTGAGTTCAAAGCGCAGCCAGCGGACGAGGGTCTGCTTCGATATGTCGAGTTCGTGCGCCAGCTCCCAGTGACGCACCCCTCTTGTTTTCAGTTCCTCACGAATATAGCATTTGCTTTTGCCATATTGCATCTCTCCCTTTCAAAAAACTATAAATGATTGCAGCCCACATTAATCGGCTGCGAAGAGGGCGGGCAATAATCGCGCACCCCCCTCTATTATATTATATAGCACATTTGTTTGCACTGTGCCATATATTCCAAAATCAGATTTTTTTCTTGATAAGGGGTCGGAGATTTCATATATGAAATGGATTCCAAAAGAAAAGTAGCTGTCCGAAATATTTCCCCACAAAAGTGAAATTATATGCTATACTTATCCTAAAAACATCAAAAAGGAGAATGCAGCATGAAAACGACTATGGGCGAAAAGATAAAAGATATGCGAGTTGAGCGGCATTTGACCACCAAGCAGCTTGCGCAGGCAACCGGTATATCCGAAGCAGTGCTGAACGGTCTTGAAAACGACAGCGGACGTGATGTCGGTTATAGCAGGATCATCGATCTTGCGAAGTTCTTTGAAGTTCCCACAGACTACCTGTTGGGGTTCACCGAGAGCCGCATCACCAAGAACATCGAGCTGAAAGAGCTTGGGCTGTCCGACAAGGCGATAGAAGTTCTGCTCGCCAAGCGGCAGGATAACGAACTTGTGAGCCAGCTTATCGAGCACGCAGAATTTACTAACCTCATCAATGCGATAGATATCTATGTGAAACAGCTTGCAGCTAAGTCGATAAATACAATAAATAACCTCACTGCGGTGGTGCAGCGAGGTGTGGAGAATTATGTTGCTGGCGCAGGAATGCCAGATGGTTACGGTGCAGCGATGAACTATATCAACGAAACGAAGGTCGATGAGGACGAGTTCCTGCGTTACAGGATAACGGAGCGGTTCAATCAGATGTTGAGGAACGTGTATTCGGTAAATGCAGACAGAGCCGAAAAGGGCATACCCTCTGCGATCACTGAAAGTAATGAGATGACTGGATTCATGCTGGACCTGCTGGATCAGGTCAAGGCGGGCGAGGTCGATATAGAAACACCTATGGACGCGGTTGAGCTTATGATGGGTAAGATGGGGGTGTCCGAACAGGATATGGCGCAGGGTATCATGGATAGGTTTGGTTTTAATAATGATGAATTTGCTGAGGTTCTGAAAAGATATTGGATATAAGCAAAACCATAGTCTTTATTGACAACAAAAGCATTACTATTTTAGATGATTTACATCTGGAGATTTATTAATGATTATGTTATAATTACTATAATAAGCTTTTGTATAGAGAATATTTGATGGGAGGGATACATATATGTTGACAAATGATAACAACCGCATCGGCAATAATATTCGTTCATTGCGTGAAGCGTACGGGGAAACACAGCAGCAACTTGCTGATGCAATTAACACAACAAGAACAAATATAATTAATTATGAAAAGCATGGTTATGGTAATCCGGAAATTATTTCAGCAATTGCCAAACGCTACATGGTATCCGTTTATGAACTGCTATATTGTGATTTTTCTGGCTTAAAGAAGATTAATTATGATAAAAATGTTTTTTGGAAAAATCTTGAAATATTTTTTCCTATTATTTCATCTGAAAAAGCATTAAAAAATAGTGATTTTAATACAGCATATATACTTCATAAAAAAATCTATTCCAAATTTAAAGATTCAGATGTTACTAATATTTGGGAAGAATGTATGGATGACTTTAGTGAATGTTTTGACAAATACTTAGATGTTATCACTTCTGACTCAAATGAAAACTTATCTTATGATGATTATGTAATTGAAGCTTCACTTAATTTTCTTGCAATTAATTATCTAATGTTAACCATATTTGTTTCTACAAAAATAGCAATGGTTGATAAGACATCGATTGTTGACAAGGCTGTTGTTCAAAATAAACAATTACAGGAAATGATCAACAAACCAGAAACTGTTGATGAATTAACCCAAATACTAAAAGGGTTAAGAGAAGATATTGATCCTGAAATAATATATTCAATTAAAGAAGATGCTGTAAAATCTCAAATGTGGTCTGAATTAGCATACTATTATCTTGCAATGGAATACGTTCTTAAAATTGTTGATAATGATATGGAGCATGCTACCGAGATAGTTGAGGCAGTAAAAGATGTGTTCAAAGGTGAATTCCCCAACGGACAGATTCCCGAACATTTTGTTCAGAAGATCACATATTCTTCTGATGATTCAAATGCCCTTATCCGTGACTTGCGAAATGAAAAAGATTTTCGTATAGCAGTAACAGTAACACTTGTGGCAACCGGTACTGATGTTAAACCTCTGGAAATAGTACTATTCATGAAAGATGTTTTCTCTGATGTTCTCTATACTCAAATGAGAGGGCGAGGTTGTCGTGTGATCAGTGATGATAAATTAAAAGAAGTAACGCCCAATGCAGATACAAAAGATTGTTATTATATTGTAGATGCAGTGGGAGTCACGGAGCATGAAAAATATATCCCAAGGACAGGTCCGACTGTAGGTGGAAGAATATCTCTTGAACATTTGTTAGAGCGTCTTGCACATAATGAGCTAAGTGATGAAAATCTTTATTTGCTTAGGGATTACTGTGCTACGATTCACAGACGATATGAAAATAACCTGTTATTCGGTCGTCATCTGGATAGTTTTATAGCAGATTTTAATTATTCCCCGAGAGATTTAGCTATGTCGATACAGGCTGCTTTTGATAACGGACAACTTCCGCCATTCGTTAGTTCGTCTGATGACAACGCAGTAAGAATGGCACTTGTAGACAGGCTGATAAGC
>NZ_ADKM02000037.1 GCF_000178155.2 Hominimerdicola alba 8
AAGTGGAATGCAAAATGAATAATTTTAGTTGGTTGATTGAGAATAAATGCTAAATTATGCTATATGTGAACAGTATTTTTTAACACTTGATTAAACTCTTGAAATATGTTATAATACAAGAAAATATAAGTTTTGAAAAGATCTATCCTGCATTTGATAAGAGGTACAAAAATGAGCAAAATATCATTTATCTCGTTTTGCGTAGAATACTATGCGAAACATATAGGGAAAACCAGTGATGAAGTATATGAGCTTTTCAAGCGTGAGAAGGTTATCGAACTGCTTGAAAGCGACTACGATGATCTGCATGGTATGGGAATGGAGTATCTTATGCAGTTCATAGATGAATATTTGGGAGTTGCGTAATATGTTAGTGTATCATGGAACTACCTTGGAGATCAAGGAACCGAGAATAATTAAAACTGAGATCGGTCGTGATTTTGGCTTTGCTTTCTACACGACCGATATCAAGGAACAGGCAGAACGCTGGGCAGTACGTCGTGCTAAGATACAGTCCAGGAAAGAAAAAAAGCCTGTTAAGGCTGTGGTGAATGTATACGAGTGGGAACGTGCCGATTCGGATATCAAGGAGTTTGACGGTGCTTCGCTTGAATGGCTGGATATGGTCGTTAATTGCAGAAGTGACCTGAACTTCAAGCATGAACACGATATTGTTATCGGCAAGATAGCAAATGATAATGTTGGTGAAACTGTATCATACGTTCTTCAAGGCATCATGCGAAAAGAGGATGCTGTTGAACGATTGAAATTTGAGAAGATTAATAATCAGATCGCATTTTGCACAGAGCGTTCGCTTTCGCAGCTGAAGTTTATCAAGAGTTATATTGTGGAGGGATGAGTATGGATCACGCAACAACAAGAGCGACTATTGTCCCTGAAATAGTAAAGCTGATATCGGAAAAATACCATATCACTGAAATGGAAGCGTTGGATAAATTCTACACCTCTGCTACCGGGGCTAGTTTTGCTGATGATGAAACGGGACTATACGGACAGTCTGCACTATATGTGTTTGGGTTGTTCTGTGAAGAGCAATCATAATAAAAAGGTGCAGCATTAAGCTACACCGGAAAAGTCGAAACTATTGAAAAAATATGAAGAGATGCCAGAAATCCTGTCCATTATTTGTCCATTAAAGACGTAAAAACTTAGTTAAAATTATCAATATCCTCGAAAGTTATATTAAACTGAAATGACGTAAAATAGGGACTTTTTGAAAATCTGGATAAGATGCTGAGTTTCAAAAATTCATTTCAATTCCCGTACGGGTCACCATTCAACGTTCTCGGAAACAGCGTAAATACGTTGTTTCCGAGTTTTTGCTTTCCCGCGCGACCCATTATTAGCCCATTATAGTTTTGAACAGCTGTGACAAGTTACAGACAGTCACGCTGTTCTTTTTTTATCTGGAAATTTATTGCCTGACCTATGATATCCGAGGTACGTGCTTTCTGCATTGCAAACTCGTGAGTATAGATCCCTAAAGTTGTGTTGCAGTTGCTGTGCCCAAGATCTGCCGAGACTGTTGCTACATCAACGCCTGCTGCGATAAGTATGGAAGCATGGCTGTGTCGCATACTGTGAATATTACAGAACCTGAAATCATGCTTTTGACAGAACTCCTTGTACCAGCCATAGGGTGTCTGGGGATTCATGGGGCGTCCATCCCACTTGGTGAACAGCCTGTCGGTATCTACCCACTTCTCTCCCTGACGCTCACGCTCTTCGTCCTGCCATACCTTGTACTCTTTCAGCAGCTCAAAAAGTTCGTCGGGGTATCTGTTGCAGCGCTGCGAACGCTTTGTCTTTGTCTTGCCAGTGTATTGCCCCTCTGCACCTGTATAAGCCGATGTTCTGCGGACGGAGATAACATTCTCCTCCCAGAGTATGTCCTTCCACTCAAGTCCTAACAGCTCTCCCCTTCGGAAGCCCGTGAACACCGCCAGCGTGAAAAACACTCTGTATTTAAGCGGTGCCTGTTGGAGCAGCTCAAAAAGCTGATCGAACTCCTCGGGAGAATAGATCTCACGCTCTTTCTCCTCGCCGATATGCGGTATCTTCATTTTCTCACATGGATTGTATGTCAGCATATCCATATCAATGGCGTAGCTGAACACATCGCTGATAAAGCTGACGTGGTGGATTATCGTCTTGCGTGAAAGCGGCTCGCCTGTTTTGAAATTCCTGCCGTTTAATGCAAGGTCGTTTATGAACAGCTTTATGTCACGCCTGCTTATCTTGTCGAGCTTTAAGTGACCTATCGCAGGGTAAACCCTTGCTGTGAGCTTTCTCATACGCTCGTAGGTGGTAGGGCGAAGCTCCAGCTTTGCGTACTCCTTGAACCACTGCTCGGCAAACGCCTCAAACTTTATGCTGCCTGTCTGACAATGACCTATCTTGCACTCTTCCTCGAATAATACTGCTTGCCTGTTTGCCTCCTTTTGTGCCTGTTTTTCGCTCATACCCTCGGGCGGACGAAATGTTCTGTATTTCACTATCTGCTTGCCACGTATATCGTAGCCGCAGGACACCCTGATAGAGAATGAACGGCCTTTCTTTGAAACTGATGCCATATTAGCCCTCCTGACGAAGAGCTGACCGTGGGTCTGCATCGTACCTTTTATTATAACACAAATCAATATGCTTTTCCAATAGGTAAATTGATATTTTCAGTATCGTCAATGCACAATGATCGGGCTTTGCTTTTGTGCATTTTTACGAAATTAATTCTTTTGTGATAATTATGTGACAGCAATGTGATGATGTGTGAAAACAGCCTCGGAATTTTTCCGATTTGAGTAAGATCTAAATTATAATATATATAGATCATTTTGATCAATATATTATGAAAGTGAGGTCATAAAATATGACTAACGAAGAAATTGTAATGAAGATCGCAGAGCTGGTGATCCTGCTGCTGGAGCAGAACAAGCCCGCGGAGTCAAAGGCTGCATCGGATAAGGTGGAGATGCTGACGATAGGCGAAGCTGTCAGGGAATTTCCCGGGCTTACAAAATCGACGCTCAGACAGCTGACGGCTCAGAAGAAGATACGCTTTTTCAGGGCAGGTGAAGGCAATAACGGAAAGATACTTATAAACAAGGCAAGCCTTATAGCGTATCTTAACGGAGAAACGGAGGAGGATAACAATGGCATCAGTAAGAAGAAAAAATAAGAGATCATTTGAGATAAGGGTATCTGACGGAAGTGATATCAACGGCAAGCAGATAGTACACCAGATGACCTGGAAGCCAGAGCCCGGCATGACGGATAAGCAGATTGAAAAAGAGCTCAATCGTCAGGTGGTAATGTTCGAGCAGAAGATAAAGGCCGGGAAATATCCCTGCAATGTTACATTTATGGCATTGGCGGAGGATTATCGTAAAACCTATGCAAAAACACATCTTCGTGCGACAACATTTGAAAAAGAAAGCTACATTACAAATAGAGTATATCCGTTAATTGGACATAAAAAGATGAAGGATATATCAAGGCGTGATATAATGCTGGTCGTAAACGAGCTTGTGTATAACAGCAAAAACGAGAGAACGGGCAAGCCGCTTGCCTACAAGACGATAAAGAGCCATGTCAGCTTTGTATCAAGAGTATTCAGCTACGCTATCGAGATCGGTGCTTTAAGTGACAATCCTGCAAGAAATATCAAGATACCGAAAACGGAAGAAAACAAGCCAAAGGAAGTCGAGATATATGACCCTGAGGAGCTTCGTCAACTGGTAAAAATGCTTGATGACAAGGTGCCGATGAAATACAAGATGTTTGTAAATCTGTTGATAATAATGGGCGGTCGCAAAGGCGAGGTGCTGGGGCTTGAATGGAAGGACATTGATTTCAGAACCAGACTTATTACCATAAGGCGTGCATCATATTACACCCCTGAAGAAGGCATATTCGCAAGCGACCCCAAGACCGAGAAATCAAAGAGAGTCAAAAAGTACAGTCAGGAGCTGTTAGACCTTCTTTTAAAGTACAAGCAGTATCAGGACGAATACAAGCTAAGCCTCGGCGACAAGTGGCAGGAGCATGACAGACTGTTCACCCAGTGGGACGGCAGACCCATGCACCCGAACACGCCATACAGCTGGCTCAAAGAGTTCTGTGAGAAGAATGGTTTTCAGTTTCACTGCTTACATTCTCTCAGGCACAGCCATTCGTCGATCAAGATATGCAATGGTGTCAGTCCTGCGGAGCTTTCTGCTGACCTCGGACACAGCAGCATAAATGTAACTATCCCCGTTCCAAATAGTAACACAAAACCCGTAGCAGTACATACCGACATACATGATGAATATAAAAAAGTGAAGCGTTTTAGCCTTGTTGGTTAGAACGCTTTTTCTTCGGTGAAAATGGAGAAAAACGTCGATTTATAGATTGACTAATTGTGCGATTTATGCTATAATATTATGGAGTATATATGCTGTTTGCACAGTAAATTAATCTTTATCAAAAGGAGCGTGTGTTATGGCTAAAGCAAGTAACGGCAAGAGCCTTTTCAACGAGATGACTCGTGTTCAGATGCCTGCACTTGTTCATCTGACAAGGCTCGGTTATTCCTACTATGGCAGATTATTCGAGGATATGGCTGATAAGGTCTATGATCCCGATACAAATATATTAAAAGATGTTTTTATAGCTCAGTTTAAGAAGCTCAACCCCGATCACGAGGGTGAAGCTGAGCAGACTTTGAAAGCTATCAGGCAGGAACTTGATAATGACGATCTCGGCAAGAGCTTTTATTCTCGCCTGAAATCAACCTCTCCTATCCGGCTGATAGATTTTGAAAATCCCCGTAACAACGTGTTCCATTGTACGGCGGAGTTCACTTGCAAGAACGGTCAAGATGAGTTCCGTCCAGATATTACACTCTTTGTGAACGGTCTCCCGTTAGTGTTTATTGAGGTCAAGAAGCCCAATAATCACGGCGGTATGGTCGCTGAGAGTGAGCGTATGAACAGAAAGCGTTTCCCTAACAAGAAATTCCGCAGATTTATCAATATCACTCAGCTTATGATCTTCTCCAATAACATGGAGTATGATGCCGAGGGCGGTATTGTGCCTATTCAGGGTGCGTTTTACTGTACGGCAGCTAAACAGAGTGCGCCGTTTAACTGTTTCCGTGAAGAAAACCCTCTGAATGAAGATGTAGCACCATTCATCAAAGAATACCCATATAGGGCTATTGATGCAGAAGTCGAGAAAAAGATACTGAAAGACTTTAATAATCAGGTTATCCATACTTCTCCCGAATATCAGACAAATTTGAATGTCAATACCCCTACAAACCGTATCATCACTTCTATGTGTTCCCCTGAGCGACTGCTGTTCATTCTCAAATACGGTATCGCTTATGTGAATATGGAGCGTGAGGTTGACGGCAAGATAGAAACGATCAATCAGAAACACATTATGCGTTATCAGCAGATGTTCGCAGCCTTTGCTATCCGTGAAAAGCTCTCTGAGGGAGTTAAGTCTGGCGTGGTATGGCATACGCAAGGCAGCGGTAAAACCGCACTATCGTACTATCTTAGCTATATTCTTTCCGATTTCTTTGCTCAGAACAATAAAGTTGCAAAGTTCTATTTCATCGTTGACCGCCTTGACCTGCTTGAACAGGCTTCGCAGGAATTTGAAGCCCGTGGGCTTGTGGTAAAGACGGCAAATAGCCGTGCAGAGCTTATGGAGCAGTTCCGCAATAATCAAGCCCAGGAGGGCAACAGCGGACAGCAAGAGATCACGGTTGTCAATATCCAGCGTTTTGCTGAGGATAAGGAAAGAGTAACTCTGCCGTCCTATGCTACAAACTTACAGCGTATCTTCATCATTGATGAAGCACACAGAGGATATAATCCTAAAGGCAGTTTCCTTGCTAACCTTTTCGATGCTGACGAAAACTCTATTAAGATCGCATTGACAGGTACTCCGCTGTTAGCTGATGAGCGTGAGTCGTGGAAGGTGTTCGGTAACTATCTGCATACCTATTACTACGATAAATCTATTCAGGACGGCTATACCCTCAAAATTATCCGTGAGGATATTGAAACAAAGTATAAGGAAAAGCTCTCTGCTATCTATGAGAAGCTCGAAACACTTGTGCAGAAAAAGGATATAAAGCGTGACCAGATAGTAGAACATGACTCTTATGTCAAGGAGCTTACAAGATACATCATCAGCGATTTGAAGCGTTTCCGCACTATTCAGGGCGATGATACGCTCGGTGGTATGGTTATCTGCGAAACAAGTGAACAGGCACGAAAGATATATGCTTTCTTTGACGAGATACAGCGTGAGCTGAATGCCGATTCTTCGCAACCCTCGCACTTCAAGGCAGGATTGATACTGCACGATAGTGATGATAAGGACACCAGGAAGCAGATCGTCAAGGATTTCAAGAAGAATATGACCATTGACATACTGATTGTGTACAATATGCTCCTGACAGGCTTTGACGCTCCTCGGTTGAAAAGGCTGTATTTCGGCAGAAAACTGAAAGACCATAATCTTTTGCAGGCTATAACCCGTGTAAACAGACCATACAAGGACAATAAGTATGGATATATTATAGATTTTGCCGATATTAAGAGCAATTTCGAGCAGACCAATGGAGCGTACCTGAAAGAGTTGAACAGATTTAATGATCCGAATGAGGTAGGTGCCGCTAATGTTACCGATACATTCACTCAGGTCATAGAGGATAAAGAGGCTCTTGTTC
>NZ_ADKM02000036.1 GCF_000178155.2 Hominimerdicola alba 8
AAAAGGCGAGTACACATAAAGAACTATCTCAGTTTTTAATTGAAAGGTTGTGTATAAAATACTCTACACAGCCTTTCTTCTTACATAATACTGCTTGAAATCAGCCGTTGCGGTTGCTGTCACGACGTTGAAGCGGAAGTGAATATCCACCTGCTGGGTGCGATTTGCCCTGCCGCCTTCGGGAGCGTGAACAACGATCCTGTCGATCAGTTCGTGCATGATCTCAGGGGTAAGCTCAGTGAACTCCTCATACTTCTTGACGATACCCACAAAGTTCATCACATCGTTTTTCTTCTGCTCCTTGCGGCTGATCGTTTCGGAGAGCTTTGCAGCATCGGCTTTCAGCTTGCTCTGCTCCGCTTCATATCTTGCCGACATCGTAGCGAAACGCTCATCGGAGATCTTACCCGATACATTATCCTCATACAAACGCTCAAACAGGTCATCAAGCTCATTGATACGCTTTTCAGCGATCCTCAGTGCTTTTCTGGCGGTCTGCATCTCACTGTCCTGTGTCGCTGCGGAGTTTTCCATTGCCCTGCGGACAAATTCGTCCTCATTGTCCCTTACAAACTGTGAGAGCTTGTTCAGCTCACCGAGGATAATTTCGGTCAGTACGCAAGTTCTGATGTAATGGGCGGTGCATTCGTCCGAATCGTGTGCGTAGGTGGAACACATCATATGTTCCTGATTAGGCGATAAGGTCTGCGCCCTGCCGACATAAAGCGTGTTACCGCAGTCCGCACAGTAGACCATTCCTGCAAACGGACTTACCGTACCGCTTTTCTGCCTTCTTTTCTTGTGGCTGCGTATCTCCTGCACAAGGTCAAAATCGTGCTGAGAAATGATAGGCTCATGGGTGTTTTCGATGATAAGCCAGTTCTCTTTCGGATTTTCATACAGCTTCTTGTTTTTGTAGGACTTGCGGTAGGTCTTGAAGTTGACCGTGTGACCGAGGTAATCCATACGCTCAAGAATATGAATGACCGTTGCCATACCCCAGCGTTTTGTTTTTACATTCTGCTTGCATACACTCATACCTTTAGAACGGTAATATGCTGTCGGGGTAGGCACACCGTCCGCTGTCAGAATATTTGCGATCACTGTCGGACCGTTCCCCTCAATACAGAGCTGAAATATTCTCCTTACCACAGCGGCAGCTTCTTCGTCAATGACCCATTGATTTTTATCGGTGTCGGACTTCTTGTAGCCGTAGGGCGGGTGCGTTGCAAGCGGCTTGCCTGCCTGAGCCTTTGCCTTCTGGACGGCACGAATTTTCTTACTTGTATCACGAGCGTACCAGTCGTTAAAAATATTTTTGAAAGCCATCAGCTCATTTTCGGATTTTAAGGTATCCACACCGTCATTGATCGCAATGTAGCGGACATCATAATCGGGGAATACCATTTCGATCAGCTCGCCTGTTTTCAGGTAGTCACGACCGAGTCTTGAAAGGTCTTTCGTTATCACGATACCGACCTTGCCGTCCTCAATGTCAGCCATCATTGCTTTGAAGCCATCACGCTCAAATGTAGTTCCCGAAATGCCGTCATCCACATAGAACTTGGTGTTGCGGAAACCGTTGTCAGCGGCGAACTTTGAAAGGATCGCCTTCTGGTTTGTAATACTATTGCTCTCCCCGTGAAGCATATCTTCCTGCGAGAGACGGCAATAGAGTGCTGTAATTTTGTCTGTCATTATTTCCTCACTTTCCGACAAAAAACAGCAGGCTATGATATACTCAGAAAGTCGGGAATAT
>NZ_ADKM02000035.1 GCF_000178155.2 Hominimerdicola alba 8
GGCCCACCAAGCCGACGATCAGTAGCCGGACTGAGAGGTTGAACGGCCACATTGGGACTGAGACACGGCCCAGACTCCTACGGGAGGCAGCAGTGGGGAATATTGCACAATGGGCGAAAGCCTGATGCAGCGATGCCGCGTGAGGGAAGAAGGTTTTAGGATTGTAAACCTCTGTCTTCGGGGACGATAATGACGGTACCCGAGGAGGAAGCTCCGGCTAACTACGTGCCAGCAGCCGCGGTAATACGTAGGGAGCGAGCGTTGTCCGGAATTACTGGGTGTAAAGGGAGCGTAGGCGGGACTGCAAGTCAGGTGTGAAATGTAGGGGCTTAACCCCTACCCTGCACTTGAAACTGTGGTTCTTGAGTGAAGTAGAGGTAAGCGGAATTCCTAGTGTAGCGGTGAAATGCGTAGATATTAGGAGGAACATCAGTGGCGAAGGCGGCTTACTGGGCTTTAACTGACGCTGAGGCTCGAAAGCGTGGGGAGCAAACAGGATTAGATACCCTGGTAGTCCACGCCGTAAACGATGATTACTAGGTGTGGGGGGACTGACCCCTTCCGTGCCGCAGTTAACACAATAAGTAATCCACCTGGGGAGTACGACCGCAAGGTTGAAACTCAAAGGAATTGACGGGGGCCCGCACAAGCAGTGGAGTATGTGGTTTAATTCGAAGCAACGCGAAGAACCTTACCAGGTCTTGACATCGTGAGCATAGCTTAGAGATAAGTGAAATCCCTTCGGGGACTCATAGACAGGTGGTGCATGGTTGTCGTCAGCTCGTGTCGTGAGATGTTGGGTTAAGTCCCGCAACGAGCGCAACCCTTACTGTTAGTTGCTACGCAAGAGCACTCTAGCAGGACTGCCGTTGACAAAACGGAGGAAGGTGGGGATGACGTCAAATCATCATGCCCCTTATGACCTGGGCTACACACGTACTACAATGGCTGTTAACAGAGGGAAGCAAAGCAGTGATGCAGAGCAAAACCCTAAAAGCAGTCTTAGTTCGGATTGTAGGCTGCAACCCGCCTACATGAAGTCGGAATTGCTAGTAATCGCGGATCAGCATGCCGCGGTGAATACGTTCCCGGGCCTTGTACACACCGCCCGTCACGCCATGGGAGTCGGTAACACCCGAAGCCTGTGTTCTAACCGCAAGGAGGAAGCAGTCGAAGGTGGGATTGATGACTGGGGTGAAGTCGTAACAAGGTAGCCGTATCGGAAGGTGCGGCTGGATCACCTCCTTTCTATGGAGAAACGAAGCAGTAAAATGCTTCAAAAAAAATCTCCGGTCAGCAAGGGAAAGAAACGAATGGTTGTTCAATTTTGAAGATGTCTGAGAGATCAGGTATCTTGAAAAGAGCATAAGAGTCCCTTAAACGGGGGTGTAGCTCAGCTGGGAGAGCACCTGCTTTGCAAGCAGGGGGTCAGGAGTTCGATCCTCCTCATCTCCACCATGGGACGAGGAAACGAACGAAGACGAAAAGCTACAGGCAAAGAACTTAACTCGTTTGGGCGCATAGCTCAGGTGGTTAGAGCGCACGCCTGATAAGCGTGAGGTCGGTGGTTCGAGTCCACTTGTGCCCATCGGAAACGAAAGTTTCCAAGCAGCAGCTTGAAAATTGAATAATGAAGCAATATTAAAAGTAATGCAAATGAGGAAAACGACTATAAAAGAAATAGTCGGGAATACTACAATCAGCAAAAACTTAATTATGGAACATAATTCTAAGGTTAAGCTAATAAGAGCGTAGGGAGAATGCCTTGGCATCAGGAGCCGATGAAGGACGCGATAAGCTGCGATAAGCTGCGGGGAAGAGCAAGTATCTTATGATCCGCAGATTTCCGAATGGAGCAATCCGCATGAGTATGCTCATGCACTGTACAGTGAATAAAATAGCTGTATGGGGGGAACCGCCTGAACTGAAACATCTAAGTAGGGCGAGGAAGAGAAATCAACCGAGATTCTGTGAGTAGTGGCGAGCGAAAGCGGAAGAGGCTAAACCGAAAGTAGCAATACTTTCGGGGTTTTGGACAGCATTTAGTATTGTAAGGATCTAGTTGAATCGTGTGGGAAAACGAACCAAAGAGTGTGAGAGTCACGTAAGCGAAAGATCTGAGCAGCGAGCTGTATCCGGAGTACCGCGGGACACGTGAAACCCCGTGGGAAGATGGGGGGACCATCCTCCAAGCCTAAATACTACCTGATGACCGATAGCGAATAGTACTGTGAAGGAACGGTGAAAAGAACCCCGGGAGGGGAGTGAAAAAGAACCTGAAACCCTATGCTTACAAGCACCGAGAGCACGTCAAAGTGTGATCGGGTACCTTTTGTAGAATGGTCCGGCGAGTTATTGTATGCGGCAAGGTTAAGCACTTAAGGTGTGGAGCCGAAGCGAGAGCGAGTCTGAATAGGGCGAATAAGTCGTATGCAATAGACCCGAAACCGAGTGACCTATCCATGTCCAGGCTGAAGTGGAGGTAAAACTCCATGGAGGGCCGAACCCACGTTCGTTGAAAAGACCGGGGATGAGGTGTGGATAGCGGTGAAATTCCAATCGAACTCGGATATAGCTGGTTCTCTCCGAAATAGCTTTAGGGCTAGCCTCATGACAGATTACCGGAGGTAAAGCACTGAATGGGCTAGGGGTCGAAAGATTACTGAACCTTATCAAACTAAGAATGCCGGCTAATCGATTCATGGGAGTCAGACTGTGTGAGATAAGTCTCACAGTCAAAAGGGAAACAGCCCAGACCCACAGCTAAGGTCCCAAAGTATGTTTAAGTGGAAAAGGATGTGGGGTTGCATAAACAACCAGGATGTTGGCTTAGAAGCAGCCACTCATTAAAAGAGTGCGTAATAGCTCACTGGTCGAGTGACCCTGCGCCGAAAATTCAACGGGGCTAAAACATACACCGAAGCTTGGGATTGGCAGTAATGTCAGTGGTAGGAGAGCGTCGAATAAGGGGTGAAGTCGCAGCGGAAGCGGCGGTGGACTTTATTCGAGTGAGAATGCCGGAATGAGTAGCGAGAATTATGTGAGAATCATAATGGCCGAAAATCTAAGGTTTCCTGAGGAAGGTTCGTCCGCTCAGGGTAAGCCGGGGGCTAAGGTCAGGCCGAAAGGCGTAGCCGATGCACATACGGTTGAAATTCCGTAGCCACCGAAAGATTAAAGCAAGAGGACGCTTCTGAAGTGATGTTGCCGGGCGATGGTTGACCCGGTCGTAAGGGATCGAAAATAAGTAGAGAAGTCATCATGGAGGGAGACAAGAAAAGTCTTGTGTATATCTGAGGTGCCCGTACCGCAAACCGACACAGGTAGATAGGAAGAAGATTCTAAGGCCAACGGGAGAAGGGTTGTTAAGGAACTCGGCAAGTTGACCCCGTAACTTAGGGATAAGGGGTGCTTGAGTGATCAAGCCGCAGAGAATAGGCCCAGGCGACTGTTTAGCAAAAACACAGGTCTCTGCTAAATCGAAAGATGACGTATAGGGGCTGACACCTGCCCGGTGCCGGAAGGTTAAGAGGAGATGTGAGAGCATTGAATTGAAGCCCCGGTAAACGGCGGCCGTAACTATAACGGTCCTAAGGTAGCGAAATTCCTTGTCAGGTAAGTTCTGACCCGCACGAATGGTGTAACGATCTGGGCACTGTCTCAACAACCCGCCCGGCGAAATTGTAGTACCGGTGAAGATGCCGGTTACCCGCGACTAGACGGAAAGACCCCATGGAGCTTTACTGTAGCCTAATATTGGATTTCGGTATTTCATGTACAGCATAGGTGGGAGACTGGGAAGCATCGGCGTCAGCTGGTGTGGAGTCGACGTTGGGATACCACTCTTGAAGTGCTGGAGTTCTAACCTGCGGCTTTGAATCAAGTCGGGGGACATTGTTAGGTGGGCAGTTTGACTGGGGCGGTCGCCTCCTAAAGAGTAACGGAGGCGCTCAAAGGTTCGCTCTGCATGGACGGAAACCATGCGTCAGAGTGTAAACGCAAAAGCGAGCCTAACTGCGAGAATGACGGTTCGAGCAGTAACGAAAGTTGGAGTTAGTGATCCGGCGGTATGTGAATGGAAATGCCGTCGCTCAACGGATAAAAGCTACCCTGGGGATAACAGGCTGATCTCCCCCAAGAGTCCACATCGACGGGGAGGTTTGGCACCTCGATGTCGGCTCATCGCATCCTGGGGCTGAATTCGGTCCCAAGGGTTTGGCTGTTCGCCAATTAAAGCGGTACGCGAGCTGGGTTCAGAACGTCGTGAGACAGTTCGGTCCCTATCTGTCGTGGGCGTAGGATATTTGCAAGGAGCTGTCCCTAGTACGAGAGGACCGGGATGGACGCACCTCTGGTGCACCAGTTGTCACGCCAGTGGCACAGCTGGGCAGCTATGTGCGGAACGGATAAACGCTGAAGGCATCTAAGCGTGAAGCCGCCCTTAAGATAAGATATCCCATCTGTTTACAGAGTAAGACCCCTTGAAGACTACAAGGTTGATAGGCTCAAAGTGTAAGTGCAGTGATGTATTTAGCTAGCGAGTACTAATTGGTCGAGGGCTTAACCTAAATATGTTCCAATAT
>NZ_ADKM02000034.1 GCF_000178155.2 Hominimerdicola alba 8
GATCTTCTACAAATCTATCGAAAAAGAACTCTGCGACAGGACAGTAAAACTGATACGAGAATATGATGCAGTACCGATGTTCGAGCGCAGAGATGGCGTATTCTTTGACTTTGAGCAAAGAACTCTCCCGATGATAACGCGCATCAGGGATAGCTTCCGCTCACAGGGCAAAAATGTTGACAGATGCACTTCAGATGCAGATTTCTCTTTTGATAAATTTATCATATGCTATGATAAGTACACAAATACGGACAAATTAAAATTTTCTCTCGAAAACGATTTCTTCTGGATACACAGAGGTGAAGGATTTGCCGAAATAGTCCCAAAACCGTGTTCTAAGGCAACAGGCATCACGCTTGTTCTGGAGCATTACGACATGGCTTCCGAAAACGCTTTCGCTATCGGTGACAGCCTGAATGATCTTCCAATGTTCAGCGCCGTCGGGACAGGTATCGCAATGGGTAACGGAACAGATCTTATCCCGCATGCGCAATATGTGACTGATGATGTTGAAAAAGACGGCATCTACAAAGCTATGGAAAAATTCGGATTCTTCTGAAAGGAAATATAACAAAATGAATATCTCAAACAATAAAATAGACGGCGGAAGACCTTTCGACTGGGGCAGGACTTCCGAAGAATACGCCAGATACCGCGACATATACCCGCAGGTATTCTACGACAAGATAACAAGCCGAGATCTCTGTATCAGCGGGCAGAATGTGCTTGACATCGGAACAGGGACAGGCGTTATCCCACGCAACATGTACAGATACGGGGCGAATTGGGTCGGAACAGATATCTCTGCCGAGCAGATAGCGCAGGCTGAAAGGCTGGCAAGATTACAGAATATGAACATAAAGTTTAAAGTCACACCATCAGAGGACATCGACTTTCCCGAAAACAGTTTTGATGTCGTGACCGCCTGCCAGTGTTTCTGGTATTTTGACCACAAAGTCTTAGCGCCCAAGCTGTCTTCGATGCTCAAAAAGGGCGGAAAACTTCTTGTTTTATACATGGCGTGGCTGCCTTTTGAAGATGCGATAGCAGGAAAAAGCGAGGAGATCGTCCTGAAATACAACCCGAATTGGACAGGTGCAGGCGAAACAAGGCATCACTCATTTATTGCGCCAGAAGTGTTGGAGTACTTCACAGAAACCGACCATGAACTGTATGATGTAAAGATTCCGTTCACCCGCGAAAGCTGGCATGGACGCATGAAAGCCTGTCGCGGAGTCGGCGCTTCGCTCAGCGAAGCCGAACTTGCTCTCTGGGAAGAAGATCATTGGGCGTTTATGCAGACACTTCCCGAACGTTTTGAGATACTCCATTACGCTGATATGGTCGTGCTGGAAAGCAAAAAATAATACCATATATAGACAGATAAATTCGGCATACAGCTATATGTTGTATGCCGAATTTTTTATTCTATCAGATAAGCCCTGCAAGGCGCACCGTCTGCGCCGCCCAAATTTAGAGGTGCGGCGTTCAGAAAGTAATTTCCATCGGGTATTTTTGCAAGACGTATGCCCTCAAGCAGCACGACCTCTGCCCCAAGCAATATCAGATGCACTTCACGAGGGGCATTTTCCGGACCGACAGTCTGGCTCTCGTTACCGATAAGCCGTATTTTCGCGTCCGCAAATACCTTCGCCGCATCAGCGGTGACAGTGCATCTGCCGCCGATCAGAATGCGGTCGCGCCCATCACCCGCGTTTTTCAAAATCGTTTTCGCATCATTTTCGGTGACATCTCCCGTGTGGTGCGTCACATAGCAGCGCCCCACAAACGGTTCAAGCCCCATTTGGTCAATGGTCTTTCCGTTGTCCAAAAAATGGTACGGTGCATCGACATGAGTGCCGTTGTGCGCACACATTTTCAACTCCGTCAGATTGCAGATATCCCCATTTTTAAGGCTTTGCACGACAACTCTCTGCGGTTGTGGATCACCCGGAAACACACTGCACGAAAAAACTTCCTGCGAAATGTCATATATCTTCATAACACTGCTCCTTTCTTAATTTCGTTTATCTTATATATTTCAAGAAAATTAACTCTGCCAGATATTTACACAGCTTTTTACATCTGCCGAACTAATGAACGATCTCGATAAATGCACCTTTGTACAAACTAACAACACTTCAAATATAATAGAACTAATGGAAAATATTATTTCAACTCAGTATAATATTATGTTCATATTCTGAAAGTTCATATTTTGCACCATTTAATTTCCATATATTTACACCATTTTTTACGAACTTTAGATTTATAAACGTTTAAATACTCTGTTCGTTTGTGCAAAACATATAAGGCTTTATATGTTTGTGAGATTTGCGATAAGATATGTCTTTATGACCGAAATAATTATTTAATATTTACATCAGTCACGACTCACGATCGAATAGTTTCCAGTAATTTACACTAAATTTTATACTTAATCGTTAATTCAGAAGATAATTGACCGTTCCTTTGTGCATGTTGCCTTTGTTTAATATTTTCAGATATCTTACGATATTTATTATTAAGCCCGATGAAATACAATGTTCATATTACAGTAAACCTGATCTGCTTTTCAAACTTATTATAAACCATGCGCTTTTGTTTGTCAATATTTATTTAGAGGTCATATTCAGCTTTGCATGTC
The DNA here is from genome assembly GCF_000178155.2 of Hominimerdicola alba 8. Lineage (GTDB taxonomy): Bacteria > Bacillota > Clostridia > Oscillospirales > Ruminococcaceae > Hominimerdicola > Hominimerdicola alba_C. The sequence continues at coordinate 2,648 of NZ_ADKM02000034.1, forward strand.
ATTTTCTCGCTATGTCTTTACTTTTCTAAAAAAATGTGCTATAATTATGTAAGATATGAGATATAAAAATGCTTTTTCACAACATTCAGACCATACATATTCAGCCGCTTGTTGTGATAAGGCTATTTAAAACGTTCGGGGGATCAGTTATGAGGATAGCAGTCTGCGATGATGAGCAGTGCTTCTTAAATCACTTTCGCGGTATAGTCAGCAGACTATATAACCGCCTTGATATCATCACCGATGAATTCAACAGCGGTGATGAACTTTTGAAAAGTTTCAGATACAAAGCCTACGATTTGGTATTTCTTGACATCGAAATGCCCTCTATGGACGGCATTACCCTTGCCCGCAAGCTGAGAGAACTCAGCAGTGATGTCTGTATCGTTTTTCTTACAGGACATATCGAGTATGCCATAAAAGGCTACGAGGTCAACGCACTGCGCTACCTGACAAAGCCTGCCGAAGAAACGAAAGTACGCGAAGTCATCGACCATGTTCTGAAAAAGCAGGAGAGCGGTAAAGTCATATGGATAAAGACCACTGACGGTGAACAAAAGCTGGCGCTGAGTGATATTCTTTTCATCGAAGCCCAGAACCAGAACGTTGTAATAAGCACCGCATCTGACAGCTATTCGGTGCGCGGCAACATCAGCGATTACGAAAAGGAACTCACTCCTCACGGCTTTTTCAGGATACATCGCGGCTATCTGATATCTCTGCCGAAAGTACTGCGCATAAGCAACAAATCTGTTGTCATGGAAGACAACACTTCCCTTCCTGTCAGCCGCACCAAAGAAGCCAAACTTCGCGAGAAGCTGTTCGCTTATGTCAGCAAGGAAGCATTCTGAGATAATACCATCATTATTACACAAAAAAGCCCTCCGCGCAAGCAGAGGGCTTTATCATTCAAATATCATTCATAGAACATTACAACAGGTGTACCCAGCTCAACATTTTCATAGATGTACTGAGCACCCTCATAAGGCATGTTTATACAGCCGTGTGAGCCGTTCCACTGGTAAATAGTGCCGCCGAATGCGCCGCGCCATGTCGAATCGTGCATACCTATACCGCAAAGCGAAATATTGTTCCAGTAGTTGCAGGTGGTATCCCACTCTTCTCCGTCAGCATTCCTGTCCTTCATGCGCTTGTTCGTTTCTTTAGACCACAGCTTATAAACGCCTTCAAGTGTCGTCCTCGCCAGTGATGTAGTCTGTCCCGAAACGATGTAGCAGGTGTACTCTTCCTTGCCGTCCTTGTAATACCACATCTGCTGATTGGTCAGGTCAACCTCTATATAGGTTTTGCCTATATCGTCCTTTGCACTTCTTGCAGACTCAACTCCCGTATACTCAAAAGGACCGTCAGAGTAATATATCGGGTCGATGCCCTCAACGCTCTTGCCTTCTTCCAGCAGACCTACCAGCTGTTCAACAGTCGCATCTTTCCATATCCACCAGCCGTACAGAGCATCCGCACTGGGGTCAACAGTTACCTTGCCCTGCAGGGTCGAATTGAATGTCCGCTTCGTATCGTATGTGTCATACTTTTCAGCCAGCTTATCGACATAGTCCTCGACTGCCTTCTCGTTGACCGCATAGTTGCCCATGTCGTCCATATCTATCATAGACAGCAGTGTCTTGCCTGTGATGGTTTCAGTGGTGTAATCAAAGTCATATGTTATCGACAGATTGAACACCTTGTTCAGCGCTTCGCACTGGTCGGTAAAGGTATCCGAAGTTATCGCAGGCAGTGTGTAACAGCCTGTACCTGCCCCCAGTTCAACTTCAAACTCGCCCTTGCCCAGCGCATCTGTCACAGCCTGTTCCAGCTTTGCCATATCAGTGACCTTGTTGCCCTGTACTTCCTTGACTATCTCATAGCCGTCATCGGTCAGTTCAAGCCTTGCATCGGTGGTAGAAGTACTGCCCCAGTCCTGAGCATTAAGCTGTTCATCGAGCAGTGCCTTGTCATAAGTTGCTTCATCATCGAAGGTAAAATCAGTCCTGCCGGCATAACCTGTGAACCATGTGCTGCGATTTACACCGTCATACAGCTTTTTCACCTCTCCTGATGCGCTTCTCTTATATCCGAAATCTTTGGGTGAAATAACAAATTTCTTGCCATCGATGGCAGTGACAGTTAACTCTTCGGGTATCTTGTCAGCCTTAAGCGCCTTTACAGCTTCTTCATAAGTCATGCCGCTGACATCTACACCGTTGATAAATGTATCCGCCAGAAAACGTTTGCTGTAATAAGCCCTGCCCACACCGTAGGAGATGCCCAGCACTGCCACCAGTGCCGCCAGAATAGTGCCGCAGATCAGAGCCGACTGATTTTTAACTTTCTTTCTGCTTTTCTTTCCGCTCCCAGATGTAGAGAGTTTTTTGCTGTAGCTTGCAGCCCCTGCACTCATTGAAATTATCCTTCCTCACATCTAATAGTTCCACATAATAACAAATTCCATTTACATATTGTATTATACCACAAACGATCTTGATTTGTCTAGAGTCGGAACGCCATTTTACGACAAAATCTTTAACAAATTTTGCAGATTTATTCCCACCGTTTATGTATACTTTTCTTTTGCGGTGTAATTTTTTGTACTTTTTATTTGTATGCAGAAGCGGCTGCCGCACCACACGACAGCCGCCCGCGATCATCTGAACATGTCAGAAAGTTCGTCCATAAAGTCGCCCACCGAACGCAGCGCCTTACCTGCGCGGGCTTTCAGTTTGCGTTTGCTGCGCTGTGTCCTGCGCGAGAGTTCAAACGCAGCCGCCCCGACTGTCAGCCCGACGGAAACACCCGTCATCAACGATTTTCCCATCATATGCACTACCTCCTTTCATTTTATGTAGCTGTTCACGAACAACAAATTTGATCTTACCGACATGATCTTGTCAATGAGATCACTGCGTTCTGTAAAACAGTTTTTGCGGTGTGACAGCGGCATAAACACGAATATATATGCCGCTTATAGCAATCCAACTATTTAAATTCACAAAATCCAGTCGCAAAAGCTCGGATCTATGGATTTGTGACTGGATTTTTTCTGAATTTTAAGGTGGATCGCTATAATATAGTTATTCACCAAAACCGCGTTAATACACCTGTAAAGTTCTGCCTGATTTGCCGTTACTAACAGTAAGAAAGCATCGTTAAACAAGCGTTTTGTCATAAATTCCAAAAACTTCACAAAAATTTATTTATAATTTACTCCCATCTACACTTTACTTTTGTAAGAAAATAGGGTATAATAGAATAGCATAAGAATAACTTTTTTGGTAAGGAGCAGAAAAAATATGGGTATGACAATGACTCAGAAGATCCTGGCAGCCCACGCAGGGCTTGACGAGGTCAAGGCAGGTCAGCTTATAATGGCAGATCTCGACCTTGTACTCGGCAACGATGTAACGACACCCGTTGCTATCAACGAGTTCAATAAGGCAGGGTTTACTGACATATTCAACAAAGACAAGATAACTATGGTGATGGATCACTTCACACCGAACAAGGATATCAAGGCTGCTACACAGTGCAAGCAGTGCCGTGAGTTCGCATGTAAGTATGATATCACTCACTATTACGATGTAGGCGATGTGGGCATCGAACATGCGCTGCTGCCGGAGAAAGGTCTGGTAGTACCGGGTGACGCTGTCATCGGCGCTGACTCACACACCTGTACATACGGCGCTCTGGGCGCATTCTCCACCGGTGTCGGCTCGACCGATATGTGCGCAGGCATGGCAGCCGGCAAGACATGGTTCAAAGTACCTTCCGCGATAAAGTTCAATATCGTTGGCAAGCTGCCTAAGTACAGTGCCGCCAAGGACGTTATACTGCACATCATCGGCATGATAGGCGTTGACGGAGCACTCTACCGCTCGATGGAGTTTTCGGGCGAGGGTCTTAAGAACCTGACTATGGAAGACAGACTTTGCATGGCTAACATGGCTATCGAGGCAGGTGCAAAGAACGGCATCTTCGCTGTTGATGAGGTAACCAAGGAATACCTCAAGGGCAGAACTGACAGAGAGTATAAGGTATTCGAGGCTGATGCCGATGCTGAGTACGATGAAGAGTACACCATTGACCTCAGCGAGATAAAGCCGACTGTTGCTTTCCCTCACCTGCCTGAAAATGCAAGGACTTTTGACGATATACCCGATATAAAGATCGATCAGGTAGTCATCGGTTCATGTACCAACGGCAGGATCGAAGACCTGCGTGCAGCCGCTGAGATACTCAAGGGCAAAAAGGTCGCATCTCACGTAAGATGTATCGTTATACCCGCTACACAGCACATCTACATGACAGCTATGAAAGAGTGTCTGCTGGAGATCTTCATCAATTCCGGCTGCGCAGTTTCTACACCTACCTGCGGTCCATGTCTTGGCGGTCATATGGGTATACTGGCAGCAGGCGAAAAAGCTGTGGCTACCACCAACAGAAACTTCGTTGGCAGAATGGGTCACACCGAGAGTGAAGTTTATCTGGCTTCACCTTATGTTGCAGCAGCTTCGGCAGTTGCAGGCAAGATCGCTCAGCCAAGCGATGTAATGTGATATCAGACCTGTACGACTGTTTTTCGGTCGTACAGGCAGATTATATAATATGATTTTCGGGTAATTTGCAGACTTCTGCATCACGCAGGAGCAGGATATGTACAGATCCTTCCGAATACGGCGTGCTTTTCTTTTGCGTGCGCCGAATTCCTAAGAAGACAGGAGGCGGGTAATTTGAACAACTATATATCAGATATTTTTTACGATACCATATCAGGTATCATCACGCAGAAATACGGGTCAAGATTTACAGATGCACAGCGCCGTGAAAAGATCGAGGAATTCATCAGTCAGCTAAGGGCGGGCAACATCTTCACGATCGAACAGACACAGGCAATTATCGATAAAAAGGGCTTCAATAACTTTTATCCCGATTCCATCGACGGTGTGTCCTGTTTCCGCCTTGTTAAGGAAGGCTTCTTCGGCAAGGCGAAAGTGTGCTATTTCATATCCCGTACCAAAGACAAAATGGACGCTGAATACCTCGAAAAAGTCTACGAGGAATTAAGGCGGCAGGCAGCGGGCGAGAATGTTTTCAATTCCGACCGCTATATCGAATAGTTTTGAAAGGAGTTTTCATAATATGAAGGCTTGCGGAAAAGTACATAAATATGGGGATAATGTTGATACCGATGTTATAATCCCCGCAAGATACCTCAACACCGCGAACATGGAAGAGCTGGCTCAGCACTGCATGGAGGATATCGATATCGATTTTGCAAAAAACGTTAAAAAGGGCGATATCATGGTCGCTAAGGCAAACTTTGGCTGTGGTTCTTCAAGAGAGCATGCGCCCGCTTCCATCAAGGCGAGCGGCATCTCCTGCGTTATCGCGAAGAGCTTTGCGCGTATCTTCTACAGAAACGCCATCAATATAGGTCTGCCTATAATCGAGTGCGAAGATGCCGCTGAGAAGATAGAAGCAGGTGACGAGGTCGAGATAGATTTCGATACAGGTGTCATCACCAACAAGACCAAAGGCGAAAGCTATCAGGGTCAGTCCTTCCCTGAGTTTCTGATAAAGATAATCAACTCCAACGGACTGCTCAATTCACTCAAAGAGAACTAAGGTCATCTTCGACAAATCAGGTCGGTGCTGCAAAAGGCTATATTAAAGACCTGTACAGAGGACTTTGAAACAAAACAGGCAGACACTTCGATGTGAGGTGTCTGCCTGTTATTTTTCATATTGAACATTATTCTTAACGCCGTTATCGTAAATATCCTTTTTCAGGTGTTTTAAAAGCGGATGTCATTATCAAGTGCATCATGCCTTTAGTGGATATCGATCTCTTTTATCCATGTAAGTTTCCCCGCAAACAAAGCACGAGCACCTTCATAATCAGATGCGCAGGTTGAAAGCGCCACAACTGAACTTTCATCATTTAAATCAACATCTCTGTAATACATACTGTTTGCTGTCAAAGACTCTTGCCACAAACTTCTATCTGTCGGGATATCATAGATCACATACACCACATCGTTTTCAGTGAAAGGCTGCGGTGCATCGCTGTCATTGAAACGGTATTGCAGCTTGTTATCCGTAATAACGAATTTCATGGATTAACTGTCAGAATCGGATATCATTCCGCTCTGATCAGCGATGTGATGAGAGAGCAACAATTTCAGAAAACATGAGTTTATCTAAAAATTCTGTATGGGTACTGTTCTTAATGCGGTATCATTCGCAATTTTTGGTATGTATTGAACGTTATCGGCTATTGACAAAAGTTAAGAAATATGCGATAATATATGAAAGACAAAACTATGTCTTCATATAATTTTTTGATGGGAGATATATTATGAGTGCAACTCTTGTTATAATGGCAGCAGGACTGGGTTCCCGATTTAAAGGCGGTATCAAACAGCTTGAACCTTTCGGACCCAACGGCGAGATAATCATGGATTATTCTATATTTGATGCAGTCCGCGCAGGTTTTGATAAAGTGGTCTTCATCATAAGGCGCGATATCCGTGAGGCTTTTGATGAGATGATAGGCAACCGCATCGGCGCACAGGTCAAGGTAGATTACGTTTATCAGGAACTTGACTGCCTGCCCGCAGGCTTTACTGTACCCGATGGCAGAGTAAAACCCTGGGGTCACGGTCATGCTGTCTGTTGCTGTAAAGGCATCGTGAATGAGCCTTTCGCAGTCATCAATGCTGATGATTTCTACGGCAGACAGGCTTTCGAGAAACTCTATGAGTTCCTGACCACCGAGCAGAGCGGAGATAAGCTGAAAATGGCTATGGCAGGATTCGTGCTGAAAAACACCCTCAGCGATAACGGTGCTGTCAACAGAGGTGTCTGCATGGTCGATGAGAACAGCATGCTGGTCGATGTCGAAGAAACCTACAATATCAGGCGCGAAGCTGACGGCAAGGTATATTCGGGCAAAGAAGAAACCAAAGAACTCAGCGAAAACAGCTTTGTTTCAATGAATATGTGGGGCTGTCCCGCAGGCTTTATAGACAAGCTGAACGAGCGCTTTGAGAAGTTCCTCGCTGATAACGGCAGCAGCCTTACCGCAGAATTTCTCCTGCCTGAGGGCATCGACTATATGATAAAACACGGTGAAGCCGACTGCAAACTACTGGAAAGCCATGATAAATGGTTCGGCGTAACTTATGCCGAAGATAAGCCTTCAGTCAAGACAGCCATCTCAGAGTTGATCGAATCGGGTGCATATCCTGCAAAACTCTGGAAATAAGTACTGACCAAAAATTGCGTCCATCTGTAAAAAACAGATGGACGCTTTTGTTTATTGTGGTTATCCCGCTGACACGCTACATAACAGTGGTTTTACAGAACTTTATGTTCACCGCATATTCAGCAGGTGTGCTAAAATGATTTTATTACAGCAAATAAAAAGCCGCAGATAAGAACTGCGGCTCGGTATCATAAATTATTCGCTCAGCCTTGAGATAGCTTCTCTCATGCGGTTGACATTTTCCAGGCTGCTGCTCAGCCTTTCAACATCGCCCGACAGCTGTGCTGCGGTCTCGCTCAGGGTCGAATTGATGTTAGCGACCATAGCATCCATGATGCTCTGCTTCTTGTTGTTAGCCTCAGCAATGATGTTTTCGCCCTCAGCACGAGCCTGCGCCAGTATCTCGGCAGCCTCCTGATTGGCTCTTTCAACAGTTTCCCTTGCGTACTGGTTAGCCCTCTCGATTATCTCCTGCTGATCAACCAGCCTGTCAGCTTCAGCCTTAGCCTCAGCGATAACAGCAGCCTTTTCGCTCTCAGCAGACTTTCTTATCTCCTCAGCATCAGCCTTAGTCTTTTCAAGTATCTCCTTGCGCTGCTCTTCCAATTCCTGTGCGCGCTTTATCTCAGGCGGGACACTGATCCTTACCTCATCCACAAGTTCATGCAGATATTCAGCATCTACCATTTTTTTGTTAGAAAAGGGTACAGTTGCGCCGTCATCAATAGTCGCGTCCAGTCTTTCCAGCAGATCGTTGAGGGGTTTGTACTCCTTGAGTTCGCTCATAATAATACTTCCTTTCGTCATGCCCCGTACTTCGCGGGTATTATTTATCCGCAGGCAGATAAAGCCTGTTTTTTATCATTTCAAGTATCTCAGGCGGAACAAAGCCCGAAATATCGCCGCCGAAGCTGGCTATCTCCTTCACCACGCTGGATGACAGGAACATATTCTCCCCCGCAGTGGTCAGGAAAACAGTTTCAGCGCCGCCAAAAAGTCTTTTGTTAGCCAATGCCATCTGGAACTCATACTCAAAGTCCGAAACTGCTCTCAGTCCCTTGACGATGACCTCAGCCCCGGTCATTTTCAGGTAATCAGCCAGCAGACCGTCATAGCAGTCCACCACCACATTGTCAAGCCCCTCAGTAACAGCGATTATCATTTCCATCCTCTCATTGGTGGAAAAAACCGCCTTGTTCTTGTTCCTGTTGAAGCTGACCAGCACTATAACCTTATCAAACAGCTTTGATGCTCTTTCTATTATATCCAGATGTCCCAGCGTGACCGGGTCAAAACTGCCCGGACAAACAGCAATTCTCATATATTTACTCTTCCTCTGTCGGTATTTTGAAGATCGTCACAGCGATCTTGCCGTACTTGTAGCGCTTGTGTTTTCTGAGCCTGCCATACTCTTCGCCCAGTTCAAGTTCTTTTTCATGCTCACATACGACTATCGCCCTGTCACTGAGGTGAGCATCAAGCCCTGCCAGCGCCTTTTCTATCAGACCTTTACCATACGGCGGGTCGAGCAGTACGATATCGAACTGACCCTTAGCCACCTTAAGGTAGTCGAGGCTGTCCATATTCAGCACTCTTGACTCAGTCACAAACTTGCAGTCTGAGATATTCTCCTTTATAACCTGCACAGCGGCAGGATTATTGTCAACAAAAACACAGTGGGACGCATCACGGCTCAGCGCTTCAATACCCATCTGACCGCTTCCCGCGAAAAGATCGAGCACCTGCGAACCTGCCACATCGAACTGTATTGCCGAAAACACCGCTTCTTTGACCATATCAGTGGTCGGTCTTGTATCGAGGGCTTCCAACGTTTTCAGCTTTTTGCCCCTTCGTGAACCTGTAATTACTCTCATAATAACTCTCCCATAACACTTATAAAGATATTATACAATATTTCTGCGATTTTGTCCAGTACATTTTTCACATTTTTAGATATTTTTCAAAAATCTATCCAAACAGTGTCAAAAAAAGAGCTTCCCGCAGGAAGCTCTTTCAAATATCGAAAAATTACTTTCTCTTGGAAACCACTGCAGCAGCGCCTGCAATTGCCAGACCTGCCAGCGCCAGACCTGCGGTAGCACCTGTAGCCTGATTGGTATCATCGGAAGCCTTTGAAGCATCGCTTGCAGCTGCCGAAGAAGTTGTGGTAGTGGTCTTGCCTGTAGTGGTGGTGGTAGTGGTCGAAGACTTTTTGCTGCTGTCAGCTGCCTTGCTGCTGTCTGCCGACTTGCTGTCAGCCTTGCTATCGGACTTGCTGTCAGTGCCGCTCTCAGACTTGCTTTCGTTCTTTGACTCAGCACCGCTCTCAGCCTTTGACTCTTCCTCAGCCTGAGGCTCATAGGACTTGTTCATTGCCCACTTTGCAGCATAGCCGCTTCTGGTGGTGCCGTCCTCAAATACCTGAGCACCGTCATTTATCTCACCGCTCGCAGCGATGGAGATATGATAATCACCTGCACCGCTGATAACAGCATCTTCACATGCAACAGAAGTATCAAAACCGTACTCACCGCCCTGAACGCCTACACACTGGTTCGGGAATGTAGCCTTAGCAGAAGCCTCAGTATCATTAGGATTGTAGCAATTTCTGAAATTCCATGTTTCATCAGTCTGGAAAGCGATACCAACGTTGCCGTTCAGTTCAGCATCAGTTTCAATGGTGAAATCGATGCTGACAGTATCACCCTCACCTGGTATGGAAGAAGGCACGATACCCTCAAAGTCAGAAGCATAAGTGTTGACAACGTTCCATGTCAGATAATCCTGATCGCTCTTGAAAGGTGCAGCATCGAGGTGATAGGTTTCGCTGCCCACTGTCAGTGTAACGTTGGTCACCTTAACAGGCTTGTCGCCCATCAGTGCGAAATCACCGTTATCATCGCTGTCATAATCATCAGCGGGGATATCACTGGTTATCAGGATAAGATTGAACTTAGGTGTTTCCTTCTCACCCTCCTTAAGTTCAACAGCGGATGCGGAAAGTGCCAGACAGGAAGCCGCAACAACAGAAGCCGCCATGCCTGCAAAAATTCTAGTAAGTTTCATATATAAAACTCCCTTCTCCTTTTAAAAGTTAATTATATTATAATGTAAAAGCATCGAAATTTCAATACACTATTTTCACAATATTGTCATCGTTTTCTTAGTAGACTTAGACAAAATTACACTTAAAAATTTATGCAAAACACAAATTTTATTAGCTTATATAATAATTTTATAAATATATTATACTGACTTTCGGGGCAAAAAAATACATCAGATCATTATGATGTAAAAAACTTTACCGGAATTTGTCGGCGCATCAGGTTCACTTTGCGCTGCCGTGTGCATATAATAAAAAAGGACGCACCCTTCACCAGATGTGCGCCTCATATTCACAGATTTACGTGGTTGTGTATGACACCCATCGGGGTAACATCGAGCCATGCGTAGCACGCAGGCTTGCCATCTCGCGGCTGACCCGCGCTGCCGGGATTAAGTATCATCATATTGCCGCGCTGTTCAAAAAAGCGCTTGTGCGTATGACCGAAAAGTGCAAACTGGCATTCCTCCTGCTTTGCCTTTTCGTATACCCTCTCGACTGAGAAATTCACGCCCCATTTGTCACCATGCGCCAGAAACATCTTCTTGCCGTCAGGCAGTACGTAGACCATGCTTTCGGGTATGTCATTGTCATAATCGCAGTTGCCCTTGACGCAGATCATATTGTCATCAAGATAGTGAGCCTTCAGCTTGCGGAACTCAGAAAGACCGTCACCCAGAAAGATAAACAGATCGGCATCTCCGTTGCGCTTGATTATCTTGTGCATAGCGGCGTAATTGCCGTGTGTATCTGAAAAAACAACGATCCTCATATTGACCCTCCCCGCTGAGTTATACTGACTTTACGCGCATATACGCATATCCCCATATAAGCATAGTCTATTATAGCACATTTAAATAAAAAAATCAAGAGAAAATATGCAAGTATATTAATATTTACAAATTCTTAAGGAGAACAAACTTATGAACGACCGAGATCACGCACCAAAAGACATGCAGCCGCTTCTGAACGAAGCAGCAAAAAAACTCGGCATGCCGCCAGAACAACTCGCCCGCAGTCTGAAAAACGGCGACCTCTCGCGCGCACTGAAAAACATGCCTGCGGCTCAGCAGCAAATGCTCAAAAAGGCACTTACCGACAAAGCCGCCTGTCAGCGATTGATGGATTCACCGCAGGCGCAGGCACTTCTGAAAAAATTCTCAGGCAAATGACCATTTTTCCCGCAAGGGAGGTGATATCACGGACGACCTTATGAACAAGATACAGAGCGTGCTCAACGACGAGGAAAGCATGAAGCAGATACGCGAACTTGCGGGCATGCTTAGCACCGACCAGCCATCTGCGGGCGAACAGCCTGCTATGCCTACCGCACCGCAGGCTGAAACAGACATCGACCCTGTAAGACTGATGCAGCTGGGACAGGTGCTCCGCTCGGCTTCCCGCGAGGACGACAATGTTCGTCTGCTTAACGCTCTGCGACCTCTTCTGCGGGAGGAAACTCAGCTAAAACTTGACCGCGTCATCAAGCTGTACCGCCTGATGAACCTTTACCCCGCACTTAAACAAAGCGGTCTGGGAGGAGGCGACCTGCTTGGACTACTCTGATGCCAATTTCGGCAAAATGCAGGAGGAAGCCGTCCGCCGCGTTATGGAGATGCAGCAGCGCTCGCGCAGTGCAGTCGGCGGCGACCGGCAGACGACTCCCCCGCCGCAGAAAGATCCGCCGAACGATATCTTCGGCGGACTGCTTGGCGGCATAAAGCTGGACGAGGAGAAAGCCCTCATCGCGCTGCTGATATACATTCTCCACAAAAACGGAGCCGATATCAAACTGCTGCTGGGGCTTGCATATCTGCTTCTGTAAAAGGTTTTGCCGACTGCAAAGCCTTTTCTTTTTTATCTGAATTTACAAAAAAGCACAGCCTGCTTTCGCGAGCCATGCCGAATATCTGTACAATTATACGTACTTATTACCTTGCCTGCTTGCCCGACTGCAACTGACCCGTCACCGCAAGCGAAAGACTTCTCGGCGCAAGCTGAGCCGCCTTAGCCGCCAGCCCCAGTCCCCTTTCGGGCACGATTATCAGTGTACCCGCGAACATGCCCTCGACCGCACGTTTCGCGCAGAATTCCGCCGATATCGCCTTGACTCCGAACTGAGCGTTCGCCACATCATTGAACTCAGTATCCACAGGACCGGGACAGAGCGCCGATATCTTCACTCTGCTTCCTGCCATTTTCAGTTCTTCGGAAATAGAACCTGTCAGGCTTGTTACATACGCTTTTGTCGCATAGTAAGTCGCCATCAGCGGACCTCCCGGCATAAGTCCCGCCGACGATGCCACATTCAGGATATATCCCCTGTCAGCCGCCATAAAGTCTTTCACAAACAGCTTTGTCAGTATATGCAGACCTTTCACGTTGGTATCTATCATTCTCAGTTCGTCTTC
>NZ_ADKM02000033.1 GCF_000178155.2 Hominimerdicola alba 8
TTTTAATGAGATCTTGACTTTGGCTGTCATACAGTTAAAAACATAGGCCTCACAACATTCATAAACAAAATCTTCAAAAGCATCATATCCCTTTTGTTCCTTAAATTCTCGGCTTTTTATTTCTTCGATAAAAACTTTATCTGAGAGAATATTTGTCAGAAATTTAGCTTTTCCTGAAACTTTTAGGTCTTTTACATTCCCATACAGATGATTGATATCGAGATCTCGGATGTATTTGGTCGAATTATATTCTATGATTATTTCTCTTGAATCATCATCGACCATACTGTAACATTTGCTTATGATGTAGGCTACATTCAGATCAATCTTTTCGGGGTCATTGTACAGTTTGTATTTCTTCAGGATGTCCTTTCGTGACTTTGCCTCAAAAACATCATAAAAGGATACAGGGACAATGAATTTATTATTGCTGTAGTATTTTTCCACATCTTTCCATATAGGTTTCTCTTTCATATATGATTCGAGCATATCTATAAAATCATTAAAAAAAACATTATTTTTTCCAAATTTTTGTTTTATAACAATAAGTTCCTTTAAAGTCATCGGTCTTACTATTTCTTTCTTGTTAATGGTTTTGATGATGTTTATGTTGCCGTTCGCATAAAGAACTAATGTAAGTGTCGGCTTTCCTTCAGCGCTAATTTTACCATTATATACATATACATTAAAGCAATTATAAAACTTTATTTCCAGTGAGTATGATGACACTTTCTTTGATACAACCAAATAACATAGAGAAGATATAGT
>NZ_ADKM02000032.1 GCF_000178155.2 Hominimerdicola alba 8
CGGTGAATTCTTTTATAACAGCTTTCGCAAATGCCAATGATACAAGGCTGGGCAGTACTTTCACATGTGTTATGGTGAGGGGAAATTACTATTATATCCTCCATATAGGCGATACCAGAGCATACAGCATAAGCAGTGAGATAAAACAGCTTACCGTTGACCATACTGTGACCCAGCGTGAGGTCGAAAAGGGCATGATAACGCCCGAAGAAGCACAGAACGATGATAGAAGACATACACTTACTAAGTGTCTTGGTCTTAAAGATCATATAAGACCTGCATTTTACACAGGCTCAATAGAAAATGACACGAAATTTCTGATATGCAGTGACGGTTTCAGGGATAAACTCAGCGAAGATGAACTTGCTGATATACTTGGGCGTGAAAAAGCATTCAAGAAAGACAGGCTTTCAAAAGCGCTGAAAAAGATCGTAAAAAACGGCAGGGCAGCGGGCGAGACCGATAATGTTTCTGCTGTTGTGATACAGGTTAGTGAGGAAAGATGATAAAATGAACATAAAAATAGCATTGATCGATAATGACAAGAACTATATCGAAAGATTTATCAATGCCTTCGGGGAATTTTATCCCCAGATAGAGATCTATTCGTTCTCAAACATTGACAAGGCGATCTCTTCATTGCAGTCAAAGCCTGTGGATGTTGTGCTGATCTCTGACGGTATATACGATATGTCAAAGGACAGGCTGAAAGAACTGTCCACAAGATCTGTCATCGTAATGGTCGAGTCAAAGGGCATCAGCATGATAGATGACTGTATGGCGGTGTGCAAATATCAGCGCGTGGATCATCTCGATCAGGTGATAATGAAGATATATTCCGAACAGTCGGGTATGATAATAAACGACAATTCTTCGGCAGGCGTGTCCAGAACGGTGACTTTCATTTCAGGTTCGGGCGGAAACGGCTGTTCTACTGCGGCGGCTGCGTATGCGGTATACCTTGCATCGCAGAAGCTGAAAGTGCTGTATCTAGACCTGCATGTTTTCGGCATGCCCGAATTGCTGTTCGAGGACGACGGCAACTACACCATGACTGACTGTATAGGCGCTGTCATAGATGAGAAGAGCAACCTCAGCACACAGCTGAAAAGTTTCGTAAGACATGATCCGTCGGGCGTGTATTTCTACCATTCCTGCCTCAAGGCGCTGGACTGGTCTGATGCAACAGCCGAGAATATACAGACAATGATAAAAAGCATAGTTGAGTCAGGCGATTATAACTATGTGATAATAGATGCCGAAAATGACTGGAATGATACCAATTCGTTCCTTGCAGAATTTTCAAACACACTGTTCGTCGTATCTGACGGTTCGACTTTTTCAAACAAAAAGGCGGCAGTAGTGTGGGATGCGGTAACGACTTATCTCAGACTCAAACACAACGATAATGTGTCGAACATGTATATGCTGTATACTTGCTTTACCGAGAACGGCAAGAAGATAAAGAGCGATGCAGTAAGGGAATATGTGACACTGCCGTATTCTTACGGTCATCACAGTGCAGGTGAACTGGTAAGGAACCTCTCTGCAAGACAGTATTGGGAGATGCAAGCAAGAAATGGATAAAATGGAAGATAAGATAGTTGAGGAAGTTCGTCAGTATATCGCAAACAATGTCACACTGACCGATTATAATGACGAACAACTCAAAGATCTGATAACTAAAATAGTTAATCAAAAGACTCAGAACGAGTACTTTTACCCGAAACAGAAAAAATCTATCGAAAACGCGGTGTTCAGTTCGATAAGAGGTCTTGGCGTGCTGGACGAGATACTTCATGATGAAACGGTAACTGAGATCATGATAAACGGACGCGAAAATATCTTCATAGAAAAAAGCGGTAAACTTCAAAAGCTGAATGCCTCCTTTGAGAGCGACAAAAGGCTTGAAGATATCATACAGAGGATAGTTGGTACTGCGGGCAGAGAAGTCAGCCTGTCAAACCCTATCGTCGATACAAGGATCATCGAGGATCCGGGTGTAGATGAATTCGGCAGACCACTGCCGAAGCCTAAAAACAGCGCGGACGGTTCCCGTGTAAACGTGGTTCTGCCGCCTATCGCACTGACAGGTCCCACGATAACCATAAGAAAGTTCTCGTCAACACCAATGACCATCGAGAAGCTGATACAGTACGGTTCGCTGACTGCCGAGATAGCCCATAAACTGGAACTGCTGGTAAAGGCGAAGTACAATATATTCATCTGCGGCGGTACAGGTTCGGGTAAGACGACATTCCTGAATGCGCTCTCAAACTACATACCAAAAGATGAGCGTATAATCACCATAGAAGACTCAGCCGAGTTGCAGATAGTCGGCGTTGAGAATATAGTAAGACTTGAAACAAGAAATGCAAACTCCTCAGGCGTTGGTGAGATAACCATGCGCGACCTGATAAAATCATCACTTCGTATGCGTCCCGAAAGGATAGTCGTAGGTGAGGTCAGAGGTGCTGAGGCGCTGGACATGCTTCAGGCGATGAACACGGGTCATGACGGTTCTCTTTCGACAGGTCACGCGAACTCCACCCACGATATGCTGAGCAGACTTGAAACGATGGTGCTCCAGGGCGCAGGCGGACTCCCGCTGGACGCCATAAGACAGCAGGTAGCATCTGCACTGGATATAATCGTCCATCTGTCAAGACTGAGAGATCATTCGAGAAAGACAATGGAGATAACGGAAGTTGTCGGCTACGAGAACGGGCAGATCAAGCTGAATCCGCTGTATGTCTTTGAAGAAGACGAGAACAGCAGACTCGAAAAGGTATCGGGCAGTCTGCGCAGGACGGAGAATAAGCTGATAAACGACTTTAAGCTGAAACTCAGCGGTATCAAGGAAGAGATCTGATCTGCTCCCTTTTCAGCTGTGCCGTGATATGCGGTATTTCTGAGCAGATGTATCATATTAAGGACGGATAAGATGGCGTTATTGAAAAAGAAAACTAAGGAAAAAGTCAAAGAAGAGCCAAAAGAGATAAAACCAAAGAAAAAGAAGAAAGAAAAAGGACCTGAGTACTGCACATCTCTGCTGAACACGCAGGTGATAAATTACCGCGAATACTATATGAGCAAACAGCAGAAGCTGCTGTTTACGGTGGTGTCGTTTATCGCAGGCGTTGCAGTGGCGTATCTGATGTACGGCGGTCTGGGCAGCGATGCTGACGGCAATCCTCGCCCCATAACCCATGTGCTGAACATTGTTATCTGCACAGCAGTCGGGTTCGGTGCTGTTAAATTCATCATACCGCTGCTTGAATCTTCTTTTAAGATAAAGCGCAGGAACGATATACGCAGGCAGTTCATGGATCTGCTGGACGCTCTGGCGGCATCGGTCGCTTCGGGCAGCAATGCGATAAAGGCGTTTGAAGCCGCAAAGGAAGACCTTGTGTTACAGTACGGCGAAGACTCCATAATAGTTCAGGAACTTACGCTGATACTTGACGGTCAGAAAAACTTTATAGATATCTCTGCCTCGCTGATAGATTTCGGCAAGCGCAGCGGCATCAAGGAGATAGAGAGTTTTGCACAGGTCTTTGAACTCTCGCATCGCAAAGGCGGCGATTTCAGTAAGGTAATAAGAGATTCCTATGAGATACTTTACAGCAAGATAAATATCGAGATGGAGATCGAAACAAAGATCGCAGCGACCAGAAATGAGTTGAACATCATGCTGGCAATGCCTTTCATACTGGTAGGTATGATGAAGTCCATGAGCCCTGACTTCGCTTACAATTTCAGGACGCCCACGGGTGCGTTAGGCATAACGGTCGGGCTGGTGATAGTAGTAATATCATATTTGCTCGGCAGAAAGATCACAAGTATCGAGGTATAAACATGGGATTATCTATAATAATGCTCCTGCTGCTGATAGCAGTATCGATAGTGATGGCATTGTGCATGATGAAGTCGGACAATTATTCGGACTATGTTGATGCCATAGATAAAAAGCAGTTCGCAGGGGCGCAGTATTACGGTATAGGATTTGCAATGATCGACCTGCTCAAGATGAATTTCAATTCTGACAGCGTTCACATGATAAAGGATCAGGCTTGCATACTTTTCGGCAGGAGATATGCTGACTTTTATGTGCGTGTCCTTTACGCGCAGACCTATACATATGTGCTGCTGCTGGTATACAGCATGCTGTTCCTTGCATGTGTCATGGGCGGCAGTGAGGGCGCACTGTTCGTGCTGCTGGCTGTAGTGTCAGGTGCAGCGATATACAAGTACTATCTGAACAGCTTCGGCTCGAAGATAGAAAAAATGAATGAAACTTACATGAGGGATTTCCCGAATGCAGTTTCTACCATAGCATTGCTGGTAAACGGCGGCATGTTCCTGCGTGAGGCTTGGAAGCAGGTCGCTATATCATCAGATGAACCATTATATGTGCAGATGCGCGGGGTGGTCGATGACATGAACAACGGTGTCAGTGAGATAGATGCGCTGTTCAGATTTGCCAACCGCTGCTCGACCAAAGAGATACGCAAGTTCTCTACAACGATAACTCAGGCTATCGAATCGGACGGCACACATCTTGCAGATACACTTATAAAACAGGCTGACCTGCTGCTGAATGAAAAGAAGCAGATGGTGCTTCAGCAGGGCGAAAAGGCTTCAAACAAGCTGATGTTCCCGATAGGTCTGATATTCATAGGTGTACTTGTAATGATAATGGTACCTATTTTGTCAAATATGAGCATGTAGCTTTGCGGCTTATGCCATATTAAATAAATATTATTTTAAGGGAGGTGTGATAACATGAACAAGTTCAACCATGCTTGCACATACGCTTTTATCCACGGAGGTTCCGCAGTTAAGAGCGCCGGCAGAAAGGTAAGAGATCGTATCAACGAGGTCAAGAACGACGAGAGCGGTATGGAAATCATCGCTGTTGTTCTGATCCTGGTAGTTGTTATTGCTCTGGCAGTAGTATTCAAGGATAATATTGCTAAGATCTTCAACAATCTCTGGGATAAGATCACAGGAACACTTAACGGCAATCCTAACGATACAGACTTCACTACCGATAAGGCTGATGAAGGCAAGAACTTCGTTGCTCTGTTTAACAACATAGCATAATACCCGAGCCACAAGCATTTTATGCAAACGGGCAGGCAGCTTGTCTGTCTGCCTGTTATTACGTAGATAAGGAGAAATGGATTCTCATGATATATATTGTTTCTGCAGGTTCAGCCCTTCTGACGACAGTATGTCTTTACCTCTATTTGTTGAAAACAGGATATTTTGTAATGAACGGTGATGCGCACGCTTCGCTGGCGGAGGAGAATATCGTACTGCCCGATACCGAAGATCCTGACGAAGAAGAGGATAATAAAGAAGTTCCTGAGGAAAATGACGCAGAAGAAGAACCTCAGAAAGAAAAGAAAGATAAGACAGAAGACGAGAAGACCGTAAAAGAAGAACTGACAGGTTTTTACACGCGCAGTCAGATAATGCTGATACTTCCGATATTTTTTATAATAACGCTTGTATCAAATTATCTTATGTATACCTACACGGTCGAGTCATCACATCCGCGACCGCTTTTCTTTGCGAAAATGGCGATAATGTGCGGCATCACAGGTGCGGCGGCACTGACAGACTTCAAGCGCCGCAAGATACCGAATGCGCTTATAGCATGCGGTGCGGTCAGCAGAGGCATCATCTATGTGCTGGAGTTTATTTTCGACCGCGATGAGATACTGTTTACGCTGAAAAATGACCTGATAGGTTTTCTGCTGGGTTTTGTGATGCTTTTTGTAGTCGCGATAATCTCAAAGGGCGGCATCGGCTACGGCGATGTAAAGCTGTTTGGTGTACTGGGCGTTATGGCAGGTTCAACGGGACTTTATATGACGCTTCTTATATCGCTCATCATAAACAGTGTGACAGCACTGGGGCTGATGGCTGCTAGAAAGAAAACTATCAAATCCACATTGCCGATGGCACCGTTCATTTATGCGGCATTTGTTGTGGTTTGTATTTTAGGTCTTTGCTGAGGTGTAAAATGAAAAGAAAAGGAATGCTGTATGCGCTTGCGATAATCGCACTTGATGTGATAGCAGTTGTAAGCGTAATAAAAGCGAATATCGACCCTACCGAGAAAGAGTATAAACTCGCGATAGAACAGGGTAAAAAGTATGAATCGCAGGAACTTTGTGACAAGGCGATAGATGAATACTACAAAGCCTGCAAGCTGATAGACAGTGAGGATCTGCGGATAAAGATAGCAGACCTTTACGAGAAAGGCTATGAAAACGGCGAGTATTCCACGCTGAACGGCAGAAACAATGTGCTGGCATCTGTCATAAGGGATTATCCCAAAAATGCAGATTGTTATGATACGCTGATAAGCTACTATGACGGCATAGCGGATTATTCAAACTGTGCAGTCTATATAAAGCAAGCCAAAGAAAATGAAGTCAGCACCAAAACGATAGAAGATTGCTATGAAAAGATAAGGCGCATGTATTCTACCACAAATGTGCCTTACGACTCCATCGAGAGTTTTGGCACATGTATGCAGGCTAAACGCCATATGAGTATGGAAGTCGAAGAGCGTGATTCCAAAGGAAATGTGATATACGAAGACAACGGATTCGGTGATAAAAGTCCAAAGACAAAGACAAAAGAGTATACAGAGTTCACATATCTCTATGATAACGGAACTATCAGTGATACGATTTCAGCGATAGACATGTCGCCGCTGGCAAGCGTAGTGACTGAGGACGGCGGCTACTATGTATACTTCTGCAAGAATTACGGCAACGATCTGATAACTATGGATAAGAGCGATGAAGTATATTCGGGCATGGTGGTAGGCGGTTCGCGAAACGGCTATGTGGGTGAAAAAAACGAGTATGAATCCTGCGGACCGTTTTCTTCGGGATTTATAGTTCTAAAGAACACCAAAACAGGCAAGTACGAACTGTTTGACAAGACAGGAAAGTCTGTCACATCCGAGCCGTATGATTTTCTCGGTTGTTTTTCAAATGACCTTATCTATGCCGAAAAAGGCGGCAAGAAGATAATAATGGATAACAACGCCGAAACGGTATTCGACAACATCGATGATGTGATACTGAAACATGGTGAAAGATGTTCGATAAGCGACAGAATGTTCGTGAAATTCAGCGGCGACAGCAAGTACACACTGGTCAACTCTAAAGAACGCACCAAGATGGACTTTCAATGTGACGATGCAGATCTGTTCCTTGACAGTGCGGCGGCGTTCAAAAAAGACGGCAAGTGGGGCTTTGTCAGAAATGATGGACTTGTTGTAATAGATCCCGAATATGAAGAAGCAAGAAGTTTCTCGAATGGCTTTGCGGCGGTCAAAAAGAACGGCAAGTGGGGCTTTATAAACAAGTCGCAGGAAATGATAATAGAACCGATATTTGAAGATGTTATGTACTTTAGCAGCAACGGTTCGGTATATGTTCGTACAGCAGAAGACGGCTGGGTAAATATCAAACTTTTTTATGTGGGGTAGATAGATATGAAAAGAATTTACACTCATCTTAAAAGTGAAGACGGAAACACCATGATCGAAGCGACATTTGTTGTGACGATAACTCTGGTGGTGCTGACTGTCATTATGATGCTCGGTTTTATATTCTATCAGGAGTCGCATCTGCAAAGTGCGGCAAACCTCACCGCGATACAGGTGGCGCGCACATATCCCGACAGGCGAAAAGACCCTGTAACAGGTTTCATCGAAGAAGGCGAACTTGGCGAGAAAGGCATTTTTGAAGGTATGTATTACCTTACAGGTGAAGGTTCGGGACGAGTAGATGAAGCAAAAGGTGTGGGCAGAGAACTGGCAAAGAAAAACCTTGAAAGAGGCAGGGTGCTGCTCTCACATACAGTGACCGAACCTGAGATAAAGATAGCGAAGAGCGGCTCGGCAATGTTCCAGAATGAAGTAATAGTTACCATAGAAGAAAGCTACTATATACCTTTTGCAGGTCTTCTGGGTGTTGAAGATGGTCTTTTAAAAAGAAAATATGTAGGCAAAGCGCAGTGTGTAGATGTGCTCGGTGCACAGAGTTACAATAAGTTTTTTGATGTTATCTTTGAAAATTTTACTTCACAGGACAATGAACTTCTAAAAAAGACTATAGAAACATTCAAAAATTTTGTAGATGCAAGAAATAATCTGTCCGAGTTTATATTCGGAAAAGAAGAAGGAGGAGAATAAAATGTTTCTGGAATTTTTTCCAAAGCATCGCAGAGTAAGCGGAACAATAAGTATAATGCTGACACTTCTGCTGCTTCCGATCTATTCTGTTTTATCGATTATTATCGAGGGTGCAAGATATCAGAGCGCCAAGCAGCAGCTCGATGAGCTGACTTATCTGGGACAGCTTGCCATACTTGCAGACTATATGGACTTCCTTGAAGAAAATTATGACCTGTATTCATTTTACAGTGCCAGTGACGCAGAGGGCAAGCAGATGCTCGATGAGTCATTCCAGTATTATGTTGAAAGTGCGACCAGTGCAGGCGGCATAGATACAACAAAGCTCAACAAACTGTTCAACCTGCCTATGGATTGTTGTACAGTAGAGGGCATGTATTCGCTGGCTGACCCTGAGATACTGAAATACCAGATAAAACAGTATGGCAAATACAGGATGCCTGCCGATATCTTGTCAGATTTTTCATTTAAAATGATTTTCGATCTGCTCGAAAGTAAGCTCGGCGGCGTAGCCAAAAAACTGTCTGTTGTAAATGCCGCATCAAAGCAGATGAAGGATGCCAGCAGCATAATGAATAATGCTAAAGCAGTATTTTCAGCTGAGGAATCACTGACTTCTAATATCAGCACATTCTCCGGCAAATATGATGAATTCCAGAATAAGAAGAGTGAGGTCACTGACTGGAATATAGATCAGGCGACCTATGATATCATCAAGAACTACACCGATGCAGATATGAATGCCCAGACGAATACAGCAAACAACCTGTACTCCAGACTGAAGAGCTGCATGAGCAGTTATCAGTCAACTGCAAACACTTATCTGAATTATGTTGAACAGATAAAAGATATCGAGTCGCAGAGCAACTGGTCAAGCGACAGCGCTAAGGTTGCTGAACATGATTCGCTTATTGAGTCGAGAGATAATGTCAAGGTCACCATCAGCGGCAGCGATGAAGGCTTTTTAGGACTGAGCGGAGAGGTCGCTTGCAGTGACCTTATCGGCGTGTTCTTCAATAAGTGCAATGAATGTATCACAAATGGTGCATTTTCAGATTTTGATCTTGATACACAGAGCGGATACAGTACTGTCATAAGCAATCTTGGAGATGCCATAAGCGAGATACAGACAAGAGCAGCGAAATACGAAAATCTTAAGAAGATACGCGCAGCTTTTGAAGCGCACAATACTATGACAGACTATGGACATACTACGCTTTATGATTCGTATAATGATTACATCACAAAACTGAAGGCTGTCACCACCGATCTTTCCAACATTGTTGAGAACGTTTATACCATGCAGGCTGCACAGCAGGCGATGGATATAGATGATCTCAATAATAAAGGCCGCGAAGCAGCAATGAAAGAAGAGGAATACAGAGAGGCGCTTGAAAATGAAAGTGAGCAGACGATCTTAAAGCTGAAGTCAGAGCAGAGGGAACTTGCGCAGAAGCGTAAGGAGGCTTATGCAAAAGCAAAAGCGGATAAAAACTACATGAAACTTGGCTCTAATATAGCTGAAAAGTTTATAAGTGAAGTTGTTGTCAGCGGTAAACTGGACGAATGGATCACCAAATATACGAAGGCGCCCGCTTATGATTCACCTGTCCTAAGTACACCTGATGATTACAATGAATTCGTGGCTGCTTGTTCAACTGCTCAGAATTACAGCGGCGAAAGAGTGCCTATACATAAGTTTGATATGTCGGCTGTAATGCCTGATGACCTTTCATCAGATGACACAGAGAACATGCAGGAAAAAATCGAAAAACTTATGGACGAAGCTGAAAAGAACAAGAGCGAAGGCAGTTCAGATGATTCAGGTTCTGACACCTACACCGAATCTGAGGAAGGCGTAGACACCAGCAATAATCTAAGTGAGAGCGAACTTGATAAAGCATTCAGTAAAATTATGAACGGTGATGACGATTTCATAGAAGAGGAATGGTTCCCCTCCGATGAAAATAAGTCATACTACCTTGATCAGCCTCAGATAATGATTCTGCTGGCATTTCTGGGCGGTACAGCAGTGGCTGAGGGTGAATTGGATAAGGGTATACTTGACCTTATAAAAATGCTTCTGAAAGCATTCAAGAAACTCAGTCCTGCTGATTGCGGACTTGACAGCCATGTCGGAGGTGCAGGTTTAGGCAATCTCGGTGAGAAGAGCAGTATCTTCCCCAGCCATAGCTATATAAACGGATTAAGGGACGTTAATACCCACAACGCTACCAGAAATACGGCTTTGGAATATGCGCAGGAAAATCTGGGCGGAAGCGGGAACAGTCTTGGTATCCAGCTAAGCGATGCCAGTGATAGTTTCTATGTACAGAACGGATACAATCAGATCGATTCGGTGATCGATGTATTTGGTCAGCTTCAGCCCGGTACGAGCATCGCCGCTCTGATGAATGCATCAGGCAAAGCGTTCGGTGCGATAGATTCATTCATGAAGAATGTCGTTACACTTAACATTATCGGTATTATTTTCTCTCTCTGGGACTTTGTACAGGGCATAATAGGTTTTGTTGAAGCGTTGATCGACTTTGTGATCGACATAATTGCTGTCATAGGTCTGTTTCACGATGGTGCAAACTCATTTTTCATTTATCTGCTTGACCAGATCTATTTAGGATATTATATCCAGGAACATTTCCACAGCAGGCAGACGACGACGGAAATTGCGGAGTATTCATTCAATCCGGGCTGCGATTATAATGGTGCAACAGGTGATGACTGCCAGGAGGCATCAATGTTCAAAGCGGCACAGATGGAATATATCATGATCGGTGATAACTGTGAGATCTCAAACCAGCGAAATACTTTCTATGCAATACTCGGTCTGCGTGTTCTTCTGAACTATTCGATGATAGATAACCATTACGCTCTCAGAAATCTGAAAGCAATACCTTATGTAGGTTTCTTAATGCCGTTCCTTGTTGACTATTTTGATAGTAAGGTAGACCTGATGTTCATGCTGAATAAGTACAAAGTGCCTCTGTTCAAGGATGATATCATGATCGTGACACTGGCTAAGGAATTCAAGAATAAGAAGAAGCGAGAGGAGCTTTTCAGTATTATCAAGTCGGCGATGGTAGATGACCTGTCATCAAACACTCGTAACGAGCGTAAGAAGAACAACAGATTTGTCTGGACAATGGAAACAGATAAGGATACAGGCAAACAGTACAGAAAGTATAAGGATAAACCCGAACTGCCCGAAGGTAAGTTCAAGGGTATGCTTGAAGAGGGTTCCGGATTAGATCTTGATTCAAAGATGATCGAGCATACAGATGATGGTAAGTGGATAGTACGTCTTGACTACGAAACTACGATCAATGTGATTCTGTTCTTCTATCCCGCAGACATGAAAGCTGTGCGAATCGCTGACCTGATACAGATGGAGGGCATGCACAAGGCGGATAAGGGAACAGGTGGCGAATATCAGGACTTCATAACAGATTCAGGCTTCAGGCTTAAGGACTGCTATACGTATGTCAACACAAAGATCGAGGCGAATTTCACACCACTGATGCCAACACTGGCTGAGGGTCAGATATTCGATAATTCAAAATTCAATAACGTGCAGATGAATGGATATTAATGGATATAGAGGTGATATAATGAAAAAAGAGAATGGTTCGCTAACTATCGAAGCCTCTATATCGCTGGTGTTTTTCGTGCTGGTCATGTTTACATTCATGGCGATAGCAAGGTTCACAACGATGCAGAACCGTGTCAAGCATTCACTTAACCAGACTGCCATAACTTTCTCTGCGCGTAATCAGTACTTAAATAATATTGGAAGTTGTGTTGAACAGCTGACTGGTGCGACTGTGGCTGAGTATAAGGATTTTCTGGATTTTTTCTCAGAGAAATTAGGTTCAGGCACGCTCGAATCAAAAGTGCCCTATACAAATGAACACATGTCGAACGATACTCTGAAATACGAGGTCGAAAAGATATTCGTTGCTGAGTTCTTCGGGCTTGATTACGAAGATGTTGAGAACAGCAGTCTTATCACAAGTGCACTTAAGAATGATAACATAACATATACCGTACCATCGCTGGACGGTAAGAGTGACAGTGAAAAAGAAGCTATATTTCTTGAAGTGCTGGAAAAAGAGGGCATCAAAGAGCTGAGTTTTGAGGGCGGATACGATGGCGGAAAGTTCATTGGTAAGCCTTCTGACGAGGACAAGGCAGCTTATCATCTCGGTGGTAATAAACAACTTTACGTCAAGCTGACCTATAAGCTGGATGTCCCGTTCTCTTTCGCAGAAGCGCTGGGTTCGACAGCTGAGCCTGAGTTTTCGGACTCGATAAAAATGACTATCTTAGAATAAGAGGTAAAAAATATGAGTCTGAACTATTCAACGCACACTCACATAGGCAGCCGTCCCGTCAACGAGGACAGCATAGATGTCGCTGAAAAAAACGGCGTTTACTGCTTTATCCTTTGTGACGGGCTGGGCGGACACGGCAAGGGTGACTTAGCATCGCAGTTCGTTGTCGGTCATCTGAAAAAAAGTTTTGCTGATGCTGTTGATGCAGATGCTTTCTGGGTCGATTCACTGGATAAGGCTCAGGAGGCGCTGATGACAGAGCAGAGCAGAGTAGGTTCAAAACTGGAGATGAAGACAACAGCCGTTGTGCTGACCATAGACGGCAACAGGGCGCGCTGCGGTCATATCGGTGATTCGCGCTGCTATCATTTCCGTAAAAACAAGCTGCTGACCCGCACAAGTGACCACAGTGTACCGCAGATGTTGGTACTGGCAGGCGAGATCAAAGAAAAGCATATCAGGAACCACCCTGACAGAAACAGACTGCTGAGAGTTATGGGCGTTGAATGGGACAGTCCGAGATACGAGTTATCAGACTGGGTGGAGATACAGGCGGGCGATGCCTTCCTGCTCTGCTCAGACGGTTTCTGGGAGCCGATAGTTGAAAAGGATATGTGCAAGCTGCTTAAAAAGAGCGACAATGCTTTGCAGTGGCTCAGCGCGATGGCTGAACGTGCTCACAAGAATGCAGAGGGGACAGATATGGATAACAATTCTGCCATAGCTGTTTGTATCACGGGATAAGCGATGGAATACACTATACGTTCATTTAAGGGTACGCGGACAGAACAGCAGGACAGAGCGGCTGTAATAGTCAAAGAAAATGGAATATTCGCAGTAGTGTGTGACGGAATGGGCGGATGCGAAAACGGAGGAACTATCTCACGGGTAGCTGTGGAAGAACTCTGTTTTCGGTTCGAGCATTCCGTCTGCTCTGATTTTATCGGGTTTATGTCAAAAGAAGCTGCCGATCTGGACAAAAAGATAGGTCGCATTTACCGCAGGCGCGGCGGCACTACGCTGCTGGCTGCCTTTGTCGATAACAGTGGAAAGCTGAGTTGGTTCTCGCTGGGTGACAGCAGGCTTTATCTTTATGGTAAAGACGGGGCAGAACAGCTGACTGAGGATCACAATTATTTCGCCAAGCTGAACAAAATGCTGGCGGAGGGCAGGATAACCGAAGAAACATACAGGCGAGAGGCTCAGCGCGGGCATGCTCTGACCAGTTTTCTGGGCGTAAACGGGCTGAGCCTTTGCTGTACGGGCGAACGTCAGATAGAGCACACAGATGTTGTGCTGCTGACATCTGACGGGCTGTATAAAGCCATAAGACCTGAGAGTTTTTGCGAGATCGTCAGGTCGGGCGGCGGACTTGAATCTGCCGCTGATAATATGCTGGGCAGTGTATGCAAAATTAAGGACAGGGCGATAGATAATACCACTTTTATATTGATCGGGATCGGGGTATGATAAATGAAACTGACAAGGTGTGACAAGATAGAAAATCATTTTTATGACAGGGAGAAGTACAGCTGTTGTCCTGACTGCTATGGCAAGGAGAATGCCAAGATAGGCAGAGCGGCAAAGATACGGTATGTCAGCAACAGTCAGCAGGGCGGCGGTGAGTCGGCGGTAAAAGGCAGCGATGCTGATGACAGGACTGTTGCTATGTATGATGAAGCTGATGACGGCAGGACTGTCGCTATGTATGGCGAAGCTGATGATGACAGAACGGTCGCTATGTACGACATTTCAGAAAACGATGAAAGCGGCGGTGACAACAGCAGTTCGATAACGCTGGAAATGTATGATGACGGCGAAACAAGTCTTTCGGAAGCTGAACGCATGCACGAAGAAGATAACGGCGAGGTGAATGAAGACTTCTCGCAGGTCGATAGGCTGAAATGCGTTGAAACTGCTGACGGCAGAAAACTCTGCGTTAACTGCTTCGGTGTGCATGACGGTATCGGCAAATGCCCGCACTGCGGCTTCAACGAGGGCGATGTACCAAAACAGCCCGACCATCTTTTTGCGGGCATGACGCTCAATTCAAGATATGTTATCGGTGAAGTGCTGGGCGCAGGCGGATTTGGTGTTTCCTACAAGGCGTGGGATATGAAGCTGGATACTGTCATTGCAGTAAAGGAATACTACCCCAGCGGCATAGTAAACCGTACTCCCGGTACCAAAGAAGTCATAATGTATGCCCGTAAGAAAGACAGAGAATATGAATTCGGCAAAGAGCGTTTTCTCAATGAAGCCCGCAATATGGCGAAATTCAACTCCGAAAAGAACATCGTAAACGTGTTTGAATTCTTTGAAGAGAACAGCACTGCCTATATCGTTATGGAATTTCTTGACGGCATTACGCTCAGTGACTATCTCCGCAGTACAGGAAAAGTCGGCGTGGAAAAAAGCATAGATGTCACAAATGCTATATGCGATGCACTGACAAAACTTCATGCAGAGGGCATAATACACAGAGATATCAGCCCCGACAACATCTTCATGTGTAAGGACGGCGGCATAAAGCTGATAGATTTCGGTACAGCGCGTTTTGCGATGGACGAAAACAAGCAGATGACCATAGTGCTGAAACCCGGTTTTGCGCCACCTGAACAGTATGAGAAAATAAACAAACAGGGTCCCTGGACTGACCTGTATGCACTGGGCGCTACGCTTTACTATATACTGACAGGCATAAAGCCTGAGGAATCCACCAACCGAAAGGTAAAGGACAGCCTGAAATATCCACACGAACTTGACCCGAAGATACCGATAAATCTCAGCAACACTATCATGAAAGCTATGGCGGTGGAAGTTTCGATGAGGTTTAAGACGGTCAAGGAGTTCACAGATGCACTGAACAAGGGCAAAAAGATACTGCCTGTACACATCGAGCGCAGGCGGCGCAAACAGAAGCGCTTTGCGGGCATCGCGGCGGCTGCCGCTGTGCTGGGTGCGGGCGCTTATTACAGCTACAGTCAGTATGATGCCGAAAAGCAGGCGAACACTCTGCCGCCCGGAAACATTACGATGTGGTACTGTAAGAGCGGTGATGAAGCGGCTGATCTGGCTGAACAGGCGGCGTATGAAGCTATCATTCAGGATTTCAGTACCAGTTTCCCCGATGTTACCATAAAGATCGAGGGATTTGAAGAAGACGAATATCTGAAAAAGCTGAGTTCGGATAAGAAACAGCCTAACCTGTATGAGTATGCGGGCAGTCTGTCGGCGGGTGTGCCGCTCGGCCTGAAAGAGGTCTATCTTTCAGAATTCGGAAAGGCTTGTTCACAGCTTGAAAAGGCAGA
Organism: Hominimerdicola alba 8; assembly: GCF_000178155.2. Taxonomy (GTDB): domain Bacteria; phylum Bacillota; class Clostridia; order Oscillospirales; family Ruminococcaceae; genus Hominimerdicola; species Hominimerdicola alba_C. The sequence continues at coordinate 15,888 of NZ_ADKM02000032.1, forward strand.
AAAGTGCTACGGCAGTTATGATTATCTGCCGCTTGGCTACAATGTGCCTGTAGTTTTCAGGAACACTTCGCTAGACAGCAGCAAAGATGGCAAAATAAAGAATGTATCAGCTATGGAGTCATCGGCGGAAGATGCAGATGATTACACCTTTGACAATGATGTGTTCAAGGAGATGCTGGGTGCTAAAAACAGCGCATTCTCGGAAGATGCCGAAAGCCTTTTCGTGGGCGGCGAGGCTGTCTACTATGCGACTTTTACCGACAATTATTTCCGCGTACAAAACGACCTGCCTGCACGCTACAAGGTATGCACCTGCGATGTGGACAGGATAATGTGCAGATACGACAATGTGTGGTGTGCAAACAAGCTGGATAAGAACGAGGACAAGGCAGCATTGAGGCTGCTGGAATTTATGCTCAATGAAAATGCACAGGACGAACTGCATATCCAGAACAACCTGCACAGTCTGCCGATAAACGATGGTCTGATAGAGGAATATACAGATGTCTACAATGAACTTTCGCCTGTTTTTGAGGACAGAGAAAGGTTTGTGTTCACAAAAAACGCAAAGGCGGATTAAGGAATTACATCAGGAGATAATTTATGTCAGGATAAAAAAATCATTATAAGAAAATTATTGCTTTAGTAATAGTGTTATTATTTCCGTTTTCTGCTGAAGTAACAAGTTATATGAGATTTTTGGATTAATTGACGAATGTGGTTATCCCGCTGACACACCAAAATAAACGATGTTATATTGGGAACTGAATATAGTTGGCGTTTATCTTTCCCCCCGCCTGCGGCGGGGGGAAAGATAACATCAACTCAGTATTTCCTTGTTATAAGGGTATTTTTGGGTGGTGTGCTAAAGGGATAGTCATATTGACGAATGATATTGTCTGTATTTTAAACTCTCGACCTATTGTGGTCGGGAGTTCCTTTTTTTATCTGAACTTCTGCCGATGTCACAGCCGCACTGTTTGACAGTCGATGCTTTTCATGATATAATTATACTGTTAACGTCAAAAAACGGCTTATATAGCCATCATTATCGGAGGTAAAAAATGAAACTGTATGTTATAGAAGAAAACGGCGCAGAGCGTATCTGCTGTATGGACAAAACGGGCATGCTGTGCAGGCTGAAAGATATGGGTGCCGATGTCGGTGACATGAATGAACTTATCGCGAAAATGTCGCCCGAACAGCTTGGCAGGCTTGAGATACCCGATGATGCTGAGCGTATCCCGCTTGAGAAAGTCAAACTCTGTGCGCCGATACAGCCGAAGCGTGATGTCATCTGTCTTGGTGTAAATTACAAGGAACATATCGAGGAAACTACCCATGTTGAGGATTTCCAGCATAAGGAAGCAACTGTGTATTTCTCAAAGCGTGTAAGCCGCGCAAGCGGTTGCGGCGATGTGATACCGAGTTATCATTTTGTGGACAGCCTTGACTACGAAGCAGAACTCGGCGTGATACTGGGCAAAAGTGTGAAGGATATCAGCAGGGAAGATGCGGTGTCTGCTATATTCGGCTATACAGTCATAAACGATGTGAGCGCCAGAAACCTGCAATTCAGACACAAACAGTGGTTTCGCGGTAAAAGCCTTGATGGTTACACACCGATAGGTCCCTGCATCGTCACTGCCGATGAGATAGCCGATATACAGTCGCTCAGAATAACCTGCAAGGTCAATGGCGAACTTCGACAGAACAGCAATACTTCGCTTATGATACAGCCTGTGCTTGACGCTGTTGCCGAACTTTCGCAGGGCATGACTCTCGAAGCGGGCACTGTCATCTCAACAGGTACACCCGGAGGAGTTGCGCTGGGCATGAAACCGCCTGTCTACCTTAAAAGCGGTGATGTCATCGAGTGTGAGATAGAGGGCATCGGCAGGCTTGTAAACACCGTGGGCTGATGCTTTTTGGGCATAGCGCACTATTCATTATTTTTATTGGACATTTGCGGCGCTTTGTGTTATTATAGTAAACGAAATAAATTTCAGGACATTCAGCGCGCACAGCCACACGCATTCGACGCAGTCAATGCTGAGCAGAGCGTCAGTGAGCGCTGAATGCAGAAATAAATATATATAATTGATGCGTGAAAGATGACCGTCTGCTTGGTTATAGTGGCGGAAGTATCGGAGCTGATAAAATGAAAAAGGGGGAGCAGTATATGTGGCTGATAATTCTGGCGGCAGTCATCGCGGCGGCGGTGGCGGGCATGGTGTACATGGTCTTCTCGGTGGAGAGATTTGGCGGCATACAGTCTTTGGCGGGGGATAAGAAATGGCTGAGACATCTGCTGGCGTTTCTGGCGATAGCGGTATGCTTCGGTGTGGTCACGGTGACTATGTCAGCGACAAACGCGGTGGTGGTGTTTTTGCATGAAGTCTTGTTCTTCCTGTTTTTCGGCGGGGTGATGAAGATAGTCACACGCATAAGCGGCAAGGAATACGCTGTTTACTGGCAGGGCTGGCTGGCACTGGTCACATCGGTGATATATCTGGCGGTGGGCTGGTATCTGCTTCACAACGTATGGCGAACCGACTACAGCCTTAAGACTGAAAAGCCTGTTTCGCTGAAAGTCGCCATGTTTGCAGACAGCCATCTCGGCACGACCTTTGACGGCGAGGGCTTTGCCGAACAGATGAAGAATATCGAGGCACAGCACCCCGATATCGTTCTTCTGCCGGGTGATTTTGTAGATGACTCCACCAAAAAGGCAGATATGCTTCGCGCCTGCGAAGCTATGGGCAAGATGAACGTCAAATACGGCGTGTGGTACTCCTACGGCAACCACGATGAGGGCTACTTCAACAGCCGCGATTTCACAGCCGCCGAACTTGAACAGGCACTTCGCGACAACGGCATACACATTCTCGCAGATGAATACGAACTGGTGGACGACAGCTTCTATGTGGCAGGCAGAAAGGACTACTCGCTGGGCGAGCGCAAGGATATGGGCGAGTTGCTGGAGGGCATCGACACAAGCAAGTACATAATAGTCCTTGACCACGAACCAAACGACTACGACAACGAAGCGGCATCTACGGCTGACTTGGTGGTATCGGGTCACACACACGGCGGTCAGCTGATACCCATAACCTACGTGGGCGAATGGTTCGGCATAAACGACCGCACCTACGGCTACGAAAAGCGAAACGGCACAGATTTCATCGTGACATCGGGCATTTCCGACTGGGAGATACAGTTCAAGACAGGCACGAAGTCTGAGTATGTCATGATAGATGTGGGCAAATGAACATAATAAAGGCAGGGCATACACCCTGCCTTTTTCTTATCTCTTTTTGTATATTACCAGTTCGGGGGCTTCAAGGTCTTTGCCGTAGGTGCATACCAGTATGAACTCCATGTTCGCCGCCACGCCGAAATATCTGTCGCCGCCAAATTCGCATTCAAGCTGTGTGCCGAGATATGTAGCGCTGTCATCAAGAAATTTTACCGTTCCGCCGTTTGGCAGGGGATATTCGAGGTTTATATAACTGCCGAGCAGCGCTGTCAGCTTATCGACTTTCGGCATGCCCTCGATGCCCAGTTCATTTATCTCTTCTGCCAGCTTTTGCTTGAATTTCTCGAACTCGCCGTTATCGGAGAGTTCTTCGTATCTCTTCCAGTAGTCCAGCTTCGGCAGGGCGCTTTTCAGATATGTCCTTACCTCTTCTTCGGAATGTTCGGCGCTGACCATGTTTTTTACGCATACCTCGATGAGGTCTTCCATGTTGCTGTACATGAACCTGCCGTCAGCATAGCACCATTTGCAGTAGTCGTCATTGGCAGAACCGTCAGTTTCGCGGCTGACCATGCTGTCATCCAGCGGCATTCCGCAGCACTGGCAGATAAGCTGGCGCGGTGAACCTAAAATTGTGTTTATCGAAACATCAAACAGCGCTGACAACAGTTTGAGTGTGTCGGTGCTTGGCACAGTTTCGCCTTTCTCCCACCTTGAAACAGCCTGCCTTGTGACATATACCTTGTTTGCAAGGTCTTCCTGCGAAAGTCCTGCTTTTGTACGAAGTTCGCGTATCATTTCTTGGGTCTGCATCTGTCATCTCTCCTTTTCGTTATAAACGCCGCGCGGTATCACGCGCATGTCTTTCATACCAAAAGTATAGCATACAGCGGGCAGACCGTCAAGCAACCTGCTGTTGCCTGTCATCTGCGGGCGGGGCGGATATCCTGATAAAGCAGACCGCATTCGGTGCAGTACCACACCAGTCTGCCGCTTCGGTACATCGGAATGTGGATATCTATGCCCCATTCGGGGTACTGCCTGAACATCATCATGGTGCTGTCATTTAAATATGATACGAAAGATATATGGTGTTCCTTTGTCATCTCGTGGTCGGAAGTTATGTACCATTCGCCGCCCGCGTCAGTGACTTTCAGCTGTTCGCCCTCGCCTGCCTTTTTCGGTGTCATGGGCGACAGCCTGCTGCCGCAGCAGGTGACAGATGCTTCTGCCGATGCAGTTATGATATTGCCGCACTGCTTGCAGATGTAAGATCTCAGTTTTTTCATATCGCCGTTCTCCTTATCATTTTTGTCAGCCCTGCCGTTCAGCAGGACTTGTATATCTGTGTCAAATATCTCTGCCAGCGCCGAGAGCAGAGAGATATCGGGACAGCCGCCCCCGCACTCCCACTTTGACACCGCCTTGTCGCTGACATTTATCATATCAGCCAGCTGTTTCTGTGTCAGACCTTTTCCGACGCGCAGTTTTCGTATAAGTGCGCCTGTTTTTACCTGATCCATATTATCACCTCTCTGTGAACCATACTAAACGCATTGCCGCAGCAGATCTGTTCTTCTGCGTTTATAGCAATACGCCTTAAAATTCAGACAAAATCCATAGATCCGAGCTTTTGCGACCGGATCTTGTGAATTTAAACAGTTGGATCGCTATAGTATATTATAACCGAGATGCGACTGCAAGTCAATCTACTCTCGGTAGATATATAGTAAACGGTATAAATATCATGGCATCAAGCGCTCACAAAAAAAGACCTGTCCGTTGAAGACAGGTCTTTCCGATCACAGCATTGCTTTTATCGAATTTTTGAGAAAATCCATCTGTTCATCGGTGTGGAACCAGTGTTCGCCGCCTGTCATCACTGTCAGTGAAGCGCCCAGCTTTTCTGCAAGATCTTTCATCACAGGCAGGGGCGTGAGGATATCCTCATCACCGCATATGATATCGATAGGAAAAGCCCGAACGATGGGGTGTTCGCGTACATAGCAGAGGTATCTCCATGACAGCACTTCGCCGTTTTGCAGAGGTATCTCGCCTTTCCGACACAGTTCTTCCTCGCTGACATTCGCCGCCGCCATCATGCCGAGTATCAGCCTTTCCATATCAGCAACAGGGGATATGAAAAACGCCCTGTCTATATGTTTGTTTTTCAGCGCGTGCATGGCAAAGAATGCCCCGATGCTGTTGGCGATAAGTATGACTTCACTGCTGTCGCCGCAAAGACTCTCAAACAGCGCGGGAAATTCTTCTTCCGCTGACATCGGGTCGCCGCTTGTGTACTCCATGCCGACCACATCGTACCCCGCGAATATATCCCTGTAGAACTCCGCTTCATCGGCACTGCCGCCCATGCCGTGAATGTATATTGCTTTTTTTGACATTTTATCACCTCACTATAAACATTGTACATTAATAAGCCATTGTTTGTCAAGTTGTTGACATATCTTTTCTGCCGCGTTATAATATACCTATAGCAATCCAACTTTTTAAATTATGACTATCCCTTTAGCACACCAACTAAAAATGCGGTAAACAAAAGGATAATTGAGCGTTGTATATTTTCCCCCCGCCTGCGGCGGGGGGAAAATATACGCCAAGAACCTTAAGTTCTGTATAGCCGCTTTTTTGTGGTGTGTCAGCGGGATAACCACATTTTAAATTCACAAAATCCGGTCGCAAAAGCTGGGATCTATGGGTTTTGTGACCGGATTTTGTCTGAATTTTAAGGCGGATCGCTATATATCAAAAAAGGAGTGACCCCAAAATGCCCGACCGCTATGCCGATATAAAGAACAAACTCTGTGAACTTGCCGAAAAAGATGAAGATATCCGCGCTGTGATAGCTATAGGTTCTTACACGCGCAAAGACAGCCCCGCCGATCAGTTTTCAGACCTTGACCTTATCATTGTGACAACTGTTCCCGAAAGCTGGTATTCGGGAGAATATCCCGCTAAGCTGGGGGAAGTCGGCATATCTTTCATTGAACCCACACTGGGCGGAGGTGCAGAGCGCAGGTGCATCTACGGGGCTGACCGCGATGTGGATATGATCATTTTTACTCCCGAACAGTTTGGCAAAGCCCTTACTGACGGTGTAGCCGAATGGGTCATGGATCGCGGGTATGAACTTCTGTGCGACAAGGAAGACTACACCATATGGATACCTCGCTATGTTTCAACGAAAGTCAGCCGCGAGGTAATGTCGGCTGATGAGTTTGTGAACCTGGTCAATGATTTCTACTTCCACAACATATGGGCATACAAAAAACTGAAACGCGGCGAGATGTGGTCGGCAGTGATGTGCATAAACGGTTATCTCAAAGAGCGTCTGCTGAAGATCATCGAGCAGTACCACATGTGCATATATAACTGCGATGTCTGGCATGACGGCAGGTTTCTTGACCGCTGGGCTGACCCATACGTGGTCGAAGATCTGGAAGAATGCTTTGCCCGCTATTATTACCCCGACTGTGTGAGTGCATTGGAAGCCACCCACCTCCTCTTCGCAAGGCTAGCCCGCGAACTTGCCGAAAAGCTGGGCTATCCCTACCCGAAAGGCGCTGAAAAATGCGCGGCAGGATATATATTTTAAACAGACAGCGAAAGCGGCAGACTGCGAAAGTCTGCCGCTTTTTATACCGTCCGTATGACCGAACTATTTTACAAGAAACAGCACCGAGAACACGCTATTTTTCTGTATATCTGTCAGCGGTGCCAGCTGACCCTGTTCAAGCAGTTTTTCGATGATGCGTGGAAGCATCATCATAGCGCCAAGAACGTTAGTGTACCACTCATTAAGCAGAGGGTGCATGTGCTTAGGGTGATTTTTCAGGTTGTATTCCCTGAATATGCGGTCAGTTTCGGTACAAAGTTCCCTTATCTCTTCGGGGACGGTCAGCTTGTCATCAAGATAGTTGCACACTATGTTCTCCATGTCGCAGGCATCTGCCCTTACTATCACAGGCTGAACTCTGTCCTCGTAAATATAGCCTTTATCTGTAAGACGCTTGTATTCTTCGGGCGAAAGACTGTCCTTGCCGATGTTTACGAACTTTGTCAGGCTGTCCCAGTCGGTGTCAAGATTATCGCGCCATCTGCCTTTTCTGTCAGCATAGCGGCAGTCCACCGAAAGGCTGACACAGTCGGTCTTGGGGTCGCCGTTCAAGTTGTCGCGTGTCATGTCGCCGCAGCTCCAGTTTTTATCTTCGGCAGGCTTGAAACTGCGGTCGGTCAGCGAAGCATAAGACACGAAACAGCCGCCGTCGGGTCTTTCCACTGCATATTTGTAAACATTGCCGCTGTTTATCCTCAGCTTTGTTATGGCGAGCATTACAAGGCTGTATTTCAGAAAATTCACATCGTTGCCGTCACAGGTCATGCCCCAGTGGTCGGGTGAAGCATCGAAGTCTGCAAATATCTTGCGTATGTATTTATCTGCCAGCAATGCCGCCGCATCGTCAAGCAGTTTGTCGCGTTCTTCGTCGCCCGCTGATGACTGCCGCAGGTCTTCAAGGATCATGTTGGTGCGGTACTTCGGGTCATTTGAGTTATCCAGCTTATCGATGAAACCGAAATTCACCAGTGACAAAAGCTGGTCGCCCACATAGACCGTTGGTACGCCCACTGCGCGGGATATCTCTTCAAGTGTTTTTGGCTCGTTGTAGCAAGCCCAGGCTATGTTCATTTTCAGTGCCGAATCGAAAATATCTGCTGTGTCGCCCTTACTGCCCGTATAGCCGCTGTGCCCCATATCGGTAAAATATATCGGGTTAATGTCTAAATTTTTCTCAATGTTCATTTTAATGCCCTCTTTCAGTTTTACTCTGGCATCAGACAAATGCCATTTTACAGTACCCGCTGATATTCCCAGACGCTTTGCGATATCGGCAACGGTGAGTTTGTCATAATAGTGCATATAAATGACAGTTCTCTGCCGCTGTGAAAGATAGCCTATCTCACGCCTTAAAAGCTGCTGCATCGCAAGTTCTTCCTCACTGTTGTCTTCGGGGACGGCTATCTCCATATTTGAAATATCTTCAAACTGCCTGCCCGTTTCCAGCTTATGCACGAATCTTGCCCAGACATTTCGGGCTATCCTGTATACATAGCCATCAAGGTTGACGATATTCTCGTGTTTCAGAAAAGACCTGTACACCTCAAAAAGTATATCAGATGCAAGTTCCTGCGCCATGTCTATGTTCCTGACTTTTTCAAGTGCAAAGCCGAATATCCTGTCGCGGTACTCGAATATTTTGTTGTCTGCTGTTTTCTTATCCATAATGAAAGCCCTCCGGAAGCGTTTTCATATATATAGTGGCTGAAAAAGGTAAAAGGTTGGGCAGGTGTGTAAAATTTTTTTACATGGTTATCCCGCTGACACACCACAAAAACATTGGTCCTACGGGATCTATAGCAATCCAACTTTTTAAATTCACAAAATCCAGTCGCAAAAGCTGGGATTTATGGGTTTTGTGACTGGATTTTGTCTGAATTTTAAGGCGGATTGCTATAAGGTGGTCAGCGTGATGAGCACTAAATTTTTTCTGATATATTATACCATATATATTACCCCAAAACAATGCCCCGAAGCGTTTTTTACGCTTCGGGGCAAGTAATATATGAATTGGGGGAATTTTATCAGAAGTTCTTTACACCCTTGACCTTAGCCGCCAGCATCGATATGTCGGTGACATTCAGCGAACCGTTCCCGTTCACATCAGCGACTTTCTGTTCGTAACTGCCGATCTTCTTTACGGCCTTTATGTGTGCCGCCGCCTTTGATACATCGGTGACATTTATCACGCCGTCGCCGTTTACATCGCCTTTTTTGCAGAGGTACAGGTCTGTTGTCAGTTCATCATCAGGCTTGAAAGTTATCGTGCGCGGGATATAGCCCTCAGATGTCAGTTCTATCCTGAACTCCTTTTCTGCATAGCCTAAGTGGAATGTGTGGTGCTGAGCTGTTACAGCGGCGCTGTAATTCAGTTCATCGTCCACGCAGACTTCCATATCCATGCGGTAGGCATCTTCTACCTTTACGCGCATGTTGTTGCTTGTGCTCTTGTTGCCGCCGCTGACCGCATAATAGCGTATCAGCGCATTGTTGCACCAAGCATCTGCCTTTGTCTTGCTGTCGATGGGCTTCCATTCGCCCTCAGGCAGCAGCATCTCCCAGCCCTGTTCGGTTATCTTGCCTGCGCATTCGATCTCAGGGATATCGGCAGGCATCAGCTTGTCGCCTGTCTTCACAGTGATATTGTCGGCTACAGAATGCACGAAAGGTGCATCGGGGGAATATTTAGCCATGTTGAAAGCGCGGTCGGCAACGGTTATCGTGTAGTCGGTGAGGTCGGTGACATCGTACTCGAATACCATCTCTCCGTTCTCGTCACAAGATGCGGCAGCAACATCGAAGAAGTCTTTGCATATATCACTGCCGTTGTTTGCGTTTGCTTCTATATAGTCATCGAGGTAAGCGGGTGTTGACTTTGTGAATTTATCGTCTTTTTGAGTTTCAAGGATCGTATAGGAGGGCAAAGGATTGAATATGTACATAGCATCGGTCAGCAATCTCGCGGTGGGCTTTTTGTCATCTAAAGCGCCGGGTACGCCGCCCTTGCCGTTGCCTATTATGTATATACCGTCAAGCCTTTCATCGCTTGCCTTAAAGCTGAGTATCTTCCTGCCGTTTTTCTCGGTCAGCTTCACATCGCTTATCTTTGGGTCTGTGCTGTCAACACAAAAGCCGAATTCGTAAGACTGTTTTCTTTCGCCTGCGTTTTCGGTACACAGCTTTGTTTCGTATTTTGCCGTGTACTCGCCGTCATCTATCGGGACTTCTACAATATAGCCGATATCATTATTTGAGGCGTTTGCGATGATCGAGTCTGGGGTATGTACCACCACATTGCCGTCCTTGTCGATGACATCTATATAGCTGACTTGTGCATCGCGCAGTACGCCGTAGCGGTAATTCATATCATCAGCCATACCGTCCCAGTTGGGAGAATAGCAGTACTCATAGCGGGCAGCATCACGGCAGGCATCTGTACATGCTGAAAGGACTTCATCGGTGTTCTCGGAGTAGTCTTCATTCAACATCAGCTGTGCCCTGATAAGTTCTGCCAGCGATATACATGACGGTACAGGAGTGCCTAATATATCCGAGAACATGTAACTGTGTTTGCCGTTTGAGGGGTCGGCATTAAGTTCACAGCTGACCATCGGCAAACTGTACCAGTCGCCGCGAAAACCTACTATAGGTATGGAGATATCACAGCACTGCACCGAACCCGAAAGGCTGACATAGCCGTCAACGAACCAGCCGTTTTTGAAGACTTCGTCCTTAGCGGCGGCATACTCTTCGTCAATATCTACGGTTATGGTGAACTTTCTTTCTTCGCCCGCCTCTATCGCCAGCATATCATCGGGCATATCGGCGGTGGTGATGACCTTTTCGGGTGCGTAGCCGATGTGTATGCCATCTTCTTCGTCTATCTTATCGGTGGTGAATTCGGCGGAAGCATTTGTGAAGAACACGGTATCATCAGATATGTTCTTCATCGTCACATCAAAGCTGAAGCTGTTGCCGTCTATCTCGCCCTGACTTATGCAAGCCTTGCCGTCACTGCCTGTCAGTATGACTTTTGTGTCTTCAAGATTTGCCATGTTCACCATGCCTGCGCCCTGTTTTCTGGGGGACTGGTAAACATCTTCTATCTTAAGGGGAGTGGCGCTGTTCATCATGACATTTTTCATCATCTGTATCTTTTCAGCACCGCTGAGAGATATGCCGTTCTTGTCCAGCCAGCATGAAGTAAGTGCCGCACAGCCTGCCACATATGGTGACGACATAGAAGTGCCCTGCATATACTCATAAGCGTCGTTTGCGCGGTTCGATGCTGATGTAAGCGCGCCGTAGCCTGCTATTTCGGGCTTTATCTCAAAATTTTCGGGTATGCCCGATGATGTGAACTCGCACAGACCTGTTTCTGTACCGAGATATTCTATCGGAACATCAAAGTTTATATGCTTTTTCTCGGCATTTTTCAGGGTATCGGTATATTCGCGGTCAACAATGAGATAGTGTATTATGTGAGAAGTAAGGTTGAATTTTAAGGCTTCTTCGACCGTGCCCGGAAAGATGATGCCCGCTGCACCCGCCGCAGACGCATAATAGCACGCGCGTTCGGGTTCTGTACAGCCTTCAAAGTCTAGGATTATCAGTTTGCCTTTGAGTTCGTCAGTGTAGTTGCGGTAGTCAAAATCCTTTGCCATGCCGCAGTATTCGTAATCATATTCGCCTGTCAGACTGTCATCTGAATATGATAATCTCGTATAAGGCAGCTTTGTGCCGTCGGGCAGTTCCATCTTGGTCACGGCATCAAGATAGGCATAGCCTGCCGCAACGCTGAATGCGCTGTCCATCAGCGCAGGTGAGCCGATGGTGCAGGTATCGGGGTTTTCGGGCATGTGTTTTGCTGTACCCGAATTGCCCGCAGATGCCACTATCATAACGCCAGCATCAACTGCGGTATCAAATACCTCGTTATATATATCGTATTCTTTCGGTGACTGTGTAGCTGAACCGAAACTCATGTTTATAACATCTGCGCCCAGCTTAACCGCATCTTCAACGCCCGCGATGACAGCTGATTCGTATATACTGGGCTTTTCACCGTTGCGTGCCGATTTGAAGAATATCAGCTGTGCATCGGGTGCGGCGCCGTGCAGCGTCTTGCCGTCATGCTCGACCCTGTTGCCTGCCGCAATGCCCGAAACGTGCGTACCGTGATACAGCATGTAGCTGTTGGTCTGTACCGAGTACATTTTTTCCTCATCGGCATAGTTGACCGCAAAAGGCACTTTGCTGTTTCTGAATGCCTTTTCAGGGTCTATGTCGTGGCTAAGACCTTTTGTGTTGATGACATTTACCACATCTTCGTAGCTGAGTTTGGTTTCGATGTCATCAGCCAGCGGCGCAAACATCTCGTGGTCGAGGTTGAGTTCGGTGTCTATGACCGCGATGACCTTGCCCTCGCCCGTCAGCTCTGTATCTTCGAGAAATGTGTCAAGACCGCCCTCAGGGTTTGCAACATCAAGCTGAGGCACCAGCGTCATGCCCGATTCCACCACATCTTCAACGTTGTACATGCGTCCGATGTCATCGGTAAGGCTTTCGGGCACAGTACACGAAAAGCCGTTGAACACCGAGTCGTAGGCAAATTCCATCTCTGCATCGGGGTAAAGCATCTGCACCGCCGCAAAGACATTCATGCGCTCGTTTTCAAGCTGTATCCTGCGGTTTTCTGCCGCCTGAGTATCGAGGTAATCGGTGCCCATGCTGCCGCAGTTACCGAGTATGGGGTCGCCTTTCAGCTTAACGATGACATTCACCTTTTTTTCGGTCGAATAGTCCGTCCTGTTCGGCAGTTCATCTGCCACAGCAGGCATCAGTGTGCCTGCCAGCACTGCCAGCGCAGAAGTAAGCCCCGCCAGCCGCCTGATAGTTTCCTTGTTTTTCATAGAAAATGATCCTCTCCTTTGTTATTTGTGGGAATACACGTTCATCTGCAAAATGAACTTCCATCTATAATACGTTTCAGAACGCCAAATACTTGCAGACAAAAAAAATTTTTTTCGGTTATCCCGCTGACACACCACAAAAACAGCGGCTATACAGAACTTAAGGTTCTTGGCGTATATTTTTGTTTACCGCATTTTTAGTTGGTGTGCTAAAGGGATAGTCAAAAATTTTTTTGCGGTGTGCATTCCCGACACATCGAATTATAAACCATTATGTATCGTTTGTCAAGAAAACTGTGCGGCAGTATACAATGAACGCTCACATATCATGCCGCACGCATAAGCGTTTTGGTCTTTGCATATAAATGAACAGCATATAAAGGGGGCGTAAGAGATGAAAAAACAAGGCTTTCTCAGGGGGAGTGCCATACTGGTGAGCATGGTGGTCATAACAAAAGCGCTGGGGCTTGTGTACAAAGTGCCGCTGGCAAACCTGCTGGGCGGTACGGGAATGGGCTATTTCTCGGCGGCGTTCTCGGTTTTCACACCGATATTCGCGCTGGCGGTGTCGGGCATACCCTCAGCTATGGCAAGGCTTGCCGCCGAAAATTCCGCGCTGGGCAGGTATTCCAATCTGCGCCGTCAGCGGCGGGTGGCGATGGCTGTCTATTCGCTGACAGGCATTGCCGCAGCAGGGTGTGTGATGCTGCTGGCGGGGTGCGGGGCAGTGGGCAGGGAAGTCCGCGCGGCGCTGGTCTGCCTTGCGCCATCGGTGATCTTTTGCAGTATCATGAATACCGAGCGCGGCTACCACGAGGGTCTTGGCAACATGTTCCCCACCGCCTTTTCGGAGATAGCCGAAACGCTCTTTAAGCTGATACTGGGACTGGGGCTGGCATTATTTGTTAAAAAGACGGCGGCTGACAGTTTTGCCGCTGACGGAACGGTGTTCGGCATAAAGTGCGGAACTCTTGCCGATGCAGACAGTGCCGCACTGCCTTTCATCGCGGCGGGGGCGGTGCTCGGTTCGACACTGGCATCAGCCATCGCCTGCGGGGGACTGCTTATCGTCATGCGCATACGCGGGGACGGTGTCACCGCAAAAATGCTCGCGGAAGACCCTGTGTGCGACAGCCGCCGCCGTCATGCAAGGGCACTGCTGAGCCTTTCGGGTTCGATAGCTTTAGCCGCAGTGGTCACCACCCTGACGGGCATGCTGGATATGCTCACCATCTCACCATGCCTGAGCCTCGCCATAGCACGCACCCCCGAAAAATTCGCTGCCTTTTCGGGCATATCACCCGATGAACTGCCGAATTTCCTCTACGGTTCGTATGAGGGGCTTGCGGTCATGCTTTACGGGCTTGTGCCCACCCTCACCGCCATGCTGGGCAAGAGCGCTTTGCCGCCCCTTACCGAGAGCCTTGCGCGCGGCGACAGCCTTTCAGCTTCCCGCGACCTGCGCAGGCTGCTCACCATATCTGCCGCCGCCGCCATACCCTGCGGGCTTGGCATGACCGCGCTTTCGGGGGATATACTACGCTTTCTGTTCGCAGGCAGAAAGCCCGAATGCCTTGCCGCTGAGGTGCCGCTTGCGATACTGGGCGTTTCTGTGATATTCTTCGGCATAGCACTGCCCTGTTTCACTGTGGTGCAGGCGATGGGCAAGCCCTCAAAGGTGACAGTGATGATGCTGGTCAGCGGCGTGATAAAGCTGGTGCTGAATTTGGCGCTGATACCATTTCTGGGACTGAGCGGTGCCGCCATCGCGGAACTTGTCAGCTGTGTTTATGTCTGTGCCGCCGCTGTACACGAAACGCTGGCGCTGTCACAATGCCGCATCAGCCTGCGCCGCACCTACATAAAGCCTGTCTACGCGGGGGTGATGTGTGCCGTCACTGCAAGGCTGAGCCGCGATGTGCTTGCACGATTTCCCGTCCCCGACCGCTTATGCACTGCGGCGGCGGTGGTGCTGGGCGGGGGAATGTATCTGCTTTCGCTCTTCCTGCTTGAGGAGGGGGCAGTCAATATTTTTGGCTTTACCGCCGATACGCCGCAATAGTCAGAACAAAGCCTTTCACTAACACCCTTTTTGACCCAAAAAGTTGTACGTTTTTGTACAACTTTTAATGAAATAAGTCCAAATTAAATGAAAAAACAGTTGTTTGAATAAACTGCGCGTGGATATTATGTGAAAAATGACGATGATATTTTAGCCTGATAAAAGGCAAAAGTGCCGCTTCGTGAGGTCGTCTGCGGGGGGAAAATGATGCCGAAAACGTCAAAGTGTATATTGACAAAATCTGCCCTTTAGTGTATCATATCAGTAGCGGGGAAGATATCCCCGCAGGTAAAACATATGCCTGTCACAACGGCATGGGGCTGTGGTGACGGGGCAGAAACGGAGGCATAAAAATGAACAGGAAGATCATTGCATTCACAGCGGCGCTGGTGTGCCTGCTGTCAGCCTGCGGCAGTATCGACAAGTCTGCCGAACGCGCCGAGAGATCGGTGGGGACGCAGGTAAACTCTGAAAAATCTGCTTTCGGTGACGAGCAGATAAAGAACATGAACTCTATCGCGAAGACTGCTTACAACAGCGTGATGTGCTACTTTGCAGACAGCGAAGAAAACGGCATACTGCCCGAACAGATATTCGCTGACGGTATGCTGGGCGGTCTTAACAAGCCTGAGGGTCTTAAGCTGGGCGAAGACAGGCAGTACAGCATATACGGTGAAGCACAGATAAACACCGACCTGACAGCGGTGGGCTGCGGCGAAGTGACCGTATATGTGGGCAGGCTGACAGACCGTGATGTTTTCGTGCAGGTGCGCGATGACAACGGCTGTATCGGTCAGTACCCGTCGCCCATAACGGCAGAAGATGAGAAAAATGTGGTCTGGACAGAGTATCTGGTATCTGACGAGGGCAAGGCTGATGAAGTCAACACCGCCGCAAAGGACGCTTACATGGCGATGGACATGATACGTGAAAACTGCGAGCTCAACGGCGAACTTGACAAACTCGACAGCTTTTTCCCGAAAGCGCGGGCTGAGGGCGGTTTTAAGATCGCTGACGGCGCTGATGCTGTGGGCGACAAACTGCTGACAGAAGTTCTTGCAGATCTGCCCGATGCTGAGGTATACATGGGCTATTTCACCGACGATGGCGAAGAAATGCCGTTCATACAGGTGCGCGGCAAGTACGGTCTTATCGGTCAGTACCCCGACAATATACAGGCAAATGACAGCGCTGAGTGGACAAAATTCAGACCGTTCGATGTGCAGAATGCTCCTGAGGTCGGACTTGATGACCTCAACGAGGCGGCTAAGAAGGCTTTCAACATGACGGCTGATCTTTTATTTGACAATGAAACACAGGGCATACCGTTCAATGAGTGCTTTGAGAGCGGTGCTTTCGGTGTGCTTAACACTGCTGACGGTCTGCCGATAGCTTTTGGCGGCAGTCACGAAAACGAGTTTGAGAGAATTGTCAACAGAGAACTTGCACGGTACTTTGACGGCGCACTGACTGTCTATGTGGGGCGTATCGATGATGAAGACTTCTTTGTGCAGGTGCGCGATGAAAAGAGCGGTCTGATAGGTCAGTACCCCGCAAAGGCGACTGAGGCGCAGGCATCTGAGGTAAAATGGACAGAGTTCTTTGAATTTGAGTCTGAGCCTGCGAACTTTGACCTTAAATCACTGAATTCCATCGCATGGACCGCCTACAACAGCGCGGCAGAGTACATAGCCGATATGGAGTGCGAAAACGGCACTGACATGATAACCACCGTGACAGGCGGCGGCTTCCCGCAGGCGTATTCTGCTGAGGGTCTGACTGTTTCGCGCAGGGCTTCGGCTGAAAAGGGCGATAAACTGATAAATGAAGAGCTTAAATGGAATTATGAAGGCGTTATCGTGCATGTAGACATCGACACCGCAGGCGAACTGACAGTATCGGCTGAGAACCCCGACGGCAGGGTGGTGGGGTATTACCCCGTAAGGTCACAGAGTTCGCAAAGCGCTTATGAGTCTGACGCTTTGGCAGCGCTCAAAAAAAAGATCAGTAACTTAAAGACCCTTAACGGCGAAGCAAAGACAGCTTACAACGCTGTGGCTGAGTTTTTAGCCGAAAAAGAAGCAGAGGGCACACCGATCGAAGAGTGCTTTGAGAGCGGTATTTTCGGTGCGCTGAACACTGCTGACGGTCTGCTGATAGACCCTGATGCCGCATATGACAAAGAGGGCGAGAAGCGCGTCAACGAATACATGTCGTCATATGGCGTTGATGTCACACGGAGAGTCTATGTGGGCTATCTGGGCGGCTATGACTTCTTTGTGCAGGTGCGCGATGATGAAAGCGGTCTGATAGGTCAGTACCCATCGGCTGAAACAGAATGGTGGCAGGCATCAGATGTTAAATGGACAGAGTTCCATGAGAGCGAGCCTGAAAAATAATGATAGACAACAGATAGCAAAAACTCCGTACCAACGCAGGTACGGAGTTTTTTCATATCACTTTGCGTATGCTGAGGTCGGATATGTCAAGCAGGAGAAACCTTGCCGCCTTGCCGACTTCGATACTGCCGTAAAAGCCGTCTATGCCCACCGAGCGGCATGGGTTGACAGTCGCCGCTTTTGCCGCTGTTTCAAGGGGTATGCCGTACTCCACCGCTTTCAGCAGACAGCCGTACAGGCTTGTCACACTGCCCGCAAGAGTTCCGTCTTCAAGGGTGGCGTGACTGCCCCTTTTTATGACTTTCTGCCCGCCCAGCTGATATTCGCCGTCGGGCATGCCTGTGGCTTCCATGCTGTCGCTGATAAGCACCACGCCGTCAGCCCCGAACAGCGAAAACACCGCCCGCACCGCGCTTTTTGACAGGTGTACGCCGTCACAGATGACCTCAGCATAGACCCTCTTCCCGTCAAATGACCTGTCTGCCGCCGCACCTATCAGCGCGGGGGAACGGTGGGTGAACGGCGGCATGGCGTTGTAAAGATGGGTCACATGGTCAGCACCCGCTTCAAACGCCGCCGCCGCTTCGTCATAGCCGCATTGGGTGTGACCCAGCGAGAAACGCATATTGCCCGCACAGGCGCGAATGCACTCTGCCGCACCCTCGATTTCGGGGGCGATGGTGACAAGTCTTATAAGACCCTCAGCCGCCGCCTGCCAACCTTTCAGCTTTTCCGCAGATGGAGGCTGAATGTGGGCGGCATTCTGCGCGCCCGCTTTTGCGCGGCTGATGAAAGGACCTTCGAGGTGAACGCCCACCAGTTTTGCCGCGTCGTTTTTCGGCTGAACTTTCGCGTAAGCCGCCGCGCTTTTCAGTATGGCGGTCAGCGTTTCATCGGGAAGTGTCATGGTGGCAGGGCAGATAGTCCCCACCCCCTGCGAAAATTCGTACCCGGCTATTTTTGAGAACGCTTCCGCTGTGCCCTCGCAGAAGTCGTGCCCCGCACAGCCGTGAAAATGCACATCTGTCAAAGCGGGCAGAACATAATTACCCGCCGCATCAAGCACCTCGCCCGAATATTTCACCATAGCATCAGCGGGCAGAATGCCCGAAATTTTCCCGCCGTCAGTGAGTATCGTCAGCTTTTCAAAGCCGCTTTCGGTCAGCACAAGACCGTTCTTTATAAGCATGATAAGCCCCCTACCTGTTCTGAAAGTCCTTGCCGTCAGGCTTTTCGCACTTGCCGCAGTCGGAACAGCCGTTGCAGGAGGGGCGCATGCCGCATTTCTCACAGCGCTCACGGAATTTCGGCTTGTAACGGTACTTTTCATCTATCGGCAGACCGAAACCGTCCCGCAGGTCGAAAAATATCGGCTTGCCCGCCACACTCAGCCCCGATTTGTGCGCCTGTTCGCTTTGCAGACCGCTCCCCTCGATGGAGTACAGTCTGCCGTCCTTTATGAAGCGCCTGCCTGTACCGCAAAAGACGAATTTCACCCCGAACTCTTCGCACTCATCGTGTAACAGCTTGACCCATTCATACCGACAGGGACGTGCGCCGTCATAGTTTTCGCCATCGCACAAGACCTGTTCTATCTGCCCCGCTTCGAGGTATTTCCGCAGGCTGACCTGCCCGATGAACGGCGCACACATGACCCCCTTGTGCTTGAAAGGCAGACTCAGCAGAATGGGTATGCGCTCGTCAGCGCGGCGCTGATTTTCTGCCGACACATTGAAGAAAATATTTTCCCAGCCGTCGCCCCAGCCATCGGGCAGACAGTCAGCGACTCTTTCGGGGCGCTTTGTCAGCAGGAAAAATATGACATCACTGCGCCGCCGCATTATCTCCCACGCTTCATCGCGCCACTTATCGGCTTCGGGAAGGAAGAAATCGGAAGTCATGCAGACCCTTATCTGCTCGCCGCATTTCACCTTATAACTTCCTTTCCTGTCCTTGTGGAGGGGGTAATCGAAACCTGCTTTTGTGCGGAAAATTTTTGAGCCGTCAAGACCTCTTTGCTTATCGAGAAAATACATATAGCAATTCTGACAGCCCTCACTTTTTTTGACACAGCCATGCCAGGGGTTCCAGATATCGTGCATAAAGTCACCTGCCTTCCTTATTTTTGTTCATTATAATACGCTTGCTCCGAAAAGTCAAGGCTTATTTTAATTCATAATTCATAATTCATAATTCATAATTATTGGCAGGGGCGAAAGTGAGTCGGTTCAGCGGAAAAGAGAGCGAACCATGACGCTGACAAAGTGAGAAAAGCACCACAAAGCGATGGGCGAGAAAAAGCGCGCGGTCAAGCCTCGCGCCAGCAGGCTTGCGGGAGTTTGAGGGCAGAGCCCTCAATCACCGAAGTGCAAAACCAAAATGCACATCAAACAATAAGAGAAAAACAAAGCGAAAGCCCACAAGCGGCGCAAAAACAGCGATCTTCCAACCCAAAGAGCGGTAAACACGGCGGGAGTAACGCCTACACAGTCGCGAACGCCCCCGCCCTACACGTAGGGAGTGCAGACCCAAAAGCGGGCAATTCGCAAAGAAAAGCGCGTACTCAATTCCCGCGAACAGCACTCCCCATGTGCGGGCGACGAATTGCCCGCGTGTGCCAGCCGAACAGCGACAGCGTCTTCGGCGGTCGTGGTGCAGTTGCTTAGTCAGAACGGCGAACTTTCGCGGCATGGTCAGCAGTTCAACGGATAAGCATGTCAATAGTCAAGGCACAAAACTTCGCGGGTGGGCGGGAGGGCGACCACTCCAAAGAAGAGAACTACCATCACGGCAAGGTCATGCAGATACAGCCGCATAAAAAGCCCGACCTCATATGAAGTCGGGCTTGTGTCATGATATTACCTCGTAATTGTCTGCGGCATTCTCTTTGGTGGCGTATTCGGTAACGTTCATCACCTTTACCTTGATGGGGCGCTGACCTAATCCTATCTCGATGATATCCCCCACCTTGACATCGTAAGAAGCCCTCGCCGCCTTGCCGTTGACGATTATCCTGCCCTCATCGCAGGCTTCGTTTGCTACAGTGCGGCGCTTTATCAGCCTTGTAACTTTCAGGTATTTGTCTAATCTCATAGTTCCTCCGCTCATCAACAATAAAGGCGGACAGATATCTGCCCGCCTGAATCTCAGTTATATATTACTTCTTGTCAACTGCTGCCTTAAGAGCGCTGCCTGCCTTGAATGCGGGTACCTTTCTTGCGGGAACATCAACAGGAGCCTTAGTAACAGGGTTCATAGCTACCTTTGCAGCTCTATCTCTTACCTCGAAAGTACCGAAGCCAACGAGAGTTACCTTCTCACCCTTCTCCAGTGCATCAGTGATGGAATCCAGTACAGCTGCCAGTGCCTTGTCAGCTTCCTTCTTTGAATAACCGCCCTTTTCAGCGATAACATTGATAAGTTCTGCCTTGTTCATTTTAAAAAACCTCCAAAAATTTTATACATGGCTTTTACGTCAGACTGCAAAGCCAATTTAACGAATAATTGCTTATTCATTAATTTCCGATCTTAATACGAGTAAAGTTCACCCGCAGTGTGCTGCGATATCTCGCCGCTCTTCTGCTCCAGCTCCTCAAACCTCTTTACGAAGCTGTTGCAGCTGTCAGCCAGACATTCCTCAGCGTCACAGTCAAGCCTGCGTGCCAGATTTGCGCACAGCATCAGCAGACTGCCTATCTCGGCTGAAACTTCCTCGCCCTTTTCGTCAGCCGCCTGTACCTTGCCAAGCGCCGACCTTATCGCTGCATACATGTCAAGTTCAGTACCGTCTTCCTCGCTCTTCACAAAGTCAACGCCTGCTCTCGATGCACGCTTGCCCAGCTTCTGCGCACGCATCAGCGCAGGGAAGTTCTTCGGCACGCTCTTCAGCGTGTCCGTATATGTTTCCTGACCCTTAGTTTCCTTCTTGATGGAATCCCAGTTGGTCAGCACCTTGTCCACCGTGTCGGCATTCACATTGCCGAAAACATGCGGGTGACGGGTTATCAGCTTTTGGCAAAGTTCGGTGATGACATCTTCCAGCACGAAATGCTCACGCTCCTGCTCAAGCACCACATGGAATATCACCTGCAAAAGCACATCGCCCAACTCTTCCCGCAGCATGGCAGGTGAGTCAAAATCGATAGCTTCCATGACTTCATAGACCTCTTCCAGCAGATCTTTCTTGATCGTGCTGTGAGTCTGCACCTTGTCCCAGGGACAGCCCTTGTCCTTATCACGCAGTACAGTCACAAGATCCACCAGATCACCGATGTCATACCTATCCTTTTTCGGAAGGCTCTCTATCAGCGCATCAACAGTCTTTTCTTCCACAAAATTCACCTCTTTGCCCACCCCCTCGAAAGGGTGCTTTAATATAATAACTCAATTTCAGAAAAAAAGCAAGTGCTTTTTTCACTTTTTTTGAAAAAATCGGCGTTTCATGAGCTTTTCGGCGTTTCGCACAATAATTCTGTCAAAATAAAGCACTTATTGCCGCGAGATACATATCGCTGATAAGGCGAAATTAATGCGATAGAAGAATTTTCAGCCGTCATGCCGGCAAAGAAAACAAAAGCTGTGCGCTATAGACCGACAGACATGACAAGACCGACCGACAAGACAGTCTGTATCTGTCTTTGTCTTTTTATTGGCATGTTTCGCATGGCTTGGCATAGCTTTGATGTGCGCCTGTATGCGAACGCATGCGAGTGTATACGAACGCATGCGAGGATAAAGTCTGCAAAAGCTGTGCTGCATCGGCAGGCGGACGGACAGCCGTATTTACATCAGTTTGCTTTTTTATCCGATATTTCGTACCGATAGCCGCGTACAGGGCTGTACTATGCTTATTAACTAAAATCAGGGGCGGTTTTGTCTTAAAATTTCACTTGACATCAACGTGAACGGGGTGTATAATAAATGATGTACAGCTGCGGACAGGCTGTGCCTGTGAATAGTCCACGAAAGGAACAATGATAGAAGATGAAAGCATATAGAACGGCGGCTGC
Organism: Hominimerdicola alba 8; assembly: GCF_000178155.2. Classification (GTDB taxonomy): domain Bacteria; phylum Bacillota; class Clostridia; order Oscillospirales; family Ruminococcaceae; genus Hominimerdicola; species Hominimerdicola alba_C. Next base: position 38,163 of record NZ_ADKM02000032.1, read on the forward strand.
TGTGACAGCTGCGGCGCTGGTGCTGTGCTGTGCTTCCTGCGGTGACAAGACAAATAAAGACAGCAGCAAGGCGGCGGATAAAAAGAAGAATATAACAAGTTCTGCGGTCGAGGAGAGCAGCGCTGAGGACGCTCAGACGACTTCGGGCGAGGACAGCGGCGAACCTGCATTGACTGCTGTCGATGGTCAGTTCATCATGCAGGCTTATGACATGCTGCAAAGTTCGCAGTATGTGCTGCGGCTCACCTATACCGACCCTGAGGGCTTCGATACCGATATCTACAGAGTTGTCGATGGTGACGACTACTATGAGGTACAGACAAATGAGATAGGCGAGAGCGGCTGTATCTCGGTCAACGGCGAGGCTTATGACTTTGACAATGTCTGCGGCATCTATCGCAGGCGGACGCAGGGCAAGCCCGAAACGCTCATAGAAACGGTGGTGGAAGAGCGTCTTCCTGCCACTGATACCAATGTTGACCCGAACGAAGCGGCTGACCTTGAGGTGGAGGAATACACCTACACGGGCGGCACATACATAACGGTCATGGATTTCTACTTTGATAAGGTCACAGGTGTGCCTGTGAGATATACCACAAGGTATATGGTCGAGCAGGAGAACGGTGACGAAGGCATGACCGAAACAAGAACTGTAAAAGAGATAATGTACGGCGCAGGCGGTGAACTGACAGCTACCGACGGCGAGAGCCATGAACTGGACAGAACGGTGTTTGACACTTCGTTCATCTCAAAGCTGGCAGACTTTGACGGCATGTCGCCCGAACAGAAGCTGGGTTACTGTCAGGCTATATTCGTCACGGCGAACGTAACGGCTGATGAACTGACGGAGGCGGGCTTTGATGAGGAAAAGCTGAAAAAAATATCCTATGAAGAACTGACTTCGCTGGTATATACTTATGGGTACGACCTCTGAGGATTGAATGATGAATATCTTGAAATTACTGCACCCTAAGGCGTGTATCGAATATATCTATGATGACTGCACTGCAAGGCAGACCCTCGAAAAGATGAAAAATCACGGCTATTCCGCCGTACCTGTCATCAACAGGGAGGGCAGGTTCGTCAAGACTGTATCTGAGGGCGATTTTCTCAGGTTCATGGTCGAGCGGGGCATGTATGATATCCGCGAGATGGAGAACTATCCGCTGGAAAAGATACCCGCTAAGGTGAAGATGCGCCCCGTGAACGTTTCGGCAACGGTCGAAGAACTGATACTGCTCAGCATGGATCAGAACTTCGTGCCCGTCATCGATGACAGGGGGATATTTATAGGCATCGTCACCCGCAAGGATATACTTTCATACTGCTATGACACTATCATGGCTGAAAAACACACTGAAAACGAAGAAGACCTGCAACAGGCTGATATATGATTTGAAAGGAATGGTAAGGAGAAATGAAGAACACCAACCGTAAGGGCGGCGCTGCAATAGTCGCGGTGCTGGTCATGATAATAATTCTGGCGGTCAGCTGTGCGCTGATGGTGGTAACAGGCAGAAAGTCCATCAAGGCGAACGAGAGCGTAACTGCACGTATCCCCGAAGGCTACAGTATGGAGGAAACGACTCCAGAAGAGGACACCACCGCTGAGGAAGAGGTGCCTGTCGAGGTGCCTGAGATAAAGCCTTCGATGATACCCGCTATCTCTTCTGACTATCAGGTCATAAATCTTAAGGACGCTACTTTCAGCACCGCTGTGCTGATGGACGCTGACAGCAACGAACTTATCGCAGGTCTTAAGTACGACAAGAAGATATATCCCGCATCGCTGACCAAGCTGATGACTCTGCTGGTGGCAGTCGAGAATATCGATGATATGAATGCAAAATATAAGTTCACCGATAAGGATATCGACCCGCTGATAGATGAGAATGCTTCCCGCGCAGGCTATGTGGCAGGCGATGAAGCTACTATGGAAGACCTGCTGTATGCGGCTATCCTCCCCAGCGGCGCTGACGGCACACTGGGTCTGGCAAACGCCATCGCAGGCAGTGAGAAGGATTTCGTAAAGCTGATGAACGACAAGGCGGCTGAACTGGGTCTTACAGATACCAACTTCGTAAATGCCAGCGGTCTGCACGACAAACAGCACTACACTACCGCGCAGGATATGGCAGTCATCACAAGGGCATGTTTGCAGAATGATGTGTGCCGCAAGGTGATGTTCGCTGAGAAGTGGACAACTAAGCCCACACAGGAATTTGAAGATGGCATAGAGCTTGACAGCATACTGCACAGCCGTTTCGGCGGTTACTTCATAGATGCCGATCAGGACGGCGCGGAAGATGCGGAACTGGAGGGCGGCAAGACAGGCTTCACTGACGAGTCGATGTTCTGCCTGTCAACTGTTGTCAAGTACAACGGCAAGGAGTATATCTGCATAACCACCAAGTCTGACGGCGACCTGATAGCTACCGAAGATGCTATCATGGTATATGAGAACTATCTGCCGGGTGCAGTTGGCACACCTGTTACCGCTGATGAGAGCAGTGAAGCTGAGAACAGCGATGAAAGTCAGGCAGATGACAACAATGTTATCACCATCACCGATGACACTGCGAGCAGTTCAAAGCCCGCAGCAGACGAGAACTACGAAGCATAACAGATACCGTAACGGGCAGGACGAGCAGTCCTGTCCGTTTTTTTGTGCGTATGACATCGCGGGAGCATTTTGTTTTCGCGGGGTGTGCCATATCACAGAAAATACACATTGATATGTTATCATATATCTGACAAAAGCCGACCTTACAGGGATTAAGTGTGCTGAATAACAGCGGCGGCGATGTCGATATTATCAAGAGGAGAGTGTGCCCATTTGCCCAACGCCGAGAAAACAAAAAAACGCACCTGCGGCACGACGGCATTCCGCGTGGCGCTGGGCGGCATTTGTGCGGCAGTCTGCCTGCTGCTGATGTTTTGCAGTTCGTTCCTGCCCGGACTGAGTTACACCATACCTGTGTTTGCAGGTGTGCTGATGGTGGTCATGATAGTTGAAACTGACAGCCGATGGGCGATAGCGACCTACTGCGCGGTAAGTCTGCTGTGCCTGTTCATCACCCCGAATTTTGAGGCTTCACTGCTGTTCATATTATTCATGGGCTACTACCCGATCTTGCAGTTCTGGCTGTCAAAGCAGAAGAAAAAGTTATTTGTATGGCTGGTGAAGCTGGCGGTATTCAACGCGGCGATAGTAATTTATTACAACCTTTTCAAGCTGTTGTTCCCCGCAATGGATATGCTGGAGGGTACGGAGTTTTTCGGGAAATATGCTTTGCCGCTGTTGTGGCTTGAAGCTGAGATATGTTTTCTGGTCTACGATAAGTTCCTTGCACTGGTGATAGAAGTGTACATCGGCTGGTTCAGAAAGAAGATACTGCGCAGAAAATAGCAGGGGTGCAAGTCAATAACTGAGAGTTGCTGACATATCAGATAGAAACGGTGACACAAAATGAAAGAACACAAACTTACTGAAGAAATAGAACATATAAAAGAAGAGATAGAAACTAAAGCCGATGAACTGCGTGAACGACATCGCCGCCGAAACAAGCGGACAGTGCAGATAGTTACGGTGGTCATAATACTGCTTCTGCTGGCGGGAATCACTGTCGCCTGCATGCCCCTTATCAAGGAACTTCGCACCGAAGCAGGTATGGAGAAGCTGAAAGAAACGCTGGAAACACGCTATTCGGGAATTGAAGCGATGGGCATTTTCGTGCTGATACAGGCGGTGCAGGTAATTATCGCGGTGATACCGCCTGTGCAGATAATCGGGGGAGTGCTGTTCGGGTGGTTCGTGGGGTGTCTTCTGAGTTTTGGAGGGATACTGCTGGGGACGCTGGTCATTTTCCTTATGGTCAGCCGTTTCGGCAGACCGCTGGTGGAAGCATTTGTTGACGAAAAGGTGATGAAGAAATTCAAGTTTTTGCAGGACGAAAAGGGTCTTATAAAAGTGCTGGTGATACTTTACCTTATACCTGGCATACCGAAAGATGTCATATCCTACCTTGTACCGCTGACTCCTGTCAAGCGGAGGGATTTCTTCCTTTATGTCATGCCCTGCCGACTGCCTGCGATACTGATGTCTACCTTGCTGGGCAGTAATGCCATTGATGGCAATATAGTACCTGTGATATGTCTGATAGGTTCGGCGGCAGTATTGGGCATAGCGGGATTTTTCCTGAAAGACACAGTGGTGGAAAAGCTGAAAAACAGAAAAGCAAGCAAATAATGACGCAGACAAAGTAAACACCGCAACTGTGTGCGGGTCAAAGCGGTCGATCAAGCCCGTCAACGGCTGACCGCACTTCAAATCGATAGAAAAGATCCCCGAAGCACCGCACAAGCGCTTCGGGGATATGTTTTGTCAGGCGTGTTTTTCGCCCAGCTTTCTGAGGAAACTTTCCAAAATATCAAGTTCGGCGGCGGCGGCTTTTTTCAGCGAAACTGCGTAGTCGTTGTGGGACTCGTCATCACCGTTGTCGGAGATAGTCCTCAGCACGCCGAACGGTGTGCCGTTGACATAGCAGACATGACCTATCGCGCCGCTCTCCATCTCGCAGACTATGGCGCTGAAATCGTTCCTGAGTTCATCGCGCTTTGCGGCGCTGTTAACAAAGCAGTCGCCCGAAGCTATAACGCCCTTGGCACAGTTGATGCCGTGTTCGGCGGCGGCTTCTGTCAGCAGTGAAACGCATTCATCGGCGCAGTCGAAGTATACTTTGTTTATACCCGATATCAGCCCCTTAGGGTCGCCCAGAGGAGTGGTGTCCATATCGTGCTGAACAACAGCTGTTGCGATGCCCGCATCTCCGATATCCAGCTTGTCGGTCAGCGAACCGCCGACACCCGCATTTATGATGACATCGGGCTTGAAAGTGACTATCATAGCCTCAGCACATATAGCGGCGAAAACTTTGCCGATACCGCACACAGCCGCCACGACATTCATGCCGAAAAGTTCGCCATAGACGAACTCGACCCCGCTGACGGTGGCAGTGCCGCCGTTTTCGAGTCTGGGCTTGAGGGCATCTATCTCGGCTTTCATAGCACCGATAACGCCTACTGAATAATTTTTTGTATTGTTGAACATGGGTTTATCCTCCTTAAAGTTATATGGTCTTTGCTGTTCGGGTCACGCCTACCGCCCTGCACAAGAAATGTGTTTTTGGCTATAACAGCATTCTCACGCTCCTGCCAATAATTATGGATCATGGTTATCCCGCTGACACACAACAAAAAACAGCGATCAATTATCCTTTTGTTTACCGCATTTTCAGCCGTTGTGCTAAAGGGATAGTCATATTATGAATTGTGAATTGTTGAGCCGATCTCTTTTTTTATTATATCATACCGCTGAACTAAAGTCAATCAATTCTCTTCCTCACTTTACTTTTAAAGAATAATGTGCTATAATAAAGTGGTGATGTGCAGCTGCTCAAAAACTGCCTTGCTTAGACTGGAGGAAAACCGCTATGAGCATCGAAAAAGAAGTCGAAAGAATGTTCCGCGAAGATGCCGAATTGCAGAAACGTAACCTCAAAAAGAGGAAAAATGCAAGAATGGCTACTATCGTTATGCTGATATTGATAGCGATCGTCGCACTGCTGCTGGCTGAATTGCTAGGTCTGTTCGACGGCATCGGCAAGCCCGAAAATAAAGGCGGTGTCGATAAGACACTTATCTCGGCAGATGATGATAAGAGCGTAAGTTCTTCTGCGGCAGTGTCCTCTTCTTCTGTATCGACTGCTTCTTCCGACCCCACCGTTTATGAGAATATCAAAGTGTCGGGCAGTACTTTCCTGTATAAGGGCAGTGAGATAACCCTCGAAGAGATAAAGGATATCTTCTCGATGAATAAAATGAACAGGGAAGTCGTCGCCCTTATCGAAGACGATAATGCTACACAGAATACTATGGACGAACTTACAGCCGTTTTCAGGGATATGGGCAGAAAGTATAAGATAGAAACTGCCGCAGTTATCGAGTCGGCGGCGGAAAGTTCGGTGAGGTGATAAAATGCTGGGACTTACTTTAGAGGGCGGCGCAAGCAGGACAGTCTATTCCTGCGGGATACTTGATGCACTGCTTGAAAACGGCATAATGGCTGATAAGATATTCGGCGTGTCAGCAGGTTCGGCATTCGGTGTCAGCTATGCTTCAAAACAGCGCGGCAGAAATTACCGCCTTGCCACCGAGTTCATGCCTACCCCCGAATATATGGGCTTGAAACATCTTATAGACCCCAAAAACCGCAGTTACTATAATCTTGATTATGATTACGATACGATCCCCAATAAACTTCTGCCGTTTGATTATGAAACTTTCGGGCAGTATAAGGGCGAATTTTATGCAGTCGTGACGAATGTCCGCACAGGCAGGGCTGAATATCTGCCTGTTGATGAAAAAGATAAAACATGGCAAAAGCTGAGGGCAAGCTGTGCTTTGCCGATGCTTTTCCCTGAGATAGAGATAAACGGTGAGAAATATCTTGACGGCGGTATTGCTGATCCGATACCGTATCGGCGTGCTATGGAGATGGGGTGCGATAAGAATATCGTCATACTTACTCGCCCGCGAAGCTACCGCAAACAGACTGACTCCATGACAAAGCTGTGCATTAAGCGATATGCGAAACACCCTGAATTTGCGCGGGCTATGGCGACAAGGGCGGCACGTTACAACAAATGTGTTGAGGACATAATGGCATTATCGCGTGCGGGGAAGCTGTTTGTTTTCACGCCGAAGACGACTTTTGGTGTGGAACGCATCGAGGGTGACAGGGATAAGCTGAAAAGGCTTTACGAGCATGGGTATAAACATGCTCAGTGGGCGATGGACAGACTTAAACAATTCATAATTCATAATTCATAATTATTGGCATGGACGCGAGAATGCTGTGCCGCCCAACAAAGCCGAGTAAGAACACAAAGCTATGCGCGAGTTGAGCTTTCCGTCCACCCTCTTCGCATATACCAAATCAAAGATTTGGTATACAGGGTGGCGGGAGTTTGAGGGCAGAGCCCTCAATCGTGGAAGCAGTCCAAACGCGACAAACAAAACAAGTTGGGCGAACAAAGAGAACGACGGAAAGAGGACGTTCCCATGCCCCCGTGATATTAGCTCGACAGCTTTGACGGCATTGAAATGCGCCGACACATACAGATAACACATCAGTGATAAATATCGGATATCGAGGTAAAATATGAAATGGAAAACTGCATTGCTGGCGGCGGGCACGCTGCTGGCAGGTGTTAATGCCCTGCTGGGCAACAGACAGCTGATAGTTGATGAGGAAACCATCTATAGCAGAAAACTGCCCGATGTTTTTGACGGCAAAAAAATTCTTCTGCTGGCTGACCTGCACCGCAAAAAGTTCGGTAAGGATTACTGCTTCCTGCTGGATTCTGTCAGGGCGGCTCAGCCTGACTATATCATTCTTGCGGGCGACCTTTACAGCCGCACCGAAACTGAACTGGGCGGCAAGGTGAAGCTGATGCAGGCACTCAATGATATCGCCCCGACATACTACGCCGCAGGCAACCATGAACCCTACGACCCCGAACTTATGGACGCTCTTTTCCATAAGCTGAAAAGTCTGGGCGTACATGCTCTCAGGAATGAGATAGCTGTCATATGTGAGGGCGGCGAAAGGCTGAATGTCTACGGGCTTCAGCTGCCGCTGAAATATTTCATCAACAAGGACGGCTCTTTCCATGACCTGCCTGTGCCTGACGGCGATACCATAGCAAGGTATATCGGCAGACGTGATGAAAAAGTATGCTCACTGCTCATCGCCCATAACCCGCTGTTCTTGGATGCTTATGCCGAGTGGGGCGCTGACTTCGTATTTTCGGGTCACCTGCATGGCGGCATAGTAAGACTTCCCGTGATAGGCGGCGTGCTGTCCACCGAAAGGAAGTTCTTCCCGAAATATACAAAAGGCGTATACAAGTCGGGCGATACTGTCATGGCAGTCACTTCGGGTCTGGGGAAACTCCGCATAAATAACCCATCGCAGATAATGCTTCTGACCCTCACCAATAAAAGACCTCCCGCCAAGCACCCTAAGGGTCATGCGTGGGAGATAAGATAACTGCGGCTGTATGCCGCGACAAGGCTTCACAGACCGATAGGATAGAAAGGCAAACAATATGGACAAGAACGAACTTGCCGCTAAATTTGCGGCGTATTTTGACGAGCACATGCAGGAGATACTGGCTGACCTTGATGAAGTGATCTCCATCAACAGCATTGCCGATGAAAATGCAGAGGTAAAGCCTTTTGGCGAAGGCTCTGCAAAAGCGCTGGCGTGGGGCGAAAGTAAACTCGCGGCGCTGGGCATGGCTACAAAAAACTTCGGTAACTACGCGGTGCGCGGCGACTTTATTGACGGCGAAGAACCTGTGCTGGGAATACTTGCACACCTCGATACTGTGCCTGTCAGCAGTAATTGGAAGTATGACCCGTTCAGGCTGACTGTCGATGACGGTGTGCTGTACGGCAGGGGCACTATCGATGATAAAGGACCTGCCACCGCTGTCATCTGGGCGGTAAAGGCAATAAGAGAAATGGGTCTGCCCATGAAGAATTTCCGTGTTATCTTCGGCGGCAACGAGGAAAACGGCTGTACCGATATGGAATACTACGAAAAATGCGAGAAATTCCCGCCGAACGTATTCACTCCCGACGGCTCTTTCCCTGTTCTGAACTGCGAAAAGGGCATGGTACACCTGACTTTCTCAGCACCTTTTGAGGACTCTGAGATAGAAAGCATCAGTGCAGGCATGGCTATAAACGCCATACCCGACAGAATGGAGATATCTTTCAAAAACGGCGAAAACAAGCTGGTCACAGGTCGTTCTGCACACGGCTCGCGCCCCGAGAACGGCGATAACGCCATCACTAAGTTCCTGAACGGCTATAACGGCGGAAACGCTCTGCTGGGCGGGCTGAAAAAGCTGTTCCCGCATGGCGGGTATGACGGCACTGCATGCGGGCTGGGCTTTGAAGATAAGGTGTCGGGCAGAATGACCTGCGCACTCACGATCTTAAAGACCGAAAACGGCAGACTTTGCGGCGGCATCGATATACGCTTCCCCATAGACAGGACTTATGCGGAGATAAGCGGTATTATCACCAAAGCGCTGAAAGATGCGGGCTTCGCGATAGATACCTGCGAGGGCATGGAACCTCACTATGTTGACGAGAACAGCGACTTCGTGCAGACACTCCTGCGGGTGTATGAGCGTGTCAAGGGTGAAAAGGGCTACTGCATCGCTGAGGGCGGCATAACCTACGTTCACAACACTGAGGGTGCAGTGGCTTTCGGTGCTGAGTTCCCCGATGAAGACAACCACATGCACGGCGATGACGAGCATATCACTATGGAAACTTTCAGGTATAACCTCAATATGTACGCCAACGCCATTGCAGAGATCTGCATTAAAGACTGACAAACGATAAAAGCGGACAGCTGATGCTGTCCGCTTTTTATGCCTTTTGAAATATCACTCTGCCTTAAGCCCATCAAGATATCCCTCAGCCTTGAGAACGATGTTTTCAAGGTCAAGCATCGGCAGGTCAGATGCCATGTAAAGTTCCTTGCCGTCATTGAATACAAAACAGATGTTGCCGTTTTTGTCAAGGCGCTGCTGCGTGCGCAGACAGATCGGCTTGCCGCTGCTCTCGCGGAAATATATCTCCGCCGAAATGCCGCTGTCGGGCAGCTTGTCCGACAGCTTGTAGTCTGCCGCCGCAGGGATCTCACGCTGCTTTGCAAAGTCTGAGTAATTTCTCCAGTCGGCGGGGCTGTTTAGCCTTACAAAGCTGCCCGACACAGTTTCGGGCGACTTGAACCATATGTATACACAGCGATTTTCGTAAGCACTGAGGGGTGCATCGAAAATACCTGACGCTGTTTCGCCCTCTTCAAGGGGGATAATGGTGTATCTTTCATCGGTGATGCCGCTGTCAAACTCGTTTATGCAGCTTCTCAGCTCTGCGAATATCTCAGCTGCGGGACAGTCTGTCAGGCTTGCCGCAGCGTAGGCTTTGCCGTCTATCTTTATTATGCTGCCCGAACGTTCGATAGTGACCTGCTTCCTGCTGCTGTCAAAGAAATACAGCTTCTCCACCGCCGAGCCGTCATCTTCCGCAAAACCGCTGACTGTTTCTGCGGGGGCTTTAAAATTCTCATACCATGCCCTCAGCCTGTTGTCAGCAGAGTCATCGAGTGCCTTGCAAAGGCTTCCGCTGCTGTAGTATTCGGGCGATACCGCGCGGGAGGTGTAGCCGTAAGCCGCCTGCCTGTCACCATAGCTGTCCAGCCATTTTTCTATGTCGGTGTCGTCAAGGTTTTTCTCAGCGTTTGACTTTATCACCGTGAACATCGGTTCTTCCGCCTCTTCATAGAAGAATACACTGCTTCGGTCTATCATCTTGCGGCTCATGAACTCTTCCAGCAGTCTGCGCTTTTCTGCATTGTCGGGGTCGTCAGCGTTTAAGTGTACGACCACCTGCCGGCTGTGTTCGGAAAGTTCGGTTCCCATGCCGCGAGGTTCTATCTTCACCACGATGCCTTTCTTTTGGGCGTATTTCGTCAACATGCTGCAGATAAGTTCGTTGTCCCTGATGCCGCCGCCAATGCCCTTGACCTTAGCCGCCAGCGTTGTCATATCGGTGACATTTATCTTGCCGTCAGCATTTGTGTCCGCGAACTTCATCTTTTCAGCACCTACAGGCTTTATGCCCTTTATCTGTGCCGCAAGACGCGAGATATCCGATACGTTCAGCGCATCATCGCCGTTTATGTCGCCTGTAAGGAAGTCGTAGTCAACAGCTTTGTCAAGATCGCCCAGAAAGCTCTCGATGCCCTCGAATATCTCCAGAAGCGGGCAGTCATCGCCAACTATCTCATAGCGATAGTCCGAATATCTGTGACTGCTGTCATCGAAAGAGAACCTGACTGCGGGGACTGTGCCATAGTTGTCAGTCATGATATAGCTGAGCAATATGGTTATCTGTTCGCCGCTTTCATCAAAGAAATTTACCTCGCAGTTTCGCAGTATGGCGATATCGCATACCGTACCGGGTGCGAATTTTTCGCGCATATCATCGGTCAGGCTGTAATCTCTGTACCAGTCTTTCAGCCGCTTGCAGATGTCTTCGTTGTTCAGCCTGCATAAACTGCCCGCCGAATAAGTGATACAGCTGTTGAAGTCGGTGCCGAACCAGCCCTTTACATAGACTGCGTCCTTGTCGGGTGCATCGCTGATGCAGCTTTGTTTGTTCAGCTTTTCGTTCCATGTGTAGCTGCCGAAACTGTTGAGCACCTCAAATCCGTCCACATGGGCGAGGGGCTTCGGTTCGGGCGATGGTTCGCTGCCTTCGTCTGTATAATAATGACCTGTTACCACGCCTGAACCGCTTTTAAAGATATATCCCTGCAGCGTGCTGTAGTCCATTATGCGCTTGACTGTCTTTTCGTCACCCTGTACCGTCACCGAATCAAGTCGGTCATAGACACTTTTTTCCTCAGGCGGCACTACCCTCGCATCAAGCCCGTTGTCCTTGATGTATTTAAGTACTCCTGCCTCGACCTCATCATAGTCGCTCACCCACTTCTCGTGAGGCGGAGGCAATAAAACTTCGTCCTCATTTGCTTCTGCATAAGCGCTCAGACCGCCTGCGGCGAGTACCAGTGCTGTGATAAATGCAAATAATTTTTTCAACATAAAAACTACCCCCATTCCGTTTTTGCGGCTGACCCCTGAGCGTTCCATATCTCAGAACGTCAGCACTTGTCCTGAATTGTTTTCTTCCCGCCGCCCGACAGCTTACAGTCGGCAGAAAACAGCGGGCTTTTCTCCTTTTTTCAGCGCACTCACAAAAATGTTAATATCACTTGTGACCTGTTTATGCGCTCTTTCTCCATGAACTCTTCAACCTCTTCTTTAGCGTCCTGCGGTATCGTTACATATATCACTCCCGCCGAAAGTTCCCCCTTGCTGAGGTATTCTCTGAGAGTCGTCAAGCCCTCTGTTCTCAGGTAAGCCTGGTATCCGATATTTTCGAGTTTGGCGTACAGCAGTCTGTATATCTCGCATATATCGCAGACAGTGCCGTCAGCGCTTTCTGTCTTCGGTATCAGCAGTATCATTTCTTTCGGGATATCCTCCTGTGCGGCGAAACTGTCTATCAGCGCGATACTGCCGTCATTCGGATCTGTCTTTACCGCAATATATCCGTCGAAAGTGCCGCTGTCATATCCGAGTATCTCTGCGCCGCTGTTTTCAAGAATGGCTTTAAGTTTAAGTTTTTCAGCTTCAAAGTCAGGCGCAGGTGATGCTTCGTCTGTTTTATCGGACTGTGAACTCTCAGCCATTGAATTTTCAGCATGTGATGATGCTTCGCGTGAACTGTCCTTGTCCGCAGTACTTGAACTTTCAGCCTTGCTTGAAGTGTCATTTCTGCTTGAAGTGTCTGCTTTGCTTGAAGTATCGGCTTTGCTTGAAGTATCGCTCCTTCTTGATGTTTCATCTCTGCCCGAAGATACATCAGTCCTTTTTGATGTATCGCCCGACGGTATGTCCGCAGACGGCTCGTCAGTCTTCGGTGCTTCCGTCACCGCATGTGAAGTCACTCTCGATGAACTTTCAGCCCTGCCCGATACTCCCGCTGAACTTTCCCGTACAACGGACGGACTGTCGGGCGGTGCAGCTGCCGCCTTGCTTGTGCTTTCCTCTGTTACCGCGTGGCTGTCCTTGTCGGGGGCTGTTGTTTCGGCAGGCACACTATAAATTTCTTCCCGCTCTATCTCCGGATCCGAACTTTCCTCCGATGTGATGACCGCACTTTCTTCATGCGGGGCAGGTTCGGGCAGGCGTGAGCGTGTCAGCCAGCTGACAGAACCCACAGCTATGACCGCCGCCGCCACAGCCGCCGCCGCCGCACCGATGTGTCTGCGTCTTAGCTTTGCCTTGCCGCCCGAAAGTATCTCGTCAGCGGTCAGACCAAGTATTTTGTCATCAGCCGTCAGCCCGACGGCTTTTCTGATGAGTTCCTTTTCGGTCATTGCCCGTTCTCCTTTCTGTAAAGTCGTCTGAGATGTTCTGTCGTTCGGTAGATGTGTCCCTTTACCGCGCTCTCGCTCATCTCCATGACCTCTGCGATATCTCTGATGGTCATACTTCGGTAGTAGTACATGAATATTATCATCTGCGTGACAGGCGGCTTTTTGCCTATCTCTTTGTTTATGCGCTCTATCAGCTGACGGTCTGCGGCTATATCCTCGATATCTGTGTCATCGGGGAGGTCTGCCTGCCCTCCCTCTTCCTCATCGCGGCTCAGCGATATCTGCGCCCGCAGACGCTTTGCCAGCGGGTAGTACTTCGCAAGTGTGCGCTTTGCTATCAGTATCACGAAGGCTTCAGGCTCTTCAATGGGCGCACCGCGCTTCACTATGGCGTTGTACACATTTATAAAAGTGGTCTGATATATGTCATCGATGTCGCTGATGGAAAGGCACTTCGCCGTGATGTATCGGAAAGCGCTCTCGCGGGTGGCATCGTATATCTCTTCAAACAGCTGTTTGGGTTCGGTCATGACTCTCCCCCCCTTTATGTAAGTAATGGCAAAATGTTAGCAAAAAGTTATTAGTCAAAAAATAAAATTTTGTGAAGAAAATTTTAATTCTAAACCTATTGACAAATATTAAGAAAGGGTGTATAATTTACACATAGAAAGCAATATATGTAAGTTATATATATATCAAAAGAATTAACAAAGAAGTTATTTGGATAATGCCTTGTTTGAAAGCTGTTCTTGATATATATATTAAAAATGCAATACGAAAAGTTTCGTGGTCATCAAATTATTAAGAGGAGGAAGATTTATGAACAAAAGGATAATATCAGGTATTCTCGCATTGGTATTCGTTTTCGGCGGTGCGGCACTGCCCGAAACTGCATCTGCTGTCAGGTCTTGCGTATCTGCAAGTGCAGATGAAAATTCAGATTTCGATTATATCCGTTCAAGCAGGACGAGTGTTATGATAACAAAGTACAAAGGCAGTTCTGCCAATGTTGTCATACCCTCCGAGATAGACGGCGTACCTGTCACAAGTATAGGCATGTATGCTTTCAGCAGTAATACCGACATAACCAGCGTCACCATACCCGCAGGTGTCACCAGTATCGAGTCCAACGCTTTCTCGTACTGCTACAGCCTCAGGAGCATCAGCATACCTGACACTGTCACTTTCATCGGCAGTTATGCTTTCTGCTACTGCTCGTCACTTACAAGCGTTGACATACCGTCAAGTGTCACAGGCATCGACTACGGCGCGTTCATCTACTGCTCCGCACTCGATAAGATAAACATACCATCTAATGTCACCGATTTCGGCGGCAAGGTGTTTGACGGTACAAAATGGATGACCGCTCAGCAGGCTAAAAACCCCCTCGTTGTGCTTAACGGCGTTGTTATAAACGGTCAGAAGTGCAAAGGCAAGGTCGTTATACCGAACGGTGTCAAGGTCATAGGCGACAGCGTTTTTGAAAGATGTACCGATATCACCGAAGTAAGCATGCCTAACAGCCTGACCACCATAGGTTCTTTCGCATTCGGCTGCTGTCACGGTCTTAAGAGCGTCAATATACCCGGCAGTGTCACAACCATCGACTATGACGCTTTCAAGAGCTGTGACAACCTCGAAAATATCACCATACCCAAGAGCGTTTCATATATCGGCGGCGATGCTTTCTTCGGTACAAAGTGGCTTGAAAAGAAAGTGGCTGAGTACCCTGTTGTAATGGTCAACAACATGGTCATCGACGGCAAGAATGCTTCGGGTCATGTTGATATACCCTACGGCGCGACTCTCATCTGCGAGAATGCTTTTGCAGGCAACAGCATGGTCACGGGTGTCAGGATACCCGATACTGTAAAGACCATCGGCAAGCGCGCTTTCTACTTTGCTTCGGGTCTGCACGATATGACTATACCATACAGCGTCACCACCATCGGTGATGAAGCGTTCAACTCCTGCACCAGCATGAAGACTGTCGAGATACCCGACAGTGTTGAAAAAATAGGCGATATGGCATTCACCTGCTGTTCGGCTCTTGAAGAAGTGACCATACCAGGCAGTATCAAAGAGATACCCATGTATGCGTTCAACAAGTGCAGCAGTTTGAAGAGCCTCACTTTGATGGAGGGCGTTGATACCATCAGTGTTTACGCTTTTTCGGAATGCTCCGCACTGACCGAGATAAACTTCCCGAAGAGCCTTACGACCATTGCTTATTACGCATTCTACAGAGCGGGCAGCCTGCATGCTGTGACTCTTCCTGAGAATGTTTCCGCAGTGGGTTCATACGCTTTTGCTGAATGCCCCACTCTGACCGAACTGACTCTGCTTTCGGAAAAGATAGGCTTCGGTACAAGGGCGTTCGATTTCAACCAGCCGGATATCAAGCCGATATTCACCATTTACGGTTATGAGGGTTCATATGCTGAAAAACTCGCCAAGAAGAGCGACATAGCTTTCGTAGCTATCGACCGTCAGCCCGAACCTGAACCTGAGCCTGATATTCCCGTTGTCCCCGATGAACCTGACGACACCGATGATGTCACCACAGGCGATGCTGACACCACCGAACCTCCCGCAGCGAAGGAAAAGGGCGATATGAACGGCGACGGCAAGCTGAACGTTTCCGATGTTTCCAAGCTGGCAGCCCATATCAAGGGCATAAAGCCGCTGGGCGAGGATATCGATGCAGATATCAACGGCGACGGCAAGATCAATGTCACCGACCTTTCAAAGGTGGCAGCCCATGTAAAGGGCATCAAAAAATTGAATTAAAGATTGTCCTCCTAAAATAACGTATTGCAAGGTGCTCCCTGTCGGCAACGGCAGGGGGCGTCTTGCGTTTTGGGAAAGCACTGTTTTTGCCTGATTTGACGAAATTTTCCGCCCGATGGGAGTGCTTTTTTTGCTTGCAAAATTCGTGAAGATATGTTATAATAAAACTTCATAAGGATAATATCTGCTTGTAAAAACAGTAAAAGGAGAGTAAGATAATGGAAATAAACAAAATGCTCGCGCAGGAATTCAGCATAAGACAGGAACAGGTAGACAATACCGTTGCACTGCTGGACGAGGGCATGACTATACCTTTCGTTGCGCGTTACCGTAAAGAAGAAACAGGTTCGCTGGACGACCAGGTAATTCGTGAACTGTTCGACAGACTGACCTATCTGCGCAATCTCGAAAAGCGTAAGGAAGAAGTTTCAAACACCATCACCGAACAGGGCAAGATGACAGATGATATAGCCGCCGCCATCGAAAAAGCTGTTACACTGGTGGAGGTAGAAGATATATACAGACCCTACAAGCCAAAGAGAAAGACCCGCGCTTCGGTTGCGAGGGAGAAGGGTCTTGAACCGCTGGCTGAACTTATCATGGCTCAGGCTGAAAATACCGACCCCAACGCCGAAGCTGAGGCTTTCATCAGCGAAGAAAAGGGCGTTGAAGATGCCGCCGCCGCTGTACAGGGCGCTATGGATATAATCGCGGAAGATGTTTCCGATAACGCAGAACTGAGAAAGAAACTGCGTGAAGCCTATAACAAGTCGGGCAAGATATCTTCTTCTGCCGCCGCTGAAGACGCAGATGTGGTGTACAAGAATTACTTCGAGTACAGCGAGGGCGTGGAGAAGACCGCAGGTCACCGTGTACTGGCACTGGACAGAGGTGAGAAGGAGGGCGCGCTGAAAGTCAGCATAAGCGTCCCCGAAGGTATGGGCGAAGAGATATGCAAGGCGCAGTATGTGCAGAATGACTCTGCCTGCGGCAAACTGGTCGCGGCGGCGTGTGAGGACAGCTTCACAAGACTTATCGCCCCCAGTGTTGAGCGCGAGATAAGGGCTGAACTTTCGCAGAACGCGCAGGAAGGTGCTATAAAGGTGTTCTCCTCGAACCTGCGTCAGCTTCTCATGGCACCTCCTGTCAAGAATACCGTCACTCTCGGTCTTGACCCGGGATATGCTCACGGCTGTAAGTGCGCAGTGGTCGATGAAACAGGCAAGGTGCTGGATACCACCATCGTTTATCTTACCCAGAGCGAACGCCGCAGGGAAGAAGCTAAAAAACAGCTCAGCGGCATGATAAAGAAGTACAATGTCACCACCATAGCGATAGGCAACGGCACAGCTTCCCGCGAAACCGAAGAGTTCACCGCAGATATGATACGCGGCATGGAGGGCGGTGTCAGCTACATGGTGGTATCCGAAGCGGGCGCATCGGTCTACTCGGCTTCTAAGCTGGCGGCGGAAGAGTTCCCCGATTACGATGTTTCGCTGAGGTCTGCGGTGTCCATCGCAAGGCGTTTGCAGGACCCTCTGGCAGAACTGGTAAAGATCGACCCTAAGGCGATAGGTGTCGGTCAGTATCAGCATGATATGCCTAAGGCACGCATGGACGATGCCCTCAAGGGAGTTGTCGAGGACTGCGTTAACTCGGTGGGCGTTGATGTCAATACCGCGTCATATTCACTGCTTTCATATATAGCAGGCATAAACTCGGCAGTTGCTAAGAATATCGTGCTCTACCGTGAAGAGAACGGCGCTTTCACCGACAGGAAACAGCTTCTCAAGGTAAAGAAGCTGGGCGCTAAGGCTTACGAGCAGTGTGCAGGCTTCCTGCGTGTGCCCGAAGCTAAGAATCCCTTCGATAATACAGGCATTCACCCTGAAAGCTATGCGGCGGCTAAGGCTCTGCTGGATAAGTGCGGAATAGATGAAAGTGAAGTCGGCAACACCGAAAAACTCACCGAAGCCATGAAAAATATTGACCTTTCAGCGCTGGCTAAAGAGCTTGACACAGGTCTGCCCACACTGACAGATATCGTCAAGGAACTGGAAAAGCCGGGTCGTGACCCCCGTGACGAACTGCCTCCTCCCCTTATGAGAAGCGGCGATGTCATGGAACTCAAAGACCTCACACCGGGCATGGAACTGATGGGCACTGTAAGAAATGTCATCGACTTCGGCGCATTTGTTGATATCGGTGTGCATGAGGACGGTCTTGTGCATATCTCGCAGATAAGCGACAAGTTCATCAAACACCCGCTGGAGGTCGTAAAAGTCGGTGATGTGGTAAAGGTGTGGGTGCTTGATGTAGATATGGAACGCGGCAGAGTTTCGCTGACCATGCTCGACCCCTCAAAGCCCGCAGCACCCAAGCCCGAAAGAAAGCGCGGCGGCAAGGATAAGAAAAAACAGCAGAACAAGCGCGATAACAGGAATATCAGCGAATCGCTCGGCTCAAATCTCGGCGGCATACAGATAAGGCGCAGAAAAAGCTGATAAACCTACAGCGCGGATATCTGTCCGTACATACATGCTTTCCCGCGCGCCCGTATGCGCGCGGATAAGTGTATTTTGTTGTACTCTTTTGCGAAAATCGCTCGAAAATAAACTTAAATTTGTGTGATATGACGTTCTGTTAAAAAATTAAGATTTTTTTGTTAAAAACAGTTGATTTTTGCGGAGATTTGTGCTATCATTATTATATGCCTCTGCGGGGGCTGTTTTTTGAGTATCTAATTGAGGGGAATGGTTATATAATGAAAACAAAAAAATGTCCGTACTGCGGCAAAGAGCTGTCGGGCGAGGCGGTGCTGTGCAAGTACTGCCATAATCTTCTTATAGATGAGGAAGGCAATATGACATCTTCTGAGGCTGATGACGGCATGACCAAAGTGTTCAGCACTTCCGGTGATGACGACAAGACCAAGCGCTTCAAGCTGCCTGACACCGATGATGATGAAAATGGCACTGTGATCGCTGATGCGGGCGCTGATGATGTCTTTTCGGGCAGCGGCTTCGATGATTATGATGATGACGATTATCCCGATGATGACGGATATGACTATGACACTGAGGACGATGAGAATGCTGCGAGAAAGCGCCTGTTCATCATTACGGCAGTCATAACGATATGTATACTGATAGTTGTTATCGCAGCTATACTGATAGGTATGAGGCTCTTCGGCAAAAAGGGCGGCGAAAACAAGACAAACAGCGCGGTAGCAGCACAGCCTGCTGCAAGTCAGGCGGCAGAAGAAAGTGTGGCTGAAACAGAGGAACAGTCCGAGCAGGTACAGCCTACCGAGAGCGCGGCATTGCCTGTACAGACCGAGCCGACATCGGCTGCTGAAAGTGCGGCAAACGGCGAGAGCGGCAGTGAAACAGAGTCGCAGAGCGATGTTAATACAAATTCGCAGAGGTCTGTAGATACCCCTGAGTCATCGGCGGCTGAAAGCGACAGCAGCGCAGTCAACTACGCTGACCCGAACCTTTCCAGCGCGGCAGCTGACAGCAGTTCGTCTTCACAGGCTGATGATGACAGCAGTGCGGCTGAGGTAGATATCTCTGATCTGGAAAGTGTAGTACGTGATGCAGTTGCAGGTGACATCAATGGCGAGATCACAGGCAGCCAGTTCAGAACAGAAGATGGCGACTATGCTTACTACTACTTCTTCACAGAAAACGGCGCACATGGTTACAGTGTTGCTTACAACACCGCAACAGGCACATATATCTGCGAGCAGAACTACTAATTGATAACACACAGGCAACGGCGCTGAAAAATGGGGTCGTTGTCTGTTTTTTTGCTCTTGAATTGTGTGAGGAAATGTGTTATAATTGTTTTGATATAGGTCAAAGCAAATAAATATTGAAAGAAGAATAAGATGGAAAACAAAACGCTTACTGGGAAGATAGCACTTCACCCGAAGCTGTGGGCTGCGGCGGCAGCACTGGCGGCTATGGCGTGTATAGTCAGCGGGGCGCTGGGGCTTGTTATACGGACGGAAGTTGTGATAAAAGAACTGGCTGATGCTCCCCATTACGGGCATGTCAGCTGTCAGGCAGTAGGGCGTGACAAGGACGCAGATTTTGAACTGCGAAACACCTTCTGCCGCTTCATACCGACAGGCAAAGAGTATTACTGCCGCGTGCAGACCGCTGAGGGCGTATCGGTGTACCTGCGGACTGACAAGGACTTCGGTGAGAAACTGCCCGTGAATGCTGAGGGGCGCGCGGCTCGTTTCAGCAAAAGGGAACAGGCACAGCTGCGTGAAAATCTCGCGCTGGACGATGTATACTTCATCGATACCATATCCGACAGGCTGTACCTGCTTCGCATACTGGCAGGGGTGCTGCTGCTGGCAGATGTTGTGCTGGGCGCTTTGATGATAAAAGATAAGATATCCGCCGAGAGCAGTATATATAAGACGGCAAATATCGTTTTCTGCACACTGCCCGTAGCGGCGCTGCTGCTGGGGATACATCTGATGGGGTTCGTATAGGAGGTTACAAAAATGAAATATACCGAAAGGGAAGTTCTCCAGTTTGTGGAGGAGAACGATGTCAAGTTTATCAAGCTGATGTTCTGCGATATCTTCGGGGCGCTGAAAAGTGTATCTGTGCCCGCATCGGAACTGAGCGGGATATTTGCAAAGGGGCTGCTGTTCGATGCGTCAAAACTCAGCGGTTTTATGAATTTTTCAAGCACCGATCTGATCCTATTTCCCGACCCTGATACGCTGGCGCTGCTCCCCTGGCGACCTCAGCAGGGCAGGGTGGTGAGGTTTTTCTGCACGATAAAGTATACCGACGGCACTGTGTTTGAGGGCGACGGCAGAACGTTCCTCAGAAATGCAGTTGAATATGCGCGGGGCAAGGGCTATAATTTCCAGATAGGTACTTCCTGTGAGTTCTACGTGTTCGAGAAGAACGACAACGGACATATCACCAAGATACCCCACGATTATGCAGGCTACTGCGACATAGCCCCCGCAGACAAGGGCGAGAACCTGCGCCGCGATATCTGCCTGACGCTGGAACAGATGGATATCTACCCCGAAAGTTCGCGCCATGAGAGCGGTCCCGGACAGAATGAGATAGATTTCCAGTACTCGAATGCCCTTAACGCCGCCGACAATCTGGTGACTTTCAAGAATGTCGTAAAATCGGTGGCAGACAGAAACGGACTTTACGCAACATTCATGCCCAAACCTCTCTGTGACAGACCGGGTTCGGGACTGCATATAATGCTTTTCTGCATGAAAGGCACCGAGAATATCTTCAAGCCGCGCCTTGATGAACTGGGGCATGAAGCAAAGTCGATGATAGCAGGCATTCTCGAAAGGGTGCGTGAGATAACGCTGTTCCTCAATTCAACGGCAAGTTCCTACAGCAGACTTGGCAATTCACGCGCACCTAAATATATCACATGGTCGCATGAGAACTTTGCACAGCTGATAAGGGTGCCGATGATAAACACAGACGAGAACGCCATGATACTGCGTTCGCCTGATAACACCTGCAACCCCTATTTCGCACTGGGTCTGATAATCTACGCGGCGCTTGAGGGTGCGCTGTCGGGGGCGGAACTCTGCTCTGCGACCAACCTTTCGCCCGATAATATTGCCGAACTGACCGAGCGTCTGCCCGCTACTCTTGATGAGGCTATCGAAGCTGCAAGATCGAGCAGTTTTCTGGCTGACAGACTGCCTGAGAACCTTATCGAGCATGTGCTGAACGAGAAGAGCCGCGAAGCCAAAGAATACGCCGAGTGTGAAGATAAAGAGATGTTTGAAACGGTGAGATATTTCTACACGCTGTAATATAGAGAAAAAAGCGGGAACAGGAGATAAAGATGGGTTTTAACAATATGACAAAAACTGCGAAGATACGCAGTATCGTTTTTCTGGCGGTATCGGCGCTGGTGGCGCTGATCGGCGTTAATATGGTGGAGGTCTGCCGCGATGCGCAGATAGAACTTGCCATTAAAGACCCGAGCGATAAGGTGATAGTTGACGGTGCAGACTTCACGCTGTTTTTCGTAAGCGGTGTGGGCATACTGAACGGCTTTATGACTTTGGTGATACTGGTGGCATGTATCGGCGCGATGCTGTTGATAGGTCTTGTGGCGGCGCTTCTGCTGAGGTTCATAGCACTGCGCAAGTCGTGGACTGTTGATGATGGCGAGTATAAATTCTGTGTATGGGGCTTCAGGCTGATAGCGGCGGCAGGCTTCATCATCGCGCTGATAGTTACAAAGCTGGGCATGGTGCTGAGCATAGCGGCTATGGTGCTTCTGCCTCTGCTGTTTATCAGGCTCATATACCTGACTGCCCTGAAAAAGCGCTCCGTGACGGGTGCGCAGGGGCATTTCGTGCAGGGCACTCAGCAGGACTTTACACAGCTGTGACGGCGAAAAAGCAGGCGGCGGTTCGTTTATAACGGGGAAGTCTGCTGCCGGTACGCAAGGGTCGGGGACTGTCATAGTGTAGTGATATACTCGGCGGACAAGAAACTGCGCATTGAAGAACCGTTTGTTGATACAGAAGTCAGCATCACCCCGCAGACGGTCAGGGAGATACCGGATAAACATTTCAGATGACCGCTTTTGGGATAGTCATAAAAGATCAAGGGCGCACAGCCCTTAAAGGAGGGAAAAGTTTTGGACAGGATACTGATAGCCGCAGGCTCGGACAAGCACGTTTCGGCGCTTATAAATCAGCTGAAAGAGATTTTTCCCGGAGTGAAGTTCTCAAGCGTTTCCACAGGGCGCGATGCAAGGCGGCTCGTGGCAGAACAGGATATCGATATGCTGGTGGTCAGCTGTCCTCTGCCCGATGAAAACGGCACTGAACTGGCAGAATTTACATATTCATCGTCAGATGCTATGTGCGTACTGCTGATAAAGAGCGAGATATCCGATGAAATGGCTGACAAGGTGGAAGATTACGGCGCACTGGTCATCTCAAAACCGCTCAACCGCGAGATCTTCTACCGCGCCATGAGGTTCGCCGCCGCCGCAAGAAAACGAATGCTGGGCATACGTTCCGAAAACATAAAGCTACAGAAAAAACTGGAGGAGATACGCCTTGTAAACCGCGCAAAACTGGCGCTGATGCAGTATCTCGGCTTCACCGAACAGCAGGCGCACCGCTACATCGAAAAACAGGCGATGGACCTGCGCTGTACCAAGCTGGAAGTCGCGCGAAAGGTCATTAAGATGTATGAAGTTTAATTCACAATTCATAATTCATAATTCATAATTATTGACAGTGGCGCGGGTTAGGTTATTGCTTTGAAGCGCATTACTTCCCCCATGACCCTTCGGTGTTTTTTATTCTTGGGGATAAAGTCAGCTATTATATGCTGAATATGTTCCTTGCAAAGCAGTGATCTGCTGAATTCTATAGCAATCCAACTATTTAAATTCACAAAATCCAGTCGCAAAAGCTCGGATCTATGGATTTTGTGACTGGATTTTGTCTGAATTTTAAGGCGGATTGCTATAAATAGGCTGTGTGTTCAGTGATACACAGCCTGTTTTGAAATGTGATGATTAGTTACGACTAACTGTGTTAATAAAATGTATACAGAATGTTAAATCCGACAAATCCACTTGAAATTTGTACCGATATGATGTATAATTAAATGTGGCAAATGCTTTTATTTTTTCAAAATATGGAGGTATTCAAAATGTTAGTTAATGCTAAGGAAATGCTGGATAAGGCTCGCGCAGGCAAGTATGCCGTAGGTCAGTTCAACATCAACAACCTGGAGTGGACAAAGGCTGTTCTGCTGACCGCTCAGGAGCTGAATTCGCCTGTTATTCTCGGTGTATCTGAGGGCGCAGGCAAGTACATGACAGGCTTTGAGACCGTTGCTGCTATGGTAGCTGCTATGGACAAGAGTCTGGGTATCACTGTTCCTGTTGCACTGCACCTCGATCACGGCACTTACGAGGGCTGCTACAAGTGCATCAAGGCAGGCTTCACTTCCATCATGTTTGATGGTTCTCACTTCCCGATCGAGGAGAACGTTGCTAAGACTACTGAGCTGGTAAACGTTGCTCACGGCATGGGCATGTCCATCGAGGCTGAGGTAGGCGCTATCGGCGGCGAAGAGGACGGCGTTATCGGCAAGGGCGAGTGCGCAGATCCCGCTGAGTGCGAGATGATCGCTAAGCTGGGCGTTGACTTCCTGGCAGCAGGTATCGGCAACATTCACGGCGTATATCCCGACAACTGGGAAGGTCTGAGCTTTGAAACTCTGGACGCTATCAACAAGAAGCTGACAGGTTCTATCGGTGAAGTTCCTCTGGTTCTTCACGGCGGTACAGGTATCCCCGATGACCAGATCAAGAAGGCTATCTCGCTGGGCGTTGCAAAGATCAACGTTAACACCGAGTGCCAGCTGGTATTCGCTGATGCTACAAGAAGCTACATTGAGGCAGGCAAGGACAAGCAGGGCAAGGGCTTTGACCCAAGAAAGCTGCTGGCTCCCGGCTTCGAGGCTATCAAGGCAAAGGTCAAGGAGAAGATGGAGCTGTTCGGTTCTGTTGGCAAGGCTTGATCTCATAAGCTGTTTGATTTGATCACAGGTGACAGCCTGCCGCGAAAGATCGGCAGGCTGTACTTTTTAATATGACAGGCTGACTGTCACGGGGAGGTTCGGCTATGGAAATGGTGAACTCACGCAGGATAACGAATATCGGTGTGATGACTGCGCTCTATGCGGCGCTGACTATGGTCTGTTCGCCGTTGGCGTACAACGATATACAGTTCCGCTTTTCAGAACTGCTTATGCTGTTCTGCTGTTTCAATAAGGATTACATACTTTCAGTTACGCTGGGGTGCTGTATCGTGAATATCTGGAGCCCGCTGGGGTTCGTTGATGTTGGCTTCGGCACAGCTGCCACACTTATCGCGGCACTGCTGATGTATCTGCTGCGTAACAAAGTCAATCTGTTTGTGGCATCTTTCTTTCCGGTCGTGACGAACGGCTTTATCATAGCGGCAGAACTTAAGATAGTGCAAGGGCTTCCCTATTGGGGCTGCGTTGGCAGTGTTGCTTTTGGCGAATTTATCTGCGTGAGCATTATAGGTGTGCCTATCGTCCGTTCGATGACCAAAAACAGGAGTTTTATGAAGCTGATAATGACGGGCACAGATATGAAGTCAGCCAAAGATAGATGATAAACGCCCCCCTTTTCTGCCATTGCAGATGAGAGGGGCGCTTTTGTCAGATAAACGGTCGTTATATCGGTAAATCAATTCACCAAAGGTTTACTAATCAAAGAAGAAAACCTCTTGACAATCGGGTAAAGCTGTGATATAATATTATATGTTGTGAGGAACACAACAAACAAAATAAAGTATGCAGGTATGGCGGAATTGGCAGACGCGCTAGCTTCAGGTGCTAGTGGGGGCAACCCCGTGGAGGTTCAAGTCCTCTTACCTGCACTTTTTTATTTTTCTCTTTCTGTGAAAACAGAGGGAGATATTTTTTTATGCTCTTTAAAATTCTGCAAAAACGAGCCGCCCGCAGTTTTT
>NZ_ADKM02000031.1 GCF_000178155.2 Hominimerdicola alba 8
CAAGCAAGTGCGCAGCAGTTCTGTGTGCAATGGCAGTTATGGTACCCGCAGCAGCAGCTGTAGTACCTGCAACCACAGCCGTTAACAGCGGTGCTATCGTGGCAAGCGCTCAGGGCGAGGGTTACAGCTGGATGACAGGCGACCAGTATGTTCCTGTTGGCAAGCAGTTCACTTTTGAGGTAAATCTCGGTCAGACTTATCTGAACGGCTATCAGCGCAGCGATTTCACATATCAGTGGTATTACAGCGACGATCAGTCCGATAACATGAACTGGACTAAGATCAACGGCGCTACCAACTATACCTACACCGATACAATGACCAAAGATAAGAACCTGCGTCATTTCAAGGTAGAGGTCAAGAACACCAAGACAGGTGAAGTTCATGACTTTGACTGGTTCGGCATGAGAACAGTTAACTGCTATGCAGTTACTACAAAGCTGGGTGCAGCTTCCATCGTTAAGGAGTCAAGCGGTACTTATGTTAAGATCCCTGTTACTCTGTCAGGTCTGTACAACAACCTGCTGACAGGCTATCACTTCGAGTTCCAGTATGATAACAGCATCTTTGCAAGCGCAGAGTTCGATGACAACACTCGTCTTTCTCCTATGGGCAACGATATGAACGACAAGGGCAGATATATCGTTACAGGTGCAGACGTTTCACCTAAAACTGTTGCTAACGGTTATGTAGGCGACCTGTACCTCGAACTGAAAAACGGTGCTAACCCCAACGGTTCTAAGATCTCTGTTGTAGATCAGGATCTTACCGTAAGCGGCGGCAGCATCAAGGGCGTTATCAACTACGGTTCTACCGATACTGCTGCTACCATCTCTACAGGTACCTCCGCAGTTACTTATCCTACCAACATTCAGGTACAGTACAGCGAGCAGTATCATCAGGTAAGATTTACCTGGGACAAGGTAGCTAACGCTCAGAACTACGGTATCGCAGTATATCTGGCCGGCAAGTGGAGAATTCAGACTCAGGGCATCTCCGCTAGCACAACTTCCTACACCACTCCTAAGAACCTGACTCCCAAAATGACCTACAAGGTAGCTATCGCTGCTAAGGTAAACGGCACTTGGGACGTTGCTAACGCTATCAAGAACGCTGTTACTATAACCGTAAAGTAATAGAGCTTTCCAAATCCAAAAATAATATGAAAAAACGGCAGTTCCTTTCGGGGGACTGTCGTTTTTTATGCAAATAGAGCATCAGCACTCCCCTGCCTGCGTTTTTTTAGAATACTGACAAAAAAACACTCTACAGATAAACTGTAGAGTGTCCGTAGTGCAGGTAAGAGGACTTGAACCTCCACGGGGTTGCCCCCACTAGCACCTGAAGCTAGCGCGTCTGCCAATTCCGCCATACCTGCATTTTATGTACTGTGTTTTTCACAGCTTATATATTATAGCATACTCTTTCTGATTTGTCAACCCCTTTTTGAAAAAAATCTATCTTTTTTAAACCATGCCTTTTGCCTTTAGATGACAGTCTGCTATAACTTCAGGTTATAGTACTATTTGATTTTAGTATTTTACAAATGGCTGAAACTGTGCTATAATAAAGAAAAACAGAAATAGTCTGAAAATGAAAGGCGGTATTATTATGGCAAACAAAGAACTTTCAGATATCTTCCCTCTCGGTGAGAAGAACCCGTTCGGTCAGTTTTTTATCGGGCAGAGCTACCTTGCTCCGCTGACCACCGAACAAGTCCCCACATACAACGTTACATTTGAGCCTGCCTGCCGCAACAACTGGCATATCCACCATGCGAAGAGCGGCGGCGGTCAGATGCTTATATGCGTAAGCGGACGCGGCTGGTATCAGGAGTGGGGCAAAGAGCCGAGAGAACTCCATGCGGGCGATGTGGTCAATATACCTGCGGGCGTAAAGCACTGGCATGGCGCGGCTAAAAATTCATGGTTCCAGCATCTTGCGATGGAGATACCTGCCGAAGACGGTCACACCGAATGGTGTGAGCCTGTGGACGATGAACAGTACAGTAGACTGGACTGATAGTGAGGTGACGGATATGGCAGTAAGTGAAAATGCTAAGGCTTATCTTGACAGAATGTTCCCTGAGGGGAAAGAAGGTCTTGAAAAGACCGACCCCGAATTCTGCGAATTTTTCAGGAATTTCGCATTTGACGAAGTGTTGAACAACGATGACCTTGATGACAAAACACGCTTTATGGCGATACTTGCAACTTTGCTTGGGTGCGGCGGCACAGACGAATTCAGGGTGATGCTCCCTGCGGCGCTGAATATGGGCGTTACTGCGACAGAAGCCAAAGAGATAGTCTATCAGGCGGTTGCTTATCTGGGCATCGGTCGGGTGTACCCTTTTCTTAAGGCGGCTAACGATGTCATGGGCGAGATGGGCATATCTCTGCCGCTTGAAGGTCAGTCTGCGACAACGCCTGAAACCAGACTTGAAAAAGGTGCGCAGGCGCAGGTGGATATTTTTGGCAAGGGCATGAAGGACTTCTACAAGACGGGACCAGCCGAAACGGTACACATAAACCGCTGGCTGGCAGACAACTGCTTTGGCGACTACTACACACGCGGCGGACTTGACTACAGACAGCGCGAAATGGTGACTTTCTGCTATCTTTCAGCACAGGGCGGATGTGAACCTCAGCTGACTGCCCATGCCGCAGGCAACATGAAAGTCGGCAACGACAAGGCTTTTCTGATAAAAGTGGTGTCACAATGCCTGCCTTACATCGGCTACCCGCGCAGTCTTAATGCAATCACCTGTATAAACAAAGCGGCTGAGAGCCTTTAATGATAACAACTGCCCCGATGACATGTCGGGGCAGTTTTCTGTCAAAATGGGAAAAAGTGCATAAATTAGTCGAAGCAAAGTTGTATGAAATTAATCTTGACTATTTAACTAGGATTTGATATAATTTAAACGATATGGAGGTGTTCCCGATGGACAAACTTCATGAAAAATACTCACATCTGCTGGAGTATATTAAAGGACTGGGCAGTGCGGCGGCGGCTTTCTCAGGCGGCGTTGACTCGGCTTTTCTGCTGGCGGCGGCTAAAGAGGCGCTGGGCGATGAAGTGATAGCTGTCACGGCGGTATCCCCATCTCTTCCAAAGCGTGAACTTGCTGATGCTGAGGCACTTTGCAGACAGCTCAGTGTGCGGCTGACGGTCTTTCAGTCAGATGAACTGGAACTGGAGGAATACCGCAAAAACCCGAAAAACAGGTGCTATTACTGCAAGCACAGGCTGTTCACCCGCATATTGGAGATAGCCGAGAAAAACGGCTTGGCGCATGTTATCGAAGGCTCGAACAAAGACGATGATGGCGATTACCGTCCGGGTATGCAGGCTTTAGCTAAGTTAGGCATAATAAGTCCGCTGAGAGAATGCGGCTTTACCAAAGCTGAGATACGCAGGCTCTCGCAGGAGATGGGTCTGCCGACCTACGATAAACCATCGGCGGCATGTCTTGCATCGCGCATACCATACGGCGATGAGATAACTGCCGAAAAGCTGTGCATGGCTGAACAGGCTGAAGATATGCTGGTCGGTCTGGGTCTTAAACAGCTGAGGGTGCGCATACACGGTGACATTGCGCGTATAGAGGTACTGCCCGAACAGTTTGATACCGTTATGATGCACCGTGAAGAGATAGTACATAAATTCAGACTGATAGGTTTCAGATATGTGAGCCTTGACTTACAGGGCTACCGCACAGGCAGTCTGAACGAAGCGATAAATTAGGAGGAATTTTGAAATGGCATGTTTTATTGTACCTACCACTGAGGCGATAGTCACGACCATCGCGGCAAAAGTGATAAAGAAAAAAGAAGCTGACCACCATATTGACAGCAGTGAGCATATCTCGCTTTCAAGGAAGATGGGCTGGCTCAACAATATGCTTTGGGGCGGTTCGGCTCTGCTGGCGTTTGAGCATGTGTGGCATGGCGAAGTTCAGCCGTTCTTCCCTTTCCTGACTGCGGCAAGTGACCCTGAGTCTACTGCCGAGATGCTTCATGAGATGGCAACTTCGGGCACAGCTATGGCGGCTGTGGTAACGCTGGCATGGGCAGGTCTTTGCGCGGCTGTATCGGCTATACAGAAGCGCGGCAAGACGGAAGAGGCAGAGGCATGACACTGCTTATAACTGTCATCGCGGCACTTATCACCACTGTTGTATGGTACACAAAGCCGCATGCAAGGAAGCTGAGAGTCGGCAGTCTGGCGCTGATGTACTGGGGCGCATCGCTTATGTGGCTGGTAGATGCTGTGGTCGAGTATGCCGAACTCAGGGCAGAATACTTCACGCCTGCCGCCGCCGACATGCTCAACGACGCATTTTTGGGAATTTGCGTGTCAGCGCTGGGTGTTGTCATCTGGCTGGTAATGGTGCTGTTGAAAGACCCCGACGGCGTTGTGCGCACTGCGCTCGGCAAAAAAGCTGAATAACTTCGTGATACAAGCGGTACTGTCAAGCGCGGCAGTTCCGCTTTTTTTATGCGTACACCGCTGATGTTACTGTAACTGCATAGTTACGCCGTTTTTTTGACTTCTCGTCCGAACATGAAAACACCCGCCCTGCCTTACAGCAGAACGGGTCCTTCATCATAATTCTATAAAAATTTCTACGCCGACTTATTTATCGGGCGTGCCGGCACGCCATCTGCGCGGCATCTGACTTGCCGCGAATTTGATGTTTTGACTGCATTTTTTAGCTGTTTTCTTCTGTTTTAATTATAGCACATATTCACGCTCATGTCATTTACCAAAATGGTAAAGAACCTATCTTTGTAGACTTGCACAAGTTTACCGTAGCTAACATGTACGCATGCAACAATTTATAGCAATCCAACTATTTAAATTCACAAAATCCGGTCGCTAAAGCTCGGATTTATGGGTTTTGTGACCCGATTTTGTCTGAATTTTAAGGCGGATCGCTATAGCGAACTTATTTCTTATCTGTCACAAAAATCGTCAGCGCGAACAGCCACGCTGCCGAACCATAATTGTTATTATTTGATACATAAAAGGCTGCGCAGAAACTTTTCTGCACAGCCTTTGAAATTATCAGTTTATTTTTCTGCGGCGTCTTCTTACCACAGCGGTTATGCCGCCGATGGTCAGCAGAAGTGCTGATGCACCGCCTACGCCATACCATATTCTGGTGTTGCCCACCGAGAAGTGCTCGACTTCGGTGATTATGCGCATGTTGCCTGCCTTATCGACCAGCTTTGCGCCTATTGAATAAGTACCTCTTGGCAGTGTAAGAGAAAGCGCGTCATTCTCGACATTGTAAGCCGCACTGACCTTCTTGCCGTCAACGCTGATCTTGTTGCCGTCAGGAGTGATCTCCTCACCGTTTATGTAAACAACAGTTTCGCCGTCATCCAGCACCTCGCTGATATTCGAGAAAGTGATGGTCTGTTCGCCCGAACCCTTTAGCCAGCCCCAGTTTTTGAGATAATCGGGAACTGCGCATTCAGGCTTGGTGTTGTCTATGTACATTTCACCGAGATCGATGTACTCGCCATCGTTCTCAGCCCTCAGATAGAGCCTTGTATCAGCATCTTCGGTGAAGTTTGCCGAGAAATATCCGCCCGGCAGATCATATCTGCGTGCATCGACCATGTACAGGTCATCGTCAATTATCTTTTCGCCAATTGCGGTGGCACCTGTGTCTATCTCTTCTTCGGTGTCCTTGTCTACCAGCAGCAGCTTAGGCGAAGTGCCTGCCTTAGAGAACATAACTATGTTAAGATCCTCAAAGCTGGTGGGCTGTTTGGATATAGGACCGTACTCTTCATCTTCAAAGGAATACCAGCCTGTGCCTTCTTCCTTACTGCTGTTTTCGATATAAGCCAGCAGAGGTGTGTTCATCAGACGAACGAAGGTGTTCTCGCTGATCTCACTCTTGTTGCCCGCCATATCGACTGCATACATGGTCACAGAGTAGACGCCGTCTTCTTCAAAATCGGGGACTGTGAACCTGATGGTATCCTGCGAAAGACCCTGCTCTGACTTGTTTATCTCCAGCGCCTTGTCCTTTTCGTAGTCATCATCGTCCTCATCTGCACTCTTCGCCTCAGGCACTATCTCACCGATCTCTCTGCCGTAGCTGTATTCGGGCTTGAAAGTTGTCAGTTCATATTCAAGTCTGTAGAGATTTGTGTCCTCAAATTCAACGAAAGGTGCTTCATCCTCAAATCTGTCGATGTCATAAACTGCCAGCGCATTGTATTTATCATCGGTCAGTTCAGCGTAATCGCCGTCGCTTCTCGCACCGAGAACGGGGGCAGTGGTATCTATCTCAAAGATATCGGTCTTGGTTTCAGAACCATCTTTGAGGTCACCTGCGTTTCCTGCGCGGTCCTCAGGATCGATCTCGATCTTGTACACGCTGTCCTCGTTCAGGTCGAAGGTCAGCTTGTGTGTGTTCTTCTTTTCATCATGTACCCATTTGAAGTCAGGCTGCTCTTCTGTCCACTCAACGCCACCCTCTTCGTGGGCACTGCCCGGAGCCTTGCTGTAGACTGCAATATGCAGGTCGCTCTCCTCGAAGTTCTTCTCGGTCACATCGACCTCAAATGCTGCACGCCTGCCGTCCTCATTGTTGTAGTAGAGTTCAGTGGTGCCGCTGACATCATCGGGAGTACCTGTCTTGAAATCTGCAAAGTTATTGGTGATGACAGGCTTGGTCTTGTCAACTATAAAGTGCTGACCTGCATCGAAAGTGCCGGGATTGCCTGCAAGGTCGGTATACTGTATGGTAACGTTGTAGTCGCCGTCCTCCTTGAAGTCCAGCTTGGCAGTGTGTGATGTGTTGTTGCCTGTACCCTCACCGTTCTGCCACGACACCTTCTGCTCAACGCCGTTGACCATTACCTTAGCGTCAGCCGCATTGAAGTTTCGCTCCAGTATCGTGAAGTTTACAGTCTGGTCTGCATCGTAGTATATGCCGTTCTTCGCTTTGGTGTTTGTTATCGAAGAACTTACCACAGGTGCAGTCAGGTCAAGAGAATACATCGCAGATGCCGTCAGCTTGTTGCCTGCGTTATCGGTCATCGAGATATTGACAGGATTGTCGTTCTCATCGCTCTCGACAAGCAGCTGGAATGTGACCTCAGTTATCAGGTTAGCATCGGTAGCTGTTATCTGCTGACCGACATCAACAGTGCTTGAAAGTGTTGTGTCTTCAACAGAAGTATCCATGTGACCGCTCTTGTGGTCTTTGCCTATCGACCAGTCTATGTCGGCTATACCCGAGAAGCTGTCACTTACAGTGACATTGAGTGCCAGCGGGTGGTTGTAGAAACCGTTCACAGGTGTGCCGAGCGGTGTTATGTTGATGTAAGCATGCTCAGAGTGCAGCTGGCTGTCCTCGATGACAGTGCCGTCAGGCGCATGCTTGCCTGAATCGTGACCAACATTATCGGTGACCATAGCAGCTATATGTCCCTTGAAGCCCTTACGAATGACGAACTCGGCATAAGTGCCGTTCTCGTCCTGTCTGAGCATGGGAGCGTCCATAGTCATTATCACTGCGTTTCCGCCTGCTTCGTTGGTGTAAAGTGTGACTTCCTTTATGCCCGAAGAAACATCGGGGTCGTTCACATAAACCCTTGCGGTAACATCTGTTTCAAAGAAATAGCCGTAAGAACCGTTGTGTATGAACGGTGAGTTCTCGACTGTACTGCTCAGTGTGAACGCGGTTATCTCAGGCGATCTGTTGTCGATATAGAATTCTTCGTTATCGTATGAAACATTGCCCGCGTTATCCTCAGCAGATGCCTTTAACTTGTAGTGACCTTCCTGATCTATGCTATATGTATACTCAGGGTCGGTATCAGTATACCTGCCGTCTTCAAAACTCTTGCCGCCATAGCTGTTCTCATCTTGTATCAGTTCATTGGTATCGGGGTCGGTAACATTGACTCTGCTTATACCCGATTTCAGGTCGCCCTCATCGTAGGCAACTACCGTGTATTCCACTCTGCCAGGGAACCATTTCGTGCCGCCTGCATCGATATAAGTGTAGCTGTCATCTGTCGCGATATCAACATGAGGAGCATTTTTCTCCAGCATCAGCAGTATGCCGTTATCATCAAATTCGCCGTTTTCATCGATCGCACTGAGCATCAGTCCGCCAACACGTTCTCTTGGGGAATTTGGTGTGAAGGTGTAGTGGTTCTCATTGTCCAGCTGGTCTTTTATCACAATGTAAGGCACGCCGACATAATTGAGTTCTATACCGCTGAATACCAGTTTGCCTGTAGCGCTGTCTATCTTAGCTTTATATTCTTTTTCCCCCCAGTGGAGAACAGCTTCTTTTATGCCGCAGCCTTGATCGTTGTCCTTAGCACTGATCGAGATATCGATCGTTTCATTGCCGTATATGCCGAACAGCTTATAATTCAGCGAATCCTTGTTTACCGTATATTCTGCGTCATCGATGGTCGGTGCAGTTTTATCAACATAGAAATTCGGATAATCTACTACGTCGTTCTTCGGGTTCTTGGTAACAGTTCCCGCAACATCAGTCACTTCGGTATCTATTACATACAAGCCGTCAGGTAAATTATTTGGTATCGGGATCGTCACTTTTCCGCTGTTGCTAAGTACGAGATCGCTGGAGTATTTCAGTTCCTTTTTAATAACTTCCCTGCCGTCTTTATTCCTGATGATTATATCGGCAGTTTTCAGTGCCATGTTGTCGCTGAATGTAAAATCGAGCGCATTGTCATCAGCTTTGCCGAAGAATTGTTTCTTTTCTTTTTCGTTCTCAGGCAATTCTTTATGTAACGAACCTTTGACATCAACAGTGAAAGTCGGTGCAACAGTATCGATGACCAGCTTAACATCGTTGTCATCAGTAGAAAGATTATGTTCGGACTTTGAGTCAGCAAAATAATATGTTCTGCTGTTGCCTACCTTGTCTTTGACAACGATATACGCTTTGCCATCAAGCATCATGCTTCCGTCCACAGACATTTCGGGCTTTATGGGGTCAAAAACAAAGCTCCTGTCCTCTTTGTGTGCACTGTACTCTATCGTTCTGTCATCAGTTTCGATATACAGCTTTACATCTTTTTCATCGACACCGCTGAAAGTATCGATAACATTAACTGATAATACCAGTTCTTTGTTGCTGTAAACGCCGCCCTTTATATAATTGAGCCTTGCTCCGTTTCGGATCTCAAATGATTCCTTATCGATCGAAGGTGCTTCGGTATCCACTGCATAATAGCATGTATCTTTTTTGATATGACCTTCGATATCTTTTACCTCTGTTTCGACAACGTATACACCATCGCCTGACAGTTTCACATCCTCAGGGTCAGTTTCCCTGACAGGTATTCTGTAATTACATATATTACCGCAAAAGTCTATAGCCTTTTCAACACTGTCATCAATGTTTTTACTTTTGTAATGAATCGTTTCATCGCCTTTAGTTATCTTTATGCTGTAAGCTGCAATGCTGATATCGTCCTTAAAACAGTACCGAAGAATATTATCATTTTCGGTATCGCAGAGTATCGCTTCATATGTGTTGTCAACTACAGAACCTTTCACAGCGCGGTTAACAGTTTTGATTTCTGCAAGTGCATCATTATCACCGATAGTGGAATAGAGATATTCAGATTCGCCGTCGATAGGTCTGGCTATAAACAACTTATCTTTTACACCGATGGTGAAATTGTATACACCTTTATTTTTAAGTTTCAGCTTACTAAAAGGTATATATACTGTACGAACTTTCTTAGATCCGTCAGATTTTGCTTCAACTTTCGACATTGGAAAACTTATGATCTGACTATTGCCTTCATTATCTTCACATGTAACATCGATAGTGCAGTCATCGAAGTTCTCATCCTCAAGTTTTACCTTAAGGAAAGAATCCTCGTTGACATATGTATACTTGGTAATATAAAAACCGTCTTCACCGTCATAGCCGTAATTCTGCTGAGCGGCAGACTGTTCTTTGCCCATATAGTTATTTATAGCACCGTCAAAAACTATCTTAGGTACATCTGCATCAGGTACATAGATGCTCTGAACATTCACACGTCCGCATTTGTCTACCGCGTAAACATATACCGTATTTTCCTTCATTTCAGGTGTGACATGTATATTCACAGTCGGCTTTTTATCGGGTTCACTGATATCTACCGCAGGTGTGATATTAGTGCAGTTATCTACCACATCATCCAGCTTTTTATATGCCTCACCATCGCTATAGTTATAGTATATTTTATCGATGCCCGAAGCATTGTCTGTTATTTCGGTCGAAACTATTTCTATCTCATCGGAATATTTTTCCTTTTGCTTTAAATCAAGTTTAAAATCATTAGGCTTATGTTTATCGAGCTTGTAACGGAACCAACCGGACGTGCTGTATCTTTTATAACTGCCTTTCCAGCGTGCATAAAACATCACATAATTGTCGCCCTCAGGCAATTCATCAAATGAGGTTATCGGTTTTGCTTTTTTAGTATCGTCCTGATATGGAATGCCGTTTGCGGGCACTGCATAATAGTAGACCTCAGCAGACAGACCCTCGCGTCCTTCGAGTCTTATGCTCCAGTCATTGAGTGAAGTTACCCATTCATCACCGTTTCTTGCAGGAATGATGACCAGTTTCGGCGGCAGGATCTCATCGACCTCCTGTCCGCCTGTGGTATCTTCATCTTTAGTCGGTTCATCATCAGGTCTTTTCTCTTCTTCATCAGTCGGAGTTTCATCGCCTGATCTTTCTTCATCATTGACTTGCTCTTCTTCGTTATCAGCATTTTCCCCCAGTGATCTGTCATTCAAGCCAGCCTCGATCATCGAAGGCATTTTTCCCAGTGCCACGCTATTGTTCGAGATCATCGAAAGTGCTGCTACCATTGATAGTATCCGCTTAGATAATGTCATTCCGTTACCCCTTTCAGTCAATTTGGTTTATTATTTTCATTGTGGAACAATATTCTTCCCAGCGCTCTGTAAGAGCTTCCGTTTTTGTAAGGCTTACCTATAGAAGAATATCTTCTGTACTTTTTCAGCCCTATAAAAACGGCGTATATAAAAAATGACAGTGCCGCAGCGACAAACAGTTTGACCATAAAGATCAGCGCTGCGGAATTGTATCTTATATCCCATTCATTTATGAAATTCTCAAGTTCGCCCGTCAGCCTGAGTATGCCCATAGCTGACACAAGCAACACAAGTGATATGGCAAAAGTCAGCAGGAACGGCTTTCTGCCATGCTTGAAATAAGCACCGAGCAGTTCCTTGATCTTTGAAAACAAGCCTATCCTCAATTACCTCACCCCTCACTCTTCAAAGCTGTCGAGATAGTCCTTTACCGAACGCCTTACTATGGCAGAAGGCTCATCGCTTCCCTTGCTCTCGACTATCTTGTCTATCTTTTGGTCGGTGTTGAGTTGTTTCGCAAGATAGACCAGAAGATTTCTGTACTCTTCCTTTTCGCCGTATTTCACCAGCGTTTTATAGCATTCACCTGCATAGCGCGGCTGCTTTGATTCATATATCTTTTCAAGCAATTCGTAACCGATACACTCGCTGTCTTCCTTGATATCAAGGTCAGCAGCAGAAACATATTCCGAGAACATCAGCAGCACTTGTCTGTCAGTATTACTGAGCAGTTCATCAAAGCTGCGGCGTGAGAATTCTTCATCAGGCACCTGATCCAACAGCTGTACCAGATCCTCCGCTTCCTCCTCACTTATGCCGTTTATATCACTGCCATCGTTTTCGTTATAGTAGAAGTCATATATCTTATCGTAGATCGCTTTTCTGCCTTCTACACCTGTTGCACGCATCTGTTCCTCAGCGGCACGTTTCAGCGATTCGTGCTTGGATATCTGATAATTATCCATGATATTATCTATCTTATGCGCCGCAAAGTGACCGCCGAAATAATACAGAAATCCCAGAAAGCACAGCAATGTCGTCAGCAGACCGAGAAATACTGCGCTGACCGAAAAGGAGTTGCGCACCTTTATGTCATCAGTTCTCAGCACCGCAGGCGAACGCTCACGAGCGTCCATGATATCACTGCGAAGCGTTGCATAATCATGATAATAATTCTTGTTATCCCTGTCAAAATAATCGGGCGTTCTTGATCTGGTCGCCTTAATGATTATCTGTTCGAGTTTATCATAGAAATGCACTGATGCCAGCGAAAGATCGCGGTTGCAGTAGGCATCTTCATTG
The DNA here is from genome assembly GCF_000178155.2 of Hominimerdicola alba 8. Taxonomy (GTDB): domain Bacteria; phylum Bacillota; class Clostridia; order Oscillospirales; family Ruminococcaceae; genus Hominimerdicola; species Hominimerdicola alba_C. Next base: position 12,220 of record NZ_ADKM02000031.1, read on the forward strand.
AGCATCATTTCGGTATCAAAAAAGCGCTGGTAGTGGTATCCGTTGGAGAATTTCTTGCGGTACTCGATGTTGTTCATGTACAGCGAGAAAATATTCATGCACTCCCACAAAGTTGCTCCCAACGAAAAGATATCGCTCTCGACCGTCAGACGGCAGGCGTTTTTGAGGTCGCCGTTCAGGTTCGCAGATGTGAAGTTCGCTTGGGGCTTCATTTCAAGATTATATGCTTCCGGCGCGGCATATCCGACAGTACCGTATTCGTAAACATTCTCTCCGCCGAACGGCACAGTCACGTAGTCTTTGCCCTGATCCATGTAGTTTGCCCTGCCAAAGTCGATAAGCACCACTTCATCGCCTGCATTGGTTATCATGATGTTGTCGGGCTTTATGTCCATATGAAGTATCCTGTTGCGGTGCATGTAATCAAGCACGTCACACAGCTTGACCGCAAAGTTATAGATCACCGACTGGAAACGCAGACAGAAATCATTATCTGTCACGTACTTCTCAGTCCTCGCCTTGTTTTCTTCACTGAAATCGCTGTAGCCTGTTACAGCCAGCTTAGTCCTCACCACCAGTGGGAACTCGCCGTATTCAAGACAGAATTCTTCCAGTGTCTTGCCCTCGATATATTCTTCGACCACACAGAAAAATCCGCGTCGGTCGATATAAAAAGGTTCCTCACCCTCAGCCACATGCTCGAACTTTATGGAAAAATCTCCGATATCCTCGATAAGGTCATATATCCTTACCACCGAACGACAGCCCTGAAGGTCATTGAATATCTTAAGATCCTTGCCTTTGAAACGTTTCAGTATCCTGTCATTGGTACCCCTGCGCTTGAATTTGAGCACACAACTCATGCGGATATTTTCGTTTGCAATGCTTTCTGCTGCCCTCAAGCCCTTATAGACTATACTCTCGGTGCCGCGTGCGATAAAGCCGTCACCGTATTGAAAAAGATCCTGAAAGCCGGTATCTATCGTGTAAGTGAATTTTGTGCCGTGTATCTGCATAAAGCTGTGGTTCTCCTATCCGATCGTTCTTTGTCTGTAACTCCGGTCAGATCAAAGATCTATTTTATGAAAAATCTCCTCAACTTTTTGTTAAGCCTGCTGAAACGTGAGTATGATACCGAAAACGTTTTCAGCAGAAGTGCCGCCCGTTTCTCTGCCGACCGGAACAGCTGATGCTGTAACAAAAAAAGTCTGACAACTTTACCGAACAAAAAGCACCGCCGCAATAACAGAACATTTCAAAAGCCATCAGACATACCACTGCCACATACATTTATAATTGTACAGCAGCCGCCTGCAAAAAGCCGCACCCAACGCATCACTGTCACAGCAGATACCTGTGGCGGGTATAACTTTGCCTTTTTTACGCTGCGCTTGGAATCAGTGCCGATCCTAGTGCTTAAAATACAATATTTTGACAGAATATAATTTTTTCCACCTTAAATTATATCACCTTTATGAATGCTTGTCAAGATAATTTTAATAATATTTTGACTAAAAAAGATCCATTCTTTCATGCGGCATTTATCAAATTAGTTTTATCGGCTGAGAAGTCCTGAATTGCGCACTTCCCGATGCTCGGTCATTTTTATTAATTGTTAGAACGAATTCACTTTTATTTTTCAAAACGATTTTGTCAGCATTTTTCATTGAGCTTCTTGATGTCCGGCAGATACATGCTTTTCATTAGCGCAAGTACATCACTCGCTATGAGAACAACTGAGGTACGCTGTATTTCACAAAATCTTTCACACTATCCGAGGAAAATCCGTGTTTCTGATAACAGTTTAATATTTTTATACTTCCGAATGATATCGTCATTTTTACGCTGCCATTATTGACAGGTCATACCAGCGTAAAACTTATTTGTAAAACATTAAAAAACAGGTAATTATATTTAACTTATGTTCAGCTGATTTTTGATATATAATTGTAATTGTGGGATATCCGATGTCCAATGGTCGGATACGCCGAAATGTCATAAAAAGTTTAAGGAGTATATTGAAAATATGCCGTTGCCCAAAAAAGAATACTACTACTCGATAGATGCCGCAAAATTCATATGCGCGCTGCTTGTCGTGGCGGTACACTGCATGCCTTTTGGGTACAGTGAAGCATTCCTTATCCCCAACCAGATAGTGAGGAATTACATAGCACGCATAGCTGTGCCGTTTTTCTTCGTATCGTCCGGGTACTTCTATTTTAAGAGCAATTACTGTTACGACTATAAAAAAGACAAGGAAAGAAAGTTTCTGTCACGGTTTCTTTTCCTTTACATATTCTGGTGCCTTGTGTATTTCCCGATGCACATACCGGGCATACTTAACGACCCGAAAGGTGCTGCGGTCGGGGCACTGAAATACCTCAGGGACTTCGTCTTTATTGGCGGACATATACATTTGTGGTACCTGTCAGCGACCGTTTTTGCAATACTGGTGATATCAGCACTGCTGGAAAAAAATCTCAGTATAGAGAGGATATTCCGATATTCTCTGGTGCTTTACTTCATCGGGCTGCTTGGGCAGGGATATTCTTTCCTGCTTGAACCGCTGAAAAGATACAGCATCATCAAAGGTTTCATCGACCTTTACGAGAACGTTTTTGTCACAACAAGGAACGGTCTTTTTGAGGCTTTCACTTTCGTTTCTATGGGGCTGATACTTGCAGACCACAGGGATCATCTTCCAAAAAGGACTTCACTTATCTGTCTGATACTTTCAATGGCAGGCTTTGCAGGTGAACTGCTGCTGGTAAAACACTTCAGCGGAAGAATTGAGAACGATTATTACATAAGCCTGCTGCCAGCGATATTTTTCTTTTACAGATATATTTCAAAGATCAAACTTGAACCCAGCGACAAGTACAAGACCCTCAGGAAGTCCAGTACGCTGATATATTTCACTCACCCGTGGGTAAAAAATGTACTTGGGTCAGTGCTGAAACGTGTGAACAGCACACTGCCTAACACCTGCCTGCTGTTCATACTCACTGTGATATGCTGTATACTGCTTTCGATGGCTGTGATAAAGCTATCAGAGATCAAAGGCTTCAAATGGCTGAAAAAAATTTACTGACATAATAAAAAGGTGAGTTGTGGGACTCACCTTTTTTCATTCTTTCTAACCTTTTACTTCGTGCGGACATTCTATCAGTATCACACACGACTCTTCGTTAACTCAGTCGTCTTTTCTCTGTTCACGCCTGCGGCGCTGAGGGCGGTTGGCGGCTTCTGACGAAAAAAGTTCCACAACAGCATCAGTCAGCGCATCGGGTACAGTTTCACCGCTTGAGATGATATCTGCCCACGGACAAAGTTTTTTGTAGTCATCATCGAAAACTACTGTATAGGGTGGTCCGCAACGATCGTTGACAGACATGTAGAGATGTCTGCCATCATTTATGATACCGCTCGCTTCACTCTCTGTCATGCCGTTTTCAAGTCTGCCGAACTGTTCAGCGGTCATCTCATAGAGATGATACGCCTGAAAACCGCCGTATTCTGCGGTATATCTGCCGTTTTCCTCATCATGGCAGGCTTTCCAGCCCGAACCTTTTTTGAATGTCATATCATCCACCTCACTTAATATAATAGATTATGGTTTTTCCCTGCTGTTATGCAGATGATACCATAAGAATATGTACCTTATTTGTCCGAGCGATAACTATTCTGTTAATTAGATACTTTTCGCACAATATCGAATGTAATACTTCTGTTTTGCCATTAATTGACTATCAGCGCAATATTTGTTATGAACTTACAAATAAAACATATCAGACGACAACGCATGCGAACCGATGTTCAAGCGTGCTGACAAGGCAATGTACACCGAAAAGCTGAAATAAAAAGAAAAGTACGGAAGCTACAGGTAAATACAATATCCCCCGTCAGGCAGTTATGACTGTATGACGGGGGGATTTCTCTTTGGTCAGCGGTCTGCAAAAAACTTTTTCAGATCCGTGACTGTTTCTGCTGTCAGCGGGTAGTTCTCGACAACATGACCTTCTTCCAGTCTGACTATGTGGTCACAGCAGGAGAGGATAAACTCAAGGTCATGGGTGACTATCAGCACAGCTTTGCCCAAGCCGCGCAGTCTTGTCATTTCGGCGGCGACCTGCTTCATGTGGTAAAAATCAAGTCCGCTTGTTGGCTCATCAAATATCATCACAGGCTTGCTTGAAGCAATGCCGCCCGCGATGGCAGTTCGCTGTTTCTGACCGCCTGAAAGCGCCATCGGGTGGGTGTCGGCAAAGTCGGCAAGGTCAAGCAGGGAAAGTATGCGTTCAGCGGCGGCAGATTTCTGTTCATCGTCAAAAGTTTTGTCGGTCATGCTGAGTATCACTTCATCGCACACGCTCTCTGTGAAAAGCTGGTGATTGACATCCTGCATTATCATGTAGCAGTGGTGAAGACGTTCTCTGGCTCTTAATTCCCTGCCGCCGAAAGTCATGATGCCTTTGCATTTCTTCTCCAGCCCGCAGATGTTGCGCACAAAAGTGCTCTTGCCTGCGCCGTTGTGACCGATCACCGCGATAACGCTGTTTGCGGGAAGTTCAAGCAACGGGATATCGATACCGTGTCTGCCGTCTTTGTATGTAAAGCGGAAGTCCTTAAACTCCATGACCGCTGACGATATTTCGCTTTTTGACGGCGAATATGGCACGCTGTCTGTGTCAAGAGGGCGTATGCCCAGCGCTTCGGTGTCAGAATAGCTGAGGGCTGATATCTCAGCCTTTGAAAGTTCCTTCTTGACCATGCCGTTTTCAAATATCAGCATACGGTCAGCCAGTTCGCGCAGAAAATAAAGCCTGTGCTCGGCTATTATGACAGTCTTGCCCTGTGACTTCCACTTTGCCAGTATATCTCTCAGCTTGCTCACCGCGCCGCTGTCAAGGTTGGAAGACGGCTCGTCCAGCACTATGATATCGGGCGACAGCAGGTCAACGCCTGCGCAGGCTATCATCTGCTTTTCGCCGCCCGAAAGTTCAAAAATGCTGCGGTCGAGCAGCTTCTCTATCTTTAGCGCGGAAGCTGTTTCCTTTATCAGTGCCTCTATCTTTTCGGGCGGCACGCACTGATTTTCTGCTGCAAACGCTATCTCATCGGTGGTGTTGACATTGAAAAACTGCGAACGCGGGTCTTGAAAAACACTGCCGACATGCCTTGCAGTTTCATATATCGGTGTATCGGGTATGCTTTTGCCGTCAATGGTGACTTTTCCCGAAAGTTCGCAGTTATAGTAGTGTGGTATCAGACCGTTTATCAGCCGCGTTACAGTCGTTTTGCCGCAGCCCGATGCCCCTGTGAGCACTATGAACTCGCCGTCTTTTATAGTCAGGTCTATGCCGCTTATACCGTTTTTGGGAACAGGTTCATTATATCACAGCATTTGCAATTTTGGGATTTTCGTGTTATAATAGTATCAACATTAGGAGGTGTATGATTATGAAAATTAAAGAAACTCAGGAGTTGCGTGCACAAAGACTAAATGCTGCCATTGAAAAAAGCGGATTAAGTTATCCAGAATTGGAAAAGCTGACCGGCATATCGAAGTCTTCTCTTCAGCGCTATGCAACAGGAGCAACCAAAAAGATCCCCATTGACTGCTTAGAAAAGCTGGCGAAGGCTTTAAATTTAGACCCTGCGTATCTTGTCTTTGGCGAAGATAGTTCACCTTTTAACATGGTAGTAGGAGGTAATAAAATGTTTGACAATAGACTTAAACAACTTCGCGAAGCCAGAGGGCTGACTATGCGTCAGGCTGCCGCAGACCTTGACATACCATACACAACTTATGTGCATTATGAAAAGGACGAAAACGAAGCAAATAGTACAGCCCTTGTGAAAATGGCTCTTTACTATGGCGTATCTACTGATTATTTGTTAGGCTTACCAACTAAGACAGAAAAAGACTCCCCGCTCAATTCAGAACGAGAAGCCTTAAATTCACTTATTAATTATTTGCCAACAGAGCAGATTAATGATGTCTGCCAATTTATGGAGTTTCTGGTTTGGAAGAAGAAACAGGAGTAACTTTCTGCTTTCTCTTCCGTAGTTCCATCAGGTCATCATATAACTTCATGACTTTATCAATAAGTTCCTGTCTTTCATCTTTCATCTCAGAAAACCCATTTCGTTTTTTTGCTATCCAAAGTATAGCACATATGTTCTTGTTTTTCAAGCCCGAACAGGGTGATTAAACACCCTAGAAAAAAGTATACAATATATCGGGCAGCAACACCAGTTTATTTTCCGCTCATTTTCCGTTTACTTATAAGGAGGTAATGACAATGGAAAAACGTGTCATGTCAAAGAAGATCTCAGTCATCAAGCAGATAAAGGCGGCTCACAATCTGCCAAACGATAAGATACTTGACCTTGTAGCCCGCAGCGGCGGGTCGTTAGCAGACAGTACCCAGCGCCGCATAAGTATACCTGATGTAACCGCCCATATAGGGCTTGACTTTACCAAACATTCCTATTCCTTTCCATAAGCCCGCATCAGCGGGGTCTTTCAAGCATTATGACCTCTTTCCAGTTAAAAAAGCGGCAGACTATCCTGCAATGCTCCTCCATCTGCGCCCACGACATATCATGCACGAACGGCTCACAGACACAAGTCCAGAAAGATGATATCAGCACATGGAATTCCTCCTGAGTGATATCAGCTTTTGCCATGCCGCGCTTTCTGGCTTCATTGTAGTAACGAACGTAGGCGCGGCTCATTTGCAGTACGAACTCGTGGTTGAAATCCTCATACCGCGTACCGGCAGCCTTGCCTATCAGCAGCGCGAAAGTGTCCCGATATTCGTACAGCATTCTGAACATCGGCACCATCGCATCATAACTCATTATCCACGAGGAGTATATCTCTTCATTGCTGAATGCTGACAGTTCGACCTCCGAACGGCTCGCCATAAAATCACTCAGCGCATTGACGATATCCTCCACCACTGCACAGAACAGGTCTTCCTTGCCTTTATATCTTTTATAGACAGCGCCTGTCGTGATATCAGCATTTGCACAGATGGTCTTCAGTTCAGCTTTCAGGAAGCCTTGTTTCATAAATTCTGCCTTTGCACTTGCAAGCAAGCGTGGGTCAATGCTTTTATCGGGTGTTGACATATTGTTCTCCTTACCAAAAATCAGATTATCGATAAACCGATTATCATTTTTTCACACCATTATTTTGTTGTCAAGGGGTGCATCCAAATAAATGAATTAATATTTTATGAATTCAGCCACGAAAAGGGGCTGCTGCAACCGCAGCACCCTCTAACCATATCCGAACATCAGAGTAAAAATACATAATTACCGGTGAAATAAGCTGTTTCAGTGCGCACCCCCCAAGCCTTCTTCAAAAAAAGAGGACTCGGGGGTGTTATGTTCTGCTGGTTTTTATGCCGTTTTCAGTTCAAAAACGGTCGGGGAGTTTATTTTTCGCCCGAAACGAAATAGGTATATACGGTCATCAGGTATTTTTTTCATGGATAGACCCCTTTTCTTGACAATTCCAAAGTTGACAAAGTTGACATAAATCGACACTGCTTTGTCAACTTTTAAAAGCCCTATTTTACGGCGTTTAAGCCTTGTTTTTGAGAAAATTGACAATGTTGACAAGGTAAGGGGAAAAATGAAAAAATAGCAGGTATTTTCCAATATATGGTAAATTTATTTTTTAAAGTATCCTTACTACCCTGTCAATTTTGTCAACTTTTATGTTTTGACCCCTGAAAGCCCTATTTTTCGGGGTTTATATAGTTGACACTTTCGTGTCAGCTTTTGTCAATTTTGTCAATTTTTATGTATGGTTTTTGCAATTATATTATACCACAAAAAGAAGAGCTTGGCACTACCTTTCAGGTCTGTGCCAGGCTCTATTTTCTTTGTTGGGGCTGCAACAGCCCCATTTTATTAATACATATAAACCCGAATGCCTGCCAACAATTATGAATTATGAATTCAGAAAGCGCTTACCTGTCAGTACCCTTTGCTTTCGAGATATTCACGGCAGGTCTTTTCGATGACATCTCTTGCTTCCGATGCACTCATATCAAGTTCACAGCATGCGGCATGAAAGTGACCGCCGCCCCCGTGAGATTTGCAGATATCATTGGCAGAAAGTTCACCGCCGGTCCTCATCGAACATCTCATTCGCCCGTCAGGCAGTTCCCTGATTGTCACACCTATACGCAGACCCTCTATCTGCTCGACAAAACTGTTTATGCCTTCAAGGTCGGAATCCGCCACACCTGCTGTTTCAAGGTCTTTCAGCATGATGATGCCCGTAACTATCTTATCATCATAAGTGAAATGGAAACTGTCACGCAGGATATTCTCTATCTTCATTCTGCCTGCCGACTTTATGAAAGTGTTTATCCTGCCGATATGATAGACATCTGCTCCTGCTTTTGCAAGTTCGGCGGCGACCTCAAAAGTCTGCACATCTGTGTCAGTAGTCCTGAAACATAGGGTGTCGGTGACGACCGCTGTGTAAAGCAGGTCGGCTATCGGTTTGGTGACAGTTATGCCCATCTCTCTTATAACCTTGAAGATTATCTCTGCACAGGCACCCGTATCTGTTTCCACATAGCGATAGTCCACATTGTCAAAAGTGTTTTGATGATGGTCAATGCAGAAAGTGAAATGCTTATCACCATAAGTTCCGACCCTGTAGCGCGAAGCGCAGTCAACAGCGATATAAACAGGCTCACCGACATCATCGCACCGAACTTTGTCGGTCATATATCGGTGTATGCGCGGTATCTCGTCCTGACCTCTGACTGTACATTTTTTACTTACAGACTGCAACGCAAGACACAGCCCGAATGCTGACCCGATACAGTCACCATCGGGACGGATATGGTAGACGATGCAGTAATTATCATATTCTCTCAGTTTCTCAGCCATTTTGCGAACAGATATATCCATCGACAGCTCCTCCTATATTTCCGACAAACGGGAACAGCCCGCTGTGAGCCATTCCCGTTTATCTTACATTTTACATTATACTTCGTTATAACAAAACTGTCAAGTGAAAATGCGGATATATTTATTTCTGCATTCATCACTCAAATACGCTGCGCTTTTTGCAGCTGTGAGTGCTGAATGAGCCTTATCATAAGGCGGATCACTATAATTCCCGCTACTCCATGCCCTTGAGTACTTCGACCATATCTATCTTTCTTATCCTCTTCCGGAACATGAAACCTACCACAACAGAAACAAGCATAACGAAAGCTGCTGCGATAACATATGTCACAGGGCTTATGTAGCATGGCCAATCCACCTGATCGCCGTTTGAATCCATCATTGCCCGCAAAGGTGCCTGTCCCAGAGGTATACCGATGATAACGCCTATCACCGACAGCCAGAGGTTCTGCACCGATATCAGCCGCCTGATGGCAGAACTCTTGAAGCCCAGCACTTTCAGTGTAGCAAACTCCTTTTCGCGCTCATTGAAAGACAGGTTGCCCGAATTGTACAGCACCACGATTATCAGCAGTGCCGCAAAGAATACCATGAAAAATACCAGCAGATCCATGACTTCCATACTCTTGTCAAAAGCAGCTTTAAGGTCGTCCATACTGTGTACGGCGGAAACAAAATCAAGATCTTCGGCACCATCACAACTCTGCTTTGATACCAGCATCGCAGGTCTGAATTCAAAGCCCATCGCTTCGTAATCTTCCCTGAGCATAGTTATACCCATTATCGAGGGGTGCCTTGAAATGAATCCTATCCTGCTCTCGTTCCACTTGTCATCTGCGGCGCGTTTCCAGTAGACCGTGTCGCCCTTTTTAAGACCAAGTCTGTCAGCCTGCTTCATGGTCAGCGCCACACTGCCCGCTTCCAGCGGAGTTACATCCAGCGCATCGTCGGATACTCTGAACAGCCCCTTTCCCTCAGTGACGGTCAGTTTACAGCTTACTATATCGTCAGAAGTCGGGTGGCTTTCGGCGGCGATGGAGATAAGATCTGCCGATATGAGTTCGCCGTCATATTCATCAGCTATGCTGAGTGCATCTTCGGGGGTGCAGCTGTCTTTGAAAAGCACCTGTGTTTCATAGTTCTGTATATCACTGAAATACCAGTTCCTCACATAGCCGAGAGTGTCGTAAGCACCAAGACCCAGCGTCATGATGACCATGCCCATCATAGTGCCTGCGATGCCCATTACAGCCCTCAGCTTTGAGCGTGCGATATCTCTGAGGTCATACCTTGCAGTGAAGCCCAGCTTGTTCCAGAAAGGCAGCTTCTCGAAAATGCAGGGCTTTGCCGTCTTTGCAGCAGCAGGTCTGAGGGCTTCCGAAGGGTGTACTTTCAGTATCATGCGGCAGCTGAAAAATGCAGCGGCAGCGCATATGACAACGATGACCGCCGAGAGCAGTATGCTCTTGCCGTCATAACCCGCTCTCCAGCCCGGTACACAGTAAAACTCACCGAAAAGGTCTACCATCATTTTGCCGAATGTGAATACGCCCAGCACCACGCCCACGATACAGCCCAGTGCAGTTATTACGACACTGAAACTAATGTAGTGCGCCATTATCTTGCGGTTTTTCATGCCCAGAGCGTTCAGCGTACCTATCTGTGTGCGCTGACGTGCTACCATACGCTTCATGGTGGTGGTGATGACCAGCAGTGCTATCGCCACGAACACAGCCGAGAACACGTAGGAAAAACTGTCATGCTGTGAAAGTTCATCGGTCAGGCGGTTGTAGCCGTCGATGCTCTTGCGGTCGGCAAGGAAAGCATAGCTGCCATCAAGGGCATCTGAGATATCCTCTTCAAGTTTGAGCGGGTCGCCGTCACAGGTAAAGACTATCTCGTTGTAATTTCTCAGTTCTTCGGGCAGCACCTTAACAGACATATACGCAAAGCTGATGTTGTGATAATCGGTATCAGCATCGGTGCTGGCACAGGCATACTCATATTCGGGGGTAGCTACAAGACCTTTTATGGTCTTTGTCAGGTCAAGCCCCATCACATGCGAAGTAAAGCTGTCACCGACTTTAAGCCCCCACGCTTCGGCAAACCGCTGGAAGAGCCACACGCCGTCTTCATCATCGGGGTCATAGTCCTCACCCTCGATAGTGTAAGGCTTTGTGACTTTCTGCGATGACTGAAAATAGCAGTAAAGTTCGGCAGAATGGTATTTTTCGTCAGCCTTGCCGAGAACTTCCGTCCTCAGCTGAACATCATTTACACCGTCAACGTCAGCCACCGCATCTGCCTGTTCTTCCGAAAAAGCTGCGCCGTATATCCAGCCGTCAGAGAAATTTGTTGTTTTGTTGAGTTCCTCGCGTGCTTTGCTGCCGCCGATGACATTCGCCTGAAATCCTGTATAGCACCACATCGCCACCGCCGCAAGGATAAAGATAGAAAAGAACTGTGCAAAACCGCTCTTTATATCTCTGAGCATTTTACGCTTAAGCATGAACGTGCCCCCTTACCATTCGATATCCCGCGCAGAAGCGGGTTCATCGTTGGTCTTTATGGACTTTATCTTACCGTTGCGCATGTGTATTACCTTGTTGGCGCACTTGGCGAAATCGGCGTTGTGTGTTACCAGTATGACCGTGTTGCCCTGTTCGGTGGAGAGTTTCTGCAACATCTCCAGAACTATCAGACCCGTTTCCGAATCCAGCGCACCTGTAGGTTCGTCGCCCAGTATTATCTTAGGGTCTTTAGCCAGTGCGCGGGCGATGGAAACGCGCTGTTGCTGACCGCCCGACATCTGCGACGGAAACTTGTTTTTCTGGTCTGCAAGACCTACCCGTTCAAGCATCTCATCAGCATCAAGAGAATCTTTCTTTATATCCTTGACCAGTGCCACATTCTCATAAGCTGTCAGACCCGGTATCAGGTTATAGAACTGAAAGATAAATCCTATCATATCAGCGCGGAACTGCGAAAGCTGGCGGTCATTCATGGCAGAAACTTCCTGCCCGCCCACTATTACCTTGCCCTCAGTGGGCTTATCCATTCCGCCCAGCATGTTGAGCACAGTTGACTTGCCCGCACCCGAACGCCCCAGTATCACAACGAATTCGCCCTCTTCTATGGTGAAGCTGACATGATCCACCGCGATCTGCTGACCGTCGCCTTTACCGAAGACCCTTACTACATCTTTGAATTCAACTGCTGTCTTTGACAATTTATACACTCCATTTCTTTTGTGATAGTTAGTTAGTCTAAACTAATCACATTATACACCTTTTGAATATCTTTGTCAATTAAATTTTCTCGGAGATAAGAAGTTTGTATTTTTACACGTTTTCTTTTAACAATCACATTTCTGCTTTCAGCAGACTCAACCATTCACTCACCTATAGCGATACAACTTTTTAAATTCACAAAATTCGGTCACAAGACCTCCGATATATGGTTTTTGTGACCGTGTCTTGTCTGTATTTTAAGGCGGATCGCTATAAGAACTGCGTATCAAAAAATAACTCTGCCGATAAATATTGACTTGACGGCGGCAGTGTGATATAATCAGGTTAGTTTTAAATAACTGATATTTCACACTGAACTTTCGGCATTGAGGAGGTTGTATGCCATGAAAACTATCAGCAGTTCTATCATTTATAAAAAGCTGTTCAGAGAACTGGAAACAGAATTCGGCTGCGAAGAAGCGCGTAAGATATGGGCACTGGCAGAAAGGCTGAACAGACATCTGTATGAAAAATACTCGGCAGAGGACGAATTTGATACAGCAGGCATGCTGTTCCCTGCGGCGGCGGTATACACTGCACTGAAAAAGCGTCAGCCCGAATATCCCGCTATGGAACTTCTGAGGTCATACGGCACAAAAACGGGCGAACGTTTGCGCAGGCTGATACACGCATTCACCATGATACCCTGTGTACCTGCGCTGATATGGAAAAACATCGACAAGATAACAGACCATGCCAGCAGTGAGAAACTGGGCTACACAAGGCGTGATATGGTGGTCACAGAAAATACTTCCCGCGTAGATGTGCTTAGCTGTCCGCTTCATGAAATGGCTAAAAAACTCGGCATGCCCGAAGTCTGTCAGACCATATGTGCGATGGATAAGGTGTACATGACAGGTTTCAGACACATTCAGTACAAGCGCACAAGATCGGTGGCTGAGGGCGACGACTGCTGTGACTACAGACTTTGGTGGGACAAGGATAAGGGTTGAACAAGTATGACAAAATTGTATAAGAACAACATTTCCGGATCATTTGGCTGCATCTGTTTCTGTATAAGTGAACGGCTGCCTGGCTTTGCCTAACCGACAGCTGTGTTAACTGACAAAAAGATATTCTGTTTTACAGGCGAGGTTCACGGGGCAGATGGGGCGGCAGTCATACCTGCTGATACTGCCGATGTACGTTCTGCTGCTGTTACAGTATGGGTCAGCTATGATCTGTTCGCAAAGGAGGCATCGTAAGAATGAAGCACGCTGAAGATCTGACGGAAAAAGAACTGGAAAGGATACGTTTTGTAACAGGCGAGGCTTTTGTCACAAACGAACTTTTTCACGAGTTCGGCAGCATTGAAGAACGCAGACCGCTGGTGCTTAAGTATATGTCTGCTTTTGTGGACTTTGCTTACGAAAGCGGTTCGCTTTACATGACAGATGACGGCTGCGGTTTTATCGGTCTGCAATACATCAAAGATAACGCCGTTCTGCCGCAGCTGAAAATGCTGGTGCGGCTGTTCACAGGTCTGCCATTCGGCAAACTGAAAAAAATGCTGGGGCATGTCGGACAGATAGCTGATGCAGACAAACAGTTAAAAAAAGTTACCGCATATAGATGTCCTCATGGTGGCGGTAAACAAGGATTCGCAAGGCAAGGGCTATGCCCGGCAGCTGGTTGACTTTGCCAAGAAAATGTCTGAAGAGAAAAACCTCCCGCTGCTTATAGGCACAGATATGAAAGACTATGCCGATATGTACTGTCATTACGGTTTCAGACTTGCATGCAGCAAAACCGCTGACAACGGCGTTACAAGATACGTTCTCACATGGCAGCCGTCTGATAAAACCAAATAATGCCGCCAAAACCCTTTATTACGGCATATCTGAAAAAAGTTGCAAGCAGTGGTTGACAATTGATAAAAAAAGTGTTATTATAGACTTACCGAGTTAGTACTAGCTAATATTTTTAACAGAAAGGATGTATCATTATGATAGATTTACAGAAATTAGCGATATTTGCAGGCGGTCTACTCTGCGGAACAGCAGGCGTAAAGCTGCTGAAAAGCAAGGAAGCTAAGAAAGTATACGCTCACACGACCGCTGCCGCGCTGAGAGCAAAAGAGTGCGTTATGACCGATGTCACAAAGGTGCGTGAGGGCTGCGGCGACATCGTGGCTGAGGCTAAGGAGATAAACGAGAAGAAGTCTTCTGATAGCGCTGTTGAAATCATTGAGGATACATGTGAATAATGAAGTGTGAGATACTTCACGAAAGCAGAGGGCGCATAAGGGTACACTGTGTCTGCGGCAGAATGACTCTGCACCAGGCTGATATACTGGAATTCTTCCTCAGGGCAAAGCCTTTTGTTACAAACGCAAAGGTCTACGACCGCACAGGCGATGCCGTGATATGGTATGACGGCGAACGCAGGAATGTCATAAAAGCACTGGCAGGCTTTTCCTTTGCTGATGAAAGTGCTGAAGCACTCGTGCCTGAACACACCGGCCGCGAACTTGACCGCAGTTTTGAGAACAAGCTGATAGCGATGCTCATGTGGCGTGCCGCAAAACGCACGATAGTACCTGCACCCATAAGGTTCGTACTGACGGTGATAAATGCACTGAAACACATCAAAGAAGCACTGACAGCACTGTCACACGGCAGAATAGAAGTTTCTGTGCTGGACGCAACGGCAATAACCGTTTCACTGCTGAGAAACGACTGCGGCACTGCATCTTCGGTGATGTTTATGCTGGGACTGGGCGAACTGCTTGAGGAATGGACACGCAAAAAATCAGTGGATGAACTTGCCGGCGTGATGTCACTGGGTATAGACAAAGTGTGGGTCATAAAAGACGGCACTGAGGTGCTTGTGCCCACAAACGCCATCAATGCGGGCGATGAAGTCATCGTGCGCAGCGGCAGCATGATACCACTTGACGGCGTGGTGCTTTCGGGCGAAGCTGAGGTCAATCAGGCATCTCTCACAGGTGAGAGCCTGCCTGTACACAAAACCGTCGGCAGCTATGTCTACGCAGGCACAGTAGTTGAAGACGGCAGCTGCGTATTCAGGGTCGATAAGACATCAGGCTGCGGCAAGTACGACCGCATAGTCAAGATGATAGAAGAATCCGAGAAAATGAAATCACAGGCTGAGAGCAAGGCTGTGCATCTGGCTGACAAGCTGGTGCCATACAGTCTGGCGGCAACTTTGCTGACCTATCTGCTGACAGGTGACAGTGTTAAGGCGATATCGATACTTATGGTCGATTACTCCTGTGCTCTGAAACTGGCGATACCGATATCTGTAATTTCAGCAATGCGTGAGAGCAGTGTTCACGGCATAACTGTCAAGGGCGGAAAGTTCCTTGAAGCTGTAAGCGAGGCTGACACCATAGTGTTTGACAAGACCGGCACGCTGACCCATTCAACGCCGCGCGTGGCAGAGATATTCACATTTGGCGGCAGCAGCGAGGAAGAAGCACTGCGGCTGGCGGCTTGCCTTGAAGAGCATTACCCGCATTCGATAGCAAACGCCGTTGTCGAAGAAGCAAAGCGTCGCGGCATCGACCACGAAGAAAAGCACTCAACGGTGGAATATGTGGTAGCACACGGCATATCAAGTTCGATAGACGGCAAAAAAGCTGTCATCGGAAGCTATCACTTTGTTTTTGAAGACGAGGGCTGCACTATCCCCGCAGATGAGCAGGAGAAGTTCGACAGTCTGCCGCATCAGTATTCTCACCTGTTCTTGGCTGTCGGCGGAGCACTGGCGGCTGTACTCTGCATTGAAGACCCGCTGAGGGACGAAGCCGCAGAAGTGGTATCATCGCTGAGAGAACTTGGTTTTGAAAAGATAGTCATGATGACAGGCGACAGCAAGCGGGTCGCCAGATGCGTTGCCGAAAAGGTGGGCGTTGACGAACTGCATTACGAAGTACTGCCCGAAGACAAGGCTGAATTCATAAGACAGCAGAAAGCGGAGGGAAGAAAGGTCATAATGGTCGGTGACGGCATGAATGACTCCCCTGCCCTTTCAGAAGCCGATGCAGGCATAGCCATTAGTTCCGGCGCTGCCATCGCGCGGGAGATAGCGGACATCACCATCTCGGCTGATGACCTCTACTGTCTGCTGACACTGCGTAAGATAAGTCGTGCGCTTATGACGCGCATCGACCGCAATTACCGCTTTATAATGACTTTCAACACCGCACTGATGGTGCTGGGCGCATTCGGCATAATAACGCCGACGACTTCGGCACTGCTTCACAACGGATCGACCATATCGACAGCACTTTCGGATATGCGTGCATATCTGCCATAACAGAAAAAAAGAAGTCGGGCAGCCGACTTCTTTTTTGTTGCTGAGGAGCAAGCCCAATATATATCATTTTTCGCCTTTTACCCATGCGACTATCTCCTTTTCGGCGCGTGCAAAATACTCCATGTTCTCTTTGCGGTATCTGCCGAAAGTTCGATAAAACAGCCCTATCAGCGGTATCATGCGGTAGAGTTTCCGCTCGCGCTGACGGTTCGGCATTAGCCCGTTGAGATGACTGCCATGCGGAAAAACAACAGTCTTTACCTGCCTGCAAAAGCCTTTTCTTTTAAGCCTTGCAGAAAGCCGCTTGACCGAATATCCCGCATACCAGCATTCGTCCATAGCGCCCGCTATCAGCAGTACATCTGCACCGCATCTCTCTATCGGAAGTTCGGCTTTCTCAACGCCCTCTTTGTCGCAGTACGCTTTGTAATAAGCCGCCCACATGCCCGTGACCTTGTAAGGGACTGCGGGATGGCGCATGTACCTGCCTGCGCGGAAATGCGAGAAATCTGCCGTAACATACGGTATCTCCTTGCCAAGATAAGTCACCACGCTGTGACCTGTCATGGTCTTTTTGTCGGCAAGTGTTCCCTCAAACGGAACATGAGTCGGCGATACCATTATCAGCTTCTCAAAACCGCCGATATACACCGCACACAACAGTGCAAATATGGAACCCATCGACTGCCCGTAAACACTGATATGAGCGATATGCTTTGCCTCACGCAGATATCTGACCGCAGGTCTGAACATATCAAGCGGTATCCTGTCAGGCGAAGCAGGCAGACCCTCTGCCCCGAAAAGCGACACCGCCAGACCCGTGATGCCGTAGTCCGCAAATCGCTCTGCAAATTTGATACCTGGCAGAAGACTCTGTTCGCCACCCATTATTATTATAACTGCCCTGTCACTGCCGCCGTCAGGTTCGGCAAGATGCCCCGTAAAGCCGTCTTTTTTCATCGTGAAATTTTCGTATATCATTCCCTCACCCCGCACTTTTTAAGTTATGCAAAACTAACTAAAAACAATTATATCACATCATACCCCAAAAGTCAATAATGAATGTGATTATCCCGCTGATACACCAAAATAAACGATGTTATATCGGGAATTGAATACAGTTGGCGGTTATCTTTCCCCCGCCTGCGGCGGGGGGAAAGATAACATCAACTCAGTTTTTCCTCATTGATAAAGGTATTTTGCAGTGGTGTGCTAAAGGGATAGTCATAATAATGAATGCACTTATCGCGGTATATGCAGAACATATTTCCACACACGGCAAGTATAACACAGTCATGATATTGACATCATCAACTCAATGGTGTATAATTTAAATATGGTGCCGCATAGCATACAGAATTCTTTCCATGCGGCATTATGTAAAAGTATTCAATGACCGATATCTGAAAGGAGATACAAATATGGATCTTATCCCCAGCTTTTCCGTTGACCACACAAAGATCGTTCCAGGCATATTCACCAGCAGAGTGGATATTCTGGGCGATGAGAAGATAACAACTTACGATGTGAGGGTCACAAGACCTAATATCGAACCCGCGATCGATGTGGGTGCCATGCACACGCTGGAACATGTGATCGCCACCTACCTCAGAAACGACCCCGACTGGAAAGACAGCGTCATCTACTGGGGTCCGATGGGCTGTCTGACGGGCTTCTACCTTATACTTAAGGGCAACCGCGCACCAAGCGAGATATATGATCTTATACTCGGTGCTTTCAAATCGGTGGAAGAAGCGGAAGAAGTTCCCGGTGCTTCTGCTGTGAACTGCGGCAATTATCTGCTGCACAATCTCGGCATGGCAAAGTGGTATGCCCGCAGATTTGCTGACTATCTGACCGAGAATGCAGGCAACAGTGTGATTTTCGAGTATCCGAGATCTGAAAGACTTGTCACCGATGACGGCAGACAGTTCTTCGATTCTTAATTCCCGCACACACATCTATAAAGGCAAGGCACTCCTGAATGCAGAAGTGCCTTTTTTTCATCTTTCGGTATATCCCTCAAACTCCACCGATATTATCTTTGAACCACTGCCTGTGACCACCTGCAAAGTGTCGTCCTGCACCGGATGTTTAATGGCGGCGGCATTCTTCTCAACTGTCCTGTAGACCACCTTAAGATATATCAGCGCATTTATGGGATTTTTCACTCTGACCTATTAAACTGTAGATCCTTTGTCTTGCCACTCTTTCACCGCCCTGTCAAGGTCGTGTATAGTGTAAATGATATGTCCTCAACACATTGAGCTCTCTTATTTATTTTTATGACTATCCCTTTAGCACACCTGCTGAAAATGCGGTAAACAAAAGGATAATTGATCGCAGGATATCTTTCCCCCGCCTGCGGCGGGGGAAAGATATCCGCCAACCACTTTAAGTTCTGCCAGATCGCTGTTTTTTTTGTGGTGTGTCAGCGGGATAACCATGTTTATTTTTAATTGAAACAATTGCCCAAAAGGTATTGACATTTTATTGGATATAATGTATAATATATTCACATCGATGTAAACCAAATATTTCTTTATTTAATTTTTATCATAATTAAATTAAAACCATTATTTTTTAGGAGGGCTTATTATGAGCATTGAAAACACAACTGTTAAAGGCGGCTGGACTATCACTCATGGAGATACAAGCATTGAAAAACACCCTGATGCACTTGCTGCATTTGAAAAGGCTACAGCAGGATTTATAGGCGTAAAATTTACACCTGTAGCTCTTCTTGCAACACAGATAGTTTCGGGAAAGAATTATGCCATACTCTGTAAAGCTACCCCCGCAACACTGGATCCTGCAACTACTCTTAAAGTTGTGATCGTTTATGAAGATCTTAATGGCAATGCAACTATTACAGGTATAAAAGATGTATTAGGTGCTGATTATCCTGTATTCGCAGCTACCTGCGATTGTTCAGCAAACGATAATATCGTTCTCGGCGGCTGGAATATCACTCTTGGTGATCCGAGCATTGATAAGCATCCTGATGCACTTGCTGCAATTGAAAAGGCTACAGCGGGTATGTTAGGTGCAAAATATGAACCTATTGCTTTACTTGGCACTCAGATAGTTGCAGGAAAGAATTACTGTATCCTCTGCAGGATCACCCCTGTTACACTTGATCCTAAGCCGACTATGAAGCTCGTTTATGTATATGAAGATACAGAAGGTAACGCTGTTATTACAGAAATCAAGGAAATAATTGGCGCTCCTGTTCCGGGTGGATTTATTGCCAATGACGGTGCTACAGACCTTAACAGCAATCCTGAAGTAAAAAATGCTTTTGAAAAGGCTACAAAGGATCTCTTGGGTGTAGACTATGAGCCTATCGCTTATCTTGGCTATCAGATAGTTGCAGGCAAGAATTATCTTATCCTTTGTGAAAGCAAGATAGTTGTTCCGGATCCCATCCCTTCTCTTACACTTGTAACTGTCTATGAAGATCTTGACGGCAACTGCAAGATCATAAATACCGAACCTGTAGTCCTTTAAGTTTTAAGATATAAGCTGAAAATGTAAATGTTCCCCCGATCTATGGCTTTATGTTACAGATTCGGGGGATCTTTTTATGAATATGATATGTGGTCATTCCGCTGACATATTGTGCTTAACAGACTTTCTGCGACTATTGACCATAGTCGGCGGTTTTCTTTACATGTGTGAACGCATGGAAAGAAAACATCTCATAACTGTTTCTTGTTATACCTTTATTCCCGGTGGTGTATTAAAATGGTTAACCATATATTTCAATCAACATTAAGCCTGAACAGCTTCCTTGTGATAAATGCCGCGCACACCGAAAGCCCTATACCGACTATGACCACCGCAGGCAGCGCCCACGCGGGACTACAGTCCATAAGCTGCTGTGCGTAGCCTGCGGGCATCTCTTCAACTGCGCAGTCATATGTGAAATCGCGGTTGAACCATATCTGACCGTAATAACCGAAGGTCGAAAAACTCATCACAACGCTTTTAGCGACTATCGCCGCCCACTTTTCATTGCCTATCACCAGACCTATGACCTCTGCAAGAATGCCTATGACCGCTATTGGCAGTGCGTGCCATAGGTTGAACTCCCCTATCAGCAGAAATATCAGCATAAGCCCCAAAGAAAAAGAAAGCGCCACGAACGGTGCTTGTATACGTTCAAAGGCTTTCACCGTTATACCTGTGATAAGCACGCCTGCCGTTACCTGATACAGCACAAACAGTACAGGGTGTACCGCACCCATTCCGCAGACCGCCAGCGTAGCCACAAAGTACAGCAGCACATACACCAACTGCCACAAGGCATTTTTCTTGTTCCATCGTTTTTCCATAAAAACAACTCCTTAAGTTAATTTTTCGGGGAAGTATTAACTTTCCCCATAAAAGCAAAAAATCCGCTTAATAAGCGGAATTTTTGTATCTCTGATATTTATTCACAACCCGAATATCTCTTTCCAGCCGGGATACAGCAACGTCTTGACAAACTCCATATGTCGGACGGCTTCCTCCCTCGTCAGGTCGTGCCTGACTATCTCAAAGACCAGATGGATATATTCGGTAGAAAGTATATGCCACTCCATTTCGGTCAGTTGTCTTACATTCCTGCCCGACTTTCTGAGTATCTCGGCGTACTGCTTGTTAGATGACGTTTCGCTTTCTATCAGTTCTTCCTCGAAATCCTCAAATACTGAACCTGCCGAACAGCATACCAGCAGTTTTACGCCATCATAGTTGGAAAAGATGAAATCTGTCATAGCAGATGACCATTCTTCACCAAAAGGGTCAAAAGATGTGATATCACCCGACATATTCTCACTGCCGTCAGCCTGCATTGCTTTTAACGCATCAAGAGTGTCTTTGACAAGATAGTAAAACATATCCTCCTTGCCGCTGAAATGCTTATACAGACCTGCTGTGGTGATACCTACCTCAGCCGATATGCGGTTGAGCGATGCCTTGTCATAACCATGCGTCAGGAACTCATTCTTCATACATTCGATTATCCTGCGGTTGGTGGCTGTTTTATCCTTTGGCATTGCATACACCTCATTAGCTAACAGTATTAACTATCTTTAGTTTATCATATTAACTCACGTTTGTCAAGGGGGGTAAAAAATTTTTTTCACAGATAAAAGCGCCCGCCGAGCATTCGATGATGCTTCGGCAAGGCGCTTTCGGTCTTTATTCAGAATATTTATCAGCGTTTAACAGCATCACATGAAAAGTTCAGCCACATGGTAAACGATGCAGGAAAGCACCAGC
This sequence comes from Hominimerdicola alba 8, assembly GCF_000178155.2. GTDB lineage: Bacteria > Bacillota > Clostridia > Oscillospirales > Ruminococcaceae > Hominimerdicola > Hominimerdicola alba_C. Next base: position 34,005 of record NZ_ADKM02000031.1, read on the forward strand.
GCATTGCAGATGTAGAAAAGTGCGACCTTGACTGTCCATTTAAGCGAATGCGACTCCTTGTAGGTGGTAGAAAGCGCCATCAGGCATGGTACACTGAAAGTCGTTGCGAACATGAATGCGAGGGCTTCTGCGGCAGATACAGCCTGCGACATCGCTGTGCCAAGCAGTGCGGTATCGGTGGAAGTTCCCTGTGAGAAGAATGCGGCTTCCATAACGGAGTTGCCGCCCATGAAAACAGCGTTCAGCGTACCAAGTACCGCTTCCTTAGCGAAAGCACCGCTTAAGAACGCCACAAATGTCTGCCAGCCCATGCCGAAGAACTTTGTGACAGGTTCGATGGTCGTGCCAACGCGGTAAAGCAGGCTGTTGTTGACGTTGCCGTCCCTGCTGAAAGAAAGCACATAGAATATAAGCGAAACAAGTGTTACAGTGCCCAGCGCCCTTTTGAATATATCCCATGCCTTGAAGAAGGCTTCTTTCAGGATATGCTTCCAGTGTGCCTTATGGTAGGGCGGAAGTTCCATTATCATGCCGCTTCTTGTTTCCATCGGCGCGAGTTTTCTGCCGAACACTTTTGACACTATTATCATCGAAACGACCACATAAGCCAGTATGCCGACACACACAAGCATAGTCTGCCACCATGTAAAGAACATGCCCGATACCACAGGTATTATCGACCAGATCGACGCACACGGTATCGCCCAGACTATGGACATCGCCAGCATTCGCTGACCCCAGTTATCCATGACCCTTGTGCCGCATGCGCCGCCGATAGTACAGCCGAAGCCCATCAGCATCGGACAGATAGCCTTGCCCTGCAAGCCCAGCTTTGAAAGCAGTCCGTCAAACTGATATGCCGCGCGTGCGATAAAGCCTGTTTCTTCAAGAAAGCCGAAAACAATGTTAACACCGAGAACAAAGCTCGCCATAGATATTGTGAATGACAGTGTGTTCGGTATCATCATGCTGAATATGTTCACTATCCAGGGGTGAACGTTCCAGCCTGTAAGCAGTTTGTCAACGGGTTCGTGCAGAAGTGTGGGTATCATCTGACCGACACCCGCAAACGGCAGCATGACTATCATCGATACCATGAATGCCAGCAGCACCACCGCGATACAGATGACCTTGCCCAGTATCGGTCTTGTCATAACACGGTCGAATTTCGACATCTTGTAGACCGATTCCCTTGTCCTTGTGACATTTTCGAGTATCTCGCTTACCCAGTCAAATTTCGCCTTGCTGTCAGCCTTTACATCAGCCTTGCCTTCGGGGGCTTTTACAGACAGCTTGTGAGGTTTTTTGAGTTCTTCGGCTATCAGCTTTTTCAGCTTGTCATAATCCTTTGTATCTGTGGCATTGAAAGGCAGGACGGGTATGCCCAGCTTTTTCGCCAGCGCATCGGTGTCTATATCCTTGCCCATATCCTTTGCAACGTCCATCATGTTAAGCACCAGCATGGCAGGTTTGTCAAGGCGTGCAAACTCCGCCAGCATGAACATGCTTCTTTCAAGCTGTGATGCGTCCACCAGCACCACTGTCAGTTCGCTCTTGCCCGACTTTATGAAATCCGTTGTGATTATCTCCTCGTCCGAATTGCCCGAAAGACCGTAGCTTCCCGGCAGGTCGGTGACTGTGTACTTTACGCCGTTGTATGTGAAGCTGCCCTCGTTCTTCTCAACGGTCTTGCCTGCCCAGTTGCCCACATGCTGACGTGCGCCTGTCAGGTTGTTGTATATGGTCGATTTGCCCGAATTCGGCTGACCCAGAAGTGCGATACTGCCTGTCATACTGCCTCCACCTCTATCCTCTCTGCATCTGCCCTGTTCAGTGAGATGAGCGTTTCTCTGAGATATATCAGCACAGGCATTTTCCTGTCATTTCTCACCGTCTGGAAGGCTGTGCCCTCCGTTATGCCGATGGAAGTTATGCGGTTCATGAAATGGTCATCGCCGCCCACCGAAAGTATCCTGCCCTGCATATCGGCAGTTGAGTCTGTCAGCTTCATGTTTTTTCCTCCAATTCTGATATTTACTTTTTATCCTTTCCCGCGCCGCAGCTGCACCCGCTGCAGCCCGAACAGCCGCACCCGCAGCCGCCCGACTTTTTCGCTCTTATCTTGCTCCTCACAATAAAGAACACTATGAGCGCCACAACTGCCAGCAGCACCACCGACATGATGTTTTCGGCAAGCCATGTCATATGAATTACCTCCTTATAAAAGTTAGTCCGCGCTAACTCTTATGCAAATTTATATCGGCACAAAGCCGACATAAACATATCCGTTCTTACCGCAGATACACTGCCCGTCATTCCATTCCGCAGAGCCACTTCCAGCCCTTTGAGAAAAACGTGTTTATCGTCTTTGCATAGTGCAATGCCGCCTCACGGTCGAAATCGTGTCTTATAGGCTGTAAGACCGCCTCGACATTTGAGGATACCAGCAGATGGAACTCGCGCCTGTCAAAATCAGGCACACAGTCACCGCGCATGCGCAGTGCCTCGATGTGCTTCAGCGAACTCTCCTCCTCCATCTCGGTGAGCTTATGGGCATAGTCCTCATACCGCGTCCCCTTTGAACAGCATACCAGCAGTTTGAACTCGTCAAAATGGTCATACACAAACTCCATAGCGAACACCGCATCTTCATTAAGAAATGCCGCCGCCGCACCTATTTCTGCGATGGCATCATGCTCCTCCTGCTCTTTGCGGCGGTAAAGCTCATAAAAGCTGTCAAGTATCGGCTGTACTAAGTGGGCAAACATATCCTCTTTACTAGGGAAATGCTTATACAGCCCCGAAACAGTCATACCTGCGCCTGCCGCTATACGCCGCATCGAAGCATTCTCAAAGCCGCAGTTCAGAAACTCTTCTTTTGCCGCCGCCACGATGCGCTCACGGCTCTCTGTCTTATCTCTTGGCATTTTGTTATCTCCTGTCTTTTTAGTGAACGCCGTTCTCTTATATAAGAATACACTGTTCTCTTACGTTTGTCAAGGGTGTCAGTTTATTTTTAGCGTTTTGAATAATATGGTTAGATTAAACAAACTTCCATTTGATGATAAGCGCCAGTTAACTATAGCGATCCGCCTTAAAATTCAGACAAAATCCAGTCACAAAACCCATAAATCCCAGCTTTTGCGACCGGATTTTGTGAATTTAAAAAGTTGGCTTGCAATAACACATCAGATGTGCTATACTATTTTCGGTAATTACTTGCTGAAAAAGGGGTGTCACTATGCCGTTAAAGTTTTTCGGACGCGGTTCTGCCTTTGCGGACGCGCACAATTCTGCTTTTTTTATTGAAAACAACGAACTTGTAATCATCGACTGTCCCGCATCGACTTTTCAGAAAGTCAAGCGTATGGAGTGGGAGAAGTTCGATAATATATTCATACTCATCACCCATACTCACGGCGACCACGCAGGCGGTGTGGGCATGATGCTTCAATTCGTATGGTTTGCAAGCCTCATGAAAAAGCGTGTCACTGTCGTTGCCCCGTCAGATGAAGTCAGAGAAGACCTGACTATACTGCTTAACAGGATAGAGGGCTGTGAGCCCGAATGGTATGATATCACCACAGCTGACTGTCTGCAAAAAAGCTGGTTTGTAAAATCAGTCCCCACGACCCATTCAAGCACTCTTGCAGGCAAATGTTTCGGCTACCGGCTGAAAATAAACGGCAGAAATGTGGTATACACAGGCGATACTGCAACATTGTGCCCTTTCCTCCCGCTGCTGTCAGAGGGTTCGTTCCTTTACGCCGAAGCTGCAACTTTCAGGAGTGATGTTCACCTTTATCTTGAAGATGTTCTGCCCACATTTGAGAAGCTGACAGCTGATGGTGTAAGAGTCTGCCTGATGCACCTTGACCGCGAAGATGTGGTAAAGAAGGTCATAGCAGGAAAAAACATAACGCTCGCGCCCTTATACGAGAATGACATATAACTGCGATAAAAAGCCCCCGCAGACTTTGGTCGGTCTGCGGGGGCTGTATGACGGGCTTTCAGGCTCTTCTTATGTAGAAATCGCACCTTTCCGCACCCTTGCCGAGTGTGCCTTTGCGCTCAAAGACAAGTCCGGGAAGAGCGCCGTAAACACGCTCGTCATTTTCACAGAATATCTTTGTCAGTTCGGGACAGCCAAGTTCTGTCAGATAAGTCTTGTAGGGACATTTCAGTATATCCATGCGATAGGCATTTTTCTCTTTGGGATAAAACCTGTTCTCAAAACCGCAGGAAGCCCCAAAATTCTTCTTGGTCATCGGGTCCCACATCTTTATGAAAAGCGAGGGCATAAAGGGTATCTTCATTATATTTTTGAGGGGACTTGCCTTTGCGCATATCTTAACTGCCGCATTTTCAATGACTGCATATGCCTGCTCATCGGTCATGTATTCCCTTGCAGTCAGGTACATCGCCGCCGCAGGGAATATCTTAGTATCGGTGTGCGAATGGACACCCTCAGGCAGGCTCTCATACTTTTTAAGATAATCATTCAGACGTGATGCCGCCTTGCGCCACAGCAGGTCGCATTTTTCTTTGTCAAGCACCATTTCTATCTCTTCTCTGTACTCCTTTTTGGAGTCAAGTATTTTTATTGCAGATTCCATATATTCTTTCCTTTCTCAAATCATAAAACACAGTCCGAGAAACATGACTGCATTGGCTATGTTGCCCTTAGCGGGCAGTTTTGTAGGGGCAAGTATCACAAACAGCGGCAGAGTATTGAACAAGCATGCCCATATCGGCAGTGCCGTCCTGCCCGATATGACCAGCACAAGAAGCGTCACCGCAAATACCAGCAGACCCAGATATGCTATGGCAGCTGCGGCTGTCCGCCTGAAAAAGCACAGAACCGTTTCAAGGGCTTGTTCAGTCCTGCCGAGTTTTACATAGAACCACTCCACTGCGCCGCATAAAACATGGTGGGCAGTTATCGGCACTATGAAAAACATCCCCGATATGTACATTATCTTACCTGATAATTCTGAATATCCCCCAGCCCAGCGGCTAAGTTCCAGATACCCGAAACCTGCCATAAAAAGCGCCAACACACCGACAAGCATCGACGCTTCTATACGGCTGAGCGGCATTTTTTCAAACAGCTTTTTCATTTTTTCACTGTCTTTTGTATCTTTGCCCATGTCAAATCTGCCTGCGGGCGTATAGGCAAGCATACGATCAGTAATTCCGCAGATGATGTGTCCCAGACAGGCTATCATAAGTGCGGTCTTCATTGGTCACCACCATCGGACAGGGCTTTGAAATACTCCTGCCTTACCGCCTTTGCTTCCGGCACAAATTCCATCGCGCCCCAGCAGTGCATCATACCCTCACCTACATGGACTTTCAGCGGAACACTGTGCCTCTCACAATGCGCTTTCAGGTCATCAAGATAAGCGTACATGACCTCATGGGTGCCGTAAAAAACTTCAATGGCAGGAAAACCCGAAATATCGCAGAGCAGGGGGCTGAGCAGATAAGCATCATCTCCATTTGCAAGAACAGGCGCTATCCTGTCAAAAAATGCGGGCGGTATCATCACATCGAACTTTTTGAGTTTTTCCATCTCAGCCTTCTGCTTACTGTCGGGCGGTACCTGCATACCGGGAGATTGCAGTACCAGTTTGCGCGGGAGCGGCACTTCGGGATATCTGTTCTTTATGTAAAGGCAAAGCGACATTGCCTGTCCGCCGCCCGATGATGTGCCGAATAACCGCACATTCTCGCTCTTGTATCTTGTGAGTATATGGCGGTAGACTTTGAGCGTGCTTTCGAGTGTTTCAACCAGCTTGTGGTCGGGTGCCATCGGATATATCGGAAACCATACCTCAGCATCGCAAGCCCTTGCTATCTGCCCGCAGAGGATAAGGTCACCTGTATCGGGGGGAAGTATATACCCGCCGCCAAACAGATACAGCACCGCACTTTCGGGCTTGCTGCCGCTGACCCTCAGCGCATATACCGTCACTCCGTCAAAGTCCTTTCTGATCATCTCAAAGCCGTCTTTTTTCAACTTTTTGAAAGGAACTTTCAGCGGCTTTTTCTGTTTCTTTGAATATTCTGACAGCAGTTTCTCCCACTGCTCGCCCTCTTTATCGAGCATCTTGTTCACGCCTATCAGCGAGAACATTTTTTCAAGCGCTCGGTATCTTAAACTTGGCATTTTATGACCCCACTTTTCTTTTTCTTGAACTGCGGCTGTTGGTACAGTCAAGTGATTAGCCAACGCTAACTGCATATCAATTATATCACACTAACCACGAAACGTCAATATCCCAAAGGCAAAAAAGAAATTGTATGACAGGCAGTCCGCTTAACTTTATCATTGCGATTTGATATGATCACAGTAAGAAAAAAATCGCTGTTTCTCAGGCATATGGAGGTATCACAGTGGAAAAAAACAGTGATAAAAGTTGACCCTTTCGTATCGGTCAACGGCATAAAGTTCGGAACAGCAAGAGAAAAGGTGCATGAGATATTGGGCAAGCCCGAAGACTCTTTCTTCAAGGGTGATGATGATATCGAAACAGATGTCTACAGTTGTTTCCACACCTGCTATGACAGCGAGTATAAATTTTGAAGCGCCGGAAGTTATCTATGTTGATGAAGCGGATATCTTCTGCGGCGGCGAAAAAGTGCCGAAACTTATAAAGAGGTGCTGGGATTTTTTTCAAAAGCGCTTTGACGATGTTGAGGAAGACGATGCAGGTTTTGTGTCGGTAAAAGGTTCGGTAGGCATCTATGTCGAAGATGCGGACGAAGACGAATACGAATACGATACCATACTGTTTGCCAAAAAGGATCATTACAGCGATACGGATATCTGAGCGGAGATATCTCATACAGATCGTAAAAGACAGCCGCATTTGTCAGGCGGCTGTCTTTTTCTTTTATGGCGTTTAGTATAAGTTAAGTGCCAAAAAACTGTGAAAAGCGAGAAAATCGGTGAAATTTTCGGGCATACTGTTGACAATCCGCTTGTTATATTGTATAATATCAGTAAATTAAACCGCCTGATCTGTTATAGTAAACGACATGTTTATTTCTGCATTGAGCGCTCGCTGACGCTGTGATCAGCATTGACTGCACCGAATTCCCTGAAATCAATGTCGTTAACTATACTGACAGGCGGCAGAAGAGAGGTAAAGTATCATATGTTGAAAAAGATCATTTCAGGGGTGACCGCAGCAGCGTCCGCATGCACTATAGTGCTTTCGACTGCTTCGGGCGTTATCGTGCATGATGCACCTGCCGCTTCAACTGTATCTGCGGCATCTGCACCCGACAGCTACCACGATGACTGGCTTCATGTAAATGAAAACGCTGAAGTCGTTGATATGTACGGCAATCCTGTCTGGATGACAGGCGTAAACTGGTTCGGCTACAACGTTGGCAGTCAGGTGTTTGACGGCGTGTGGTCGGCTAATATGCACGACTGCCTTGACCTTATCGCAGATCACGGCTTCAATCTGCTTCGTGTACCCATGTCCACCGAGATAATATTGCAGTGGAAGAACAGAGAGCCTGACCCGATGATAAAGGTCAATGCTTACACCAACCCCGAACTTGTAAAGACATTTGATGAGAACGGTACTCCCATAGAGTACATGTACAGCTATGATGTCTGGAACAAGGCTGTTGAATGGTGCAGAGAAAACGGTATCAAGATAATGATAGATATTCACTCTGCGTCCACTAATGCGGCGGGTCATACCTATCCGCTGTGGTATGATGACAGATTTTCCACTGAGGACTGGCTGGAAGCACTGTCATGGTTCTGTGAGCAGTACAAGGACGATGATACAATTATCGCCATCGACCTGAAAAATGAGCCGCACGGCAAGCCTGAGGAAGGCAAATTTGCGAAGTGGGACGACTCCACAGACCTCAACAACTGGAAATACGCCGCTGAAAGAGGCGCTATGGCTTGTCTTGAACAGAACCCCAACCTGCTTATAATGATCGAGGGCATCGAATGCTATCCCGATTTTTCAAGGGGTGCTGACTGGTCAACACCTTCCATCGACTACGCACACTACGGTGAACCCAGCAAGATATTCGGCGCATGGTGGGGCGGAAACCTGCGCGGTGTAAAGGATAAGCCTGTTGATCTGGGTAAATACACAAAGCAGATAGTTTATTCTCCGCATGATTACGGTCCGCTGGTATATGCTCAAAGCTGGTTCCATCTTGAGGGTGAAAGCCCGAATTTCACAAACTATGAATTCGATACCGAATCTCTGCTGAATGAGTACTGGCGTGATTCGTGGGCTTATCTGGTAGAAGAAAAGCGCTATCCTCTGCTTATGGGCGAATGGGGCGGCTTTGTGGATTCAAAGCACGACCCGTCGGGCGCAAATACTCAGTGGCTCACACTTCTGCGTGACTACATGATCGAAAAGCGCATACACCACACATTCTGGTGCTTCAATGAGAACTCCTCCGATACGGGCGGACTTGTCTATGATAACTTCGGCAAGTGGGACGATGAGAAATATGAGTTCGTAAAGCCCTCGCTGTGGCAGGACGAGAACGGCAAATTCATCAGCCTTGACCATACCATCAAACTCGGCAGAGCAGGCAACGGCATATCGCTCAGCGATTATTATTCCACCACACATACCGAACCTGTGCAGGATACGACCCCGAACTATGGCGATGTCAATGCTGACGGCAAGGTAGATATCTCCGATGCTGTGCTTATAATGCAGTATGTTTCCGACCCGAAGAAATACCCTCTCACCGAACAGGGCAAGAAAAATGCTGACTGTGTCGATGCAGGCAGCGGGCTGAACAAATCAGATGCGACTGCTGTGCAAATGGTCGCAAACGGCACTATCTCGGCATCAGACCTGCCTGTCACGGCGGAAAAACTCAGCAAGCTACAAAAATAATACGCTAAATAAATACACTAAAAAAAATTGCAAGCATATTTTGCTTGCAGTCAGTCTGTCCTCCAAAGCCCCTATTCCTTGCGGATCAGGGGCTTTTTTTGATAGACTGCCATATATTTTTTAACTTCAAACCATATATGATTTTTTTGGCTCCGAATTTTCTTGTATAATAATAAATGAAGGTCTTCACATTTACGATTTCAACATGAAAATGAAAGGACACATTTATTATGAATAAGAAAAGAAGAAAAAATAGAAAAACAACCCCCCCCCCGTAAGATGAACCACACAAATAATAAAGCAGCATCGCCTAAAACAGATGTTTTTACGATCTGTGTGGCTCTTGCAAATATCGGTATAACCCACTTGGCACATATATATTTAGATAAACTCTACAATAATAAAGGCATCTATGCTGAGATAAAACTGGTTAGCGCATTGTATGTTATAGCATTTTTCGGCTATAAAATAGCTCCGCTTTTTTTAAAGAAAATCCATAAATATCTGAAAAAGTAATGTTTTTATCCGAATAATCCATTTTCACCTTTGCAGATCAGTGATATCATGCTATTGTGGAGTATTATTTCCATATATGACTATCCCTTTAGCACACCAACTAAAAATGCGGTAAACAAAAGGATAATTGAGCGCCATACGCCAAGAACCTTAAGTTCTGTATAGCCGCTGTTTTTGTAGTGTGTCAGCGGGATAACCACATTTCCATAATACAGGTATATGTAGCGTTATTAACAACACGGCAAGCCCGCTGGCACACTACATCGCAAAACTTCCTCGTTATAAATAAATACGATCAGTGTACCACAGGTGCAGCCACATTAAGATCGGAGGATATGTTATGAAGAAAAAAACCAAACGCGCTGCCGCTGTATTGCTGTGTGCTTTGCTTGCGGCGTCTTCTGTCCCGTTGGCAGATGCACCGTCGGGCGCACTTACAGCTTCGGCGGCTTCATCAAAGCTCGTGGCTTTTCCTGGCGCAGTCGGCGGCGGCAAATATGCCACAGGCGGTCGCGGCGGCGAGGTCTACCATGTCACCAACCTGAATGACAGCGGCGCAGGTTCGCTGCGTGATGCTGTCAGCAAGTCGGGTCGTATCGTAGTATTCGATGTCAGCGGCACTATCACACTAAGCAGCAACATAGTATGCAGCAGCAACATTACCATCGCGGGGCAGACCGCACCCGGCGGTTCCGGCATAACCCTTAAGGACTACAAGTTCGGCATGGGCGGCGATAATATCATCGTGCGCTATCTCAGTTCCCGTCCCGGTCCCGATAAGGCAACAAGTTCGGGCAACGATGCTTGGGGCGGCGCAAAAGGCTCAAACTCCATCGTTGACCACTGCTCACTTGGCTGGACGACTGACGAACAGTGGGGTCTTTACTCAAATAACGACCACTACACTGTGCAGTATTCGGTCATCGGTCCTGCGAATTCGTGGGGCGGTCATGTCAAGGGCGTTCACGGTTTCGGTCTTATGATGGGCAGAAGCAACCTTACATTCGACCACAACCTTATCTGTCATAACGTTTCCCGAAACTTTCGCGGAAAAGTCGTAGGCACTGAAACTGCCGATTTTACCAACAATGTCATCTATGACTGGGGCTACCAGACAGCCTACGGCACTATAGGTCATGTGAATTATGTGAATAATACCCTTAAAGCAGGTAACTCCACAGCAAGCGGCTATCACTATGTACAGGTGTCGGCAAACGATAATTTCAAGCTGTATCTGAGCGGCAACCGCATACTCAATAAAGACGGTTCCTACCGCAACAGCGAAAATGATAACTGGTCTGCCATATCCTACGGCAGCAGCGATAAAAACCGCAGCAATACCGAGTCAACCACGCCTTTCACCATCCTGTCTGACAGCGGCGAGAACATTTCTTCTGCGCTCAACTGTGAAAGCGCGGCGGCATCTTATGACCACGTTATCAGCTTTGCAGGCAACGGCATCTCTCCCGACAAGCGCACCGCCATTGACAAACAGTGCGCTCAGGAAACTGCAAACGGCACAGGCTCATGCAGTGGTACCGACCCATACAGCGCCGACCAGTCAGAACTGAGCAAATATAACATTCAGTGCGGCGTTAAGTACGAATACCCATCTGCTGTGACCCGCAAAGAGATAACCGATAATGACAACGACGGCATGGACGACAGCTGGGAACTGGCAAGAGGTCTTGACCCCACCGACTCCACCGACTATAAGGGCGACTACTGCGGTCAGGGCTATATGAATATCGAGTACTATATAAATGACCTTACCGTTGACTCGTTCCCTGAGGGCGTTGTGACGCTCTCACCTGCTACAGGTGATGCGAAATACGGCGCTGTTATGGATACTTCCGTAAAATATGAGATAACCGACAGCAATGGCGGCGCATTACAGGCAAATACCGCAGGCTGGCGCCTTGCAGAGGCGGGAAACGGCTATTACCGCATCATATCCGCTGACAGCGGAATCGACCTTTCAAGCGGTGAACAGTACAAGTTCGTCAGAAAAGGCGCAGGCTATGTCATCTATACCAGATCATCAGATGATAAACAGTGTGTCGGCGGTGACGGCACTGTCTGGAATGTCACTGTCATGGTCGAACCTCTCAGCGGCGAACTGTTCAAAGAACTGAAAGTACTGGATACACCTCGCAGTTCTTTCTGGAAGATAGAAAAAGGTCTTTCAGCAGGCGCACTGCTTTACGGTGACCGTGATGTGGTGTATACCTCGATCCCCGACAGCTTAACAGGTGCCGAATATCTTGTGACTTCCTGCGACTCCAAACTGACAGACTCCGACCTTGCAACATTCAAAGCGGGTAAGAATATGACAGTCTATGTCGCACTTGACAACAGAGTAACGGCGCGCCCCGCATGGCTCTCAAACTACACTAAAACAGGCATGACTGTTCAGAACAGCGGTTCTGTGACATTTGACATCTACCAACAGGAAGTCAAAAGTGGTACTACCGTCACTCTCGGCACAAACGGTCAGAGTTCGGGCTGTGTGAATTATACCGTGTTTGCAACAGCTTCCGCTGTTCCCGCATCTGAGGTATATCCCGAAATAACAAGCGTAGAGTACAGCGAGCAGTTCCACCAGATAAGATTTACATGGAAGCCTGTTGACGGCGCTTCAAACTACGGCATCGCAGTATATCTCGCAGGCAAGTGGAGAATTCAGACTAAGAACATCTCAGCATCAACACTCAGCTATACCACCCCGAAAAACCTCACACCCGGCAAGACCTACAAGGTAGCTGTTGCCGCTAAGGTCAACGGCGAATGGACAGCCGCAGAATCGATCAAACATGCCGTTACTGTCACTGTAAGATAGCTGATACACGTATTTTCCACCATACCGCCCATATCATCGGCAGTGTGAAAAAAACTAAATAAAGAGAGGCTGTTGCATAACCGCAGCAGCCTCTTTGCTTTAATATAACTTTAACGACCATCTTTCGCCATAGCTTCACTATCCATCTATTTTATGCAAGGCACTTTATCCTCAAGAAAAGCGTCATGCACTGGGTATAGCTGTTGTCGGGTAGATGTTAGTTTTCATGGTTTAATTCTTTTGTGATATTTGTATTAATGTACAAAAATATAGTGGCAGATTTGTGAATAATCACACTCGAAAACGGTGCTACCTATATGTTATTATATATAAATCTATGATAATTCAGAAAATTCCTATTATTCCGACACTGACGGCGGCGGGCTATAATCCCGCTCGCATACGGCGGGAAAAGCTGATCGGAGAAAAGTATATGACGGCGCTCCGGCATAGTCACGCCCCGTCACACGGTCTACTAGATACACTTTGCCGACTGCTGGACTGTCAGCCCGGTGACCTGATCGCATATGTCCCCGATGATGCACCCGCCGCAGAGCAGGCACTGCCCGCAGATGATCCAGATACTTGATACACTACACCCGCCCCCGATGGTTTCCGCGCCGTCGGGGGCGTTGCATTGTAAAAAATCAAAACAAAAAAGTCCGCAAACGAAAAGTTTACGGACAAAGGAAGCAGGGGCACCAAGGATCGAACTCGGGACACGCGGTTTTGGAGTTCTAGGGTCATCGTTTACAATAATTCCCTTTTATTTTTACTTTTTAGAAATTTGTGTCTATAGACACAGTTTTCTATCCCGTTTTCTTTCTCAGGGATAATCGAATAAGGTAAAAGATAGCGTTTGACAGAAGTCAGGCGCTATTTTTTATGGCAGCGGCAGGGTCGCTCCCTGCGGGCAGTGCTTAGTGTTTTTCTCACTGCCCTTTCCGCTGTCAATAGATTGAAAAACACTAAGATTAAAATCCGCAACAGCGGTGAAAGGAAAAAACCATGAAAAACACAAAAATAATTGCAGTAGCAAATCAAAAAGGAGGCGTGGGCAAGACCACTACGACGATCAATGTAGGTGCAGCACTTGCTCTTACGGGCAAAAAGGTCCTGCTAATTGACTTGGACACTCAGGAATCCCTTTCAAATTTTCTTGGGATATACAATACAGAGAACAATATAGGAAAAGCGCTCTACAAGACAGTTAACCGCGAAACTATTGACCTTGCAGATTACATTGTCACAAACGAGGTCAACAGAGTTGACATAATCCCGGCAGAACTGAACACAATGCAGCGTATAGCGATTGACCTTGTATCGGTAAGAAGCAAGGAAACAGTTTTCCGCAGACTTATAAATCAGAACAGTGAACTGCTTGACAGATACGACTATATACTGCTCGATTGCCCACCGTCCCTTAATGTTATATTGGATAACGCACTTACGGCGAGCCGATATGTGCTTATCCCCTGTCAGGCTCACCCTCTGAGCTATCCCCCACTGCCTAATCTGCTTTTGCAGATTGACGAGATACAGGCAGAATTGAACGAAAGTATTGAGGTCATCGGCATTGTGCCAACAATGGTCGACCGAAGTACCAACAGCAGACAGACAGTCGATATGCTGCGTGAAAACTATGCTGACGTTGTCTTTGAAACAGAGGTCGAACGCATGGCTGTTGCCGCAAATTCAGCGCTTACAGAAAAAGCTGTCGTGCTTTCCAATGCAAAGGACAACCGCGTTTCCCGTGAATACAAGGAACTCGCAAACGAGCTGGTCAACCGTATCGAGGGGGTGTAAGGCATGAAATTTGATAAAGTCAGCGAAACCTTTTCCGAGAGGAAAGAAAAAGGCAGTATAAAAGAAAGCCTTATCTCAGCTGAGGAAGTGCTGAACGAGATAACCGAGATAGCTATGCACAAGCTGGATATGTACACCGATGAGGACGGCAATCAGCCCTTTGACATAGACGAAGAAAAGGTCGAGGCTCTGAGCGAGAGCATCAAAGAAAACGGTCAGCTGGAGCCTATGATCGTCCGCAAAAAAGACGGCAGATACCAGATACTCAGCGGTCATCACAGATACCTTGCTATGAGGTCGATGTTAGCTAAGTATGCACTTGCAACAGTGGTCGATGTTTCAGACCTGAAAGCCTACATGATAGTATGCGAGAGCAACATACACCATGCAGCACCCCCGCCGTCCAAATTGTGTAAGATCTTCCTGCGGTATCGTGCCGCAGGAAAGGAAGAAAAGCTGACCGCCGATCAGCTTGCTAAGATGTTCGGCATCAGCCGTGAGCAGATGTACAGAATAATCGCTATGGAACATCTGACCGAACCTACAAAAGAGCTTATAGATGCAGGACTTATCTCTACCAACAGCATAAAGCAGCTGAGAACACTTACTCCCGATCAGCAGGATACACTTGCTGACTACGTGTACAATGAGGACAAGAAACTCACTAAGGGTAAGTGTGACAAGGTCATTGATCTGTTCATCGGCAAGCCCGATGCAACAGCAGAAGATATTGACGAGTGTTTGAATAGTGATGATAAAGAAAAAGATCCTGCCAACAACTACACTGCCATGAAGAAGATGAGCAAAGAACAGCTATCCGAGTATCTCTTTGAAAACCTTTCAAGATTTACTTCGGCGGGCGATATCCTTTCTTTTCTCTGTGAGAAGGAGGTTTAAACTATGCCAAAAATAACACGATGCGAGTATGAGGAACTCTATGAGAATGCCGGAATAAAAAACTATCAGTTACGTGATCTGACTGATATAGAGCTGATACACGGCTACGATCTGACACTTCTCCCCGGATACGAGGAATTATCCACGGAGAACAAAAAACTTTTTGAAGACACTGTAGTGCGTTTGTTCAACGGACACGGTCTTGATACCCGCAAGGATCTTCTTCCGAAATGTGTTCACTATGTTGAAGAAATAAATTTCTATAAATTTATTGAAGAGGAAGATTGCAACTCGGTTATCGGGCAGGAAGTATACTCGCTCATCAAAAACAGAAACGGCAAGTATGTACATAAAAAACGCATTCATAGGTTTACGTATGAAAAAGGCATACCTTTTAAAGAATGCAAAACTTACTCAAAAACATATCTCCGATTTGAACTGAAAGGTGTATGGTATCACTTTACCGAAGCCTATGAATGGTACTGAGTTATGGAAATAAGGATTATAGGCACTGAGGAAGAACTATCACAGGCGGCGGAACTTATCTCTTCCGCCTGTGATGTTGCTTATAAAAGTCGGTTCTATCGCTGCCGAAACAAGAATAATGCTTATCGGCTATATATCAAAACAAAGGATAACACCAATAAAGAAGAAAAGCAACTGGAAGGTCAGATGTCTTTTGATGAGGTGTGATAAATGCTGAAAGACTATGATATAAGTAAGTATATCAATAAAGAAATACATGATCCAAAAGCAGAGATAATATTAAAAACAAAGGATAAACTTAATGAATATCGAAAAGAAACAATTAAAACAGATCCAAACTCTGATTTCAAAGACAAGCTGTATCGGATCTGTTGTACAATTATATCTAAATATAAATAACGATTTCCGATAATAGCAAACGTCAAAGCAGTCGAACATTTTCGGCTGCTTTTTTTGTTAAAAAGTAAAAAAACGAAAGGAAGAATAAAAAATGGACGAAAATATTATTATGGCTTTCAGCAGACCTCGCGTAATAAAGCCTATATACAATCAGAAGCTAAACACCTCCAATATAATGAAGATCACTTCACCAACTGAAGAAAGTGTAAAGAAATATGTGGAGAAGTATCATATTAAAGGTTTTGATATGAACTCGGCTACATACGGTTACGATTCTAACGTGATGATAACGATCAATACCGAAACCGATGAGTGCAAGTTGCAAGTGTTTGATTGCGCTACTGGTAAAATGATAGCCTCATACACTGGATCAAATAAGTCAGATGTCTTTTGATGAGGTGTGATGATAGCACAAAATGTCGATATAGGAGATAGCTCAAATGAGCAATAGAAACAACGAGATCACTGAATGCTTAAATGACACGATACAGCTGCTGAAAGAAGTAGAAGCAGGAATAGATATGAATAAATCAAACTATTGTAGGTTGTGCGATACTCCTTTACGACACACCGATACCCTCGGCAAACTTCTGGGCGAAAAACTTGGCTGCGTATATGTAAAAAGAGAGTCTACTTATTTTTGCTTCAATTTCGATGGTGATACAGAAACAGAGATACACATTTCGATTAATGAACCATTCAACGTAGATATATTCCTAGAGCATTACTATACCAGAAGAGATTTCTTTTGGGGCGGTCTCGATCCATTTCACTACGATGCGTCTACGATATTAGAGAACATCAGAGTTAAAATAAGGAATTTAAAAAAACTTGATGAAAAACTGCAATACCTAAAAGCAAAGAAATCAAGAATTGAAGAAACAATAGCAAAGGCAAACCAAAGCAGAAGTGTTATTTGGAAACTATTGAGTAGGTTTCAGACTTTTCAGTCCGATGATTGCTTCAAAGCAATCTTAGAAGAAACCCAAAAAGAAATAACAACAATCGAAGAACGAATAAAATGTTTACCGCCATTGCAAGAATTAAAAATATCCGAACAGTATGCGGAAGAGGAAGCAAACCGCATTGAAAATGAAATGAAAATAACGCTTGAAAAGCAAAAAGCTAAGATTGAAGAGTATAGCATGATACTCTTCAAATGGACTGATACGGTTATGGTTTATGATCGAAGCGGTCAGAATGTTGGAAGATTATCAAAATAATCTACAATATGATTTAGACACACTTTAATAGTAAACAGCAAAGCAGTCGAACACTTTCGGCTGCTTTTTTGTTTTCAAATTACGAAAAGACTATAAAGAGAAAGGAAAAAGATAGATGTACAGCCTTGAAGAAGTTAAAAACGGACAATGTTCGTTGACAGTTACTGTGGTCGAAACAGACTACGGCAGATTTGTCACCGACGAATACATAGACGATGATGATCTGTATTCTTCCTCGGCATTAGCCGATCATTTTGAAAACTGCGACTGTGGAGATGCAGATTATGCGGATATTGAAGTCGGTGTATACAGATACGGCGATCTCGATGTTGATGCAGATGATATGCTCCCCGATGATGTACGTGAATATATCGAAAGTGACATCGAGAACTTTCTCAGCAAATGCGACCCTCTTGAAACTAACAACTATGAGGTCGATCTGAGGGAACTGCTTGGACGAGAAGATGGAAGGAGTTACTAAAATATGAACAGAGAAGATAACTTACAGATAATAGAGAACTCTGTAACGCAGGAAACTTATAAAAAGATAGTGAGCAGGAACTATTCGGACGATGTTCTTAACTACATTTCAGGATACGGACCGACAATAGAGGTTTTTGCAGATACTAAGTACAAAACCGAAACTGTTCACAAGCTGGCTGATGCACTGAGCAATCACAGGATAAGCACCTATGATATGATGGATATTATGAAAAGTTCGGTGAACAGCGCTAAGAACGAACCATACACCGATGACTTTATCAAAAATATCGGCATAACTAACTTTAGGGAAAATATGGCGGCTTTTCTGACTTCAAATACTGCCGATGTTTCCTATAATGATATAATATCAGGCTTAAGCAGCGGAATATATGAAGAAAACACTGTCGGCAGATTGCAGATAAATGATATGCTTGCATCTGAGATGCGAAAGGCAGGCATAAATCTTACAGTTGAAAGCTATGAAGATGTGAACTACACACCTGTTCAGAAGCACATACTTTGCGAACGCATAAACTATATGCGCAAGAGTCCTGACTGGGAAGGAGTACGCAAGTCATTTGCCGAACCTATCATATCCGAGAATTTTGATGATATGATAATTCTTGATACCGAAACGACAGGACTTTCACCTTCATACGATGAACTGCTGCAAGTGTCGATCATAAACGGCAAAGGTGAGGTTCTGTTTGACAGCTACTTTAAACCAAATGCAGCGTCATGGGACGAAGCGCAGGCAGTAAACCACATCAGTCCTGAGATGGTGAAAAATTCACCGCGATTAAATGAAAAGGCTTACGAAATATCTCAGATACTCGATAAAGCGCACAAGATAGTCGGCTATAACGTGGATTTTGACCTCGATTTTCTTTGGCTCAACGGTGCAGGCGGCAGTAACGATAATTTCAAGAAAGTCGATGTAATGCAGATGTTTGCGCCGATATATGGAGAGATAAATGAAAAGTACGGCGGCTACAAATGGCAGAAGCTGACCAAAGCTGCCGACTATTATGGCTATGACTGGGATAGCCACGCCGAGAGCGCACACAATTCTCTGGGCGATTGTTACGCGACACTGCATGTATACAAGTCTGTGCTTAGCGATCTTAAAAAGAAAGAAATATTCAGTGAGTATTGTAAACCACTGGACAGCGATGATGACCTCAGTGGAAAACTCCTAATACTTGTGCCGGAGGCGCTCAACGAAGATAATCAGAACAAGGCTATGCTTTTCTTCTACGCAGAAAGTGCTGTACCTTCTGTCGTAGATGGCCGTCCGATGATAGTGTCCGGAAAATATCTAGCTGACGATATACGAGCAAGATATGACCTTGACGCTATACTAGGTATCGCTGACAAAGATAAACTGCCTGCGTGGGCTGAAAACAAGTTGAGAACACTTGAAAAAGAACAGCTGGAGATCAACGCAGAAATGAAGCAAACTGCTTATGACGAAAACATGGCTGCGTACAGATATATCAACGGCTTAGATGATCATGATGAACCGAGTGAGCAGGATGATGACGACTACAGCTATGAGAATTTAAGTCACAGCATATTCCTCGACGAGATAAAAGATCAGTATGCAGATTTTCGCGATAATACACTTCGCATGACAGCAAAAGATATTTTTGCGGCGGCATATGAGATCACCGCAAAGACTGCCATCAAAGAGAAACTCGTAAATGAAGATGTGATGCTCTCAGATGAACAGGAAACTGCACTTATGCAGAGCGATAATATGCTCGATGAGATCTATCAGGATTGGCTTAAGACAGACAGTGAAGACTTTGCAGACTTGCCTACGGTAATAGTAAACACTGCCGAATATAGACACCTTTGTTCCAATCTTGAAAAACAGAATATCAACGATAGTGCAGTTGTTTATGAAGAAGAAACAGACGATACTCCCGCTGTAAGTACATGCAGAGGGCGCTGAAATATGAAAGGTTGAAAAAAATGGCAAAGAAAAACAACTTTCTGGAAAAACTCGATTTGCAGATCGACGAGGAAAAGATCTCAATAATCGAGTTTTATCTCAGAGAAAATAAAGAAACGATCGATATAAGTGCGGAGATCTCCGCACTTATAAACAGCTACATCGACAAGCTGTATGTTAAGAAAGTACCAAAATCAGTAAGACATTTTATTGACAACAAGGACAAGGAGGTCAAAAGTAATGAAAATGAAAGAAACGGATCAGAGGACAAAGGCACTGCTGGGAATATCGAATTACCCGATGCGCAATCAGTTCTCGATAATGGACGCGGCGGCTAGAGCCAGAGAACTGGGCTACACCGTCAAGGTGATAGTTGATACCCGCACAAAAGCCGTCTGCGAAATGATAGTTTTTGACAGAGATAACATTTTCTACTGCTCGGCGGCTGATCTTATAGATAATACTAAGGACACGTCGCTTATCAAGTACGGTACAGTGACTGACAGCGGTGCTGCCCTTACTTTTAATGAGATCGGTACTGTTACCGCTGACGAACTGAAATATGCGGTGAGCGAAGGCAGGCTGTTCCCGATAGACCCTATCCCAAGAGAAAAGAAAAAAACAGGCAGACTTGTAGAAACTGAAGCGGCTTTTTCACGCTGGGTCAGAGCGAGGGGAATGCACCCTTTCGTAAAAGGCAGGCGCATAAAGACCGACTCGGGTTCTGAGGTCGTCTATACAACAATATACTGATGCCTAAGATCATCGAGGACAGCGCTGTATATACGGGCAAGAATGGCAGGCTGTATGAGCTGGGCAAAGTCTTCATGTATACAGCAGTTGTTCAAGATTTTCAAAGCCGTACCTATGCGGTCATCACAAAACCTAATATTTCTGATGATGGACTTCTGTGGTGGCGCACCAAGCAGGACGGTTTCAAAAGCAGAACCAAAGCCACCAAAACAGCAAAGGAGCTAGATCAGATGTACTCACTGATGGAAAAGAACCAAGAGATAAAAAATGTTGCAGAAGATATTGACGATCTTATATCAAAATCATATATAAGTAACTTCAACTATGATCTTGATGAAGCATTCAATAAGATCATAGAAAAGCACAGCGAATTCGAGGTCGCACAGGCTGTTGCTCTCACTATTAATGCCAAATCATGGGACGGTCGTTTTTCACAGCTTAATAAAGCATGGGCTGATAATTTCATAACTTTCAACGGCATAAAGACCGAAGAGTATGACCGCTTCTATGGCTGCAATACTCACTCGGCGCTTCTTGACGGATTTACAGATGTTGTCCGCAAGAATATAGCTAACCGCAGCATTACTGAACTGCGCGGCGAGAGTATCGCGGAAGAGCAGTTCATCGAGCAGAGTGCGGGCAGGAAGTAGCACACTGCACAAATTGCTAACTACAATTTTATACACTTTTACTTTAACTCAATAACGCCATAGTGATTTTATCACTTTAAAGTGGTAAAATTTTGTGCATTATTGCTCTTGAAGTATATACGTATATATGTTATATTATAGATAGAAGAAAACCAATATCTTGCAAAAATGAAAGGTGGGCTAAGACTATGAACGATTACTATGCTCCATACTATGAGGAATATAAAAAGCGCAGCGCTATGCTTGAACTTGTAAGACCAGCCGATGAGGTCTATGCGTTCATTAACGAACAACTGGAACTGCATGAACGCTACATGAAACTAATGCGCGAAAATGCACCGGATGAAGAGTATGAGAAGTTCGACTCACCGTTCTGGCGTGACAATGTGCGGAAGTTTGTCGGAGAAGAATTCTGGCAGGCATCTCACCTTGAACAGTACGACTACGCTCTCAGAACAAATGCTGATGTCTGGTGTCGTATGTACGAATATTACTACGACATTTTCCGCGCAATGCTGAAATGCGAGCTGGAAGAGAATGACCGCATTGTTAATGCTCCTCTGGTTCTTGACAGACAGCACTTCGTAGAAAGCTGGGACGCGGCGAACATTCGCTTTTTGAAGTATGTTGCGGATCACAACATCAATAAGGATGAGTACTGGCAGAACTACGCTTATCATGTATACACCAAGTATTACGTGGAGTATTGTTCATATGTTAACAGAACTTCGCCTTCAAAGGAAATGGTAAAGAACCGTGAGCGTGAGGGGGAGATACCTTCTCTTGACAGGATACATTATAATAACTGGGCGCATGAGTATGCGTTGGAGATCGTTAACAGTCAGTACACCAACAGCCGTGATCTGGCAAAGGGGGCAAACTCCGACGGCATGATATGGGATAAGAGTTTTATCCCCAAGAAAGAAGAAAACATCAAGTGGGCAGCATTCAATCAGTACGAGTTCATGGCAGACCCTCGCTTCGTTGACTTGCTTGAACGGCTTGCCGCAGATAAGGGTGTTACACTCCCCGAAGCGTATGAGATATACAAAAGCGGGAAGTACACACCTATAATAATATCAGGCAGCTGATTTGAC
The DNA here is from genome assembly GCF_000178155.2 of Hominimerdicola alba 8. Taxonomy (GTDB): domain Bacteria; phylum Bacillota; class Clostridia; order Oscillospirales; family Ruminococcaceae; genus Hominimerdicola; species Hominimerdicola alba_C. The sequence goes on from NZ_ADKM02000031.1 coordinate 56,014, forward strand.
AATTTCTGCTTGATGTGGTATTATAAAGTGTGTCTAAAGACACACTTTAAGGAGGCATGACTGATGGTTACGCTCGAAGAAATGTTAAACGACGAAACTATTCAAGACATAATCAAATATGCCAAACAGTATGACCTTGACAAAGTCGTGCTGTTCGGTTCAAGAGCGAAAGGCATTGCGCGAAAGTTCAGCGATTATGATCTGCTTATATACGGCGATGAACCGTCAATGCTAGATTATTATTTATTCCTTACAGATGAATACTTGTCACCATATTCTTTTGATGTGGTCATTGACGGTCACTATTCAAAAGAGTTGAAAGAAGAGGTAGATAATACGGGGGTTGTGATCTATGAAAAGGTACGATAAATATATTTCCGCTGTTACTTCACTTAACAATTTTAAAGCTAAAATGCCGATGTATGAAGAAATGCAGGATAGTGATACAAAATCACTCATATACTCAGGCTATATAAATCATTATCAGCACACTTTTGAACTTTCGTGGAAGATCTGCAAGCAGCTTATGGGTTACGAGGGAATTGCTGATGCAGAAACAGGTTCTCCAAACACTATACTTCGTGCCTGTTTACATAACGGTTATATAGATAACTGGAATTTATGGAAGAAAGCACTTACAAGCCGAAATGACTGGACACACATATATAGCGGTGATGACGTAGAAGATGCAGTAAAAACCATAAGCACAGACTACGTTCCCATGTTCAATGAGCTGGCTGATAAAGTGGAAGAAAAGATAGTTGAACTGTATAATGATGGTCTTATCCCTGAAGCGGAGATAGATGATACCATCATAGAACTTGCTGAGAACGGCAAGCCTTACTCGCCAAAACGATAAAGTGTGTCTATAGACACACTAAGAGAATGGAGTTGACATATATGAAGATAAAAGCAGCAATATCTGCGTTACTGACAGCTGTGATGCTGACCGCCTGCGGGCAGACAGAACAGCCTGTATCTGATAGGGTAGATGTATCTGCCGCTGAAACTGCGGTCACTACCTCAGCTTACAGTGAAGATATAACAACAAGCGCTGAAACTACTACCACCACTACCGTTACAACTTCGATAGCTGATGAGGATAGTTCTGCGGTCGTATCATCTACGCCCAGCAGCACACAGCGTACAGTATCATCAACAAGTAAAGCTGCAACGGGCAAGGCGGCAACTACTACGAAGAAGTCTTCTACCACCACCAGACAGTCTTCTGCGAACGGTGGAACTGTCAACAACAATAACAATGTCAGCGGAAACAGCGGCGGCGCGGCTGCTCAGGCACAAGCACATCAGTCATCGTCGGGCGGAACAACAGCCGCTAGGCAGACACAAGCGCCTGTGACCACCACAACGCCCGCACCCGTAGTTACTGCGGCACCTCCCCAGACTACCACCACAACAACTACAACTCAATATGTACCTGAGCCTGAACCTCAGCCTGAACCTGAACAGCGCTTATCAATTGATGATGGCGTTATGGATCTGAAGCTGTATGACCCCGATCTTCTTAATGAATTATCAAGTATTTACGGCTCATTTTCCGATTACTTAGATCTTCAGCTTTGGACATTCATTGACAGCTATCCTATAAATTGTCTTGACTTGTATAATGCCGGACAAAATCTCCAGTATGATGGCACAGAAGTTGGCAGACTTAGGGCTGTATGTCAGTATGCGTATGATTTAGGCGGTCGTAACTGCATAGAGTATGCACTTAATGCTTATTTCATAGCAAAAGGCGCTGGACTGGAATGCTATTTGGCGCGTTCAAATCAGTACGGCTGGTACGGTCATGTGTCAAACGTAGTAAATTATGAAGGTAATTATTATTTCATGGAACCACAAGTAAATATTCCAATAGATTGGAGCAGTATCGCTTTCGAAGGCTATGCAGACGATGGTTCAGGATTAGTAGGTGCATGCCAACTTGATCTTTTCTTCGATATAAATGAAAATCATTATTCATTTGACATTAAACAAGATCTACAGATAACACAAAGCGAAATTCGCAATTAACTTTTAATAAAGAATATCACTAAGCACTTAACAATTTTGTTAGGTGCTTTTTTTAGTGCTTTAATAGAAATCTATTGCAATGTTTTTTGATGATGAAAGGAAATTAAAAATGACGATATATAACGTAATTATGACGGCTTTTTTTGTTGTAGCAATTTTACTGATTGCTTTCGGGCTTCCTCGTATAATAGATAAGTATTATGACGGAGAGATCTCACGAATACAAGCTGAAAGGCGACACTCCCATTACGGCAGGCTTCAGAAGATATGAGCCGAAAAAGAACGAGGAAAACAGTGATGACAGTCCGCCCGTTCTTCCTTCTTTTTCTCAGGGAGAGTTATTGCAGATAACATGGATCATAGACAGCAAAATGACAAAAGCGCCGCCGCGATACACCATCGACAGCCTGAACACCTACCTTAAAGCGCCTTTTGCGAAAACTGAAACTGTGAAAGGCGATGACAGCGAAGCAGATGACAGTGAACTGTATAATGCCGTAAAAAAGGGCATGGAGATAGGAAGTGTTGCAACACGAACAGGTATCATCACCAAAACAGTCAAACAGTACGGTTATCTGGAGATCAAGAAAAATCAGTATTACTGCACAGATAAAGGCGCGGCTTTCATCGGCTATCTGCATCAGCTGAATATTGACCTTTTCTTAGAGCGCAACGTAGAATTCAACATGATGCTCAAATCGGTCGAACTCGGCACTACTTCCATGCAGGAAACCATTGACCGCACTGCCGATGAACTGCGAAAAATAATCTCACAAGATGTTGAAATAAGTTCTGCGGCAAGATTTGAAAGTGATGATAGTCTGGGTAAATGCCCGTTCTGCGGCAGTGAAGTCCGCGATGGCAAGAAAAATTACTACTGTGCAGGATATAAGTCAGGCTGCAAGTTCGTGATATTCAAAAGTTCTTACTGCAAGTTCTCGTTTGTCAAAGACGGAAAAGTCATAGAGTATTCAAAGCCGTTCTCAGTCACCAAAGCAAATGCCAAAGCACTTCTGAATGGCGGCAAAACAACAGTTTCCATAGAAGAAAAGAGCGGCAAAGGCAAATACAAGATCGGCGTTACGTTCAAGCCTGACAACAAACACGAATTTGTGGGAATAGAACGTATCCCTGAGAAAAAGAAAGGTGGATAAGTTATGAAATACTATGACGGCGAAGGATCTGACAGGATAGAACTCACACCATCGGCAGGCGGCAAGGACTGTCTTGGAAATGGTGAGCATGAAGGCATCGAGATACGCTGTGACGAATGTGACTTTCTTATGTTATGCTCAAAAACTGTGTCTATAGACACACTTCCCCGCCCGAAGGTAAATCGTTCGGGTGGGGACTTTTATGGTATTGACAAATTAAAAAAAATGTAGTATAATAATTATAGGATAATTATGACATAATTATGGTGGTGATTAGCTTGGATACCTTGAACTTTGAGTGGGACGAACATAAAAATGAGATAAATAAAAAGAAACATGGCTTATCATTTGAAACTGCAACAGAAGTATTCTATGATGAACTTGCTATTTTATTTGACGATCCTGACCATTCTGATGATGAAGAACGTTTCCTGATTATAGGGACGCTCAAATCGTCAAAAATCTGTATAGTAAGCCATTGTTACAGAGATAATGATAATGTTATCCGACTTATTTCAGCAAGAATGGCAACCAAATCAGAGATCCGTTATTACCAAGAGGGAGTGTGAGCAGCATGAGAGAAGAATACAATATCAATGAATTAAATCCGCGTAAAAATCCATATGCAAGCAGATTAAAGAAACAGATAACCATCAACATTGACAGCAGTACCATAGATTTCTTTAAACAACAGTCTGCTGATACGGGTATTCCCTATCAAATACTGATAAACCTTTATTTAGCTGACTGCGTTAAAAATAATAAAAAGCCGGAAATCACATGGAAGTGAAAAGTGTGTCTATATACACACTTCCTCGCCCGAAGGACAAAAATTCGGGCGAGGCTTTTTTTGATCTGAAAGGAGTTTAAAAATGGCAAAAAAATATTATTTAGTCGAGAAAGAGTCTATTACATTGATAGGTCCGTTAACTATTATTTTCTTTCGCGATGCGGTGTCTGCCGCTGTTACAGCAAGGATGTTTCATGTAGAGTGGAAGTATGTTTTTCCGATTGCGATCGTATCAGCAATATTATTGATAGCATCATCACTGGTAAAATATCGGGCTGTGCGTATAATATTAGGGGGTATCTCAAACTTAGGTTACGGCTGGCTGATAATATTGATATTAGGCGTAATCATAAGGTTATTCGGACACGAAATGCCCGACCCGCTATTCTACATAATATTGCTCTGGTCATTCGGTGTCGGCGCAGGCGGACACTACATGATCGGCGAAACTTTTTATGAAGTAGTGAGCATTCTGAAAGATAAAAAATCCCAGCCCGCCGAACAGCGAACTAATAATTAGTACACAATCCTCTCCCCACGCAAGTCGGGAGAGGGATATTTTTCTCAGGGATAGTCGCAGTTTCGATTGACAGTCAGCACGGGCTGTGTTATAATATAGCAAAGGCGGTGAAACAATGAACGAATACCTTATCATGCACAGAAACACGGTTATAGCAAAAGCTGATGATGAAGTCGTAACTGAAATCATCAACAAACCGCTCTGCCCCGCCATGATATTTGAGGGTGCATATCTTGAACGCTGGCTCAGAAGCCGAAGCGTTGATACTCACCGTTCTAATTCACGGCGGCTGTATAAAGCACTCAGACTGAAAAACGATGCAGGCATAAGTGAGATAATATCAGTCGGTCACGGAATAACCATTAACGATAACTGGTGGATAAAAAGAAAAGACGAGAATATCAACTATGATACGATAACAGATTACAACAGTGAGATAGCTGATATATCGTTGAACGGGTTCTCTGACAAGTCTGTAAATATAAGCGGCTACACTCAGCTGGGAACAACAGGAAGTTACGAAAAGGCTTGGCGTTATATCGACGGCAGTTGGTACATGTTCAAACAGGGCAGCAAAACAGAACTTATCTCCGAATACTTTGCCTTCAATTTTCTTAAATCACTCGAAAAAAATGTAGCTGAATACCGGGTCAACAGGCAGACACTCGAAACAGGTCTTGAACAGGAGTATATAGTCACCCGCGATTTTACAGAGAACGGCAAGTACGATTTTGAGCCGTTTTTCAATTACTTTGATGAGAATGAGGACTACGATTTCATTATCTCACATCTTGAAAATATAGAGAGAGGTTCAGCAGTCAGCGGACTTGTGGACGATTATGCGGAGATGTGTTTCTATGATGCACTGCTCTTCAACGTTGACAGGCACAATCTCAATGCGGGCTTTCTGCGTGACAGCAATAGTGGCAGGATAGTTTGTCTTTCGCCGCTATTTGACTACAACATATCACTTTCAGCCGCAGGAACACTGCATTTTACAGATGCAAAAGCAGATCTGATGAGATATTTCATGAGCAACGAGACCTGCATGAACATCATCAAGCCGCTCATGCCTGAGCGTGATGAAATCGAATATGCCATAAACAGAGCCACCCGCGAATGCCGACTCGCCTTTCCAAATGACAATTTCAACTATTCACTTTTTGAGAATTATATCCTCAGCGCATACGATCATTGCAGTTCGGGCATCGAGCGGAGCAACAGTCAGAACTCCGGCATAAAAAGATAGGACAGCATATCCCTCTCCCACGTTAGTCGGGAGAGGGATATTTTTTCTTTTCTCAGAGATAGTCAGACTGTGTCTATAGACACACTTTAGTATAGATCATCCAGCTTGCGAATAGCAGTGTTTTTCTGTTCCTCGACCACATGATAGTAAAACTTCATCGTGATCGTTACATCAGAATGCCCCAGCAACTCAGACACCATCTTAATATCCACACCTCGACGAATGAGCAAAGTTGCGAACGTGTGTCTGAGAGCATGTACAATATCAGTCTTGCCGTGTATGCCGCAGTTATTTAGAATGCTCTGCATTGTGCGGCGCACGTTCCCACCATCAACATAATTGCCGTTCTCAGTGGCAACTACCAGCTTACAATTCATTTCAGCCTGCATCGAATTCAGCTTCACAAGAGCATCCATCGCATTATCATTGAGCGGTATGCGTCGCACAGACTTGTCAGATTTAGGCATCTGAATTATCTTCGTGTAACTCTTGTCACCGTTTCGGCTTTTTACGTTCTCAACATTTTTGCAGATATGTATACTGCGTTTCGGCCAATCAACATCTTCCCATTGAAGAGCCAACGCTTCACCCAGACGCATACCTGTGTTGAGCAGCAGCACGATCAGATAACCGTAGCGGTACTTGAAAGTACCATTTTTGTACGTTGAAACTGCTTCGGAAACTATCATCTGCACTTGCTCGGCAGAATAAAAAGACACCTCATTTGGCGAGGTGTTGCGTGGCAGAACGACTGCATGTATGGGATTTTTCTTTATATCTTCCCGTATCTCAGCCATCTTTAGACAGCTTTTCAGATTTACATATGCCTTTTTTACTGTGCTGTGAGAGTATACCTCGCTCAGGCTGTTGAGCATGATCTGTATATCATCAGATGACAGTTTTTTCATTTTGATCGTTCCGATGCGCGGGAATATCTGATACTTAAGCGACAACTCCACACGATCAAATGAAGTCGGCTTCAAAGTTGGTTTTTTGACTGTTATCAGCCATTTGGTCATATACTCCTCAACGGTTTCATTTGTTTGTTTGTCAAAAAACATTTTAATCACTCCTGTGAAATAATATTTGTGCTGACGCACAGAGAACATATTAGCACAAGCGGTGATGATATGGGTAATGTAATTTTATAAATGGCATCAAGATAAAAAAAGGCTGTTGCAACGTGAGAGTAATGAATGAATTCACTGAACCAATGCGTTTTCGGGGGTTATTGTTTTATCCGGTATTTTATTTATGGCGGCAAATTTTCAAAAAAGTCGTCCTATTACAGCACCTATTTCAGCATTCTCATTTTAAGTCTTTGCCTTTTCATTGTGGAACTTGTTAAAAACCATAGCCGCCTTTTATGCAACTATACAAAAGTTACAAGTAACTCAACTTTTTTATCAAAACGCTTGACTTGCAAGCAAATCTATGCTATAATATAGTCAGAACAAGGGAAACAGAAAACCCTTTGTGATATACTGGGAATGCCAAAGAAAACAGGGCGAGAGCCTACAACACGAAAGGATAGTTACTATGACAGGGTTTGAACTTAAAACAACTATGTGGATGAAGCAAGAACCGCTGTTATCGTTTTTAAGTACGGAAAATATGCGAATTCCGCGATAAGGATGTGATATGCTATATGGACGAAGTAAAAAATATTTGTGTAACTTATGATAAGATAGGCAGTATCAGAGGTACTGCAAGACAGCTTGAAATAAGTTGGAACAGAGTTGTCAAGGTATTGTCAACAGAAGGTTATATCCTTAACAACAAACACAAACAAATTATTATACTACATAACCAAGGTTTATCTATACAAGAAATCGCTGATAAAGTTAAGTTATCAGCAAAGACTGTACAGTCATACGTTCCTGCACGACGACCATACTATAAGTATAAGCAAAGTAAGAACGCAAAAAAGATAGCTCAATGGAGAGCGAAAAAGGAGGTATAACCATGAAAAAGTTTTACATAGCAAATATATTTTTGCTCAAAATGAATTCATTAAAGAAGGCCACAATTATGTGGTCAATGTACTTCGCTCCAGATTTCGGTAAGGAATTCTCGTGGGTCTATGACCATGAAGAATTTCTCAACGCTTTGGAAAGAAAAGATGGAAAAAGCATTGAAGAACTCGTTGAACTCTTCAAAGATATACCGATCCCGTATGAGGAATGGCTCGTTGCTACGCCTCCAAAGAGATTAATAATGGAACCAAGTGGAGAGAAGTTCTTTGAACGTCTCGATGAGAAGTTCAATTAAAATCAATACGCACTTTAGCAACTATGGGAAAAGCAGACCCTTTATAACATGGGGGTATTTAGGAGGTATAACCATGATAACAAAGAAATATGGAAAGTTTACCGTGGTCGATGAATATAGTCATACTGACTATATCGACCGTGAGAATGGGGTAATCATTACATCTGTTATTATCAATGATGGTGATGTATATATCTCCGTCATTGACGCGGAAGATATCAACGGAGATTTTAACCCCATCGGAATAAAGGAAAAGAGATATATCATAAATCTTTATGATAGCGGTGATGTACATTTTACATCTCCATGCGGGGAATGCAAAAAATATAAATCGATTAAGGAGATGATGAAAGAAAACAAGGCGGCTTACGACATGTTGAACCGTCACGATTACCGCCACGTGTTTGATGATGGACTCGATATGATATCCACCATTTTTAAGGAGTATAACTCCCTACATGTCAATTTATAACATGGCGCTGAGGTCGCGCCATGAAACTGAACAATCTGACCAGTCAGACCTTCGGGCAGCTGACCGTCAAAAAATATGTTGGGCAGCGGCGATGGCTTTGTCGCTGTTCCTGCGGGAAAGAAACTGTAGTCCTTGCCACCAACCTGACTAGCGGGCATACAAAATCCTGCGGCTGCCTGCGAGGCACAGGTATCATCGGCAAGACTTATGGCACGTTGACAGTGCTGGAAGCTGCCGATGATGGTGCATACCTTTGCCGCTGTTCCTGTGGCAAAACTTGTTTTCGCAAGTATATGTCCCTTGTGCAGTCGCCAGAAACGGTGACCTGCGATGACTGCGCGAGTAAAAAACGCGCAGATGCTCTTAGGAAAACATCTTTTGTTGATGGCACTCAGCCATCACATCTTAAATGTGAGCCAACAAAAGCCAACAAATCGGGAGTTGTCGGCGTAAACTGGGACAAATCAAGGTGCAAGTGGCAGGCGGGAATTAGGTTTAAGGGTCACAAGTATAATCTCGGGCGCTATGACAATATCCAAGACGCCATAGATGCCCGAAAAGCCGCTGAGAAAGAACTATTTGGTGAGTTCTTGAAGTGGTATGAAAATTTTAAAAAGGAGAATAAACATGAAAAAGATAATTAATAACAGGGTTTTTGATACAGACACCGCGCAGCTCATAAAGTGCGCGGATCACGACAATATCACAAGCAACGAAGGCTCGTGTAAGCAGAGCCTTTATCGTAAGCGCACTGGAGACTACTTTCTTTGCGTATCAGGCGCAAGGGCGGACTCGTTTCATAATTTGCGTCTCACAGACGCAAAGCATGACCGAGAACGCCATATATATCTCTTAACATTTGAACAGGCAAGGGCATGGTGCGAGGCTGAGATGACGGCAGAAGAGTGGCTTGAGAACTTTGAGCCTGCCGAAGATGACAGTCTTGCCGCGCTCAACCTTACGCTGTCGGCGGCGGCAGTAAGCAAATTCAAACTGTCCGCACAACAGCAGCAGATCAGCCAAAAAGAATTGATGGAAAAGTTGATAGGCACACTATAAAAAAATCAGCCCCCGAGACAAACGTCCCGAGGGCTGTATTTATGCACTTATATCATTACTTGACAGGCTTCTCGCCCTTAACATGTGCCGCTAACATAGACACATCGCTTACATTCACCTTACCATCGCCGTTTATATCGCCTTTGACATGTATAGTTACATCAATTTCCGATTTAGGTTCAAGAAGTTTTCTGTATTCGCAAGAAAAGAAATAACAAATTAAAATAGCTATAAAAAATTTGGCGATTTAACTTGACAAATAAAAACATATGTGATATAATGATTATAGTGGGAACAACAAAACACCCACCTGTGGCTTAAATGAACGCCAATTCAAATAAGCCATCAGCACAAATGCTCCGTTAAAGCAGATGTGAGATCTTTACAGATAGGTGCATCAATTGTCATGTTCCATTATAACATGACTTTGATAGATTTGTCAAGAGGGTTTTCAGCGCTTTATGAGCATGTGCTGAAAACTCTTTTCTTTTTCCCGTAAGACTTACGAATCTTACGGCTGACTACAGTTAAATTGAATAGCCAACGAATGAACGGCAACCTCGACGAAGCCTCAACAACTGCTGATTTTTTCAGTTGCATTGTAACAGTTTGCATTTGCAAGCCTGCCTGATGGCAGCTACCTCAATGTACGCCGTGACCACTTAGTGACAGTAAGTGCAGCGAGTATAAACACTGTGGTGTGAGCTACCGGGGAGGTAATCGAGAAGTCATGACCTGTATCGGTCGTGCAAAGGGCGCAGCCGACAGCAAGGTGTATTTGCTAAAAGAGTTTGTCACTCTACAGAATACACTGATGACTAGGCGGTCGCAAGACCTGCGTCAAAAGGAAACCATTCAAGGCAATAACCAAAATTATTTCCGCCACGCAACAGCGGTTATAATATAAACCAACAGGCTGGTATAGCACTACCGCTTGTTGGCACAAATTCACTGAGATCAATGGACTTGTGCCAGCAAGTGAATTGCATACAATGTGTCTATAGACACACTTTAGATATGAAAAGCCCCCGCAAGGGAATTTCTTCCCTCACGGAGAAAGCAGGGGCACCAAGGATC